>CAYUQV010000052.1:0-25254 GCA_964446885.1 uncultured Methylocucumis sp.
TTGGTAGTCCTGCAATCGTAATGATCTGAAAAAAGGCAATAGGCTATGATAAGCCCATTTTGCCCCGATGAATTGTCCCCGCTGCCACTCCAATACCGTTGTCAAAAACGGCATCCGCCCTTTGACAGGACGCCAACAATACCGTTGCCAGGACTGCCAACGGCAGTTTGTGGCCAACCCGAAGAAACCGAGGGTTTCCCCGTGGCAAAAAACCATGATTGGCCGCCTGCTGCTGGAGCGTATCCCCCTGGCGGGCATCGCCCGCGTGGTCGGGGTGTCCGAGCGGTGGCTGCAAACCTACGTAAACCGGATTTACCAGCGGGTGCCGCGCCGGGTGGCCAAGCATCAGCCCGGAACCGGCCTTTGCCTGGAATGCGACGAGCTGTGGTCGTTCGTCGGCAACAAAGGCAACAAGCAATGGGTCTGGCTGGCCCTGGACAGGAAGACCCGCGCCATCGTCGGCGTGCATGTCGGTGACCGCAGCCGGGCGGGCGCGCAGGCTTTGTGGGACTCGCTGCCCGAAGCCTACCGCGAGTCGGCCATCTGCTACACGGACTATTGGGAGGCCTATGCCAAGGTCTTCCCCGAAGACCGCCACGTCGCGGCAGGTAAAGACAGCGGCCTTACCAACCACATCGAACGCTTCAACAACACCCTGCGTCACCGGGTGTCGCGTCTGGTCAGGCAATCGCTGGCTTTTTCCAAAAAGCTGGATAACCATATCGGCGCCATCTGGCTTTTTGTCCACCACTATAATTCTTCAAGGCTTGACTTTTCATAAATCATGACAATTGCAGGACTACCAACTTGTTTTGGGGGTTCTTTCTAAATCCTTCTTAAACTGGAAACTATCCATAAAAATACAGGGAATCATTCCGGTATTTTATGGGTACGCCTTTCGTGGTGAACGTTTCTTAAAAAAAACATCTAACGGCAAGGCGAATCCTGCAATTTAGTCATCCACGGCTCATCCGCGCACGGGTCAACATGGAAAGCCAAGGCTTCTGGCTTATGCAGCAAACCTTCTTCCCCCGACGCATTCGGATTCAACTGGCGTTTTTCGATAAAATCCACCAACCGTCTGGCATTGTAAATCAGCAACACCCGATGGATGTTGCCGCTGTGGTAAATTTGATAGGCAATGTTGCTTTCTGAAAACGCCGGATTTCTGTCCAGCCAAGCGTCAAGAATGTCCACGTTGTTGTTAGACAAATTCTTCAAGACCGAATCATGGCAATACCGGATGATCGACCGGACATGTTCCGCCAAAGACCCGCCCAATTGATGCCGCTGTAAGGCGCGTACTTCCTCATCGCTAAAATCAAAACTTTCCGCCACCAGATAATGCTTGTCGCGCTCGCCGTCATTGGCGAACAAGGACACTTTTTGCACAGAAAGATGTTGTACGGCGGACAGGAACGAGGCGGGGGCGCGGATGTGTTTGTCCACGGTCACCACCCAAGGCAAGGCGCGTCCGGTTTTGGCAAAACGGTCTTTGACGCTATTGATGACTGCCGAACGCGGCAATTCGTCTTCACGGCCTTCCGGTTTGACGATAAAAGCATCGACTGCGGTGATTTGGGTATAAAACCCGGCTGTTTTAAAACTATCGACTATATCGCTGTAGCGCGGGCGGTAAGGGATGCCTGTGCCATCGTAAAGAATATTGACTTTGGCAAGTTGCGCATATTGTGCGACCAAGCCACGTAAACGGTTGGCAAACGGTTCGACGAACAAATAGTCATCACTGTGGTGGCTGGCGGCGGTCAGTACGGTGTACAAATCGCTCAGTTTGCGGAATTCGTCCAACGAGGCAATGACATAGTTGTCGCCACATTGCGCTGTGGCGATTTCTTCCACGGCGGTCTTACCAGAACCCGCCCCGCCCATGCTCATAAATAGTTTAGGTTGGGGATCGGCGGTTTTGCCATCAAAAATGACTTTTTTGGCATTGTCCAATTTTTGCGTCATCCGGCTGATACGTTCATAAGCGATTTCCACGCCACGGTATAAACGGCTGTCGCCTTCTGCTGCCTGTAACAATTGGTTTTTTAAGCCCTCGTTATTGGCCAAGTTGAACACCGTCGCCCCTGGGCCGGTGCATTGTTTGATCAGTTCGACCAACTCGGTATGTCCCGGCGCACGTAAGCCAGTGAGTATGTTCACATCTAAACAAAATAACGGTGCCAAACCATTTTTGGGGATGCTGATGCCGTCAATTTCCGTGTCATAAGGTGGGCGCAAGGCTTGTGTGTCGGGTAGGTAGCCAATCACATGTTCGGTGATTTCTAAAGGATAATCAGCAAATTGCCGTCCAGGCAAAAACAAATCTTCACGGATGCTTGCCAAGGGCACGAGCCCGCCATTGATGGTCACCAAACAGGTGATGCCATCTGTGGTGGTGTGCGACAAAAACGGGAGGCCTAAGACAAACTTTTTATTTTCCGGCCACTTGCCATAACCATTGGCCATATTCTGTAAACATTTGCTACGGGTGGGGTCGAGGGCATGTTGAAAGGCCAAGGTGACTGCATCCAAACTGCTGTCCAGATGGTGCAAAGCCAGCGGGTCATTTTTAGCCAAGCGGCGAAAGTCTATGCCTTGTTCGTACACCGCCTTGAACGCGGGCAATTTGCCTAGTGCGACCATAAACAAATCCAGCGTCACCCGGTTGCCATAATTGAACGGCCTGACTTCACGCATTTTTTGGTAAAACACGCTCAAGCGTTCGGCGATATTTTCTGTCTGGATAACAAAGCCATTGTTGTCAAAAATCGCCGTGTCTTTATTGTCGTCACCATCCAATACGAGCCGTTCAATGGTTTCCCGGAACAACTTACGCTTGGCCGCATCGGGCATCGTGCCAGGACGGTGGTTGACGGTTGCTTGGTCTTTCCAATCAAAAAAGATTTCCCGATGGATGCGTGAAAACAACTCTGTCAGATACGTCACCCGTTTAGCTTGGTCTTGTGAAACCGTGCTTTCAATTTCCCGTTGCAACGCGCTTAACAGCACACAGCCTTGGGCGATTGCCAGCGCGGTACGCAATTTTTTCAGTTGCTGATAGCTTGGAATCGTATGGGATGACTTACTCATAATGCAATCTGCCTTTCATTAAACAAACGGGAAAACTATTTTTTAACCCGGCAATTTAAACGATTTTGCGCCAAAAGCGGAAAATTATTTCTTTGCAAAAGCAGGACTGTTTCTTGAAATAAACCTTCCCGACCCCATATAAGCAATAACTAAAACACACTCACAGGTCATTTTATGCGTATGGACAAACTTACCAGCAAATTCCAATCCGCCTTGGCCGATGCCCAAAGCTTGGCTTTGGGTAAAGACCACCAATTTATAGAACCCGCTCATCTCATGGCGGCTTTGCTTGACCAGCAAGGCGGTAGCGTCAAGCCTTTATTGCAGCAACTGAACGTCAACACCCAACAATTGCGCACTGAACTAGGCAAACAACTGGATAGTTTTGCCAGTGTCAGCGGCGCGGGTGGCGATTTGCAATTGTCGAATGGGCTGATCCGCTTGCTCAACCTCACCGATAAACTGGCGCAAAAACGCCAAGACCAATTCATTTCCAGCGAACTGTTCCTGCTCGCCGCTTTGGAAGAAAAAGGCTCATTGGGCGATTTGCTGAAAAAATCCGGTGTCACTAAAACTGGTTTGGAGCAGGCCATAGACACGATGCGCGGCGGCGCGGCGGTGAATGACCCAAACGCCGAAGACCAACGCCAAGCTTTGAAAAAATACACCATCAACATGACCGAACGGGCGGAGCAGGGCAAGCTTGACCCCGTGATAGGCCGTGATGATGAAATCCGCCGTACTATCCAAGTGTTGCAACGCCGTACTAAAAATAACCCGGTACTGATTGGCGAACCCGGTGTCGGCAAAACCGCTATTGTCGAAGGTTTGGCGCAGCGCATCGTTAACGGCGAAGTGCCCGAAGGCATGAAGCACAAGCAAGTCTTGGCCTTAGATATGGCGGCATTGATTGCAGGTGCAAAATTCCGGGGCGAATTTGAAGAACGTCTGAAAGCGGTGTTGAACGATTTGGCCAAACAAGAAGGCCAAGTGATTTTGTTCATCGACGAGTTGCATACGATGGTCGGTGCGGGCAAAGCCGAAGGCGCGATGGATGCTGGAAATATGCTCAAACCCGCTTTGGCAAGGGGCGAATTGCATTGCGTCGGCGCAACCACCTTGGATGAATACCGCAAATATGTCGAAAAAGATGCGGCACTCGAACGCCGCTTCCAAAAAGTCTTGGTGGATGAACCTTCAGTGGAAGACACCATTGCCATTTTGCGCGGCCTGAAAGAAAAATACGAAGTGCATCACGGCGTGGAAATCACCGACCCGGCCATTGTCGCTGCTGCCACTCTTTCATACCGCTATATCGCTGACCGCCAATTGCCGGATAAAGCCATTGATTTGATCGACGAAGCCGCCAGCCGCATCCGTATGGAAATTGATTCCAAACCGGAAGTGATGGATAGGCTACACCGACGTTTGATCCAGTTAAAAATCGAACAAGTTGCGTTGAAAAAAGAAAAAGACAACGCCTCGAAAAAACGTTTGGAAATTCTCGAAGATGAAATTTCTGATCTGGAAAAAGAATATTCCGATTTGGAAGAAACTTGGAAAGCTGAAAAAGCCTCGCTACAAGGTTCGGCTTCGGTAAAAGAAAAACTGGAGCAGGCCAAAACGGACTTGGAAGCTGCCCGCCGCGCCAACGATTTGGCGAAACAAGCGGAATTGCAATACGGCATTATTCCTGAATTGGAAAAACAACTGCATCAAGCGGCCCCTGCCGAAGCTCCGAAAATGACCTTGCTCAGAAACAAAGTTACCGACGAGGAAATCGCCGAAGTGGTGTCGAAATGGACAGGCATTCCGGTTTCGAAAATGCTCGAAGGTGAACGCGATAAATTGCTGCGCATGGAAGAATCCTTAAGTAAACGGGTGATTGGCCAACCGGAAGCCCTAAAAGCCGTCAGCAACGCCATTCGCCGCTCCCGCGCCGGATTGTCCGACCCGAACCGCCCGAACGGCTCGTTCCTATTTTTGGGGCCTACTGGTGTCGGTAAAACCGAATTGTGCAAGGCTTTGGCAGAATTCATGTTCGATACTACCGATGCGATGGTGCGTATCGATATGTCCGAATTCATGGAAAAACATTCCGTGGCACGGCTGATTGGTGCACCTCCGGGCTATGTCGGTTATGAAGAAGGCGGTTATCTGACTGAGTTGGTGCGGCGTAAACCGTATTCGGTGATCTTGATGGACGAAATCGAAAAAGCCCATCCTGATGTCTTCAACGTGCTGCTACAAGTGTTGGATGATGGACGCTTGACCGACGGACAAGGCCGCACGGTCGATTTTAGGAACACGGTCATTGTCATGACGTCCAATTTAGGCTCGGACATTATCCAAGAACTGGCGGGTGAAACCTTGTATCCGGTGATGAAATCGGCAGTGATGGAAAAAGTCAGCCAATATTTCCGTCCAGAATTCATCAACCGTATCGACGAAGCGGTGGTGTTCCATCCACTGGGACGTGAGCAAATCCGAGCCATTTCCGGTATCCAAATCGACTTCTTGCGCCAACGCCTGCAAGACCGTGATATTGGTTTCACCATTAGCGATGCGGCCTTGGATTTATTGGGTGAAGCGGGCTTTGATCCGGTGTATGGCGCACGGCCTATGAAACGGGCGATCCAGCAACATCTGGAAAATCCGCTGGCGCAAGAAATTTTGTCCGGGCATTTTGCGGGTGGTGATGTGATCCATGTCATGGTCAATGATGACGGGCATTTGGTGTTTTCCAAAACCTAATCCCTGCCTCACGCCGATTAAAAGGCCCGGCAAGCTTTCTAGCTTACCGGGCTTTATTTTTTCAGCCCATTTTTAGTAAACGTAACACAACTAAACCCGCTACCGTGTGGCAATGCTATAATGCCGCACATTTTCACTTTCCCTGTTTGGCGGCATGTCCACAATCCCACGTATCAGTTTGGTCGTTTTTTTGGTGTTGCTGCAATTGCTGGCTCCCTTAGTCCATGCTCATACCCACGCCGGATCACCTGTGTTTTCGGGTTTTGAGGCCGGGGCGGCAAAACTGCATGTGCCAGGCTTGGAAACGCTGAATGTCCATTACGATTACTCTGTTGGACAAGGTTTAAAAGCCACCTTAGATGTACCACCAGAAGGTATGGTGGTGGGGGTTAACGCAGGTATCATGCAAGCCCAGCCTGACAGTTTGGCGGATTGCGACTTCGCCTGCTACTGCACCCAAACCAAGCCCAAAATCGGTTTTTTTAGGGTAATTGGTATCCTTCCATTTCCGCCGCCCCCGTTCATTTTTGCCTATCAACTGGCCCGCTCCGCACACGCCCCACGCGCCCCACCCCTGTCTTTGCTGTTGGCTTAAGCTAGTAAGGCAAGTCCTTGCCTTTGTTGTTTGTATCGGCCTAAACCTGAACACAACTTTCTGTTTACCGATACATTGTTGAATTTGCTAACACGCGGTATTTGCCGCATTGAGTTTATCTTATGCTTTCTTTAACTTTCCCGCCCCGCTTGCGGTTTGCCCGGTTGCGCCTGTGGCGTGGCTTGCTTGCCGTGCCTTTCATGTTTATCGCTTTGCCATCGTTGGCGAAAGACGCTGCGCCACCCGATTTAAAAGCGTCCGTGGTAGCGCATCAAGACCCGATCACCGTTGACCCAAAACTGTCTTTAGCCAAGGTGGTGGATTTGACAATGGAAAAATACCCTGACACCCGTTGGCTGAAAGCCTTGGAAGAAGAGGCCGCCGCCATTAGGCAACGCGGGCAAAGTTGGCTAGCAGGCGCACCGCAAGCGGGCTTGCAATACCAAGAAGCGACCAGTGGCACGCTGCATTACATTGATGCTACTGTCCAAGTGCCGTTATGGAATATTGGCCAACGAGATGCCGAACTGGACACGGGCAACAAGGCAGGAGTCAGTGCCGAACAGCAAACCCTAGCCACACGCTTGCGGGTCGCGGGTTTGGTACGCACCGCCTTATGGGATATGGAACTACAAAAAATCCGTTACGAGCAAGCCGCCCAAGAATTGGCGATTTATCAAAAACTGTTTGAAAAAATCAAACGCCGCGTGGAATTGGGCGATTTGCCCCGCGCCGACCAATTGTTGGCGCAAACTGAGCTGCTACAAAAGCGTTCGGTGTTGACCTTGGCGGAAGCGGAGCTGATGCACTCGCGCAAACGTTATGCCAGTGTCACCCAAACCACCCAAATCCCGGCAAGCTTTCAGGAACAGCTGGTAGGGCTAAAAGAAATCCAGCAAAACCATCCAACCTTGTTGGCGATCAATAGCCAAATTGACCGCAAACAAGCCGAATTGGACGCACTGAAATTGGTGGGCAACGGGCAAACGCATCTGAGCGTGGGCGTGAACAGTGACCGGGGCGATAATGACCCACGCAGCAACAACACCGAAAGTTTCAATATCGGTGTCAATGTGCCGTTTGGTGGCAGTGCGCATCGGCAACCGCAAATTGCCGCCGTCAATGTTGAATTGAGCCGTCTGATGGCCGAACGCGAACAATTGCGCCGCGATTTGGAACAAGCCCACCACGAAGCCGAACATAATTTGGAAGTCAACCGCGCCGAGCTGGAAACGGCCAATGAGTTGAAAAGCGTCGCGGAACAACATTTGACCATGACCCATACCGCTTATGCCGTGGGTGAAATTGACCTGATTGACTTGTTAAAAATCCAATCCCGTACCCAGCAGGCGATTTTGAATGCCAAAGAACGCGCCGTGATTTTACAACGCGACCAAGCCTTTTATAACCAAGCCGTTGGAGTCATGCCATGAAAAATTTCAACCGCATAGAAACAAAAATTATGTCCACGAAAAGCACGAAAAAACACGAAAATAGAATGGCTAGCCCGCTTTTTTCGTGCCGCTTGTACCCCAGAGGATATTCGTGGACAAAAATCTTTCTGGCAGTCGCCACGTTGTGTTTTTTGCCATTAGGTACAGCTTTGGCATTGGACAACACCATCAAAATGTCCACCGAACACAGTAATAATCTGGGTGTCGTGCTGGGCAAATTGATCCCGGTTTCGCATATTCCGGTGTTGTACGCGCCCGCCAAAATTGTTGTGCCACCTACGCAAGAATACGTGGTCAGTGCCGCGCAAACGGGTTTGATCAGCAAATTGCACGCGGCGATAGGTGATAAGGTCAAGCAAGGCCAAGTGCTGGCGCAATTGCACAGTGCCGAATTATTGTCCCTGCAACAGTTGTATCTGAAAGCATCCAATGATTTGGCACTAGGGGCTTTAAGCTATCAGCGTGATGAAAAGCTGTTCCATGACGGCATCACCCCGGAACGGCGTTGGCAGGAAACCCGCAGCCAATATAACGGTTTGGTGTCGGTTGCCAATGAACACAGGCAACTGCTAGAAATGGCGGGCATGTCATCACCAGATATTGAAAACTTGAAGAAAACCCATCATTTGTCCAACGCTTTAGCGATCCGCTCGCCGATCACGGGTGTCATCATCGAGAAAATGGCCGTGGCGGGGGCGCGTATTGACAGTTTTGCGCCGCTGTACCGGGTTGCCAATTTGGATGAGCTATGGGTGGAAATCAATATTCCGCAAGAGCGCATCGGCCAAATCAAACTCGGCGATAAAGTATTGTTGGAAAATCCCGTCAGCGATGCCACTGCACAAGTCCAGCCTTTGCCTGTCACCGCTAAAATCACCTTATTAGGCCAATCGGTTAACCCAGAAAACCAAACCATTTTGGCGCGTGCCGCCATCAAAGGCTCGCAAACGGCTGTCCGCCCCGGCCAACGGGTCAATGTCCAAATCATCCAACCGCATGATAAGCCAGCGTTTACAGTACCGAACAGTGCGATAGCCCAAAACGAAGGCAAAGCCTATGTGTTTGTGCAAACGGCGGACGGATTTACCGCCAGTTCCGTGACCGTGATTGGCAAACAGCAGGATGAATCGACCATCAGTGGCGCGTTGACAGGTTCGGAAAACATCGCCGTGCAAGGCGCGGTTGCTTTGAAAGCCAATTGGTTAGGTTTGGGGAGCGATGAATAATGGGACATTTAATCAGCTTTGCCTTAAGTCAGCGGCTGTTGATGATGATTGTCGTGCTGATGCTGACGGGTGGCGGGTATTATGCGTTTAACCAAATCCCGATTGATGCGTTTCCTGAAGTATCGCCGACCCAAGTAAAAATCATCGTCAAAGCCCCCGGCATGACCCCGGAAGAAATCGAAGCGCGGATCACCGCACCGATTGAAGTGGAATTGTTGGGCATCCCTAAACAAACCATGCTGCGCTCGATTGCCAAATACGCGCTCACCGACATTACGGTGGATTTTAAAGAAGGCACGGACATTTTCTGGGCGCGGCAACAAATCGCCGAACGCCTGAACACTTTATGGAGTTCCTTGCCTGCCGATATTGAAGGCGGCATTGCGCCGATGACCACGCCTTTAGGTGAGATGTTCATGTTCAGCATTGAAGGGGGTGGTTTGAGCCTGATGGAACGGCGCGATTTGCTCGATTGGGTGATCCGTCCCGCTTTGCGTACCGTGCCAGGTGTCGCGGATGTCAATTCCTTGGGCGGTTTGGTCAGGAGTTTTGAAGTCATCCCAGACAATACCCGCTTGTCGGCACGGGGCATCACCACGCAGATGTTGGTGCAGACCCTGCAAAACAATAACCGCAATGACGGGGCAGGGCGGCTCAGTGACGGCGAAGAAGCCTTGATTGTCCGCGCCGAAGGCCGTTTGAAAACCCTAGCGGATGTGCGCGGCTTGGTCGTGGACGCGAAAAACGGGGTTTCGGTTACGGTCGGTGATATTGCCGAAGTCAAAATCGGCGCGTTGACCCGCTATGGCGCGGTCAGTAAAAACGGCGAAGGTGAATCCGTGACGGGCTTGGTGTTGAGTTTGCGCGGTGCTAACGCCCGACAAACCATTGTTGGCATTGAAGAGAAGCTTGCGCAAATCAGTAAAAGTTTCCCGAAAGGCGTAGAGGCGAAAGTCTTTTATAACCGGGGCAATTTGGTGGACAAAGCCGTGGATACGGTGTTGCGCGCCTTACTGGAAGCCATCGCCTTGGTGGTGGTGCTGTTGCTGTTGTTTTTGGGCAATCTGCGTGCTGCGCTGGTCGTGGCCTTGGCCTTGCCGTTGGCGGCTTTGTTCACGTTCATTTTGATGAACTACATGGGCATGTCCGCCAATCTGATGAGCTTGGGCGGGCTGGCGATAGCGATAGGTATGTTGGTGGATGCCGCCGTGGTGGTCACGGAAAACCTCATCACGCACTTGGCGCATACCCAAACCGCCAGCCGTTTGCCGCGCCTACATGTGATTTACCGCGCCACGCGGGAAGTGGCGGCTTCGGTCACGTCAGGAATTTTGATTATCATCATCGTGTTTTTGCCGTTGCTGACCTTGCAGGGTCTCGAAGGCAAGTTGTTTACGCCCGTGGCCTTGACTATCGTGTTCGCGTTGAGCGGTTCGCTGGTGTTGTCGTTGACGGTGATTCCGGTCATCGCCTCGTATTTGCTCAAAGACGTTTCCCATGAAGAGCCGTGGTTGCCCAGGCATTTGCAAGCTTTGTATAAACCTGCCTTGGCCTGGTGTTTGGAGAACAGCAAAAAAGTCTATGTCGGGGCAGGGGCGTTGTTGGCGGTGACGGTGCTGGTGTTCGGCCAAATCGGCAGCACCTTTATGCCGACGATGGACGAAGGTGACATTATCGTGCAATTAGAAAAATTGCCGTCCATCACCTTGGCGCAATCGGTCATGTTGGACGGGCAAGTGCAAAAAAACTTGTTGAAAAACATCCCGGAAATTGCCACGGTCGTGTCGCGGGTCGGTTCTGACGAATTGGGCTTAGACCCGATGGGCTTGAACGAAACTGACACGTTTTTGGTGCTCAAACCGAAAGACCAATGGCATACGCCGGATAAAGACCATCTGATTGAAGACATCCGCAAAGTCATGGAACAAACGCCGGGGATCGCGTTTGGTTTTACCCAACCCATAGAAATGCGCGTCTCGGAAATGCTCACCGGCACACGCGGCGATGTCGCTGTGAAACTGTTCGGCTCGGACTTGCAGGTATTGAATGACAAAGGCATTGAAATTGCCGAAGTGCTCAAGCACATAACAGGTTCCAGTGATGTGTTCGTCAAACAAAATGCCGGGATGCAATTTTTGCAACTGACCATCGACAAAGCCGCCACCGGACGCTTAGGTCTGGATAGCGACAGCATCGAAACGGTGTTGCGGGCGCAAATTGAAGGGTTGAATTTGGGTATTATCCAAGAAGGCATCAAGCGCACACCGTTGATTTTGCGTGGCAACAGCAACACGGCCAATTTTGATAATTTGCAGCTTACCTTGCCCAACGGCAGCCATGTGCCCGTGACGGCGGTGGCGAAACTGCAAAAAGTCGAAGGTGTAGTGGCGATAGGCCGCGAACATGGCCAACGTTTTACGGTTGTGCGCAGCAATGTCCAAGGCCGTGACTTGGTCGGTTTTGTCGAAGAAGCCCGCAAAGCCGTCGCTGAAAAAGTCGCCTTGCCGATAGGTTACACGCTGGAGTTTGGTGGCCAGTTTGAAAACCAACAACGTGCCGCCGCGACCTTGTCAGTGGTCGTGCCAGTGTCTTTAGGGCTGATTTTCTTATTGCTATTTTCGACGTTTGGCTCAGTACGGCAGGCCGTGTTGGTGTTGTCGAACATTCCGCTGGCGATGGTCGGCGGTGTGTTTGCCTTGTGGCTGTCGGGCGAATATTTATCCGTACCCGCTTCGGTCGGTTTTATTGCCTTGCTGGGTATCGCCGTGCTGAATGGCGTGGTGATGGTCAGTTACTTCAACCAATTGCTGGCAACCGGAATGGACATCGCCAAAGTCGTGCAAGTCGGTTCAGCACGGCGGCTGCGCCCGGTATTGATGACCGCCAGTATTGCCGCGTTTGGCCTGATCCCGTTGTTGTTTGCCACCGGACCCGGTTCGGAAATCCAGCGGCCTTTGGCGATAGTCGTGATCGGCGGCTTGGTGTCTTCAACGTTTTTGACCTTGTTTTTGCTGCCGATTTTGTTCAAACGTTTTGGACACGCAGAATTGGCTTAGATTTGATGTTACACATTGTCCACGAAAATCACCAAAATCACGAAAAAAGGGCTTTTCGTGTTTTTTCGTGCATCTTGTGCCCCAGAGGGTATTCGTGGACAAAAATGCAAAGCGCACAAACATATGTCACTCAATTTTATGGGCAATATCTCATGATCCATCAAGACTATTTGATTACCTTTAACGTCCCACCTAGCCTAGAAGAGGCCATGGTGGATTTTTTGCTGGTGCGTGAAGCCGAACACGGTTTCAGCAGTTTTCCCATCAATGCCCATCATCACCAGCATGAAGGCTTGTCGTTGGCGGAACAAGTCAGCGGACGGCAAAAAAAAATCCGTTTCCAGCTTTATATAGACGCACATGCCTTAGCCGGATTGGTGTCCCAGCTTAAACAAGAATTTGCCGGGGCTGGCATCCAGTATTGGGTGTTGCCTGTGATCGAAAAAGGCTTTGTTTAGCAAAGCCTTACGTTTTTATCTAGGTTGACCACACATCATTAAGTACCCGGCAATTGTCATTCAAGTTCTGGTCAAGCCGTTCTGCGAAACGACTGCGTATCCTTTATCCGGCAAGGACACGCAGTCGAACCTATGCAATTTTTGAGATTGCAGAACTAGCAAATTGACAAGTCCGGTAATCGGCCTATAATCCGGGCAGCTAGAAAAATCTGATTTCGCTTTGTTTACCACCTCGATGTTTCCTCTGTAATTCCTCGTTCTGTTCTTCGTTAAGTCATTTTCAAATTTACCAGCTTACAAAACCAACCCGCTTCTGTCGGTGGTTTTAACCCCATACTATCCACAATCATCACAAAAGAATCACATGACACCATCCAACAATTACAGCGCATATTTTCAGGCCCAACTTCAAGTTAACCCCAAAAAAGTCGTCCAACCCGTTAAAGAAAAATCAAAAGTGGTTATCCGCTACAAACGCAATTGGACAAAAGAGCCAATGACATTAAATGACTAACCGCCCCTGCCAAATTATTGACCTTAGCCAATTAGGGTGTTTGGATAATTAAGCATATGAAATTAAAAGAAAAAGATATTGAGGTAGCGTGCTTGTATTTGACCAGTGCCAAACAATACCGGGCCGTGTTGGCAATAAAAGGTGAATTTATGATTTACGCGCCCAGTTTGGAAGGGGCGGCACCAGTCGATTTGAAAATCAACTTGCCATTTGAAAATCAGCCTTTTAAAAAGTGCCAGATTGTCACTTTCGCCAAAAAAGATTACCAACCGTTTGATTTAAATGGAATTGATGCCATCAAACATAAGTTAGACGAATCCCAGATGGCAAAAATCATCGCCCAATGTAATGCCAAATCCGCGATTGCCACCCTTTTATCCGAATAAATCCCTAGATTATTAAGATAAAATCAATAGCTTACCGTCATCCGCCAAGGCATGGCGGCATCCAGATACTAAGAAAGCCATTCTTGACCCTTGCTGGTCGGGCTTCACCTGACCGAAACATTTAAAGCTTTCCCAATCAAGAGTTTGTAAGGTGAAGACGGGTTAAACAACCCGTCCGGCAATCTCTATGCCGCTTAACTTATAGACTAATATGGTGCGATAGCGTATCCCTGCGGCGGCACTGATTATTTTCAGTGCCGTGATGGCACGAATTTCTATGGGTTTAGGGATCATCTGTTTGAACGACTTGACTTAATTGCCGTTTTAGTTCAAAAGTAAGCCCGCGTACTGGCATGGCCGTGCTGCCGTTGTCATGTACCTATTACTAACAGCAAACAACTATTACAACAATATAAAAAAAGTGGAGGATTTATGACCCAGCAACATTCTACCGTATTGATTATTGGCGGCGGCGCAGCGGGCGTTTCGGTGGCCAATAACATGCGTAGGCAAAACAAAACCATCAACATTACCTTAGTCGAACCCTCAGAAGTCCATTACTACCAGCCCGGATTCACCATCATTGGCGGCGGTGCTTATACCTTAAAAAAGACAACCCGCCAGGAAGCCGATTTGATCCATCCATCGGTGATATGGGTGAAAGATTACGCCGAAAGCTTCCAGCCTGAAGCCAACACGGTGACTTTGCGTTCCGGGGATGTCTGGGGGTATGACTATTTGGTGGTTTGCCCCGGTTTGCAATTGGATTGGCAGAAAATTGAGGGCTTGAAAGACACACTGGGCAAAAATCAGGTATGCAGCAATTATTCGCCGGACACGGTGGAATACACGTGGGAGTGTATCCAAAACATCCAATCCGGCACGGCCTTGTTCACACAGCCGCCCATGCCGATCAAATGTGCCGGGGCGCCGCAAAAAATCATGTATTTGGCGGCGGACAGGTTCCGTAAAAAAGGCATCCTCGACAAATTCCACATTGAATTTTTAAACGCCGGCCCTGGTTTGTTCGGTGTGCCGTTTTTTGCTAAAGCCTTAAGTAAAGTGGTGGCGGATTACGGCATTAAAACCTCGTTCAACCATAATTTGGTGGCGATAGACGGCCCGGCCAAACAGGCGACGTTTGAAGTGACCGATGCCGATGGCAACAAATCACGCATCACCCAAGCGTTTGACATGATCCATGTCACGCCGCCCCAAAGTGCGCCGGATTTTATTAAGCAAAGCCCGCTGGCGAATGCCGGAGGTTGGGTGGATGTCAATGACAAGACCTTACAGCACAACAAATACGCCAATATTTTTGGCTTAGGCGATGCCTGTTCAACGTCCAACGCAAAAACAGCCGCCGCCGTGCGCAAACAAGTGCCTGTGGTGGTGGACAATATTTTCGCGCTGATTAAAAGCCAGCCTGTGGTGGAAGGATATGACGGTTACGGTTCTTGCCCGTTGACCACCTCTTTAAATACCGTGATGCTCGCTGAGTTTTCCTATGGCGGCAAAGTTACACCCTCGTTTCCTTTGTTAGACCCTAGAGCGAACCGTTCGTTCTGGTGGTGGGGCAAAACGACAGGATTCCCTTGGTTGTATTGGGGCTTGATGCTGAAAGGTTATCGGATTGATATTCCGCATTTGGCTTCTTATGCGAAAAAATTTGTGGATCAGGAATAAGCTGTACCGATATAGCTAAAGCACTATAAATTGATAAGGACTGCGTGTCCTTCAAGGACAGGCAGTCCTTCGTCCGGCCTCTTGTAGGCATCATCATTTTATATCGTATTGGCTATAAATGCCCTGCGCCAATGCAGGCGTAGGGTTCAATGACAGCGGCGCGGCCTCTGGGCATAGGTGGCACCGCCGTTTTTTGAAAATGGGCCCATGTCTATTTTTAGGGGTATTGTGATGCACGGTATTCTGCTGGCGGTTATCGTAATCAGCCTTGGTTTTGGGCTGTATGTCGTTGTTAAACAAAACTTTCAGTTGATTTATATCCAAAGCTACCGATTCCACCCCGCCATTAAGCAAAAACTGCAAAAAAAGCACCCCGGCCTGACCGACCAGCAATTGGATTTGGTGTTTGAAGGTTTACGGGACTATTTTTATATCTGCAACCGCGCCCGCCGCCGTATGGTGTCCATGCCGTCACAAGTGGTTGATGACGCATGGCATGAATTTATTTTGTTCACACGCAGCTACCAAGGCTTTTGCCAAAAAGGCTTTGGGCGGTTTCTGCACCACACACCTGCCGAAGCGATGCGCTCGCCGACGCTGGCGCAAGATGGTATTAAACGCGCTTGGCGGCTGGCGTGTGCCAAAGCCAAAATCAACCCGAAAACCCCGTGCGAATTGCCGTTGTTATTTGCGCTGGATGCCCAGCTCAAGATTGACGGCGGGTTTGTTTATGCCTTGCATTGCGTCCCGGGTAGCCAAGAATATTGCGCGGGCAATATTGGTTGCGGCGGCGGGTGCAGCAGTGGCTGTGGCGGCGGTGACAGTTGCAGCTCGGATGGTGGGGGGTGTGGTGGCGATTAATACTTAGCGGATACCGCCCGTCATTTCAACCTGCCGCCATCGCCCATCGCCCATCGCCCGTTTGTAGCCTCTGCTTGTCCCTTCTTTATTGCCCTAAGCGGCATTCTCCAACACGAATTTTTACAGTTTTTTTACCCGGTTTGGCCTTAGACTGAACGCCGTATTAGCAATATCAGGCAAGTGAGGTGCCGTTATGGCCAGTTTATTTTTGTGTTTGATCGTGGCTTTTTTTATCGTCACATTAGGTTTGGTGTTTGCCTGTCATGCCTTAAGGGGGCAATCATGAGTTGGGTTTATGGGCTAAGTGCCGTATTGGCATGCGTGGTTTTTGTGTATTTGGTTGTGGTGCTGTTTTACCCGGAGTTATCAGATGATTAGTCATGGTTTTTTTCAAATTGCCGTGTATCTCACCACCTTGTTGGTGCTGGCAAAACCGCTAGGGTGGTACATGGCGCGGGTTTATGAAGACGAGCCGGTGTTGCTGAACCGTTTTTTTGCATCATTTGAAACACTGTTGTATCGCTTAAGCGGTGTCAATCCTAGTCAAGAAATGCGTTGGACGGAGTACGCCATCGCTATGCTGATGTTCAATGGTTTGGGGGCGTTGGTGGTGTTTGGCCTGCAAACCACGCAAGCGCATTTGCCGTTCAATCCGCAGAACTTGCCCAATATCAGCGCAGATTCGGCGTTCAATACGGCTGTCAGTTTTGCTACGAACACCAATTGGCAGGCTTACAGCGGCGAAGTGGCGATGAGTTATCTGACCCAAATGTTGGGTTTGACGGTGCAGAATTTTGTCTCAGCGGCCTCCGGTATGGCTGTGCTGGTGGCTTTGGCACGAGGCTTTGCAAGGCGCAAAGCCGATATTATCGGCAATTTTTGGGTAGATATGACCCGTAGCGTGCTGTACATCTTGTTGCCGTTATCGCTGTTGTTGGCTTTAGTGTTAGTGGGGCAGGGCGTAGTGCAAACATTTAGTGCTTATAAAACAGTGCCTTTAGTGGAAGCGGTCAGTTACACGCAACCTAAACTGGGTGCTGATGGCATAGCAGTGCAAGATGCCAGCGGTAAACCGGTGTTGGAAACCGTTGAATTGAAAGAGCAAACCATTGCCGTGGGGCCTGCGGCTTCCCAAGTGGCTATCAAACAGCTAGGCACCAATGGTGGCGGTTTTTTCAACGTCAACTCGGCACATCCTTTAGAAAATCCAACCCCGTTGAGCAACTTTCTGGAAATGCTCGCCATCCTGCTCATTCCTGCCGCATTGTGCTACACCTTTGGCATGTTGGTAGGTGATACCCGCCAAGGTTGGACAATTTTGGCGGCCATGACCTTGGTGTTTGTGGTCTTGGTGTTTGCGGCTGTGGAGGCGGAACAACACGGCAATCCGTTATTTTCGGCTTTAGGTGCCGACACATTAGCCAGCGAAACCCAAGCAGGCGGCAATATGGAAGGCAAGGAAACCCGATTTGGCATCACCAATTCGGCCTTATGGGCCGTGGCCACCACGGCGGCATCCAATGGCTCAGTGAATGCCATGCACGATTCCTTTACACCCTTGGGCGGAATGGTGCCGATGTGGCTGATGCAATTGGGTGAAGTCATTTTTGGCGGGGTGGGTTCTGGTTTATACGGGATGCTGATGTTTGCCATTGTCGCCGTATTCGTGTCCGGTTTGATGATAGGCCGCACACCTGAGTATCTGGGCAAAAAAATCGAAGCGTATGAGATGAAAATGGCCGCGATTGTCATTTTAGTCCCGCCGTTACTGGTGCTGGGCGGCACAGCACTGACTGTGATGGCGGATGTGGGCAAAGCCGCTATTTTCAATCCGGGCGCACATGGGTTTAGCGAAGTGCTTTATGCCTGGTCATCGGCGGGTAACAACAACGGTAGCGCGTTTGGCGGCATCTCTGCGAATACGCCGTTTTATAACACCTTGTTAGGATTTGCGATGTTGTTTTCGAGGTATTGGTTAGCCGTACCCGTGTTGGCGATAGCCGGGTCTTTGGCGGCCAAAAAAGTCGTCCCGGTGGGGCCTGGCACTTTACCTACGCATACGCCGTTATTTGTGGCTTTATTGATCGGTACGGTGCTGATGGTCGGTGCGTTGACCTTTGTGCCAGCGTTGGCATTAGGGCCCGTGGTTGAGCATTTGCAGATGCTGGGTGCTAAATAACATGTCAAGGAAAATCAATATGAATCAAAAAACAACGTCATTGTCGCTCTTTGACCCCGAAATCGTGGGCGATGCGTTTATTGAAGCGTTCCGTAAACTGTCACCCCGCCAGCAATGGAAAAATCCGGTGATGTTTGTGGTGTATCTGGGCAGTTTGTTGACCACGCTGTTATGGATACTGGCTTTAAACGGTGAAGGCAAAGACCAGGCATCGTTCATTTTGGCGATTACACTGTGGCTGTGGGGAACCGTTTTGTTCGCCAATTTTGCCGAAGCCGTCGCTGAAGGCCGCAGTAAGGCGCAAGCCGCGTTTTTACGCAGTGCCAAACGCGACATTGCCGCAAAAAAATTGGACGAGCCACGTTATGGCGCCAATTACTCAAAAATCGCCGGATCTTCATTACGCAAAGGCGATGTGGTGTTGATTGAGGCCGGGGATTTTGTGCCGGGTGATGGTGAAGTCATTGAAGGGGTCGCGTCAGTCGATGAAAGTGCCATCACGGGTGAAAGTGCGCCTGTGATCCGTGAATCGGGCGGTGATTTCAGCTCGGTTACGGGCGGCACACGGGTCTTGTCCGACTGGTTGGTGGTGCGCATCACCGCCAATCCCGGCGAAGCGTTTTTGGATAGGATGATTTCAATGGTGGAAGGGGCGAAACGGCAAAAAACCCCGAATGAAATTGCCTTGACCATTTTATTGGTGGCCTTGACCTTGGTGTTTTTGATGGCGACCGTCACCTTGTTGCCGTTTTCTTTATACGCGGTGGAAAGCTCCGGGGCAGGGCAACCCATTACCCTGACGGTGTTGGTGGCGTTGTTGGTATGTCTGATTCCCACTACCATCGGCGGATTGTTGTCAGCGATTGGCGTGGCGGGCATAGGCCGGATGATGCAGAAAAACGTTATCGCCACCTCAGGCCGTGCCGTGGAAGCGGCGGGCGACATTGACGTGCTGATGCTCGATAAAACCGGCACAATCACGCTGGGCAACCGCCAAGCGTCTGCGTTCATCGCCGTTAAGGGCGTGTCGGATACCGATTTGGCGGATGCCGCACAACTGGCTTCCTTAGCCGATGAGACCCCGGAAGGCCGCAGTATTGTCGTGCTCGCCAAACAAAAATACGGTTTGCGGGAGCGTGACGTGCAGTCGTTAGGCGCAACCTTTGTGCATTTCACGGCGCAAACCCGCATGAGCGGCGTGAATTTGCCCGCCGCTATCGGCAGTGAAACCGTCCGGCAAATCCGCAAAGGTGCGGCGGATGCCATTCAAAGCTATGTCGAAGACCAAGGCGGCAAATTTTTGCCGGAGTTCCGTAAATTGGTCGATGATGTCGCACGGCGCGGTAGCACGCCGCTGGTGGTGGCCGAAAATGGCCGCGTGTTGGGCGTGATTGAATTGAAAGATATTGTCAAAGGCGGCATTAAGGAGCGGTTCGCCGAACTGCGGCAAATGGGCATCAAGACCATCATGATTACGGGCGATAACCGCCTGACCGCCGCTGCGATAGCCGCCGAGGCGGGTGTGGATGATTTTCTCGCCGAAGCGACCCCGGAAGCTAAATTAAAGCTCATCCGCCAATACCAAGCCGAAGGCCGTTTGGTGGCGATGACGGGTGACGGCACCAATGACGCACCCGCCTTGGCGCAAGCCGATGTCGCCGTGGCGATGAACAGCGGCACACAAGCGGCAAAAGAAGCAGGCAACATGGTGGATTTGGACTCCAACCCCACCAAGTTGATAGAGATTGTCGAAACTGGCAAACAAATGCTGATGACACGCGGCGCATTGACGACCTTTTCAATTGCCAATGATGTCGCAAAATATTTTGCAATTATCCCGGCGGCTTTTGCGACCACTTATCCGGTGCTGGATGTCCTGAATGTCATGCACTTGGCGACCCCAGCCAGTGCCATTTTGTCGGCGGTGATATTTAACGCCTTAATTATCATCGCGTTGATCCCATTGGCGTTGAAAGGCATCCAATATAAACCGGTCGGTGCAGCCACGTTATTACAAAACAATTTACTGGTGTACGGCTTAGGCGGCTTGATCGTTCCGTTTATTGGCATAAAAGCGATAGACATGGTTTTGGTTACGTTTGGTTTGGCTTAACACTTAAGGAGCTTGAAATGTTTAAACAATTACAACCAGCGGCCATGATGTTGGCCATTTTTACCGTTTTGACGGGTGTGGTTTATCCGGCCTTGGTCACAGGCCTTAGTCAACTGGTGTTCCCTCATCAGGCCAATGGCAGTCTGATCACTGATAGCGGCGGCAAAACGTCGGGCTCGGAATTGATCGGACAAGCATTTACCAGCCCCCGTTATTTTTGGGGGCGGCCCTCAGCCACCGGGCCTTTTCCGAATAACGCAGCGGCATCTAGCGGTTCTAACCTGGGGCCGACCAACCCGGCTTTGGCCGAAGCCATTAAAGCACGGATAGAAGCCTTAAAAACCGCTGATCCTGGAAACACAAGCCCTATTCCGATTGATTTATTGACCGCTTCCGGTAGCGGCCTAGACCCGCAGATCAGCTTGGCGGCAGCGCAATACCAAATCCAACGGGTTGCTAAGATGCGGAACGTGGCTGCGGATAAGGTCAGGGCGTTGGTGGATAACTATACCGAAGCCCGGCAATGGGGATTTTTAGGGGAGCCTAGGGTGAATGTCTTGGCGTTGAATTTGGCATTGGATGCCATGCACTAAAGCACATGACATGATGAAATTTAAAGTATTTTTGTTGATGTGTTTAATGCAAGCAGCCTATGCACAAACCGGACAAATCGGTCGAAATTACACATTGCCTGCCAGCAAAGTGTATTTGGCGGCTTGCCAAAACGAGACTCAGCGGCGCCATTTTGGGGACATTGTCGGGATTCGCTTATTGTATGGGCAAAACCTTTCGATGCGTTATGAACTGGACAACCATGAGGGCGGCGAATGGCTGGTATTGTGCGATTTGGCGACCGGGAAAATCATCCGCGAACAGAAAATGTTAGTGGATGGGAACTGACAAGCCTAAGCTTGGATGGTATGGCCGTTGTGTCAGGGTAGTGCGCTAAGTTGTTGCCAATCACATAAAAATAATCGCTTAACATACCGATAGAACATCATTATGAACGATGAACGCCCCAACCCCGATGAACTGCTCGCCCGTGTCGAGCGTGAGCAAAGCCGTGCCAGCCGGGGGCGATTAAAGATATTTTTTGGCGCGGCGGCGGGCGTTGGCAAAACCTACGCGATGTTATTGGCGGCACGGGAAAAACGCGCCGAAAACATCGACATTATCATTGGTTTGGTGGAAACGCACGGGCGTAAAGACACGGCGGCTTTACTGGCCGGATTGGACGTATTGCCGCCCAAGCAAATTGATTACCACGGCACGGTGCTGCACGAATTTGATTTGGATGCCGCGCTCAAACGTAAACCCTCCATCATTTTGGTCGATGAATTGGCGCACACCAATGTTCCTGGTTGCCGCCACCCTAAGCGTTGGCAAGACATTGAAGAATTGCTCGAAGCTGGGATAGACGTGTACACGGCCTTGAATGTCCAGCATTTGGAAAGCCTAAATGATGACATCGGCCAAATTTCCGGCATCCGGGTTTGGGAAACCGTACCCGACACCGTCTTTGAAACCGCCAATGAAATCGAATTGGTGGATTTGCCACCTGACGAACTGCTGGATAGGCTCAAAGACGGCAAAGTCTATGTGCCGCAACAGGCCCAAGCCGCTATCCAAAATTTTTTCCGCAAAGGCAATCTGATTGCCCTGCGGGAATTGGCTTTGCGCCAAACGGCCAGCCGCGTCGATGCACAAATGCTCGATTACCGCGAAGACCATTTCATTCGTGATGTCTGGCAAGTCAGTGAACGGATTTTGGTGTGTATCGGCGCGAATGCCTTAGGCGAACGCTTGGTGCGGGCGGGCAAACGCTTTGCCACGAGCTTGCGGGCGGAATGGATCGTGGTTTATGTCGAAACACCTGAATTGCAACGCTTGCCTGCCGAACAACGTGACAAGGTGTTGCGGGTGCTGCGTTTGGCCGAGCAATTAGGTGCGGAAACGGCGACCTTAAGCGCAACGGACATGAGTTCAGCCATCATCAAATACGCCAACGACCGGAATGTCACCAAAATTGTCATCGGCAAACCGACCCGGCGCGGTTGGCGGCGCGTGTTGCTGGGTTCGGTGGTGGATGTGCTGATTAGCGACGCGCATAACATCAATTTGTATTTGTTGGGCAGCCCCCGGCCTGAAAAGGGGGCAAACACGGATAAGCCGGAATTGTCGCTGTACCGCAAAAATCCTTTGCCGGGATTACGCAAACGCTCCCAAAGCAAGGGCAATTGGCTGGGCTATGCGTGGGCCATCGCCGTAACCGTTGCCAGTACCGCGTTGGCATACCTGATGTTCGGACGCTTTGAACTGGCCAATTTGATTATGGTGTTTTTATTGGGTGTGGTGTACATCGCCACACGCTTTGGCCGTGGCCCGTCCGTGTTGGCTTCTTGTTTGGGCGTGGCGATTTTTGATTTGTTTTTTGTCACGCCGTATTTCAGTTTCACGGTGTCCGATAGCCAATACTTAGTGACGCTGATGGCGATGTTGACCGTGGCGATGCTAATCAGCAGCCTGATGGCGAATGTCCGCTCTCAAGCCAAAGTCGCGGGCCATCGGGAGCGGCGGGCGACGGTGTTGTATGCGATGAGCAAGGAACTGACCGCCAGCCAAAATGAAGAAGAAATTGTCCGTACCGCCGTGCATCATGTTTATGCCGAATTTGGCAGCCGCAATGTCATCTTATTTCCCGATGCCACAGGCCGTATCGTTTACCCGACTGGCAAGGCCCTAAACGAATCATTGCAAACCGCCGATTTGAGCGTTGCCCAATGGGTGATGGATCATAACGAAATTGCCGGGCAGGGCACACATACCTTGCCGGGTGCAGAAGCCATTTATTTTCCGCTGTCCAACAAAGAAACCATGCTCGGTGTCTTGGTGTTGTTGCCCGTCAATTTGCGGCGGGTGTTCTTGCCGGAACAACAGAAATTGTTGGAAACGTTTTTGGGGCAAATCGCCCAGGCCGTGATCCGCGTCAGGTTAACCGAACAAGCCCGCAAAACCCAATTGGAAATGGAAGCCGAACGCTTGCGCAATTCGCTGCTCAGTTCCATTTCCCATGATTTGCGCACACCGTTGGCGACTATTGTCGGCTCGGCGAGCACCTTGGCGGAAGAAGGTGGTGCGGTCAGTGCAGAAGGGCGGCGGGAATTGAGCCGCGCCATTTATGAAGAAGCCCAACGCATGTCCAGTTTGGTCAATAATATTCTGGACATGGCGCGGCTGGATGCCGGGGCGGTTGAGCTGAACAAACAATGGTATCCGTTGGAGGAAATCATCGGCGTGGTGCTGAACCGTTTGCAAAAACATCTGGAAGGCCGCCCCGTCCGTGTCAAAATGCCGCCCGGTATCCCTATGGTTTATGTGGATACCGTGATGATCGAGCAGGTGTTAATTAACTTACTGGAAAACGCCTTGCGCTACACGCCAGACCACAGTGCTTTGGACATCATCGCCGAAACCACCCCGGACACCGTGGAAATTGCCGTTGCAGACCACGGCTATGGCATCCCTAAAGGCTGTGAAAATAAGATTTTCGAAAAGTTCTACCGCGTCCACCATGAAGCGGCACAAAGCGGGGTTGGTTTGGGATTGGCGATTTGCCGGGCGATAATCGAAGCCCACGGCGGCAAAATCCAAGCCCAAAACCGTAAAACAGGGGGGGCGGTGTTTTCGTTTGTCATCCCTCTGGAACAATCGCCACCGTTGATGGAAGAGTGATTTGGCATAGGAACGGTTCGGCAACGTGTTTTTCCCTTTCCAATCAAGAGCATCACTACGGAATGTCACTCCCTCTCCCCTTGGGAGAGGGTTGGGGAGAGGGAAAATCAAATGCCCAAGTTATTTACAAGCCAACGATTGTCCACGAACCGCACGAAAAAACACGAAAATATTCAATAAAATACCAACTTCCCAACGGGCATGGGCGACTACACAGAAACCAATCGTTTTTCTTATTCCACGATCCTGCGATGATGTGTTCGTGTTTTTTCGTGCCGTTCGTGGACAATTTTTACTACAAATCATCCGAATGATTTAAACCGTGTACTAGCCATGACCCAAACCAGCCCTGTGATTGTTGTCATTGAAGATGATCCGGCAATACGCTTGTTTTTGCGGACGAGTCTGGCCGCGCACGGCTTTAAGCTATTCGAGGCCAGCACCGGACGGCAGGGCATTGTTGAAGCGGGGGTGCGTAAACCGGATGTGATTATTCTGGATTTAGGCCTACCTGACATGGATGGCGTGGATGTCATCAAAGCCATCCGCGCTTGGTCGGCCTTGCCGATTATCATCCTATCCGCCCGAAGTAACGAACAGCACAAAATCGACGCGTTGGATGCCGGGGCTGATGATTATCTGACCAAACCATTTGGCTTGGGGGAATTATTGGCGCGGATTCGCGTGGCCTTGCGCCATTCGCTGGGCGGTACGCCGCAAGATGGCAGCGGCGTATTTATGACGGGGACGTTGGCCGTGAATTTGGTGAAACGGCAAGTGACAGTTGATGGTCAAGATGTCCACCTGACCCCCATCCAATTCAGGCTATTGTCGTTACTGGTGAAAAATGCCGGTAAAGTGTTGACCCATCAATATATCCTCAAAGAAGTCTGGGGGCCATCGTATAAAGACAACTCCCATTATCTGCGTATTTACATGAGCCAATTGCGGCAAAAACTGGAAACCGACCCGACCCAGCCCCAGTATTTGCTGACTGAATCAGGGATTGGTTATCGGCTTAAGGTTTGATTTTTTGGTAGTGCCGCAATCGGAATGATTTGTTAAAAGTCAAGCTTGGACAAATTGTAGTGCAGGGCAATCGCACTTAAAAGTTCTTGAATATAGGATTTAGATAAGGTAGTAA
>CAYUQV010000053.1:0-24922 GCA_964446885.1 uncultured Methylocucumis sp.
AATCAACATAACACATTGAAAAACAATTATTTTATGATGCCAAAAAAACTATAATGCTAGACACCTACACAGAGCCGAGGTTGCGTACATTAACCGGTATTAATTGAGAACAGTTATGAGTGGCAGATCGAATATAGAATGGACTGAACAAACGTGGAATCCCACGTCCGGGTGTACAAAAATCTCACCAGGATGTAAGCATTGTTATGCTGAAACGATGGCGATAAGACTCAAAGCAATGGGTGCTAGGGGGTACGAGAACGGTTTCCAACTCGCTATCCACCCGTATAGATTGGCTCAACCACTAAAAAGAAAAAAGCCAACGGTCTATTTTGTCAATTCAATGAGTGACTTATTTCATGATGACATCCCCGATAGCTTCCTTGATGAAGTCTTTTCCGTTGTAAACGAAACGCCACAACACACCTATCAAATTCTCACTAAAAGGGCAGAAAGGTTGCCGCGTTATTTTTTTAATAGGAAATGCCCAAAAAACGTATGGCTGGGCGTTTCTGTTGAAGACCGCGCTTTTGGGGTTCCTAGAATTGAAAGTTTACGTCAGGTGGATGCCGACATACGTTTTTTATCAGTCGAGCCATTGCTTGAAAGTTTGGGAAATATCAATCTTACTGGGATTCATTGGGTAATTGTTGGTGGAGAATCTGGACCCAAAGCACGGCCTATGCAAAAAGAATGGGTTGACGAAATCAGAATCCAATGTGAAGCCGAAAATGTCGCGTTCTTTTTCAAACAATGGGGCGGATGGGGCGTTGATGGAAAAAGAAGGGCTAAAAAAGAGAATGGCCGAGAGCTGCATGGCCGTATTTGGGATGCAATGCCTACCACGCAACAACTAACATAAAATGGCTGACGAAAAAAAATATTATTGGAAGAGAGGCTCACCAATTCCATTCATTGATCGGCATAGCCAAACAAAACATGCCATCGTTGAAGAGTACGTCCGACAATATATTTTGACACTGATGGCTCCGGCGTATATCCCGGAGCTTAAGCTATCGGTTATCGATGGGTTTTGCGGCGGCGGCTGCTACCGGACGGAAGCTGGAGGTTTGGTGGATGGATCGCCAATCCTGATGATGAGAGCAGCACGGGAAGCTAGGGCGCATCTTAACGTCAACGGAAATAGGCGAATACCACGCCGCATCAATGTAGATTACTACTTTATTGACATTTTACCGGATACAACTGATTACTTGCGATATTGGCTAGATGCAAGGCGTAGCGAAAATGCGATTGATCTGGAAGATTACCAAAAAGTGGAAATTATCACGAATGGCTTTTTGAAAGAACTACCATTGCTTATCCAAAAAATAAAACAGCGTAAAGGTGGTGAGCGTGCCCTTTTTATTTTAGATCAATATAGTTATAAGGACGTTCCTTTGCCAGAAATGGCAAGTGTTATGCGTAATCTTAAGGGTGCTGAAATTATCATGACGTTTAATGTCGATAATTTGATTACCTATATATCAGACCGCGCCGAGAACCGTAAGGCATTGGAAAATATAGGACTTGACGCCTATATTCCTTGGATAGAAATCAATCAGATCAAAGTCACGCAGAAACGTGAATGGCGTCAAATCCTTCAACGCTGCCTTGCACATGGCATTAAACGGGAAACAGGTGCTAAATATATGACCTTGTTTTTCGTGAAACCGCACGGGGCAAATACTTGGGGTTACTGGCTAATCCATCTTTCAAATACATACCGCGCTCACGCAGTGATGAAATCGCTGCACTGGGAACATGCCACTGAATTTGGGCATGAACTCGAATCAGGAGTATTTGTGCTAGGTTATGATGCAAACAAGGATAGCCTTTATACAGGACAACAAACGTTTGAATTTGACGGCGAGGGATCGCGAGAAGCTTGCATAGAGGGAGTCAGTGAGTATTTTGCACAAACTGTTTTTCAGTTAGACAAACCCACTCGCTTAGGAGATTTATTTGAGAATTGTATAACAAATTCCACTGCTGCTGAGCCTCATTTAATGGAATCCGTGGGGCGTTTACTGAATTAAAAGACGTTGTTGTTATATCTAAAGATGGTGCGAAAAAACGCCCTAATACACATTACAATCTAAGTGACATAATCGAACCATCAAAACAAACCTCCTTATTTAAATTTAAGGACGATTAACGTTGTAAACGGATATTAGCCTGGTATCGGGGCATACAACGTAACGTTTTATCTGTTCGCGCTTGCTCAACCGCCAAAAAGTCAGAGAAGAAACTGAAAAATTGATGATAGGCTCTAGCGGCCACCGCCGTGTTTGCTCGTTCCCAAGCGGAAGCTTGGGAACTAGGGGCATGGAGAAGGGCTGGGCAGACTTAAATCGCACCAACCGACATATCCTTAACCACGACAATGGTATTGGCGGCGGCTTCTTCATAGGACACTAAGGTGCCTTTGGCTTTGTAGGATTTGGCGGAATCGTAAGCGACCATCACCTTATCTTCCGCGGATTGGCCTTTCAGTTCGTGTTTTTCGATGTACAGCTCTTCCAGAAATTCATTCCAGACTAGGCCTTCTTTGAAAGGCAGCAATTTGTAGGTCACGCCTGACAATTCCACTTGCGTCGGTTTGGCGATGTTTTCGATGTAAAGGATGGCAATGCAGCTTTCCGCCAAATCCGCGCCGTATTTTTCGACAAACATCGGCAACAATTCCAACTTGGGCAGTAAGCCATTCAGGAAAACGATTTTGTCGTTTTCAACGATGAATGCGGAATGCACCAGTAAGGCTTCTGGGGGTTTGCGGTCATTGGGGTTGGATGAGCTTTCGCATTTTTCGCCTTCTTTCAGCACCAAATCGCCGCGATAGGCGTACACGCCTTTTGTGCCGGTTTCACCGTTGACTAAAGTGACAGTCAGTAAGCCTTTGGCTTGGTAATCTTCTAATAGCATGGTTGTTTCTCCATTAGTGGGTTAAATAATCAGGTGTTGGGTAGCGATAGGTTGGCGGTTAAGTAATTGTGTAAAAGTTTTTTAACAATAGCGGTTGTTGAAATGCTTTGATGCTGGAGTCCAAAACATGTTTTGGACTCCAACAAAAATGTTAAAGCACTTATGCACGACTACTTATTGCAATTGCGCCAATAACTTGGCTTCGGCCTTGATATTGTCAAGCTGGCCCCAGGCATTCACGCCTTCAACAAACCACTGTGGTTTGCTGGGGTGGGGTTTGACGATGTCGTATTCGGCGTAAAAACTACCGTCGCTGTTAAATTGCAAACGGCCTAAACGTTGTTTCCTTGAATCGTCGTACCAAAAACAAATCAAGTTTTGTTGGCCCGTGTAGGGGTCTTTGACCAACTCAAAACGCGCTTCGTCATAACAGGGATAATGCTTGATTTCGTCCGCTGCAAAACCCAGTTTGTTGATTTCTTCGCATAAGCGTTGGCAAACGCATTGCGCCAAGTGCTGGTTTTCGCTGATGTGGGTTGCCAAATCCATCAGTCCACCACCCCTGCGGCCAAATCCATGATGACCGATGCGCCCGACAAATCCTTAGGGTCGAGTCGTTTGAGATGTGTCAACACCACCTTGGCGTCAAGGTCATAACCTTGCCTGAGTTTGATGAATGCCAAGGCTTTTAGCGTGTACAAATAAAACAAAGTGATGTCATTGGCATACAAATCCCATTGGGGTTGGTTTTGTACCAAGCGGCGGTAATCACAAGGAAAACCGCCTTGCCGTGCCGATTCCTCCAATCCGGCGATGACCACCCGTTCGGCATCGGCGAGGCGTTTTTGAAAAAAATAAAACTTGTACAAGGCAAAATAGGTTTGCAGGCAGTGGTTATCCAATGCTTGCGCCTGTAGAAACAGGCTTTCCGCACGGCCAGGATGGGCTTGGCTGGCCGCGACCGCCGCTTGCAACAATTGGTTGACGGCAGTGGGTATGTCCGGGCTAAACAGTACCCGTTCTTCGATGGGGCTGACTGTTGCCACTACCAAACCTCGGCGGGCAACATCAAATCGGCAACGGGTTCACCGCCCATTAAATGCTGTTCGATGATGGTTTTGACATCGGCTTTTTGCAGTTTGCCGTACATCACGCCTTCCGGGTATACCAAAACGCTAGGGCCCATATTGCACGGCCCCATGCAGCCTGTATTGGTCAGGCCAATTTTTTCAAACAGGTTGCGGGCTTGGATTTCGTTCATGAACTCATTCATGATTTCGGCGCAACCAGAGCTGGCGCAAGAACCACGCGGATGGCCTTGCGGACGGTTTTGGGTGCAGACAAAAACGTGTTTTTCGGGTCTGGGCATGGTGAATTCCTTTAACTGTTCCGTAGGGTGGGCAACGCTGTTTTGCCCACCACCACTGTTATCTTTAATTGGTGGGCAAAACAGCGTGCCCACCCTACCAATTTACGCAGCGATTTTATGCTCGTGGGTGAAACAATCTTTCGGACAGACTTTCGAGCAGGCTTCACAACCAATACAATCCAGCGCGTTTTTGATGGTCATGACCATGTTCTCGTCATCATCTTCAAAATCGCCATAATCATCGTCAAAATCTTCGGCCACCCCTAGGGATGATTTTTCCACCAAATCAAAGACATCACGCGGGCAGACTTTAAAACAACGCCCGCAGCCTATGCAGGTTTTGGCGTTGATGTCGGTGACATAAGACGGTGTCCATTCCGAACCCCCAAACGTGACACCTGTTACAAACTCAGACATGGCTAATCCCCTATCAGGCCGCTGCCGCTTGGGCGGCGAGCAGTTTTTGGTTGGCTTCATCCCAGGCTTTGCAGGCATCGTAAGTCGCTTGGGCGATACCCATCAGTTCCCCGTAAGCGTCCGGCAAACGGTCTTCAATCAAGTCGTGCAATTCCATCGCCTGTTCACTGGCCAGACGTTTGGTTTTTTTGACTTCTTTTTCCAGGCTTTTTAAATCCTCAGACATGGCGGGCCTCTTTTTAGTCAGTTGCGGCAGCGTTGTATTTTTCAATCAAGCCCAGCGCTTTTTCGATCACCTTGTCGGTTTTTTCGACTAAATCTTCTAAGCTGGAAAAACCAAAGCGGTGGGTGTCGCGCAGAATTTTATCGACCACCACCAGCTTGCCGACCATGATTAAGGCGCGGCCAAACCCTTCGTGGCTCAAATGCACAATCGGCGCAGCCATCAAACCGGATTTTTTCTCTAGTAAGGTAGCCACTGAGTTGTAATAGGCTTTCAGGCGGGCGATGGTGATTTCATCAGGGTCGCCGACCACAGGGATTTTCTGCTTGCGCTCTTTGGTCAAGACAACCGGGTCGATGATTTTCGCTTCCGACCAACCTGCGTAGGTGTCGTAAGTGTCGATCGCCCGCAGTTGCTTGATGTAATCTTTCACAATGTCAGACGATAAATTCGCATCGTCTTCGGCTACGACTAGGGTGGCTGTGCTCATGGTGGTCTCCGTTAAAAATGATTGTTCTGGTGTGTTCTGTTTTCCAAGCTCCGGCTTCACTGCCATGAAGTTTTATCGTTCCCACGCTCTGCGTGGGAATGCCACCTGTGACGCTCCGCGTCACGCAACGCTGGAGCGTTGCTGGATGAATTCCCACGCGGAGCGTGGGAACTATAAATAACGGCTTGTGTTGCTTAACTCTATCGTTCCCACGCTCTGCGTGGGAATGCCGCTTGTGACGCTCCGCGTCACGCAACGCCGGAGCGTTGCAGGATGAATTCCCACGCTGAGCGTGGGAACGATAAGGTCACTCATCCCAACCCTCATCCGCCATTTTGTTAAAGCGGTCAGGGTCTGGGCCTTTGTGCTGGTTAATCGCTTTTGCCAGCCAACTCGATGGCCCGGCTTTCATTTCATTTTGCAAATCAACGATCAAATCCTTGATTTTGCTGCCTTCATGGACTTTTACTGGCTGGATGCCACGGGCAATCAGTTGGTTAATCGCCGAACCGCCCACGGCTTGGCAATACACCGCTGCACAACCGCTGAGCAAATCCAGCTTCACCGACAATTTGTCCTCGTTGCCGTCTTGGCTGAGTACGCCAAATTCGGCGGCTTCCAGCAAATGCGCGTCTTCCATGTCCACCGCATACACGGCGAAGGATTTGGCCGAGCCAAAATGCTGGTTGACGGTTTCCATATCAGTGGTCGCGAAAGCGATTTTTAACGCAGTTTGCATAAATTTTTCCTCATCGGAGTCAGGCACGATGTTCAGGCGGCGGGTCAGTGACATGACTGGGCCTGCTCGCTGGCGGGTTTTTGCCCGTAAATCGAATGGTAAACGGGGATTTCTTCATGCGAATGGTTGATGACCAGATTCGCCAAATCAAACAAGGTCTGGCGCGTACCGCGATAACCGATCCAAGTTTTTTGGTAGCCGCCGATGATGTCGTACAAAGGAAAGCCCGCCCGCAAAATCGGCGTGCCTAAGCGTACGGCGGTATCGACGGCGTGGGAATTGCCGATCACCAATTGGGCTTTGTTGGCGCGGCCTATGATTTCCATATCTTCCAAATCGCCGATTTTGATACTGGCGACGGGAATGTTGGCGAGTGATGGCGTGTTGCACGATGTGACCGCCGCCACGATGTCCGCGCCCATTTCCTGCAACAAAGCGACAAAGGCCGCCAACAAATCCGCATCGGCAGCGACGGCAACGCGTAATTGGCCGAGCATGAAATGCGTGTCGAGCATGGCATCTTGCAATTGCCGCCGTTGCCGCTCGATACGCTCCGGCACATCGTTGCCGCTGATTTCAGCTAACGCGCAGATCAGCGCGTCATTGGCTTTCAGGCCATACAGATGGTCAAGAAAATAGGTTTTTACGCCCGTTTTTTGCTCCAACAATTCGGCGGGTTTTTGTAGCGAAGTGCCAATCACGACCGTCGCCAAGGCATCGCCTAAGGTGGCCATTTCCGAAATAGGCGTACCGCCGATAGTCACGGGGCTGAAATCGTCATCGGTCAGGCAACCATCTAAAGAATCCGACAAATCCGGCACGAATACGGGACGGAGTTGGAATTGTTCGAACACATCGCGCAAGGCTTCCAAATCGCCGGGCGTGAGCATGTAACTGACCAACACATTGACTTGGCGCTTTCTTTTACCCGGAAACGTTCCGGCTTCTTTGGCATCCGGCACTAAGGCGCGGATAATTTCCGTCAAGGTCGCGGCATAGCCTGTTTCGACACTGCCAGTAAAATCGGGCGTGTTGACGGCAACGACAGCCACATCAGCGTATTCGGGATTGGCTTCGCGAAATTCTCGCACGTTGCGGTGCACGTCCGCGCCTTGCGTTTCCGCCAAGCCAGTGGTCAAAATGGTAATTAAAGCGGGGCGGGATTTTTCGGCGATCACACGGATGCCTTCGCGGACATTTTCATCCGCCCCCAACACCGAACTGGCCTGATCCATCGCCGTGCTTTGCAACGGGATAGGCTCACGGAAATGGCGCACAAAAAACACCTTCGCAAACGCCGTGCAGCCTTGCGAACCATGCAGCATCGGCATGGCACGGTTAAACCCCAAAGTCGCCAAGGTGCCGCCTGTCGGTTGGCTGGCTTTAAGCGGATTGACCGAGAGGGCTTTGTTTCGCTTCAGTATTTCAGTCATGTTGCCACCTTGCGGCGAGAAGTGGAGTCAAGTTAACAATACCCTAGACTTACAGGGTTTATTTAACTAAAGCAAACATGATGCCATAATTTATATTGTTGATTTTTATATGAATTATGATTTTAGAGATTGTCGTAAAGCTGACAATCGTATTATTTGATGTGGGATTGTTGGGTTGGGAAGCGGATGGCTTTGTTGGATGGCGGGTCTGGCTGACAATAAACAAAGGCCTTGGAACAGAAAAAAGATTGTCCACGAAAGACACGAAAATCACGAAAAAATCATTACAAGACAATGTTAGTCATTTCATAAATGTTTCACGGTATAAAACGACTGCCAGTTATTGCTTGGTTATATGCCATGAAACTTATGTCAAATTACTTGTTTGGCAGATTTTTCGTGCTTTTCGTGTCTTTCGTGGACAAATACTAAGGCAAACTTAAGCGGCTTTATTCATCTTCCAAGGCGCAGGCGCCCGCACTGCTTCCCAAACTGGACTTTCAATCGTCAAAGCCAATTGCCTGACCAATTCCAACATCCCCTGATAGCCTTCATAACCAAATTCGCGTTCTTGGTTGATGTCCAAAAACGGGATTTTGGCTTTCAAGGCCGTGTACATATTGCGGCCTCCGGCGATCAAAATATCGGCTTTGTAATCGTGGACGACTTTTAACAGGGCTTTGGGGCTGCCGTCGCTGATCATCATGGTTTCTTCGCCCATCAGTTCGCGGATGCGGGCTTTGTCTTCTTCGGTGGATTTGTTCGTACCCGTGGCGACTACAACCATCCCTAAATCCTGCAACGCGGAAATCACCGACCAGCTTTTTACGCCGCCTGTGAACAACAACACGCGTTTGCCTTTGAGCCGCGCTTTCCAAGGCTCCAATGCTTCGCGGATGCGGGCTTCTTCGCGGGCAATCACGGCTTCGGTGCGGGCGGTCAAATCGTCATCATTCAAGGCTTTGGCAAAATCACGCAACGCCAGGCTGGTGTCGGTGATGCCGTAAAAACTGCCTTCAAACCACGGCGTACCGTATTGTTTTTGCAATTTGCGGGCGACGTTCACCATCGCTTTCGAGCACACCATCATGTTCACTTCGGCTTTGTGCATGGTCTGCACTTCACGGAACCGCGCATCGCCGGACAAGGTACATAACACCCGCAAACCCAGCTCATCCAGCAACGGCAAGACATGCCAGAATTCGCCCGCGATGTTGTACTCGCCGACCAAATTCACATCATGGATTTTGATGGGGCTGTTTTCCGGTAACGGGTCAGGGTCGCGGGTGCCGATGACATGATCGACCATCGCATCCCCGGCAATGCGGTTGCCTAAGTTTTTCGTGCCATAAAACCCGGCGCAATCAATCGGTACGACGGGTACGCCCCAGCGTTCTTGCGCGGATTTGCACACGGCGTTGATGTCATCGCCAATCAAAGCCGGAACGCAGGTGTTATAAACAAACACGGCGGGCGGGCTGTAGGTTTCAATGGCTTGTTTGATGGCATGGAACAGGCGTTTTTCGGCGCGGCCCATAACGATGTCTTGTTCGGTCAAATCCGTGGTCATGCCGATGCGGTACAAATCCGCACCCGATGAGCGTGTGCCTCGGTTATCCCACGAACTGCCCGCACAAGCGATAGGCCCGTGGACGATATGGGCGACATCGGCAATCGGCAACAAGGCAATCTGCGCCCCATCAAATGCGCACCCGCCTGCCGCCGAACCGGGTTTAGGTTTGGCGCAACCGGATTTTTCTTTTTTGTTATGCTCGCAAGCGGGTTCGTCGAGTAAAGCGGCTATGTCTTTGGTGGTTTTCATGGCATTGACCTGATAACGGGGTTTTCAGGTTTCAAGCAAGCGGTGTGCCATGTGGTATGTGTTTGAATTTGTGTGGGTTTGGTGAGGGTGGATTGTAGGGAAGCTGACAAATTCCAAATGGCACCGCTACAAACTAAAAATGGGCTTGTCTGCTGACGGGGAAGCCTGCGGATTTTTTCAGTTACAATACTTTAAAGCCGAAAGTGCCAGCGGGGTTGCCGCAAACATTAACAACACTGTACAGGGGTAAGTTATGGATTATTGGTTAGTCCGCGCCAAATGGGGCGGTACGGAAAACAAAAAAGCGGAATTTATCAATAACGATGAATGGGTGAACGGTTACTTCGATAAATATTTGGAGATTGTTAAACGGGTACAAGTGGAAGACGTGTTGTTATTGGCCGAAGAATCAACCATTACCCATTACGGTGTTTGTACGGGGAATTATCAGGACGGGCGGCATTTGCTGGTTGATAAATGGCTATTGTTAAAAGAGCCTGTTAGTTTTCCTGCCAAGGGTGCTTATATCAAAACAATTGTTAAAGTGAATGACGGGAATTTAATTAACGCTATTAAACAGGAAATTGAGAAAACTTTATTAAGTAATGACATCAAGATTAAAGGCATATCCATAGAAAATTTTACGGTGTTTGATAAAGAAGACTTAGATTTTTCGGATAGCTTAAATATCGTTATTGGTGAAAATGGTACAGGGAAAAGTCATTTGCTTAAATTGCTTTATACATTACTTATTGGGATCAATCGTATCGACTATGCCACATATCAGAATTGGGAAAAAGAAATAAATGCTACCATAAAGAAGGCTTTTATGGAGATATTCAAACCAGAAGCAATTGATAATTTAATTAGCCACAATGAAGGTCAATGCGGTATTCACATAAACTTCGATTTATTTCATATCAGCCATTACATAATTAAATCTGATTATTCCGGCGATACACCAGAAGATAATCATATAGATTATGAAGAACAAAACTTAGCAACAGATTTTTTTGAAAAAAGTGGTGTATTTATACCAGCTAAAGAAATGCTCTCCTTTTATGAAGGCTTTATCTCTTTATACGAAACAAGAGAGACATCTTTTGACGAAATCTATTACAATTTGGCAAGGGCATTAAGCCTTTCTGCATTAAAAAATATTCAATCTTATCCCGTAGAAAGCCAATTATTAACCAAATTGGAAACGATATTGGAAGGAAAAATAATCTTGGAACGCGGTAGATTTTATTTAGCTCCCGATAACGGACACAAAACTGAAATAGCACTCATTGCCGAAGGCTTACGAAAAATTGCCACGATTGCCCAATTAATCGCTAATGGCTCCTTGACTAAAAACAGCATTCTTTTCTGGGACGAGCCAGAAGCTAACTTAAATCCTAAACTCATCAGGAAAATGGCAGAATTATTGGTTGAGTTAAGCCGCGCCGGAATGCAGATTTTTATTGCCACACACAGCTTATTTTTAGTGAAGGAAATTGAAATTTTACGGAGTAAAGACGACCAGCTTAAATATTTTGGCTTAGGTTTTAAGGATCAATCGGTTCGGGTCAGTCAAAGTGAAGATTTTGAAGGTTTGGACGATATAGTGATATTAGACGAAGAATTGGCACAAGATGACCGCTTTTTAAGCAAGCAGGATAGTTAAATGGCGGTTAATATTCAAGAAGGCAAGCTTTTGTTTCATTTTGAATGTGCCGCGATAAAATTTGATGATAGCCGCTATTACCGTGAGCATTTTATGAAAATACAAAATGGGATTAGTGCGGTTGATATTTTGGCTGTTGATGATGGCGTAGGCTACTTGATTGAGATTAAGGACTACACTCATCCAGATAGCGAAGAACTGACATTACATGACTTGATAGAAGCAGTTGTTGGGAAAGTCATTTGCACTTTGTCGGCATTGCTACCTATGAAAATAAATGCCTATTATCCAAACGAAAGCGAACTAGCAAGCTTATTTATCCAAAGTCAGCAGATAAAAGTTTTTTTACATATTGAATTGCCGCCTCCCACCTCTAAATTGCAGCAATCAACATGGGATTTTCAGGCTATCCAAATGAAATTAAAAAATCGATTAAAACCTATAGATGCCCATCCTAAGGTAGTAGCCAAAAAATGCCCTGACCGATTCCCTTGGCTTGTCCAGTAAAGTGCTGTGGCCTTTACCTTACTGGACGGTCAATCTCAAATTTTCTTAACAAACTCGGATTTCAGTTTCATCGCGCCGATGCCGTCGATTTTGCAATCAATGTCGTGGTCGCCATCGACTAGGCGGATGTTTTTGACTTTAGTGCCGACTTTGACCACTAACGATGAACCTTTGACTTTCAGGTCTTTGATAACGGTGACGCTGTCGCCGTCTTGCAGGAGGTTGCCGTTGGCATCTTTGATGATGCGCTCGTCGGTGCTGGTTTCAGAAGTCCCAGCGTTAGACCACTCGTGGGCGCATTCAGGGCAAATGTATTGGTCGCCGTCTTCATAAGTGAATTCTGAACCACAAGCCGGGCATGGAGGGAGATTGCTCATTCTTTTTACCTTAATGTAGGGTAGCCCTATGGAATATAGGGTTTAGCGAGGCGGCATGATGCCAGCACAGGCGGTTATTGTCCACTTTGCACCAGAATTCGGTGCAATCTTGCAATTTGATGTAACCTACATACCATGATAAAAACCGCCTGACACTTTTGAGGAAACGGATATGGCGCACACCCGCATGGCTTGGAACGGCAGTTATGAAATTGGTATGGAAGACATTGATTTTCAGCATCATTTTTTCTTGAATCTGATCAATCGCTTGGCAGGGCAATTACTGGTCACGCAAGACCTTGATTACCGCAACGCGCTGATTTCGGAATTGAATGCTTATGCCAAGTTTCATTTCCTGAGCGAAGAAAATATGATGCGGCGCGAACATTATCCGCTGTTGGAAGAACACCGGAACCATCACCGGGAACTGGTCAACCAGCTGTCTGTGAAGCAAAACATGTTGCTGTTGGAGGATTCGGAGCAAGCCGCCGGAGATGTGCTTGATTTTTTAGTGGCTTGGTTCTTGAGCCATACGACCCATGAAGACAGGCTGTTTGCCGATTTTGTCCATGCCAAACAAAACGGGAGCGATTAAGGGCTGTCCGGCAATTGTTTCGCCAATAAGCTTAACGGATGCAGCAATTTAACGTGGGCATCGGCCAAAAACACCGCACAACCAAAATTGCTGCTGACCACATAATCGGCTTGGGCGGCGGTTATAGATTGGTGTTTTAAGCGGCGTAATTGGGCGGCATTGCTTGGATGGGTGAGCATATAACTGCCGCCTGCACCGCAACAGACGTTATTATCGGCTAAGGCCGACACGCCCAGTTCTGGGATTTTCGCCAGCAAGCTATAAACAGCCTGTTGGTTTTTCAAGACATTGCGTTGGCTGCACGGCTCATGCACCGCCACAGTGGCGGGCAACGGCGATAACGCCAATTCTTCAGGCCAATGCGCCAACAAAAACACGGTGATGTCCTGCAACCGCCCCGTAAAGCTTGCCGCCGCGCCGTCATCATCCACCTGATATTCACTAAGCATCGCGCCGCATCCTGTAGCGGTATGCAGCACTGCGTCCACATCCAAGGCATTGAACACCTTAATGTTATTGGCGATCAAACGGGCGGCGGATTGGCCGTTGTGTTGATGGATTGCGCCGCAACAGCCTTGGCCGGGCGGTACGGTCACGGCGTAACCTATTGCGTTTAAGAGTTTAATGCTGGCCAGCAAGGTGGCGCGGTCAAACGCTTCGGCGACACAGCCTGTGAATAAGGCGACATGGCCGCGTGTTGTGCCAGAAGCGGGATAATGCTCGGCTAGGGGTTTTAATGCAGGTGGGCTTAACAAGGCTTCCGCTTCGGCAAGCTGGAGTTTTTTTAACAGCCCTGTCCAACGCAATGGTTTTTGCAAGCCTGATTTTAAATACAAGGCCAGCAACGGCAAGCATCGCCGGAATGCAGGTTTGTTAGCAACCAAGGATAAGGCCAGTTTGCCTAAAACATTGGCTTGCGGTTTTAGGGCGGCTTGGGCTTGGTCGAACAACGGGCCGTAAGCCATTTGGCTAGGACAAGCGGGTTCACAGGCGCGGCATTGCAGGCAATTGTTAAGATGCAGCTGTTCTTCGGTGGAAATGGTTTGGTTGCCAATTAAAATTTTGCTGAGGGTGCGGACACGGCTACGCGGCGTTTCTTCGCTGGTGCCGAACAGGCGGTAAGTCGGGCAAACGCCCACGCATAGCCCGCACCGTGCGCAGTCGGCGGCATCGGGCAAATACGGGCCGGTGTGTTGTGGGGAATTGTCGGCGCCAAAATCCATGTCCATAAAATCGAACATGTCAGGACTCCATCACCTGCACATAAGCACGGCGCAGCAATTCCATCTCCGCAGGGGGGCGGCCTCGCAGTTCCGGTAAAGTGCGTAGGCGGCAATCGCGGCTTTGCAGGAGTTTGTGCGGCGGATCCAGGACTTTAAAACGCGCCAAATAGACGGTGATGATGCCGCTTGGCGTGTCGATTTGTTCGGCAAATCCGGCTTCGGCGTGCAGCAAATCATTGTCGAGTTGCAATAATTGGTTGATGGCGTTGACTAATACCGACGGGTGGGTGCTGACTTTGCTGTCGGTGAATTCTGGGTGTTCCAAGGCGCTTGATAACAGCGGCAAGGGTTCAGGGAAACAGATGCTGCCATCGGCTTGTTGCGTGAACAAGGTCAGGGCGCTGATGTCGCCTTTGTAATATAAGAGCAGGCGGTGATTTTCGAATAAGCTGGGAAGCGACATGGCTAATTGGCCCATTGGCGATGGTTAGGGAAACTGTCCCATAAGGGTTTGTAACTGCTATCCAAACGCGACAAACGGGCGTTGGTTTGCTCCAGCAACAGGTAACCCGGAAAACGCCGGGCATTGCCTGCGGCGTACCACGCTTCCATATCGGCTGTGAGCTTATTTTTTTCGGCGACACAATCGGCGATTTGCTGTTTTAGCCAGGCCATGCTGGTGGAGGGCGTCAGTTCGGCGATGCGGTAACGCACACCTTGATTAAATATTTTCACGCCGCCACCTTGCGCCGCCGTATCAAACAGCACTTGCGGGTCGGTGACTTCCACGCCCGCCAAATAATCAATGCCAAACTCATGCAGTTGCGGCAACCAAGGCACGGTCGGCCCCATTAGCACGGTTTTGGCGTTGGTGGACAATTCGGCGAGGCGGGGGAAGGTTTTGTTGGGGATAGCACTGGCGGTCAGGAACACCCAATCGGCATTCGGTAATAAAAATTCGCTGGCGGCATCGGGCAAATCACCTGCTACGAGCTGCTTTTCCAGCACCGTTAGGTTCATTTGCGTTTGGTAGCGTTCAATGCCCGGATAATGGCCGATCACGACCACGTTTTGTTTGTACAATTGCGGCAAAAAATGTTCGAACACCGCCAAATTGGCATGGTCAGGGTGCGCGTTTAAGAGCACGGATTCTGGTAGCGGCCTGCTATTGATGCAGCAATTGATCGCCGCCATTGCCACCGTGGCTTTGTAAGGCTCCCAGTCCCAAATCCACGCCGCGACATCGGTGATGGGCTTACCCGTTAACGTACCAGACCAAGGCAAAGTACGGGTCGCCACGTCGGGACTCATCGCCAAGCCCGTTGCGGTCTGGCCTTTGCTTTGGCACAGCGTCCACACCAAGCCGATCATCAGCCTGTCAATGACGACATCGCTGCTGCAATAATCCAACAGCAATTCGTACAGCCGTTTGGGGTGGGTCATGTGCATTTTAGTGATTGATCTTATGCAGAGAGTTTCTGCGATATGAAAATGATTAATGCGGAGTCGCTATCGCGACGGATGTTTTTAATCGGGTTTCTCACAAGGCCGAACTTGATCGAAAAAACTCTTGAAGCTGGAGCTTCAGATAAGCGTTCCCAAGCAGAGCTTCATTGCCATTTAGTTAAGGAAAAATTATAACAATCATTGTCTTGTGCATTTTAAAAATCCCCCTCAATCCCCTTTTTTCAAAGGGGGAGGATCACTTTTTTACAATTCCAGCGAAAAAATGATTAATTTCCCCCCTTTGAAAAAGGGGGGCTAGGGGGGATTTATCAATATAACTATTTGTCTTATTAGATTTTTTAACTTAATGGCAATGAGGCAGAGCTTGGGAACCAGCGAAAATTTATGGTGCGATTAAACCTAAAAATCAAGCAAACGTTGGGTTAAACGCCTGTTCAGGATTGCTGACAGGCTCATTCTTGACGCTATCCCAATACGGCGACAATTTGCGCAAGGTGGCGACAATACCGGGCATCACTTTCAGCACTTCATCAACTTCGTGCATGGTGTTGTAGCGCGAAAACGAGAAGCGGATCGTACCGTGTGCGGCAGTGTAGGGTATATCCATTGCCCGCATGACGTGGGAGGGTTCTAATGAGCCGGATGTACAGGCAGAACCGCTGGATGCGGCGATGCCCGCTTTGTTCAGCAACATCAAAATGGCTTCACCTTCGATGTATTCAAAAGCAATGTCAGTGGTGTTCGGCAAGCGGTTGTTCAGGTCGCCTGTGATGAAACTATGCGGGACTTGTTCGGTGATGCCGCGCTCCAAACGGTCGCGCATGGCTTTGACTTTGGTGTTTTCAAATTCGATATGCTCCAAGGCCAATTCGCAGGCTTTGCCCAAACCGACGATAGACGCGGTGTTTTCCGTACCTGCCCTACGTCCGCGTTCTTGGTGGCCGCCACGCAATAAGGGGCGGTAACGCGTGCCACGGCGCAAGTACAACACGCCGATGCCTTTGGGCGAATGCAGTTTATGGCCGGACAAGGACAACATGTCGATTTTGGTGTCCTGTAACATCATCGGGATTTTGCCGACGGCCTGCACGGCATCGGTATGGAACATCACACCCGCCGCGTTCGCCAATTCGGCCATTTCCACGACCGGGAAAATGGTGCCCGTTTCATTGTTCGCCCACATCACAGACACTATCGCCACTTGGTCAGACAGCAATTTTTTGTAGGCTTCCACGTTCAGGCGGCCACATTTGTCCACAGGCATCCGGTGGATGGTGTAACCTTCTTTTTCCAAGGCTTCGCACAGGCTTAAAATCGCCGGATGCTCAACGGTGGTGGTGATGATTTCCTTTTTGTTCGGCTGGGCTTTGATGGCCGACAAAATCGCGGTGGAATTGGATTCCGTGCCGCAGGAGGTAAAAATGATTTCCGAATCATGTTCCGCACCGATTAGGTTTTGGACTTGTTGGCGGGCATTTTTGATGCCTTTTGCCACGCCATCGGCAAATTTATGGATGGATGATGGATTGCCGTATTGCTCAAGAAAATACGGGATCATCACATCGACCACCGCCCTGTCCACCTTGGTAGTGGCGTTGTTGTCCAGATAGATGTCGGTCATGGCCTATTCCTTACAGATTGAATCCGCCTGCTTTTGGGGGATTTATTAAAATCGCTTAAACTTTTAATGTGTGTATTTGTTTTTAAATAAACACTTTTTACTGCCGGACAGGCAGCTTAGAAAATCTGGCATCCATTACATGCGCCAGTCATGTGTTCACTACCGTACAGGCAGCTTCCATAGGCAAGGTACGCACAGCGTACCTTGCACTTATTAGGCTGTAGCGATATTGACCAATTTGGACATTTCGGAAGCTGGCACGACTTTAATGAATTCGCCCATCACTTCCATCAAGCGTTGTTGGATACCGGCAATGGTCATCGCGGCCATTTGGCAGCCGTTGCAGGCCCCGCTCATGTTCACATACGCGGTGTTGCCGATCACTTCGACCAACTCGACATCGCCGCCGTCCGCCATCAGCGCAGGGCGTAAGGATTCGAGCACTTCTTCAATTTTCTTGATGCGTTGCAAATTGGTCATCGGGCCTTTGACTTCGGCGACCGCTGGTTTTTTGGCGGCAGGGGCGGCTTCAGGGTCAAATTTTTCGCCTTTTTCAGCGAGCACTTTTTCCAAAATGGCTTCAATGTCTTCATGGCAAGCCGCGCAACCGCCGCCTGCTTTAGTGAAATTGGTGACGTCTTGGACGGTGCGCAATTTGTTAGCCCAAACCATTTCTTCAATCATCACCGCATCGATGGCGAAACATTTGCAAATCAACGCGCCTTCTTCGTGGTCATCTTTCCATTCTTCGCCACGGTAATTGGCTATCGCCGCTTGCAGGGCTTCACGGCCCATGACGGAACAGTGCATTTTTTCAGGTGGCAGGCCTTCGAGATGGTCGGCAATGTCTTGGTTGGTGACTTTTAAGGCTTCATCCAAGGTCATGCCTTTGATGATTTCGGTCAATACGGACGATGACGCAATCGCCGAACCGCAGCCAAAGGTTTGGAAGCCAGCTTCCAAAATCACTTCAGTTTCGTCTTCGACTTTTAAGGTCAAGCGCAAGGCATCGCCGCAACTGATGGAACCGACTTCGCCTGTGGCATTGGCATCGACCACGGCCCCGGCGTTTTTAGGGTTAAAAAAATGTTCTTTGACTTTGTCTGAATAGTCCCACATGGTTGTGTCCTCGGATTGGGTAGGGTGGGGCAAAAACCTTATAGTTCCCACGCTCCGGCGTGGGAATTCATCCTGAAACGCTCCGGCGTTGCGAAATGCCAGCTCATCAAAAAAGGTATGTACCCATTATGTTTCGTGACGCTGGAGCGTCACTGGCTGCATTCCCACGCCGGAGCGTGGGAACGATATGTAAACCCAGAACCGTCATTAGGAACAGGTTTTCGTACCTGTGCCGCTAGGATTAGGATTAAACGAAGAACCACACGCGCAGCTTTTGGCGGCATTGGGGTTGCTGAACTTAAACCCAGAACCGTCGATGCTGTCGAGGAAGTCTATCGACATGCCGTCAAGCATCGGGAAGCTGACCGGGTCAACAAACACTTTCACAGTCCCGCAATCAATCACCGTGTCTTCGGTGGTGTTTTCGGCTTCAAGCTTGAGGCCATATTGATAGCCAGAACAACCACCATCGGTGACTTCAATGCGAAGCCCGGCTGAAGGGGTGTCCGAACTGGCGATAAAGCGACCGACAGCGTTAATGGCTTTCTCTGTTAATGTAATCACAACAAATCTCCTGAAGGGGTTGGCATCGTTCTTGTAATCACTTAATGCAACCTATGTGCCATCCTGTCTTATTTTTGTAAGTTATTGATTGTAAGCTATAACGCGCAAGAAAACCGATGTCACAAAGATTACAAACAGACAATCACATAAATTTTGTAAGCTTTGCTACAAAAACCAGCCATTAAAACGAGGGGAAGACCATGCGGGTAGAAGATTTAGATATAGGCGATATTGTGTATGCGGCCATCAACATTACGGATGACGGTTCTATACCCGGCGGCAACGAAGGCGACATCCTCGCCGAAGCCGGGACACGCGGGGTTATCACGATGATCGGGCATGTCGAAGAACAACCCGAACGCAGCGTGTTCCTGGTGCGCTTTGAAGATAAAGAGATGAATTTGGGCAACCCGGTCGGCTGTTGGGTCGATGATTTGATGGTCGAACCTAAGTTGGTGAATTAGGGCAAGTGATTGTTTGTTAAAATGGGGGCGAGGTTTTGCTACATTTGCTATTAAGTTAAGGAAAAAGCCCCTTCTCCCTCCGGGAGAAGGTTGGGATGAGGGGATCAAATTAAAGCTTTTTTCCTTATTTATCCTCCTCACTCTAACCCTCTCCGTTATACCCTTGGGTGATGAGGGAGAGGGATTAACTTAATGGTAGTGGAGCTTTTGGTATCCGAAGCCCTTTCGATTCCCCCATTTTCATCCAGGCTTAACTTATGACCCCAACTGACAAAAAAGTCGTCCACATCAAACCCAAGGCGGAAGCACAAAAATTATCCGCCCCGCAAAAGCAATTTAATAGCCTGGGCAAAAAAATTGACCAGCAGAAAAAACTTTTGCAGGAATGGAAAGAAACTGTCCCGGTTTATTACGGGAAAGTGGAACAGGACTACGAACCTTTAGTTGAAAAGTTCAACCAACAAAAATGGCTGTGGTTACAGTTATTAGACAAATACCATGACCAACCGCTGTTCAAAAAAACCGACAAGGCCAAAATCCGCCATTTGCTTATGGATGTCTGTGAAGGATTAGTCATCGAAATGGATACGGAAGAAGTAAAAGCCTTGTACAGCAAATATTCCGGTGAAGATTTTGACGCGCTGCAAGAAGAACAAGATGCGGCTATTGGTGAAATGATGAAAAGTTTTGCCAAAGACATGTTTAATGTCGATTTGGATGATGATATTGATATCAGTTCGCCCGACAAATTCCGCGCCCATTTGGAAGCTAAATTGCTTGAACAACAATCTGGCGAGCCAGAACAGCCTGCCCCGGAACCCAAAAAATCCAAAAAACAATTGGCTAAAGAAGCCCGTCAAAAAGAAGAAGAAGCCTTGGCCAGCAAATCGGTGCAAGAAGTCTACCGTAAACTGGTTGCCGTATTGCACCCGGATCGTGAACCTGATGCCGCCGAACGTGAGCGCAAAACCGAGCTGATGCAGCGTGTCAACACAGCGTATGGCAAAAAGGATTTGTTGCAATTGCTCGAATTGCAATTGGAGATTGAACAGATTGATCTGGCGCATTTAAGCCAAATGGCCGACAGCCGCCTGAAATATTTCAACAAAATCCTAAAAGAGCAACTCGCGGAATTGGATCAGGAAATTGATCAAATCGAAGGACGGTTCAAATACGAATTGCAAATGCCTTTTTACGTTAGCTTGAAGCCGAAACAATTGATGATGTTTCTGGCAGAAGACACCCAACAAGTACAAAGGCAAATGGCTGGCATTAAAAATGACATTGCCTATTTTGCCAAACCGGAAACCTTTAAAGCCTGGTTAAAAACCTACAAAATCCCTAAAAAAAGCCGCCATGATGATGTTGACGATTTGTTTTTGGGGGCATCGCCGTTTGATTTTAGATAAGTCAGTGTTTTAGGGTGGTTTGCAAGCCAAAAGGATTGTTCACGAAAAGCACTAAAAGCTCGAAAAACTAAGCTGGACTGGGCATGTTGCCCAGTCCGTAACGTTTGATGGCATTTAGATATGGCACGGGCTTTGAAACCCCGTCCTGCCATGGGTTTGCAAGCCAAAAGGATTGTTCACGAAAGGCACTAAAAGTCCAAAAAACTAAGCTGGACTGGGCATGTTGCCCAGTCCGTAACGTTTGATGGCATTCAGATATGGCACGGGCATTGAAACGTTAAGGACGGGATTACAAACCCCGTCCCGCCTAGTTGGCTAACAGCTTAAAACGTATAACCCCATCATTCCTCACCAACCCCAGTAGCGATCTGATGAACCCACATACCGAAACCGTCCTGAATTACCACAACCGCACCAAGCACACCCTGCAACGTTATGCTAAAGGCCCGGAAACCATTGATTGGGAAGACCAGCCTGACCAGTTTCGGCGGTTTTCGGGCTGTGAGATTGTCGCCTTGCCAATGCCGGGGCAGGATTTAAAGCCGCTGTTCACGGATTTGGACACGCCCGGCGGCATTGCCCCGCTGCCGCTGAGTTTGGAAAGCCTAGGGCTGTTATTGGAACTGGCGTTTGGATTGTCGGCGTGGAAAGAATTTGGCCCTAGCCGCTGGTCGTTGCGCTGCAACCCATCCAGCGGCAACCTGCATCCTACCGAAGCTTATGTGCTCAGTGTCGGCCAAAGTTTTTTGGCCTCCGGTGTCCACCATTACGTCAGCCATGACCACAATCTCGAACAACGCTGTGTGTTCAATACCGCCAGCGACACGCCGGATTTGCTGATTGGCCTGTCTTCGGTGCATTGGCGGGAAGCTTGGAAATACGGCGAACGCGCTTACCGCTATTGCCAACACGACACGGGCCACGCTTTGGGCGCGTTACGTTACGCGACGGCGACTTTGGGCTGGACGATAGAAATTTTGCCGGAATGGGCGGATTTGGAAATTGCCAGTGTGCTAGGCATCAACCGCAAAGCCGATTTTAAACCCTTGGAAGAAGAAGCGCCGGATGTGCTGTGCCGTATCCACACTGGACACTCGGATAACTTTGTCACCAACCATTGTTTATTGGAGCAAGCCCACGCCGGAACCTGGACAGGCAAAGCCGACGGTTTACGCGCCTATCATTTCTACAAATGGCCGATTATTGATGAAGTCGCCGAAGCGGCGCATAAGCCGCAACTGGACGAACCGTCTTGGCAAACCGATGTACAAACCTTGCCCGCTTCGTCTTGCACGCAACTGGCTTCTACCATCATCCGCCAACGCCGCAGCGCCCAACACTTTGACGGCAAAATGCCCCCATTGCCCGTCAGCGATTTCCAGCGGATGCTCGCGGCCCTGATGCCTGACACCGCCGCATTCAGTTTTTGGCCGTGGTCGCCTAAGGTGCATCTGTTTGTGTTTGTCCATCGCGTGACGGGCTTGGAACCCGGTCTGTACGCGTTGTTAAGGGATGACGCGGCCCTTGAGCCGCTTAAAGCCGCCACGCAGGCGAATTTTGCTTGGCAAAAACAGCCAGGATTGTTGCCGCTGTATCAATTGCATACGGGGGATGTGCGGAAAATCGCCAAAACTTTATCCTGCCACCAACCCATTGCCAGTGACAGCGCGTTTAGCTTGGCGATGGTCGCCGAATTTCGCGGCACGTTAGATGCCGCGCCTTGGCAATATCGCCGCCTATTTTGGGAATGCGGTATGATCGGCCAAGTGCTGTATCTGGAAGCAGAAGCCGCTGGTGTGCGCGGAACGGGCATAGGTTGCTATTTTGACGATAGCGTCCATGAAATTTTAGGCATCACAGACGACAGCTTCCAAAGCCTGTACCACTTCACCGTCGGAAAACCGCTGGAAGACAGCCGCTTACAAACCTTGCCCGCGTATGGGCATTTACAACGCCCCGGCGCATCAGGCGGATAATTTGAGTAGGATGACAACTCCCTCTCCCCGTGGGAGAGGGCTGGGGTGAGGGTTATATACCCATCGCCTTTCAAGATACCGTATCGTTGTGCCATTAATTGATTGAATTTTAAGTAATTTTTAAAATATCAATCCGGTGTCTTAAAGTTGATTGGGTATATAATCAGGCATTTACCCAAACTGCTCCTTTATGCCCTGAGTGAAGTTAGAAGACGCATTTAGACTTGTATCGACATCCATGCTGAATTAGGCTTAAGGAAAAACTCAAGGCTAATCGGCACAATGCCGTAACCAGGACACAATGGACTATAAAAACCTCTGTAGCGCGGTGGCGATTGCGCTGACCTTCACCGCGTTTATCCCCTACATGCGCGACATTGTGCGCGGACACATCAAGCCGCATGTGTTTTCATGGGTGATTTGGGGCGCGACCACCAGCGTCGTGTTCTTCGCGCAACTTCAAGCCAAAGGCGGCGCGGGGGCTTGGGCAATCGGCGTGTCCGGCGCGATCAGCATCCTGATTGCCATCTTGGCGGCTTTAAAACATGCCGACATTTCCATCACCAAAACCGACTGGCTGTTTTTTGCCGCCGCCCTGTCATCGTTGCCGTTCTGGTATCTGACCAGCGACCCGTTATGGGCCGTGGTGGTGTTGACCACGGTTGATTTGCTGGGCTTTGGCCCGACCATCCGCAAAGCCTATGACGATCCGCATTCCGAATCCCAACTGTTCTTCGCCTTGTTTTTGGTGCGGAATTTTTTCGTGCTGATGGCCTTAGCAACCTATTCCGTCACCACCGTCCTATTCCCCGCCGCCGTCGCCATCACCTGCACTTTGCTGATTGTGATGGTGGCCTATCGGCGGCGGGCATTGGCGAAGCTTAAGCCGTGTAAAAGGCTTAGGCGGGGGAAGAAGAAGCGGAATAGGGGGAAGCGGCGGCGGTGAGTGGAGGTGTAAACAGGAGTGGAAACGTTTTTTGTTTGGTGTGTCGCTGACTTATCCCGCTCCAAGTGAGCTTGGGGCGGGATAAAAACTATTTTCCAGGCTTATTTCTTCGTAGCAAAAACGTCGTTGAAGAACTCTTCCTTATCAAGTCCATTTTGCCATAACCTGTGCCTATCAACGGATTCTAGGCGGCTCAGTTGCTCGTCAGGCATTTCAGTTTCTGTGGTCATGTTTGTCCTTGGCTATAAAATCTTGTCTTACTGTCGGGCATTATTGCATTTTACAATGTTAAAGATGGGGGTCTCGCAGGGCGGGTTATTCAACCCGCCCTTAACGTTTTTGATGTATTTGGAGATATTCAAACGTTTGGGACGAGGTTACAAACCTCGTCCCGCTGAAATATATGCCATTTTTGCCTGCTTGCGAATATCCATAGGCAAAGCAGAATACAATTTCCAAAATTTTTCTGTCGTATGCGAAATCACAGTGCATCTAGGTTTAAAGGCTCAGTATTGCCTGTACGATGTTCGCTCAAGGCCTCATCGGCGAGGTTTGCTAAAAAATCTTCAGATTCGGCAAATAATGAATCCCATTTTTTTTCTGCCAACAATTCATCCAGCAACCATCGGGCGATGATATTTTGTTGCATGTCAGGAAGTTTGGATGCCTCTTGAAATGCTTCGTTAAGTAACTGTGTCATATAGTTTTTTCCTTGAGAACGGACACGCGGCTTGACGTGGTGCAATTCTCGGTATTACATAAGGTTTAAACGTTATGACGGGGCTGCAAGCCTCGTCGCGCCAAGCTTGGGAACGAGCAACCCCATTCAGTTGCCTGGTATCAATTATTTTTTAAGGTTAGGGTCAATCAGCGGGGTGCCTTCAACGGTATAGCTGGCTTCGCCGTAAATGTAAGGGATGTACCAAGATTCACTGGTAATCACACCGTCCAATAAGCCTATTGCTCCCGGTGTACTTTCGATAGCCCTATCCATCGCTTCTTTTACATTTGGCTCCCCCGTAGGAATAATAACGATGATGCTTTTGGTGTCTTTGCCAGTGACCCGGACAGGTGCGCGGACAAATTCAGCACCCCGTGTCAGGTCGATGTTTTTTGACGATATAATCGTAAAGTCAGTGAGCCTATGGGTACAGCCAGTGATGATGGTTGCGGCGATAGTAAGAGCCAATGTGGTTGTTTTCATGGTGGTGCCTCCAGTTGTTGTTATTATTAAAGTCCGATAACGGACAGGCTTGGTTTAGCTCATTTATGCTAAGGCTTAACTTAATGTTTTTGATGTATTGGGGATATCGAAACGTTTGGGACGAGGTTACAAACCTCGTCCTGCTGAGGGTTTAAGATATTCAACAACGGATTTATATTCGTCTAATAAATTTACGGTAGAATTTTCAATAGGGTCTTGTATCCACTCAGTTACTATTTCTAAAATCTTAGAAGCATGTTCAGTAATAAAATTATCTAACAGTGGAAAACTTATTTCCCCGCAAATTTTCCGAGGGTGTAAGAATTTTTGTGTAAACGGTCATTAGGCAGGAAACTGCCCTTACTT
>CAYUQV010000054.1:0-24040 GCA_964446885.1 uncultured Methylocucumis sp.
TATGCCCTATGGGTAATCTGCCTCCGTGCGGCATCCCTGCCGCACCCCTTCGGGCTATTCCCGACAAATGCTGCGGTGCTCGACGCGGCAAACGGGGGAGAATACTACGTTACTGCGTAACATCAGTTATAAACAAGCTTCACCACGAAGACCATAAACAATGGATTGTTTATGGTCTTCGTGGTGAACAAATATTCAACGTTTATAAAGCACGGTCAATTCGCCACCAAAAAACCATAACGTTTTAGCCGATGGCGCAAGATATTCCGGCTGATGCCCAATAAACGCCCGGTTTGCACTTGGTTGCTTTCGCAATAAGCATAAGCCGTGCGGATAATGGCTTCTTCCAGGCAATCAAACAGATTTTCACTAGGCTTTTCGTATAACGCCAATAGCGCATCTTCCAAAGGCTTTAACGGCGACACCACACCCGCACCGCCTGCTCGTTGCCGCGAAAACCCAAAATCCGGGTTCAAATGCAAATCAGCGGCAGTAACCTTGCCATTTTTAGAAATCAGTAAGGCATGATGGATGACGTTTTGCAGTTCGCGGATATTGCCAGGCCAAGCGTAATTCAACAAAGCCCGCTCGGCATCGGCACTTAAACTGACCTCGGCCAATTGCAGGCGTTTGCCATACCGTTCAATAAAATGCCAAACTAACGGCAAAATATCGCCGGGACGTTCCCGTAGCGGCAATAAATCCAAGGCCGCAACGTTGAGGCGATAATACAAATCTTCCCTAAACCGTCCGGCCACTACGGCTTCGGCAAGATTGACGTTAGTGGCCGCTACTAGCCGGACATCAATCGGAATGGGGGTGCGTGAGCCAACCCGCACCACTTCTTGTTCTTGCAGGACGCGCAAGATTTTCACCTGTGTGGACATCGGCAAATCGCCGATTTCATCCAAAAACAGAGTACCGCCATTGGCCGCTTCAAACCAGCCGCTACGGGTGTTCAAAGCACCCGTAAACGCGCCGCGTTCATGCCCAAACAATTCACTTTCGACTAATGATTCGGAAAAAGCCCCGCAATTGACGGCAATAAACGGGCCTTTGTGGCGGTTGCTGAGTTTGTGTACTTGGCGGGCGACCAGTTCTTTACCCGTACCCGTTTCGCCAATAATAAGGACGGTCGCATCACTCGGCGCAATGCGGCCTATGTATTCGAGTAAGCGTACCGAAGCCGGGTCAGAAAACACCAGTGCCGTCGCACGGATGGAAGTGGCGTGTGAATCAGGATTAGGTAAGGTGATCAGCGGGCTATTAACGAAGTCCCCCGCCGGGTTGGTTTTTTTTGAATCCCAGAAATTATCCATAAGCGATAAAAACCCATGTAAAAAGCGTCATGAGTGCAGAAACGGTTTAACCCGGTTTTGCGTAGATAGCTACTCTAACAGCCTATGGAACTCATTGAAAAATGATAAATTATCATGCACCTATCTGTTTTTTAGATAGGTTGGCAGTAAAGCCTGCTGCCTTCATCAGCATTTAGGTGGGATGGCCGGATGATGGAGGGAATGGCTATTTTCTTGGCTGAACCGTTTCATAAACTCAAGCAACAAGTCGTAAGGCAAAGGTTTGGAGTACCAATACCCTTGGATCATGTTGCAGCCAATACCGGACAGGATAAATTTTTGTTCGCCACGTTCAACGCCTTCGGCAATCGTCTTAAGTCCTAAGCTTGCCGCCATCGCCGCGATCGCCCGGACAATCGTTTCGCTTTCTGTCGATATATCAATGTCGTTGACAAACGACTTGTCAATTTTCAGAAACTCCACAGGCAAGCGATGTAAAAAACTCAGTGAGGAATAGCCTGTGCCAAAATCGTCTATCGCCGCCTCAATACCAAATTTTTTGAGCACACGAAGCACGTGGATGGCGTTTTCCATATTGCCCATCACCATACTTTCTGTAATTTCGACGATTAAAGCCTGTCCCGGCAAGCCTTGTTTTTCAAGTTGAGCGACAATGAACGTGGTCAGATTGGGGGCTGCCAATTGGCGGCGCGAAATGTTCACCGCCACGCGCATGTCGGGCCAACCGTTTTCACGTAAATCCCGCACCAATCTGATGGCTTCGGTAATGACGAATTGCCCCAGTTCAACAATTAACCCCGAATCTTCTGCAATGGGAATAAAATCATTCGGTGGCACTAGGCCACGTTCGGGATGCTGCCAACGGATCAGGGCTTCCATTGAAGTCACCTTGCCAGAGGACAAGTCAATTTCTGGCTGCAAATACACGACAAATTCGTTGCGTTGCAAGCCCAGCGCAATCTGGGCTTTCATGGTCAGGTGGTTGGCTATTTTGTCGCCTAAGGTTTTGGAGAAAAATCGGCTGGTGTTGCGGCCTGCGGCTTTGGCATCATACATCGCCGTATCGGCGTTTTTGATCAATACTTCGATATCTTCGCCATCGGAAGGATAACGGGCAATTCCAATACTCGCGCCGATACAAATGGAATGTTCTTTGATCAGGAAAGGTTCATTGAACGCCCAAATGATCCGGTCACACAAATTCATGATTTCTATTTCATCACTACACCCGGAAGCGATGACCGTAAATTCATCGCCGCCCAATCGACATAGTGAGTCGGTTTCCCTGACGCAACTGCCGATTCGACGGGCGGCTTCGCAGAGCAGTTCATCCCCGGCATCATGCCCTAAACTGTCGTTGACGACTTTAAAATCATCCAGATCAATGAACAGCAAAATCAGCGATTCGCTATCGCGATGCGCTTTGGTGATGGCTTGTTGCAATCGGTCTTTAAACAAGACCCGGTTCGGTAAGTTGGTCAGGCTGTCATAAAACGCCAGCTTCTGCCATTTTTCCTCGGCGTGTTTCAGCCGGGTAATATCGGAAAAAATCATTAGATAATGGCTAGTTTCGCCATCTGGATCGAGCACCATGCTGAAAGACAGCCATTTGGGGAACAGTTCTCCATTTTTCCGTCGGCCCACGCACTCACCCTGCCAAAGCCCACGGGTACGCAGCGATTCCCAAATCGCTTCGAGCAAACCTTCCTCACCGTGTCCTGGTTCATTCAGCAGCATTTGCAGGCCAATGGCTTCCTGCTTGCCAAAGCCCGTAATGGCGGTATAGGCTTGGTTCACATCAATCACGCGCAGCGCCCGGTTGGCAATCACCACGGCTTCGCCGGAATACTGCAACACCCGATGCGCCAAATACAAATCTTTGCTCAGGACAGTGCTCATCCGTTTTAGCTCAGCATTTTTCCGGGCCAATTCTCGCTCGGCGTTCACCAAGCGGTTATTGAGCTGGAGCATGTCGCCGATAATATCGCTGGAGAATTGTTCAGGAAAACTAGGCTCTTGCGGATGTTCCAATTCTGAGCCATTGACTTTTTTATTCAGTACGCGCAGGTTGTTGACCTGTTCGTTAATGAGGTGGCTTAGGCCTTCATAGATTTGATTGGCCCCTTGCCAAGCGGCGGAAGCCAACAGGACGATACGGTCACCGAGTGAAGCCGCCGTAAAATAGAAGAGGCGGGCATTATTTTGGAAAGTGACATTGATTTCCCACCCCAAGGCAACACCATGCTCTTTTACATACAGAAACATCGCAAGGCCTTTTTGCAGCGAAGAAGGGTCAAAAATACAGACAAAATGTGACAAGCCCACCAGATTGTCGCTGATTTCAAAATCATCCCACAGGACTTCGGTAATCACGCCATCATAATTACAAATTAAAGCAAACCCCAAACTTCCCGCATAACCATTTTCTATCACCTTGGCCTCCACTGTTCGGCAAGAAGCAAGGCAGCAGGGGCATCGGGCGCCCAACCATCAGCCCCCAAATGTTGCCAAAGTGTACTGTCCACCTTGAAAGGTGCGCCTCCGACCATAATTTTGACATCCACACACGCAGGCGTCGCCCTAACCGCAGTTATAAAATCTGAGACCGCCCCAAGATTGGAACCTAAGGTCACAGAGATGGCCAATATCCCGGCACTGTGTTGGATAAGCGTATCTATCACCGATTGGGTAGGTACGTCGGCACCCAAAAATACCGTGTCCCAGCCATTCATTTCAAACAGGTCGGACAGCATACGGGCGCCAATTTCGTGCAATTCACCCGCCACACAGGCAAAAACCAGTTTGCCATGTTTGCTGCTGCCATCAAAAATCGACGAGAACAATTGTGCCATGACCATTTGTGCAACGGCCGTGCAGTAATGCTCATGCCCCACGGTTATGCGGTTCAGATGCCACAAACGGCCTAATTCGTACATCACGGGCGTGATGACATCAAGATAAATCTCATTGATGGACACGCCAGAGGCCACCGCATCATGGATAACCTCAAGAGCCTCACTACGCCTTAATTCAAGACAGGTTTTGAGAAAACTCTCGGCGACGGCCTTATGGGGATTGTCGTCGGAAAGATGGGACTTTATCAGCGGTTGCGCGGTATCCACTTGGTTTTCTGCTTCCGCCAGATAAGCCTGAGCCACCCCCACCCACAGGCCAACACCGGATTCTTGGATTTGGGCATTGATTGCCCGAAGGCACATTTTGAACTGTTCAGCATCACCACCTGAGGTGGTCAGCAGATGATTAGTCCAAACGGCGTATTCATAAAATAGCTTAGGGACACCGCAACGGATGGATTCGCCCAAAAATGCCACGTGCATTTCCAAATCAAACACCATCTTAAGCCGCTCGTTTTTACCGAAATTGAACAAGCTATCATCCAGCTTGGCACGGGCAGATTGGGCGAAACAGGATTTTGCCTCGATAAGCTCATTTTCATTGTTTATTATCTTGTTCATTCCGTTATCCAATGAAGCAATTTTCAAACAATACTAAAGCCATAATGCACAGAATGTCGGATATTGTGGCATTCCCATCGCTCCAGTTTTGAAAAAATTGTTGTCTTCCAAAATGGGTTTTCATTCTAAACAAAATCAGTATGGTTTCCTATCCTTATTCAGACAATTTTCCTTAACTTATTTAAGGTTGTGTAAGTCCTTAAAAATAAAAAACATTCCCAAACTGGTCCGAACCTTATAAAAAAGCCTGTATTTAAGCTACCGCTTCATATCAAGGGTGTACGCCTGCCCAAAACCGACCACATACCGGCCACTGTCAGGATACAACGCAAACAAATGAAAATCCGGTAACGGGCGCAACAACCCCACAATCTCGCCAAACTTGTCTTGCAAAGCATCAAGCTGTTCGCTGTAAGCTGGATTATCCCGGCCAATGTCATGGACACGGCAACTGATGACCGCCCGTTCGCGTGCAAACAAATTACGCGCCTCGGATTCCGGGCGGATAAACAGCAATGACGCTTGCGGATTGGCCAGCAAATTGACGGTATGGACAGCCAACTCACTGACAAAAATATAAAACACGCCCGTCGCATCACGCACAAAAGGGGCGTAGCTAAGATCAGGCACGCCGCTGTTTGAAGCCGTCGAAAGCAATAAGGTTTTCTGCGAGGCAATCAGCGCATGGTAATTGGCGGTAAGATGCTCCGGCAAAGTGCGGGTAGTTTCAGTCATGGCAGTTTCCGTAATATCCAAACTTAAGAAGGTTTGCCAACCTGATTCCACTCGGCCTGATCCCTGGAAGGCAAATGGCGGTCACGGTCAAATGGCAAAGGCTCGTGCTCTGGCATCGCTTCGTCTGGCCAATCTTCAAGCCAATCCCGGCGTGATTCTTCGTCGGCGTAATAGCGTAAATAAAGTTCGGTGTCGGTTTCACTGCCCACCAAGTCGATATGGCAAGCCATATCACTGGTGGAGGGCAGCAAAGGCCCGGCTTCGCGTAGCACCTCATGCCACAATTTTTCATACAGCCCCCGGTCACTCAAATGGTCGGTGTGGTACAAAAACGTCCGCAACATCGCCAAACCCCGTATCACCTCCCACAGTTTTGGAGCCAGTTGTGTCGCGTCCAATTCATCCGGGTGGGGCAATGCCAAACCGCCTTGCTCCAACACTTCAAACATCACCATCCATCGCGTATTATCTTCAAACGCCGCCATCTGCGCCCAAAACGCAGTATCCAAACCGTCTGGCATATCTCCAAATCCAAAATTATCCACGCTATCATCCAGCCAATCGGCTGGGATTATGTTGGGTTTCTTAGGCTTTTTGGGCATGTTTTTCTCCAGGTGCGGAGTACAAAACGGCGGCTTTGTACTCCCAACAAGCTTATACGGCTTCTGTGATATGGCTTACAAAACCAAATTAGTGGCGGCTATATCGGCGAATCCGGTCAGCTTAACGGCAAACTCAATGGTGGCATAATTGCTGTTGGTGTTTGCAACAAGGCTAAATGTCAGCGGATCAAACTTTAATTGGCCTACTGCGGTAAACGCTTCGTCTTGTCCAATCAACGCAAACGCATCATCACTTGCGGTTGATGGGTCTGCGTCTACCCGCAATAAATTGATGATGTCATTTTTATCAAAATTCGTGATGACATCCCTGGTCAGCAAACCAGTGCGCGATTCGAGTATCTCACGGAAAACAAAAAAATCTTGTTCAGCACTGCCTGTCATGATGTCTTTGCCTAACCCACCGGAAAACAGGCCATGTCCAATTAGCACATCGTTGCCCGCTTCACCGTATAAATAATCAAATCCTGTGCCGCCATCCAAATAATCGTTACCCGCGCCACCGACCAAGTCATCACTGCCTTCGCCGCCATATATATGGTCATTGTTTTCATTGCCAAACAAATGGTCATTGCCATCATTACCATAAATCCAGTCGTTGCCCTCATGGCCATAGATATAATCATCCCCCGCCTTACCGTAAATTTGATCCTTAAAAATTGAACCTTGAATCACATCAGCCCATTTTGTACCGAATAATTTAGCCATTTTTTTCTCCTAGTTGATTGGAGCATCCATTATAGGCCATGTGGCAAATCTGATAACTGGCGGTAGCTTGCTTTTTGTCTGGACGGCTAAGCTGACATTTTCTTTTCCGCACCACTAAAAGTTTGGGATACCATAAAGCTTTACCTAAACGTTGCGGCACTTAGAAAATGAAAGCGTCTAAATTAATCCTGTTTTTGCTGTTAAACTTGTTGCTTGCCGCTTGCGGCCAACCAGGGCCGCTTTATCTGCCTGATAAAGCCCCGCCCATACAGACTGAACCTCAAAAGAAATGACGATCTATGGACTATTTTAATTATCGGGAAAATGAACTGTACGCCGAAGATGTGGCGGTTCAAGACATTGTGTATAAATTCGGCAGCCCTTGCTATGTCTATTCGCGGGCCACGTTAGAGCGGCATTGGCGGGCGTTTGACAGTGCGTTTGGTGACACGCCACATTTGGTGTGTTACGCAGTCAAGGCCAATTCCAATTTGGCGGTGCTGAATGTGTTGGCGCGGTTAGGTTCGGGGTTTGATATTGTTTCGTTGGGTGAGATGGAACGGGTATTGGCGGCAGGCGGTGATGCGAAAAAAATCGTCTTTTCCGGGGTCGGCAAACGCGAAGATGAAATTTTGGCGGCTTTAAAAGCAGGCATCCGCTGCTTTAATATTGAAGTCAGTGGCGAACTCGACCGCATCAATACCTTGGCCGGACAATTGGGCGTAATCGCACCTGTATCGTTCAGGGTCAACCCGGATGTCGATGCCAAAACCCATCCTTATATCTCAACGGGTTTGAAAGAAAACAAATTCGGTATTGATATTGATACAGCATTGGCAGAATACCGCCGCGCCGCCGCCATGCCCCATATCAAGGTGGTGGGGATTGATTGCCATATTGGCTCACAATTGACCGAAACGCGCCCATTTCTGGATGCACTGGATAAATTATTGGCCTTGGTGGACACCTTGCGTGAAGAAGGCATCCGCTTGCACCATTTGGATTTGGGCGGCGGTTTGGGCATTTGTTACAAGGACGAACAGCCTCCAGCCCCGGCAGATTATATCCACGCGGTATTGGCACGTTTAGGCCAGCATGATTATGAAATTTTATTGGAACCAGGCCGGGCGATTGTCGGCAATGCCGGGATTTTAGTCACGCAAGTGGAATACCTGAAACCCACCGCCAATAAGAATTTTGCCATCGTCGATGCGGCGATGAATGATTTAGTGCGCCCGTCTTTGTACAGCGCGTGGCAGGCCATCATTCCGGTCAAACCGCATGATGACGCGCCGGAACTGCACTGGGACATTGTCGGCCCCGTCTGTGAAACCGGGGATTTTTTGGGCAAAGGCCGTGCCTTGAAGCTCAAAGCAGGTGATTTGTTGGCTGTGCGTTCGGCGGGGGCTTATGGTTTCAGCATGAGTTCGAATTACAACTCCAGGCCGCGTGTCGCCGAAGTGATGGTCGATGGCGGCCAATGCCATTTGGTAAGGGCACGTGAAGCACTGGCGCAATTGTGGACTGGCGAACAACTTTTACCGTAAATCCATGAATTTTCTTGATATACGCACTGATTTTGCATTTAAAAAAGTGTTTGGCAGCGAAGGCTCCAAAGACATTTTGCTGAGTTTCCTCAATAGCGTCATTGATTTCAACGGGCGTGTCATCAGCGATTTGACAATTGTTGACCCGTACAACATCCCGATGCTTAAGGGCATGAAAGACACGTTTGTTGATGTCAAAGCCGAACTGGACGACGGCAGCCGCGTGATTATTGAAATGCAGGTGCTCAGCCACGAAGGGTTCGAGCAACGCATTTTGTACAACGCAGCCAAAAATTATTCGACCCAACTGCAACAAGGCCAAGCATTTACCTTGCTCAATCCGGTCATCGCCCTGACGCTGACCGATTTTGTCCTGTTCCCTGGCCAGCCTGTAATGAATTGTTTCAAGTTGTTGGAAAAGGAACGTTTTATTGAATACAGCGATGATATTGAGCTGGTCTTCATTGAATTGCCGAAATTTGACAAACAGGAAAACCAATTGCAGTCCGTGCAAGACAAGTGGCTGTATTTCATCAAAAACGCCGGAAAACTGCATTACATCCCCAAAAATTTGGAGCGGGAATTGGAAAAGGCCTTTAGTGTCGCCAATGAAGCCAACCTTAGCCCTGAAGAATTGGAGTTACAGCACCGTAAACGCGACTTCATCACTATCCAAAAAAGCTCAATTGACTTGGCTATCAAGCAAGGGCTTAAACAAGGCTTGGAGGAAGGTTTACAACAAGGCTTGGAGCAAGGTTTACAGCAAGGCTTGGAACAAGGCATCGCCCAAAACCGCCGCGACACCATCTTAAACGCGCATCAAGCAGGCCTTCCGGCGGAAACGATTGCCCACATTGTGCAATTGGACGTCGCGCAAGTCCAAGCCGTGTTGGCACAATTGGGCAACGGTTAAACGCTATATTTTCAACATGGAAGCTCAAGCCCCAGCCGCCGTGTTTGACAGCACGGGTTTCTTAAAAAACCTCACCACCTTGCCGGGCATTTACAAGATGTTTAATGCCCAAGACGAAATCATCTACGTTGGCAAGGCAAAAAACCTCAAAAACCGCGTTTCCAGTTATTACAAAACCCAGCAAGCCTCGCCCAAACAGCAAGTGATGATGACCAAGGTCGCCCGTATTGAGGTGACAGTCACGCATACCGAAGGCGAGGCCTTGTTGCTGGAATGCCAGCAAATCAAACGCCATAAACCCCGCTACAACATCTGTTTGCGTGATGACAAATCGTTTCCTTATATCTATCTGAGCGACCATGATTTTCCACAAATCACCTTGCACCGGGGCGCAAAGAAAAAATCCGGGAAATATTTTGGCCCTTATCCGAGTTCCACTGCCGCGAAAGAAAGCCTCAAACTCTTACAAAAACTGTTTCCCGTCCGGCAATGTGAAGACAGCGTTTATGACAACCGTACCCGCCCGTGTTTGCAACATCAGATAGGCCGCTGCACCGCGCCTTGTGTGGGCTTGGTCGATAAAGCCGCGTATGCCCAAGATGTGGCGCACACGACGCTGTTTTTGGACGGTGAAGGTGGGCTGTTGATCGAGAAACTGGTCGGGCAAATGGAAGCCGCTTCCGCCGCTTTGGAATATGAACAGGCCGCCGGATTCCGCGACCAAATCGGGCGGTTACGGACGGTGCTGGAGAAAAACTACGTGCAAGGTGAAAAAGGTAATGTCGATATTATTGCCTGTGCCACCCAATTGAACATGGCTTGCGTGCATGTGTTTTTTATCCGTAACGGCCAACAATTGGGCAATAAAGCGTATTTTCCGGCCATGTCGGGCGAACATGAACCAACGGCGGTGTTGCAGGCGTTCATCGCCCAATATTATTTAGACCGCCCTGCCCCGCAAGAGCTGATTGTCAGCCACGAACTGGCTGAAAGCGAGTTATTGGCGGAAATGTTGGCAGGCCAAGCCAAACACGCCGTAAACATCGCTCAACGGGTACGCGGCGAACGTTTGAAATGGCTGCAAATGGCGATGACCAATGCACAATTGTCACTGGCTGCGAAACTGGCCGACAAACAAAGCCTGTACGGGCGTTTCTTAAGTTTGCAAGAACAATTGCGTTGCCCGAATGTCCCGCAACGTTTGGAATGTTTTGACATTAGCCACACCCAAGGCGAGCAAACCGTGGCCTCCTGCGTGGTGTTTGACCAAAACGGCCCGGTCAAATCCGCGTATCGGCGTTTTAATATTGAAGGCATCACAGGCGGTGATGATTATGCGGCAATGCACCAAGCCGTGTTACGGCGCTACAAACGCCAAAAGCAAGGCGAACATCCCGCGCCCGACATCTTGTTTATTGATGGTGGCAAAGGCCAGGTCCACGCGGCGCAAAAGGCACTAGCGGAATTAGACATAAACAATGTTATGATAGTCGGCGTTGCCAAAGGCCCTGACCGGAAACCGGGCATGGAAAAGCTCATTTTAGTCGATCAGGAACAGCCACTGGACATCACAGCGGGAGCCAGCGGATTGCTGTTAATCCAGCATATCCGCGATGAAGCCCACCGTTTTGCGATCACCGGACATCGGCAACGCCGCAGTAAAACAAAAAAACAATCGGTTTTGGAGGGCATTTCAGGATTGGGCCCGAAACGTCGGCAACAATTATTAAAACAATTTGGCGGATTGCAGGGAATCGCGCAAGCCGGAACAGATGCGCTATCCAGTATAGATGGCATAAGCCGGCAACTGGCACAACGAATTTACGAGCATTTTCATCAACAAGATGGCAATTGAATTTAATTTACCCACCAATATCACTTTATTAAGGATCGCACTGATCCCGTTACTGACAGTGGTGTTTTACTTGCCGTGGCATTACTCCAATATTGCCTGCACGTTGATTTTTATCATCGCAGGCTTTACGGACTGGTTAGATGGGTATCTGGCGCGGAAAATGAACATGGAAACCCCATTTGGCGCGTTTTTGGATCCGGTCGCCGACAAATTGATGGTGGCGATGGTCTTGGTATTGTTGGTGCAACAACAAGGCTCGCCTTATCTGGCGATTCCGGCGGCCATTATTATTGGCCGGGAAATCACCATCGCGTCCTTGCGTGAATGGATGGCGGAAATCGGCCAACGAGCCACCGTGAGTGTCTCGAAATTAGGCAAATGGAAAACCGCCGTACAAATGATTTCCATCGGCTTATTGCTGTACCGTGAAGATTTACTGGGTATGCCTGTCAATTCCGTTGGTTACGGACTGCTTTATGTCGCCGCATTATTGACTTTATGGTCAATGGTCAAATACCTGAAAGCCGCATTGTCCGCCATTGCAAAAAACTAAAAATTTCTGGCTCCCCTGCTCCAAGCCGGGGAGTTCACTTAAATAGATACATAAGATACAGCCCATTGAACTGGCTGTGAAAGAAGAAAATGGAACAGGAACTAAACACTACTCAGAGCAAATCTGAACTTCAAAACGAAATACTCATTGCCGCACTTAAACTGTTTGCTGACAAAGGCTATTTCAATACCTCCCTCACCGACATTGCCCAAGCATCGGGCTTAAAATCCGTCAGCGCACTGTATCAATATTTCAGCGGCAAGCAGGACATCGCCAATAAATTGTATGAAAACATTCTCGATAACCTGAATGTTTCGATTGATGACATCCGGCGCAGGTCACAAAAAGCCTCTGAACAATTGCGCGGTGTCGTGGATCTATTTTTTAAGCTCACCGATGACGCGCCTTCGATCATGCGTTTTTTATTATTGATGCCCCTCAACGAATTTCTTCCCGATCAAAAACCACTGTCCCAAACCCCGGCTTTCAGCAAAATCCTCAAAATCATCCAGTCTGGAATTAGGGCGGGCGAAATCCGCAATATTGACCCGATGCTTGCAAACGCTTATTTCTTTGGGATCATCAACAATACCTTGCGCATGGCTTTGGCAGGTGAATTAAACAAATCCGCCGAAGCCTGCCGGCCACAAACTTGGCTGGCGGCCTGGAATATGATCGCCAAGAAATCAAGCGTTTTTTGAATTGCCCAAAAGCTTCCCTTCGCGCAGGCTTTAAATGGTCGGGTTTTCAGTATTGACCCTCATCAGGCTAGGCTGGAGGCGTATAGACAGTACAAAGTACGGTTTCTATAACCCTTTTCGTTCTGTACATGGCAACAATTTTCTAACCGCAAGTGACAGAGCAGTCACTGCCAATTGTTGTCATGCAAACAAACCCACGAACCATCGCCTCTCATCCTAAATGCGCATCGTCCTTGGCATAGAATATAACGGCAGCCGTTATTGCGGCTGGCAAACCCAAGCCCATGCGCCTAGCGTCCAGCAGACCCTGGAAATGGCTTTAGGTAAGATCGCCCGGCATCCGGTCACGGTGCAGTGCGCGGGACGCACTGATTCCGGCGTACACGCCCTGGAGCAAGTCGTGCATTTTGACACCAGTGCCGAACGGCCACTGGATGCTTGGCTACGCGGCGGCAACAGCCATTTGCCCGATGATATCAAGATACTTTGGGTGAAGCCTGCTTTGACTGACTTTCATGCCCGTTACAGCGCCATTGCCCGCTTCTACCGTTATATTATCCATAACCGCCCGGTCAAATCCGCACTGCTACACCAACAGGCAACCTGGTGTCCCGCACCTTTGGATGCCAACGACATGCACCAAGCCGCCCAATCCCTGATAGGCGAGCATGACTTTTCGTCATTCCGGGCACAAAGCTGCCAATCCTTAAGCCCCAACCGCCTGATGTATTTCATTGAGGTTTACCGGGATGGCGAACGGGTGATTATGGATATTGCCGCCAATGCGTTTTTACATCATATGGTCAGAAATATCGCCGGAGTGTTGATGGACATCGGCACAGGCAAGCAACCCGTATCTTGGACACAGGATTTGCTGATTCTGCGTGACCGAAAGCAAGCCAGCCGCACCGCACCGCCAGACGGGTTATATCTGGGTGGGGTCTATTACCCTGAATACTTTGGCCTGACCAAACATCCGCTGTTCAACAAACTGCCGGACGATGCCAAACGCTTTCAGGAAAACAGCGGCAAACCCACCTAACTCCAGCAGTTTCAGTACATACAAGCATTGCAATTCCCGCTGTATCAGGTAGATTGTGCCTATTATCATCATTAACGTTCAACTGACGGCCATGTACAATTTTTTATCTTTCCAAATCCACGGCGGTGCAGACCATGACGGCATCGCCGCCAGTGTCGCCAGTTTGTTGGCCTTTTTAGAAGAACTGACCGCACAAGACCCTGGCGGCATGTTCACGATGCTAATGCCTGGATTGTCAGCGATGGCCAATATCCACCCTATGTTGGTGCATTTTCCGATTGCGTTTTTGTTGGCATTTTTTGCCCTGGATGTGGCCGGGACTGTGCTCAAAAAGCCGATGTGCCGAATCGTGGCGAGTTGGTTGTTGTACATGGGCGCAGTTGCCGCCAGCTTGACCGTTTGGGCAGGGTTCATGGCCGCTGAATCGATACCGCATGGCGGTAATGTCCACGCCATTATGGAACGGCATGAACATATCGGGATTTGGGTATTGTCGTTGGCCATCGGTTTGTCTTTATGGCGTATGAAAGCCAATACGGCTTTACAAGGCGCGGCCAATGGTTTCTTTTTGCTGGCTTCCGCGCTGTTATGCCTGTTATTAGGTTTAGGAGCGGACTTAGGTGGCCTGATGGTTTATAAATATGGTGTCGCGGTTGCCGCCGCCCCCTTAGCCGCTGACAGCGAAGAACACCAGCACGGCGCACCTGAGGCCACGGTTATAAACCTCAAACAAACAGAACCCCAAGCAACTACCCATGACGAAGAGCATGGACACGGCCATCACCATGACCACCATCATGACCATGGAACGCCCGAAGCCACTAATCCTACAACCGCGCCAAAACCGTAAACGCATGGATAGGGCGAAATTCCGGCTTGATTCAAAGCCAATCCGAATAATTTTCTAAATTCCCATATCACTTTATGCGAACTCGCGTTAAAATTTGCGGTTTTACCCGTGCCGAGGATGCCGTTTTTGCCGCCCACGCCGGGACTGATGCGATTGGTTTGGTGTTTTATCCACCTAGCCCACGCCACATTGACATAGGCCAGGCCATCAACATTGTCCAGGCTTTACCAGCCTTCACCACCGTCGTGGCCTTGTTTGTCGATGAACAGGAAGCCCAAATCCGCGATGTGTTGGCGCAGGTGCCGATTGATTGCCTGCAATTTCATGGTGATGAAACGCCCGCACAATGCCGGATTTACAACAAACGCTATATCAAGGCCATTCGGATGCAAGAAAACACCGATGTCCTGCAATTGGCCGCTGATTATCACGATGCCGCCGGATTGTTGTTAGATGCTTACCATCCCAACGCAAAAGGCGGCACAGGCAGTGCGTTCAATTGGGATTTGATACCGAAAAATTGCCCTCTGCCGATCATTTTGGCAGGCGGTTTGGACATGGACAATGCCAAACAAGCGGTACAGGCGGTGCGGCCTTACGCGCTGGATGTCAGCAGCGGCGTGGAAGCCGCCAAAGGCATTAAGGATGCGCAAAAAATGCGTGCGTTTTTAGAGGAAGTTAATCAAGGGGATACAATAATAATATGACAGAAAAATACACCATGCCCGATGCACGCGGACATTTCGGCCCTTACGGCGGTATGTTCGTTGCAGAAACCCTGATTCCACCCATTCAGGAATTGAACGCCGCTTACCAACGGTACTTGGAAGACCCTGAATTTATCGCCGAACTCGATAAAGATTTGCAGTATTACGTTGGCCGTCCTTCACCCTTATATTACGCCGAACGCTGGAGCCGTGAGCTGGGCGGGGCGCAAATTTACCTCAAACGTGAAGACCTGAACCACACCGGTTCACATAAAATCAACAATACCGTTGGCCAAGCCTTACTGGCCAAACGCATGGGCAAAACGCGCATCATCGCCGAAACGGGCGCGGGCCAACACGGCGTGGCAACCGCCACGGTGGCAGCGCGTTTAGGTTTGGAATGCGTGGTTTATATGGGCGCAGTCGATGTCGCACGGCAATCCTTGAACGTTTACCGCATGAAATTGCTGGGCGCGAAAGTGGTCGCCGTAGAATCCGGTTCCAAAACGCTGAAAGACGCATTAAACGAAGCCTTGCGCGACTGGGTCACCAATGTTGACAACACTTTTTACATTATCGGCACGGTAGCAGGCCCACATCCCTACCCTGCAATGGTGCGTGATTTCCAATCTATTATTGGCCGTGAAGCCAAACAACAATGTCTGGATGCCACCGGAAATTTGCCGGATGCACTGGTCGCTTGTGTCGGTGGTGGCTCGAACGCCATCGGTTTGTTCTATCCGTTCATTGACGATGCCTCTGTCGCGATGTACGGCGTGGAAGCGGCAGGTGACGGCATCGCCACAGGCCGCCATTCCGCACCGTTATCAGCAGGCCGTCCAGGCGTGTTGCACGGCAACCGCACCTATTTAATGGCGGATGATGATGGCGAAATCATCGAAACCCACTCCATTTCCGCTGGTTTGGATTATCCGGGCGTAGGCCCTGAACATGCGTGGCTCAAAGACACAGGCCGGGCCCACTATGTCAGCATCACCGACAACGAAGCCTTGGAAGGCTTTTACGCCTTGACCCGTATGGAAGGCATCATCCCGGCTTTAGAATCCAGCCATGCGATGGCCTATACCATGAAACTCGCGCCAACGATGCGCAAAGACCAAACCATTATTGTCAATCTGTCTGGCCGTGGCGACAAGGACATGCAAACGATGGCAAGACGTGAAGGAATAGAACTGTGAGCCGATTAGCCAACACTTTTGAAGCACTGGCCCAAGCAGGCCGCAAAGCCTTAGTCCCATTCATCACGGCGGGCGACCCGTACCCTGATTTCACTGTACCCATGATGCACGCGATGGTTGAAGCGGGCGTGGACGTTATCGAACTGGGCGTACCGTTTTCTGACCCGATGGCCGATGGCCCGGTTATCCAACGGGCGAGCGAACGCGCATTGGCGCACAAAATGAGCCTGCGCCGCACCTTAGCGATTGCGATGGAATTTCGCCGCACCAATCAACATACGCCCGTTGTTTTGATGGGCTATCTGAACCCCATTGAAGCAATGGGTTATGAAGAATTTGCCAATGCCGCGCAACGCGCCGATGTCGATGGTGTTTTGACGGTTGATTTGCCACCTGAAGAAGGTGAAGAATGTTCTGCTTTATTAAAAGCACGGGGCATAGACCCCATCTTCTTGCTCGCCCCTAACAGCAGCGTTGAACGTATCCAAAAAATGGACGTGGTCGGTAGCGGTTATCTGTATTATGTTTCCTTGAAAGGCGTGACCGGAGCGGGTCATTTGGACACCGCCAACGTTAAGGCCAAACTTGAAGAATTACGCGCCAACACCCGTCTGCCTGTTGCGATTGGTTTTGGTGTGAAAGATGCCGAAACGGCCAAAACCATCGGTGCTTTAGGGGATGGCGTGGTGGTCGGCAGTGCGCTGATCAGCAAAATTGAAGCAAACCTTGACAGCCCGGAACAGGCCAAACAAGACATTATTGAATTATTAGCATCCATGCGTCAGGCAATGGACAACAGCGGAGCCTAATATGAGTTGGTTGGAAAAACTGCGCCCCTCTTTCATCAAAACGGACACCACCGAGAAAAAGACCACTGTACCCGAAGGCTTGTGGAACAAATGTCCGAACTGCAACGCCATTTTGTACAATTCCGAACTGGAAAAAAACTATAGCGTCTGCCCGAAATGTGACCACCATATGCGCATTTCCGCACGGCGGCGGCTGGATTTGTTTTTGGACGAAGGCAACCGCGAAGAAATCGGCAAAACCATTAAGCCACTGGATCCTTTAAAATTCAAGGATATGAAAAAATACAAGGAACGTATTGTGGTTGCACAAAAGCAAACCAAAGAAAATGACGCGTTGGTGGTCATGAAAGGCCAACTCAAAGGCCAAGATGTCGTCGTCGCTTCATTTGAATTCAGTTTCATGGGTGGTTCCATGGGCTCCGTCGTCGGTGAAAAATTCGTCCGGGGCGTCAACAAAAGCTTGGAATTGGGCATTCCGTTCATCGTTTTCACGGCCAGTGGCGGCGCACGGATGCAAGAATCCTTGTTTTCGCTATTCCAAATGGCAAAAACCAGTGCCGCCTTGACGCGTTTGTCCGAAGCGGGCATCCCGTTCATTTCCTATATGACCGACCCGACGATGGGCGGCGTATCAGCCAGTTTGGCGATGCTGGGTGACATTAACGTCGCCGAACCCAACGCGTTGATTGGCTTTGCCGGGCCACGGGTCATCGAACAGACCGTGCGGGAAAAATTGCCGGAAGGTTTCCAGCGCAGTGAATTTTTGCAAGAGCATGGTGCGGTTGACATGATTGTTGACAGACGCTCAATGCGTGAAACCATGGCAAGCGTTTTGGCGATGTTGATGGCCAGCAAAAACGTTGTCCAGCCAATCCCGGTTGAAAACCCACAAGCCGAAGAAACAACGGTTGTGACTGAATAATTGGGACGCAAAACCTAAACTTATTTGAATAATGTATTTTGATTCACTCCCAGGCTGGTTGCGTTGGCAAGAAAGCTTGCATCCCTTAGCAATAGATTTAGGCCTGGAGCGGGTTGCAGCCGTTTATGACGCGCTCAATCCCGAACATCATAAACCGTTGACCATCACCGTTGCCGGCACCAATGGCAAAGGTTCAACGGTGGCCTACCTGGAAGCGATGTACAAAGCACAAGGCTACCGTGTCGGTTCTTACACGTCGCCGCATATTCTCCGCTATAACGAACGCATCAAAATTGACGGCTTGCCCGTTTCTGACGGGCTGATCTGCGCCGCTTTCGAACGCATTGAAGCCGTCCGTCACGATTATTCGTTAAGTTATTTTGAGTTCGGCACTTTGGCGGCTTTGGACATTTTCTGGCGTGCCAATCTGGACATACAAATATTGGAAGTGGGCTTAGGGGGCCGCTTGGATGCGGTCAATATCGTTGACCCCGACATTGCCATCATCACCAGCATCGGCATTGACCATGTTTATTGGCTGGGCGACACCCGCGAAGCCATCGGCAAAGAAAAGTCCGGGATTTTCCGCCGCCAAGTCCCGGCCATTGTCGGCGACCCTAACCCACCGGAAACGGTGTTGGCGACTGCGCAAGAAAAAGCCGCCCTGCCCCATTTTATCAACCAGCATTTTAATTATAAAAAACAAGCGTCAAGCTGGGATTGGCAAGCGGGCGACAAGCACCTGCATCAACTCCCAGAACCCGGTTTAAAAGGCGAACACCAATACCGCAACGCCTCTTGTGCGATCTTGGCGGCCACTTTGTTGTCTGATAAATTGGTGGTCAGCGAACAGGCGATACGGCAAGGCCTAGAAAAAGTGGTTTTGCCAGGACGCTTCCAGCAATTCCCGGGCGTAAACCCAATCATCTTGGATGTCGGACATAACCCCGAAGCCGTGCAGACCTTGGTGGATTACCTTAAAGCTTATTTTCCCGGCCAGCGCATCCACGCCATTTTTTCGATGATGAAAGACAAGGACATTCCTGGGGTTCTGGACATCATAAAACCCATCATCCATGACTGGTTTTTTGTACCCTTATCCAACCCGCGTGCCATCACCGAACCGGCCATGCGTGAGATTTTTTTACAAAGCCAAGTGGTCAAGGTATCCTTTGGGCACACAGGTTTTGCCGAGGCGTTTCAGGCTGCAAAATCGCAAGCAAACCCTGGCGATGTGTTACTGATTTTTGGCTCCTTCTTTTTGGTGTCTGATTGTTTGAATGAATTTGAGAAAAGTGAGTTGACAACATGAATCAAGAACTGACACAGAGGATCATTGGCGCCATCGTGGTTACGGCCTTGGCGGCGATTTTCATCCCCATGCTATTTGAAGACCCGGTTGATAACAGCGGACAAGTGGTCAGCGAACTGGTGATACCTGAAGAGCCTGCTTTTACGGTGGATGATTCGGCCAGCAAGTTGCCGCGAAATGCCGAAGAAATTGAAGCATTGCCCGATGAAACCGTAGAAACCCCAGAAAAATCAAATGGCACGGCGTTCACAGACATGGAAAACCCGCCGCCACCGCCTAGCGAAGACGATGAAGCGGAAGGCATGGATCCTGACGCGCCTGCGGATGAAGGCAGCCCACCTGATGCGGACACGGGCAGTGTTCCTCCCTCATCGCCACCTGCCGCCAGTTTGGATACAGGCGAAGTAAGGGAAGTTGCCCCACCTGTTGTTAAGGCACCAACACGGACAAACAACACCCTAAGCAAACCCGAATCCAACAAACCACCTAAAAAAACGCCCGCACCGGCCGCCAAACCGACTGTTGCCAGCAAACCCGCACCCGTACCTGCCACCCCAGCACCCGCACCTAGCAAACCTGCCAAAGCGGCGGGGGATTTGTCACGGTTTTATATCCAAGCGGGAAGTTTCAGTAAAAAAGACAACGCCCAATCCTTGGCTGACACCATCCGCAAACAAGGGATGCCCGTTTTATTGGAAACCATCCAAACCAGCAAAGGCACGATGTACCGTTTAAGAGTCGGGCCTGAACTGGACAAAAAACGTGCCGTCGCGATGAAAAGCAAACTCGACCAGCAGAATATCAAAGGTATTCTGGTTGCTGAATAATACGGATGACAACCTATTTTCCCATGATTTGGATAGATTACGCCCTTAGCGCGTTGTTGGCCCTTTCGGCCTTCTTAGGCGCGTTGCGGGGCTATAAGCTACAATTTTTCTTCTTAGTTTGTGGCTTGGCCGCGTTATTGGTGGGCTTGGGCTTTAGCCGGGATTTGGCTTATTTTTTGCCATCTTCCATCAAAGACCCGAATGCCAGACTCGCCGTGGCTTTCGTTTGCCTTTATGTCATGACCGCCCTTTTGGGCAGGGTCATCCAAATTGTGCTAGGCAATATCCTTAACGGCGCAGCATTGGGCTGGCCTGACCGTATCGGCGGCTTTGCCTTAGGCCTGTTGCAAGGCGGTTTATGGCTGACGGCAATCGTCATCTTGGCTGGATTGTCCGTCCTGCCCGCTTCGCCTTGGTGGCCCAAAGCCACCCTGCTACCCCCATTCCAAACCATTGCCTTATGGTTCCAAAAGCACGTCCCCTCGGATTTGCTCGACACTATCCATTATCGTTAACAACTCAATCAGGCCAAAAAAAATGTGTGGTATTGCTGCTATCGTTTCGCACCAAGCGGTTAATCAAGAACTCTATGACGCGCTCACCGTCCTGCAACACCGGGGACAAGATGCGGCTGGGATAGTGACTTGTGAAAACGGGCGTTTGCACTTGCGTAAAGACACCGGGTTGACCCGCGATGTCTTCACCAACTCCCAAATGATGAAACTGCGCGGCAACATGGGTATCGCCCATGTCCGTTATCCAACTGCGGGCTGTACCAGCTCCGCCGAAGCGCAACCGTTCTATGTCAACTCACCGTTCGGTTTGACCTTGGCCCACAACGGCAACTTGACCAACACCGAAGAACTCAAAGAAGCCTTGTTTATCCAAGACTTACGCCATATCAACACCGATTCCGACTCGGAAGTCCTGCTCAACGTTTTCGCCCACGAACTGCAAAGCCTGGGCAAACTGCATTTGAGCGTCAGCGACGTGTTTGAAGCGGTCAAAGGCGTACACCGCCGTTGCCGGGGCGCATATGCTGTCGTCGTGATGATCGCCGGATTTGGCATTTTAGGTTTCCGCGACCCGCACGGCATCCGTCCCGTCGTTTTTGGCCGGCGCGACACCGAAGAAGGCCCAGACTTCATGGTCGCCTCAGAAAGCGTTGCGCTGGACGTTTTGGGCTTTAAGCTAGTCCGCGACATTGAACCGGGCGAAGCCGTGTTCATTGAAGAATCCGGTACCTTTCACAGCCAACAATGCGCCGATACCATCGACCATTGCCCGTGCATCTTTGAATACGTCTATTTCGCCCGCCCCGACTCCATCATCGACAATATCTCAGTGTACAAAGCCCGCATCCGTATGGGGACAAAACTGGCGGAAAAAGTCCAACGCGAATGGCCTGACAATGACATTGACGTAGTCATCCCCATCCCCGACACCAGCCGCACTGCCGCCTTGCAAATGGCCAACATCCTGGGCGTAAAATTCCGCGAAGGCTTCATGAAAAACCGCTACATAGGCCGCACCTTCATCATGCCCGGCCAAAAAATGCGCGAAAAATCCGTCCGGCAAAAACTCAACGCCATCGGCTTGGAGTTTGAAGGCAAAAATGTCCTGCTCGTCGATGACTCGGTAGTGCGCGGCACAACCTCCGAACAAATCATCCAAATGGCCCGCGATGCCGGAGCAAAAAAAGTCTATTTCGCTTCCTCCGCGCCCCCTGTGCGTTATCCGAACGTCTACGGCATCGACATGCCCGCCGCGCACGAACTGATCGCCCACAACCGCACGGAAGAAGAAGTCTGCACGGCCATCGGCGCAGACCGTTTGATTTACCAAGATTTGACTGACCTGATTGATGCCGTAAGCCGAGGCAATCCCAACATCAAACATTTCGACACGTCCTGTTTCAGCCATGAATACATCACGGGCGATATTGACGATGATTACTTAGAGCGCATAGAAGCCCTGCGCAACGACAGCGCCCAAACCCAACGCAACTCAGAAAACTTTATCGTTGAAATGCAAAATTGTGATTAAGGCTTAAGGTTCATTGTGGATTAGCCAATATGAAGTCTAAAAACGTATTTTTTAGACTTCATCACCCTCAACAGCAATTAAGTAAAAACGCCCCGTTACGGTTTACCAAAACGTATTCTAAACACCCACCGCTTTACAATCGCCTTCAATCGCAGTAGTTTTAGTGTTTTTTTGCGATACAGAAGCGATCATGAACCCTAACCCGATTGCCATTTTTGGCGAAGTCCTGTTTGACCAATTTCCTGATGGCCAACAAATTTTAGGTGGCGCACCGTTCAACGTTGCTTGGCATTTGCAGGCCTTTGCCCAACAAACTTGTTTTATCAGCCGGATTGGCAACGACCCGTGCGGCACAAAAATCCGCTCGGCGATGTCAGCATGGGGCATGGATGGTACGCATGTGCAAACAGACACCAAACATCCCACAGGCACGGTAAAAATCACGCTGAACGATGGCCAACCCAGCTACCATATCCTTGACCGCCAAGCGTACGATTTTGTCGCCCCACCTCCCCCCCAAACGTTTAGCTGCATTTACCACGGCACGTTAGCCGTGCGCCATAGCACTTCCGCACAGACTTTACGCGGTTTGTTGGCGGCACACCCAGGCCCTGTTTTTGTTGATGTCAATTTGCGCGAGCCTTGGTGGCAAGCCAGTGAAGTCAACGCTTGGCTGACGGGTGCAGATTGGGTGAAGCTGAATGAAGAAGAATTATGGCTGCTCGCCCCGGCAGAAACTGACCTTAAAGACACCATGCAAGCCTTTGTAAAGCAACATCAATTGACCGTGTTAGTCGTCACGCGTGGCAGCCAAGGCGCGGTGGCTATAACGGCACAAGGGGAATGGTTGGAAGTCAGCCCACACGGCAAAATCAAAATTGCCGACACCGTAGGCGCGGGCGATGCGTTTGCCAGTGTCTTGTTATTGGGTTTACAACACGGCTGGCCATTGGCGTTGACGATGACCCGTGCGCAAGATTTTGCCTCGGCGATGGTCACGCAAAAGGGCGCGACCGTGCAGGATAGCCTATTTTATCAGCCGTTTATCACGGCTTGGCATTTGTAAAGCCTTTGTGGAGAGCGGGCATCCTGCCCGCTATTTGCGGCCAAGATGGCCGCGCTCCAAGTAAAACCTTACCTAAAAAACCTAGCAAATTTTGTTAGGCATCAAGTTGAGTTAACGCCCCCCGCACCCGTGCCAGTGTTTCAGCCAATTGGCTGGCCTCATAAGGCACGGCGGCAAATTTTCCCCACACGGGCGCAGGCCACGCCACATCGGTTTCATAGCGGACGATATGGTGGATATGCAGCTGCGGCACTAGGTTGCCAATCGCGGCGATGTTCATTTTGTCCGCTTGGTACAAAACAGCGAGTTGTTCAGACAGGTAACTGGATTCCGCCATGAATTGTTGTTGCTGTGCTGGGCTTAATTGGTACAACTCACGCAAACCGTTGATTTTCGGCACGAGGATGAACCACGGATATTGGCTATCGTTCATCAACAACACTTGGCACAGTTCAAACTGGCCAACGGGGATGCAATCTTCTTGCAAGCGGGGATGTAATTGGAAGGCTTTTTTCATATAAGTATTTGAAAATTAAATACATTAATCTTAAAAATAACGGAAGGTTTGTCCGCCATACAAAAGTGCGTGGACATATCTTTGCATCAATCCTGCTTTAATCGTGGTATTTAATCTTTGCCAAATTGGATACCAAGTAGCTTATTTTCAGGTGTTTCCCCAGTTAGATTTAGTTTAATGCTGGTATTTAATTTAATTTTGTCCTCATCCAACATTAACTCAAGCATGGTGTTGTAATTTTCCATGTTAAGTGAAGCAATATAGGGTGACCGTAAGGATTCCTTCGTAAATGAGTAACATGTCTTCAACCTATTGA
>CAYUQV010000055.1:0-23130 GCA_964446885.1 uncultured Methylocucumis sp.
GTTTAGTATTTCCGTTCATGATAAATCCCAATTTTGTGGTTTTGTCGCAACTATAAAATATCATGGCCTGATGGGCTGGCCGAAGGTTATTTTGGCATCCTGTCAGGACGATAAGGGACTCTTCCGGCTGGCTAAAATGATTGGGGCATTACACGGTCACGCATAAGCCCTGCATAATGCTTGGCAATCATATGCCACATATAACGCCTTTTCGCGATTTCAAGCATATTTTCGCTAATACGCTGCAATGTGTGGTGATCTGTAGCCATTAACAGCTGTTTAAGTCCGGCGGCATCTGAGAAATACAAAGCCGCATTTTCTGTGCTTTGTTTATTGTAATCGGCGGCATAAGCGATGACAGGCAGACCTAAATTCATGGCTTCCACTAATGATGGGTTTGTGCCCCCGGCACTGTGCCCATGCAAATACACCAAGCAATTTGACCTAATTTGGTTCAAAACGGCTTGGTCATAAATCGGTTCGAGCAAGTGGATGTGGGTGATTTTCGAATATTTCCCATAAAGCTGTGCTCCATACGCACTGGCTTGCCAGTTGCCTACCAAAACCAACGGTAATCTGCCCTGCCCTGCCCCCGCTTCCAAAATGACATGAATGTTATTTTCCGGTTCGATCCGGCACACCATAAAAGCATAGTTTTCCGACAAAAACGGATAACGTTGCAACACGTCATCCGATAAAGTTGCCGGGAAAGCATGATCCCCGCCATAAGCGATTAATTCGCTTAGGACCTTATATTCATGTGTCACATAATTTTGGATAACCTGATTGTCAGCGACAACGGTATGGGCATAACGGACGGCCAATTTCTCCGAAAATTTCAAAAAGCATTTGGCAAACCGCCCCCATTTGTGGCGTTTCCATTCCAGGCCATCAATATTGACGATAATTTTTTTGCGGCTTATCAACCTTATCACCGGCAAAAACAGGCAACCGGAAACACCCAGGACTAACAGCACATCGGCATAACGCAAAGCATCTAACATCGCGAAAATATCATAAGGGATGCTCTGGATGCCGTTGGCGTTGAACGGCAAATACACCAATTGTGATTGGTTATATTGGGTTGGCTGGTGCGTATAACTTTTGCCGCTACAATAAACGGTAAACTGAAATTCATCGCTTAGGTGCTTGGTCAGATATTCTGCCAAGGTTTCAAATCCGCCATAAATCGCGGGCAAACCCACGGTTCCTATGATTGCAATTTTTTTATTCACTTAAAATCCTAACAATGCTGTCATCAAAATGTGCGTGGGAAAAATCCTTAACCCTGTATCGGGCATTGTCAGACAAATCTAAACACTTTGCCTTATCCTTTGAAAGCCCACGAACGCAATCGGCGATGCGCTGGGTTTCATAAGACGATATTAAAAAACCTTCAACGCCTTCCGTGACAATACTGGCAGGCCCGCCTACAGGCGGCACAATGACGGGAACCCCAAAAGCCATCGCTTCAATGATGGTCAGACCAAACGTTTCGACCCATTCATCGACCCTAGAAAGGTTCAGCAACACACTGGCCTTTTGGTAATAAGCCGTAAGGTCATTTTGGCGCGGCACCCAACTCAAGTGGGTTGGCAAAACCATTCGTGCGAAAAAAGCTTGGATTTCAGATGCATCGGCATTTAAAACCAGGGTAAAACGGATGTCCCTATCAGTGGAAAGGAGGTTTGCAATATCAACAAACTCAAGGATGCCTTTATATGCTTTCAGCGAACAAACCATCAACACATTGAAATGCCCGTCATATTGCCATTCATACGGATATTGGTTGGCAAGCCGCAAAAAATGCTCAGGCAACGCATTGTTCACGACCCATTGCCGTTTGCTGCCAAAACCTTCGCAGTCGTGTACGGCTTGGGAAACGAATATAATTTTTGAAGCCGTCATTTCGGCAATCCACCGCAAAAATCTTTTTAATGCCAAAGGCCGAAGGGATATTTCATGGACGTGATAATAAACGGGTTTGCCCATTGCCCTGCCCGCCAAAGCTGCGCCAAATGGCAACAACGTATTGACGTAAACGGCCACATCATCACGGTGATACTTTAAAAGTTTAAAAAACAATACCAATTGCGACAGCGCAAAAGAAAATAACGTCAGAAACTTGTTTTCAAAGCGTTTGTAAAAATAAAAATGGTGGTTTTCGGTGACACCTGACAAAAAGCCTTCGTCACTACGCCCCGTATAAACATGGGCAAGCCCCCCTTGGTTTTGGAATGCCGCAATCACCTGCGAAAGCACTTTAGGGCTGCCGCTGTAATCATTCAGTAAATGTACAAAAATAATTTTTTTTGGGTTCATTTTCAAAGAAGTCGCATTGAGTTGCTTAACGTATTGCCCGGCATAATTCACAACTAGCTTTGCGTTAAAATATGCTGATAAACACCATCCATTGCTTTAACCATTTTCCGCCATTCGTAGGTTTCCTTAATCATTTCCTGTCCCCGGCTTCCTAATCTAATGCGCAGTTGCGGGTCATTGATAAGCATTAGGGCTTTTTTTTCTAAATCCTCCAAACTGCCACCGACAGCCACCAAACCGCATTCATCATCTACAGTGGAAGCAATCGCATCACCCGCCATGGCCAGTATCGGCAAACCGACATACATGGCCTGCAAAATCACCGTGGCCAGTCCGTGATGGTAAGATGGATACAGTAAAATATCGCAATTGTGTAAAGCGACGAGCATTTCATGTTTGCCCACAAAGCCTTTAAATTCAACTTTACCGCTGACACCGTACTGGCAAAATAGGCGTTGCATGGCCTTTTTTTCTGGCCCTGAGCCATAAACCACTAATTCCACATCGGCACGGCAAGCTGCAATCCTTGAAAAGACTTCGGCAGCAAACGTCACGCCTTTCCAATGCAACAATTCACTGCAAATTACCAAACGAATTTTTTCACGCCCTTCCTGCTTGCCGGGCAAACGATATTCTGGCTCGGCAGTATTAATCCCCGTTTGAGGGAAAGGCAGCACTTTAGGCTGGATAGGCTTAGAAAAAAAACTAGGGCAATCTTTCAGTTGGGTTTCTAAAATCCAATTGGCTTGGGTTTGGGTCAAAACCCGGCAAGGCTCAAAATGCCCCATACACCACATGGTGAATTGCCTGATTTTCTCCTTGGCATAGATTTTCCAAGGTAATGCCCGGAAAATGGCCGAGGGAATCGGATTATGGCCGACAGGGCCCCAAACGGTTATGGGCTTTGCCAGCATAAATAATGATGGCATGGAGATATTGGCAAACGTCAGATGGTGTACAAAATCAAAACCATTATGGTTCACATAGTGCCTAAACTGAAGGTAAGCGCCGATTTGCCAGAGGTAATAATACAAACGGTAGCCCCGGCGTTTATGCTTCCAAAAAGAAAGCGATTTAGGCAAATCGTAATAATGGAAAAACAACCCAGGATGGCTGCCCCCACCCCAAAACGCCTCAATACTGGCTTGGTTATTGGCACGGGTCAGCACATGCACCTGATGTAGGTGCGACATTTCCAGGCAGAAGTTCCAACCAATCCCTGGCTCGGAACCTTTGTGTGGCTCACACGCATACGCAGACACAAAAATTTTCAATTGCTTACCGGGCATATCGCCATCCATCATCAATACTCCTGTTGTATCGAAAAATCATAAAGCCGTCTGTAACAAAGCGCGGTATCCAAGGCGTTTTTTTCCGCCCAAAAAACTTGGCGTTCCAATAAATACCAACGCCAAAATATCCGCCAGTCTGTATTAGTCCCTACTGATGCCAGAAAATGCCCCATCTCAGTTTGAAAGTCCAGATCCTCGATGCGCTTGAAAACCAATTCAGGCGGCTTGTACCGCACCAATGGGTCTATGACAAAATTAAAAAAATCTTCCAACGGCAATCCATCGGTTACGGTTTCCTCAAAATCAAAAAACTGAAGCTGCGCGGCATTTTTGATGTTCCAAGGCTTAAAATCCCGATGTGTCAGGCCACAAGGCACACATCCAAGCCGGGATTGCCCTTCAATTATTCCTGCCAAATCCGGCAATACGGTATTGGCGCGTCTTGCCAAGTTTTTCCAACAATAATCCCAGGTTATTTTTTTAGGAGGAGAGGCGGAAAAAAACTCGCTCAAGGCTATGCGTATATTGGTAAGCGAAGGCAAAAACGCAGCTTCGCCATCTTGCCCGTAGGCCATAAAAAAGCAGGCCGTTTCTGATTTAAAGTCAAGCACCTCTTCCGTGACCTTAGAAATGCAGAAATGCTCCAGTTGCTTTGTTGCCAATAGTTCATAGATTTTTATTTCCCGAACCACGCCGGTAAAACTGTTTCGGGCCGCACATTTATAAAATCCAAAACCGTGGCGGTGGACAATCAGTTTGTCCCGCGTTGGTGAAATCATGGCCGAGCTATCCCAAGAAAATAAATGTCCAGGAAGCCTAGGGATCGACATCGCACATGCTTGCAAGCATTCTTCAGCAGACCAAAGTTTAGCTTTGTAGAGCCGCACAAATGGACGTAAGGCCAGCAACAGCCGCCTTTTCATCTGAGCCTTAACCGTAACCGGGCGGTAAAAATCAATAGATTTCCGCCAAGCCTCAGCACTTGAGGCATTCAAAAAAAAAGTCGCGCCATTATTGCCATCAAAACGATAAAAAATGCGCATGTCATTTCCAAAACGGCTCATAGTGTGCAGCCCGTGCATCTAAAATATGGGTCAATATTTGTGCCACGGCCTGATGCGCCGGGCCATTATTGTCGATTTGGGTGAAGCTGGGGTCTTGGTCAGCCATGTAATCGAGTTTATGATAAATTTCAATAATTTGAGCAAGGCCTAGCTCTTGTTTGCGCGTCAAAATCCGTTGCGGTTCAACGTGGATGATAAACGTGAAATCAGGCCAGGGGATCAATTTGCGCAATGCAAAAATAAACCGGTAATCCAGCCATATTTTCGAACGGCGGCTATCAGAAATGATGTCGGTGTAATAACGGTCAAAAATCAGGCAAGAGCGGTTAAACAGCGGCCTTTTCACCTGAAGCCAATAACCTAAGACATAATCTAAGGCATAATAAACAAACCGCACCAATGAGCTTAAGGTATTGGTTTTACCGCCGCGATGCGGGGAAGCGTAATCCACATCAACCTCGCCGACAATCCCACAGCCTTTGCCTACCGTAGCCAAACGAGGCAAAAAGTCAGGACGGAAATGCCGCATTGTGACCTCCCGGAACGCTTTGGCCAATTCTGCCGACACTAACTCTAAAACTGTGGTTTTTCCTGAGCCATCAGGCCCGGTAAAGCATAACCAAAGCCCGTTATGGCTTAGATACGCCAAAAATGTACAAGTGAAAAACTTCAATTTCTGTAGCCAAGCTTGAAAACCATAACGGCGGCGAGCACTGGCAAATGCTTGGCGGCGTAAACGTTTGGCCATTACTGGCTGGCAATGGCGAATATCCATTTGCTTGTCATTAAATATTTCAGCCAATTGTTGGTTTAATAACATTCCTTCATCGCAAATCGCCTTTTCCAGTTTTTCCTGATATTTGGCAGGATACGCATGGCCAAGCAGGGTGACATTGAGCAATTTTTCAAGCACTTCATCAACCAATCCGACGTGGTGGATTTTGCCGTTAAACAAACGCCTGGCAAGCACTTCTTCTGCGGTCATGAACAAGGTGCCTTTCAGGCTGAAATTAAAGAAAAAATCTAACTGCAACGCTTCCAACGAAGCATCCCGCACACAGGCGACCACTAGGGTGGCAAAACGGTCATTGATATTGGCGGCCAGCAACTTGAACCCATGCTTTATTAAAATGTGCTGGAACGTTCTCCTGAAACGGAGGAAATCGTCAGCACGCATGACCAAATCAATATCACTGCCCGTAAGTTGCTCCGGCAAGGCTTCATAACCGCGCAACACCGCATATTCAAAATCCTGATTAAGGCTGGCGAAAATATCAACAATCAATGGGGTCAGCATCCGTCACACCGTTTTACGAAAGTTGAACTTGTATTTGTCGAGCAAATAAGCAGGGTTCAACAAAATGGATAAGGCCAATAGATATAAACTACGCAGGTAATGCCGCCTGACATAAGCAAACGCCGCTTGGCGGTAAAAATAGCTAGAATGGGATGTGAGCCAAATTTTCAGTTTTTCAAACGCCCCTAATTGCGCCCAATAATCAATAAAGTCCATATCGGCTTGTCCGGCACGCCTTCTCTTTTGGTTGAATTTTATGTATTTCAATTTTTGCGCCATCACGAACAATTGCTGTTTGCCGCCTGATAGTGAGGCGGTATTTTTACGGTAAGAAAAAAGCACTTCCGGCAACACCAGCATGATTTTCCCCTCAGCATAAAAATCTGCCATACGTCCCCATAAATCAACATCTTCGGATAAATCTTGGTAGCGGATTTTGCCTTGTGGGAATCCTGCCCCTTGCCGATACCCGCCGGCTTGCAAAGCGAAATTGACACGAAATAAAGTCGGCGGTGTCATCAGCATTAATTTTCCTGATAAGGCCTTTGCAAAAAAGTCTTCAGGAGTTTTCGGGCCTAAATACAAACCACCCGGCAACGGGTTGCCGTCAATATCGATATAGCGGCAATAACAGCCCACCGCAATGCAATCAGGATTAGCGATAATCTTGCCATACAATTTTTCGATCATGTCGGGTTCGGCAATATCATCCGCATCGAAAAACATCATCAGTTCTGTTGTGACGCTGCGTAATGCCAAATCTCTGGCATTGGCCGTTCCATAATTTTTTTCCAGCGAAATCAATGATGCGGAAAGAAATGGATGTATCAATAAAAAACGGTTGATGATTTCAACGGAACCATCCGTCGAACCATCATCAACAATTAATAATTCAAATTGGCCGAATGTCTGGTGAGAAAGGCTTTGCAATGTGTTAAGGATATATTCTTGGGCATTAAAAACACAAATTGCCACAGTTAAATCATAATTTTGGTTTTTCATTATTTATGGCCTGACTCAACGGGAAGCATTTAAATTTAGGTTCTGCTTATAAAAATATTTATTAGTCGCCAATAACATTAGTGCCAGCCATAAAATCTGGGTATTTAAGGCTAAACTCGGAATAATCGCCAAACTGATCAATATCTCCATTGAAACCAGATGTTTTAAGCAAAAAACAGACATGATCCATAAAAATATAGCCCCAGAAAGTAATCCGTAATCAAGAAGAAAGCCTGGAAAAAAACCACCAGAATAAGCCGTCTCATCACTAACGCCAGGCAATAATCCATGCAAGAAACTAGCACTAAAACCACTCCCTCCACCTAACCAGTATTTAATATCAAAAAAATTAAATTTTTCTATATAAATAAAACCCGGTAAAACCCTTAATGAACCACTATGATCTGCCTCAATCAGTTTTTCCTGATCAAAAGTAAGAAAAGCTTCCACGAAAGTAATTGAACGTCTCATTGATTCAGATTCGACAAATTGGAAAATGAAAATCCCTACCAAAAGAACAGTAAAAACCCCTATTTTATTCTGCCAATTCACGAATTTTATTGACAAAATTGCCAAAAACATAAAGGCAGTTGCACTTCCCATGGTTAACATAGGGTAAAGAAATGCAAATATAATTTTCTTGTCATATCGCCATAGTTGATTTAAACCATAAGTTTTATGTTGCTCAATGTCTTTACAAGAAAGAAAGAAATATGCAAGCAAAGTTAAAATTCTCGCAGAATGTGATGGTTCAGGAGACAACGCATTAAACTTAAAATCATCTTCAACACTTAAAATTTGGTTAATGATAGGCAGGCCTGTCAAGCTACAGAATTGCTGTAAAATTAAGGTTATACAATACCCATAAATCAAATAGCGTAAAACTTTAATATATTGCTGTAAGGCCAAGGCATTTTTAGATATTAACCGTGTATAACATATGAAAGTCAATAAGAATAAGACAGTATAGAAAAATGAATTAAACCGTATTGACTCCATATTTATGACATTGAGTAACGCCATGTAAAATACTAATAAATAAATAGGGATTTCTTGTTTTCTAAAAAATGGAAAATGTACGATTAATAAGAATGGAATCCCTACAATCATTAAACCAATCAATAATAAATTTCTGCCGTCATCGCCTACCGCAAAACTAAAGGCGGTTGAAAAACTGACAATAATGCCCAGTGCTGATGTTTGATTACGGATTTTCATTTGTTTGTCAACAGTCTGATGCCACTAAAGACAGTAAGCAGTGCATAAGACAAATACAACAAACCAAGACGCAGGCCCGAATAATGGCTATAGTTTTTTAGGTAATACAGCCTGCTTTTGATAAATTGCAACGTCCGTTTGCCAACATTGCCTTTCGCGGCTTTTATGTGGGCATGAACCGCTGAAATGCTTGGAACATATAAAATACCACCGCCCATCTGATGCACCCGTGCTGACAATATAGGTTCTTCACAATAAAGGAAGGTGTTTTCATCCAAATAATGGGTCGCCCTTAAAAAATCCATCTTCAACATAAGGCAACATCCAGACACTTTGGGAACAACAACAGGTGAATATCCTATATCCGTAATCACAAAAGCATGGCTGTCATTAATTCCAAGCCATTTTTTTAAATAATTCAAAGGCCACAATAACTCCTCCCAAAAGCTCATTTCCCGTAAAGGGTTTTGGTTCTCTCCGGCCAGCCCTAATATCCGGGAGGCGGCAATAAAATAGTGCGGTTCTGCAAAAAGTGCGGCAGCCAAACACGCCAAGTAATCCGGGTTTTCTATCCGCATATCTGGATTGACGATCAATACCGCATCGGCCTGTAATTTATCAGCCAAGTGGATACCGACATTATTTCCAGATGAATAGCCCGTGTTTTCAGCATTTTCGATAAAAAACACTTGTCCAGGCTGATACGAATTTGAATTGTTTTTTGCCAGATATTGATCTATTTCATCTTTCTTCCCTGAAATGGCATCAGGTTGGTTTTGGGCTAGCCACTCCCGCACTTCCTGAAGGCATTCTGGGGTGGATGAGTTATCGACCAAAATGATGCTGTAAGCCACGCCACGTTGTTGCAGAAGCTGTTCAGTACATATTTTTAAATCTTGCCCGGAATTGTAATTAAGGACAACGATGCCAATACGGGGACGCTTAATGTCCATTCACACCTACCCATTCATTCTTTTGGCTATCATAGATTTTTATGGCTTTGGCAGGGGCTCCGGCAACCATCGAATATCCGGCTACATCCCGGGTTACGACAGAACCGGCGGCGATAATGGAATAACTGCCAATCCGCACCCCTGCGGTGACGACACAATTGGCTCCGATCCAAACTTTGTCACCAATGACGACTTTCTTGCCTATTTCGTGAAGCAAGTAATGTTCATCAAACGGGTTTTCAAAATTGTGGTTTGAAGAACTAATAAATGTGTTGGCAGCTATCAAACAGCCATTGCCAATTTCAACCCCGCCTTTTCCTTGAATTTGTACGCGTTGCCCGAAGAAATTATTGTTGCCTACGCATATATAACCGCCATGGGCGTAGATGCGTGCCGAAGATTCGAAAGTATTGCGGTTCCCAATATGGATAGCCGTATCCTTCCCGGAAAGAAAAGCGTCCAACACCGCACCGGGTAAAAAAATATTCTTGGATCCCATACGAATGTTTTTTACGCCCCGAAAATATACGGCTGCATGTTTGAAATTGATAGGGTTTGCCTTTTTTAAAAAAGGCCAAATCCATCCAAAACGAATGATTGAACACACTTGGGAGCATCTATAAAAAAATATATCCATTGCCTTTGCCTTAAGTTAATCCAGCCTCAATTTAATGGGCTAAGCCATACCGGATACTTTTTTCGCGGCATACAATAAATATTGTATAAAATTGTTTTTTATTGATTTTTTTAAAAAGTCCGCATATTTTTTCTGTTTGGCCAGATAAGTGATTCCAGAGTAATATTTTTGCCGCCACTCTTCCTTTAATCCGATACTGAAACAATAAGCTTTCTCTCTCTCAAGAATCACCAAAACATCCATTGCCAATTTATAGCTTAAAGTTTTAGTCGAGTTTTTGTCGTGCGTCCGGTAATACGCAACGATTTGAGGAACATATTTAAGGTTGTAATGCTTTGATAGCTTCAGCCACATGTTCCAATCTTCAAGGCTAAGGTTTTCTTCATACATGCCTATATCAAATAATGCCTTTTTGCGAATCATAACAGCCAAAGCGGGTATGTAATTGCCTTTAAGCAAGCTACGGTAATTGCCAGGGCTTTCTTTTAAATCAATATCTGGCCTGCCAACTGTGTAATAGGCTATTAAATCGCTATAGAGCACGCCGTTACGTGGTAAGCCAATGATATTGCCGTTATCATCAATGAACTGTGCGTTACCAAAGACTGCGGCGTAATCTTTACCTAAGGTTTTGAATGCATCCATCAATATTTCCACCTTATTTGGGGCACTGATGTCGTCTGACGCGATACAAGTGACATATTCGCCTTTTGCCAACTTTATGCCTTTGTTCAACGTTGCCGATAATCCTATATTTTCCTGGTGTTCATAATAAAAACCATATTGTTTGCTTAATGCCTCCAATAAGGCGGGACTGCCGTCACAGGAACCATCATCTATGACAATAATCTCAATGTTCTGGTAAGTTTGATGGACAACACTATGAATCGTATCGGCAACATAATTTTCATGGTTGTAACAAGGAACAATAATTGTCACTAAGGGTTGGGAATCAGTATTCATAGATTAAATTTTACGTTTCTTTATAAAGCTTAATTTTTTACCTAATGGCCCTGCGCCCCCCCCTATAGCAAGCAGCCGCAATAGGGAAAAACAGGCAAAACAGCCAGACAATATCAATGATCCTATAACACCCCATTCGCTATTATGGGATAACAGCAATGTGTCTAAGCATAAAGCTAAGGTTATAATAAATAGCAAATATACATTCGCCGTCCATTGGAAATGGATTCTTCGCCAAGCCAAAAAATACACCAAAGGCAGTAAATAAAGATAACTGGCCAAAAACGCCACGCCCGTAATTGGTAAGCCCAAACTTGGCAGTAAGCCAAAAATGAGGCCTCCCATCAGCAACATGGTTGTCGTTTCAACCCAGAAAAAGGTATTACCGGCCCCCACTGCCAAAATGACAAACCCCATTGGCCAACTGGCTACTTTCAGCACATCCCCCAGAATCTGCCAGCGCAATATTCCGATAGCTGAAATGAATTCCGAGGAATAGAGTAAGTTCACCACCCACGGAGCCAAGCCGATCATCGCGATGAACACCGGGGCACTGAGCAACAAAGCGACTTCAGTTTGTTCATTCACTAAGCGGCTGGCGGCGGCCTTGTCATGGATAATCCCGGTCAGGCGCGGATAATAATCAGCTCCCATTGCCCCCAGCACAAAACCGATGTATTGCATGGAAATAGTCCAAGCAGCCTGAAAATGGCCCGCAGCATCCAACCCGATTTCATTGCTGACGGATACCCTGATCCAAAATTGCACGGCCGTTTGCACTAAGCCGGCACCCATGAAGGGTAGGCCTAAGCGCAAAAAAATGTTCCATTGGCTTAACATTTCTTGCACCGAGACTGAATCAGTGTGTCTTTGCGGCAATTTGGGCACATATAAGTGCCCCAATAAAAAGTTGAATAACGGGCCAATGACCATAAATGCCCATAATGCCGTGTCACCCCACTGCCAAATCAGGCCTATGCCTAACAGGGTATTCAACAAAGAGCCGTAAACATTTAATTTGGCCATATCCCCGATGCGGCGCATTCCTTGGATTAGCGCACCTTGTGATGCGCTTGCCACCGATAACGCCACACCCAGTGCAAGCCAAGCGACAACCGGGGCATGGCCAATATCGCCTAATAGGGTTATTGCCAATACTTCACGCAAAGACCAGACCACCATAGCGGCTGAAAGCGCCAGCAATAGCACGCCCCAAAACATGGCGTGCCTTACAACAGCGAGCGTATGGCAGTCCTCTTTACCAACAGCCTCGGCTATTTGGCGTGTGCCAACAGTCGCCACCCCCATGCTTGCGATAGTCGCCGCAGTGTTCAGCAGCCCCGTGTACAGCCCTACCAGACCGACCCCCGATGCACCCAACAACACAGCCAGCGTCTTAGTCCGCAGTAGGCCTATCAAAATATTGATGGCCGAGGAGCCACCCGTAATTGAGGAGGTTTTTAGAATGCGCCTATAGGAACTTCCTTTATCAGTCATAGGGCTATGGTTTTCAAAACTTTTGCCGGAATGCCGCCAGCAATAACGTTTGGAGGGATTTCACCTGCGACAATAGCACCGTTGGCAATCACCGAACCATTGCCTATCACCGAACCTTTTAAGATTTTCACATTTGAACCAATAAAAACGTCATCGCCAATATGAACGGCTCTCGCCGCTTTATAGGAGGAAATGCCCCGTTCCGAAACTTTAATGCCGTGGAAATCGGAATCGGACATTTCAACTTGTGTGCCAATTAAACAGCGTTTGCCTATCGTGATATGGGTATGTTCGGCGATCGCCACAAAGTTATTGTTTATATGTGTGCCTTCTCCAATACTGATAACACAATCCCGGCTTCTGGCTTCAAGATGCGAATACCCGTTCAGAAAAAAGGGTGACGGATAATAGCCAAGCGTGACATTGCCTTGAAACGCTATCAGGCCATTGCCGATCATTAACGTCGGTTGCATGAGCCGAGGGCGGCCTTTTGTCGGACAAGAAGACAACAGCTTATAAAAAGCAATGCGCACACCTTGGATAAGTTTTACTAAGTGCCAAACGATTGAGTGTTTCATTTTGTGCTAGCCAAAAAACTGGCCATCACATAATCCACTGCTTCGCGGTACAAATGCGGCCCCATCGGCAAGCTCAATATGTTTTGGTGTATGTGCTCGGCGATGGGAAAAGAACCCGGGGCGTATCCCAAGTCCGCATACGCGGTTTGCAGATGCGGGGGGATGGGATAATGGATCAGTGTGCCTACCCCCGCTTCCTGTAGTTTTTTTTGTAAGGCATCGCGGTTCGGATGCTGGATGACATAAAGGTGCCAAACAGGTTCGACCCCTACGGGAACAAATGGCAAAACCAGGCCATGACCTGACAATTTACTGTCATAGCATTCGGCAATTTCTGCCCTTCTTGCATTCCAAGTATCCAAAGTCTTGAGCTTGGCACGTAAAACGGCGGCTTGAAGCGGGTCGAGGCGGCTGTTGAAACCACGCACATCGTTGACATATTTCATCCGTGAACCATAATTGCGCAGCACACTGACACGCTCGGCAATCTCTGCGTTGTTGGTGGTAATGGCTCCGCCATCGCCAATCGCTCCTAAATTTTTGCCAGGGTAAAAGCTCCAAGCGACCACATCGCCGTGCGCCCCTAAGCGCTTGCCGTAGTAACAGGCGCCGTGCGCTTGTGCGCCATCCTCCAACACGCGCAAATGGTGCTTTTGGGCAATCGACAAAATCGCTTGCATATCCGCAGGTTGGCCGTATAAATGGACTGGTAGGATGACTTTGGTGCGGGGCGTTATGGCCGCTTCTATACGCGTAGGGTCGATGTTATAAGTGGCTGGGTCAGGTTCGACCGGTACAGGGACTGCACCGCACTGGCTGACCGCCAACCAAGTGGCGATATAAGTATTGGAAGGTACGATGACTTCATCGCCCGGTTTTACATCCAATGCCAATAAGGCCAAATGCAGCGCATCCAAACCATTGGCAACCCCGACACAGTAATTTGCTTCACAATAAGCGGCGTATTCCGCTTCAAAAGTTTCCACTTCCGAACCCAGCACATACCAGCCGGAATTCAATACACGGTCAAAGCCTTGTTCTATCTCGTCACGTATGTCCATTTGCGCGGCCTTAAGATCAAGGAATGGTACGCGCTTCGGTGCTTTTTTGTCCATCGCATCCGCCAAGAACGTTTCAGGTGTCACGCAACGTCTGGAGAGCGAAGCAAATTGGCTGTTTCTAGTGAGAATCGGGCAATCCGCCGCTTCGGCGGCAAGATGCAACTGGTAGTCGTTTTTATCGAATTGCGCCAGTGGATGTTCCTTGTCAAAACCACCAGGTGTTTTGATGATTGCCGCCTGGTCAAAAAACTTCGTCCATAACAGCATGGCTTGTGGTTTCTTCAGCAATCCCAAACGTTTGGCTTCCCTGATAAAGTCTGCTTCAAGCTTGGCGATTTGGTGCGCAGCCAAGCAAAAAGGCACTTGATGGTTTATCAGATATAGGGGCAAGGCTTCCCAGAAGGGATTAATTTCTTTGCGGCACAGCAAATAATCCAAAACAAGATCGGAATCTAACAAAATACGGTCAGGCATATTTTTCCTTTAAGTATTCTTGCAATGCAAACGATGAAAAACGGTTGGTTATGGTGGCATGTTTGGCATTTAAATCCTGGGCATTCAAGTTTGCCGCGCCATTTTCGTTTGCAGTTTTTATAGAAATGCCGTGTTCTTCATGCTCAGGGGCATAATGGTAATTGTCCCCAAACAATATGGCGGTCAACCGCATGAATTCGGCAAGGTGTTCCTCAGGCGAGAGGGGGGGCTGGCTATCAATTAGGTTGGACTCTGCGCTTGCGTTTGGCATGGCCTCGACCACATACAATTCTATAGTTGCAGATTTGGGTAAGTTTTTAGGCCAAGGCATCCAAAGGCCACTGAATTTTGCTTTTGCTTGCACTTTCATACTTTATTTTTCTTAAGTTATTGTTATGAAAATCTTTTAGGCACGACTGTTGCTATAAATTGGTCATAGTCCCTTATGTAATCGGCAGCGTCGTAATATTCGGAGGCAAACACCAGCAGGCAAGCATCCTGCGAATAGTGGTACTGGATACCCCACGTCATGGGGGGCAAATACAGGCCTTTGCCAGGGGAATCCAAAATAAATTCCTCACGGTTCTGGCCATCATCAGCGACTACCCGGCAACTGCCTTTGATGCACACCAAAAATTGTTCACAGGCTTTATGCGCATGTTCACCCCTCGTTTCGGCGGTCGGGACATCAAAAACCAAAAAATAACGTTTTGTCTTAAAAGGTATATCCTTTTCAAATTCCCCGGCAGAAAGGTTGCCGCGCAAATCATGGATTAACGCCATCTGATGCAATGTGACACCATTGACTTTGGAAAGCTTCGAGCCAGTCTTTTTATGGCCATTGAGTTGCCCGCCCTGTTCATTGCTTGACGTGGACACGTAGCCAGTTATTGTCGCCGGATTGCCTTCAACAATAGCCAAGGGCGGGACAGAACGGGTCACCACCGAACCTGGCTTGACAAATGCCCGCTTACCCACGATGACACCTGGTAAAACGGTGGCGTTTGCCCCTATCACAACCCCGGCCTTAATTTCAGAAGCGGCTAGCAAGGCGTTGTATTCTTTGCCAAGCACCACTGAATTGGGGCCTATGGTCACATCATCCTCAACAATAACGTCTATACCAATAAATGATCCTGGCATAATATTTGCTGAAGAGGCTATAAAATCCGATGTAGCATTGTTTGTGTACATGTAAAACTCCCTAAAATTGATCATCGTTGGGTAAGAAAACATTTCTGGGCGATTGCCCAAAAACGGTTGGCTATCAATAAGCCTGTAGGTCTTTAAGCCAGGGCTTTTACACCTCAGCCTTTAGCATGGATTGCCCGTCTTCACCGACATAAGCGATTATCCTGGCCGGGTTGCCAACCACCACGGCACGGTCCGGGACTGAACGGGTGACAACTGCACCGGCCCCGACCATCGCCGCCTCGCCAATAGTGATATTTGGCAAAATGACTGCCCCTCCTCCGATCGAGGCGCCATTATGGACAATAGTCCAGGCAAACTCATCGGGATAGCGTTTAGAGCGGGGGAATTTATCGTTAGTAAAGGTCACGTTAGGGCCGATAAAAACGTTATCACCAATCCTCAAACCATCCCAAAGTTGCACGCCACTTTTAACGGTGACGTGATTGCCGATCACCACATCATTTTCAATCAGCACATGGGCGCAAATATTACAGTTGTTGCCGATCACGGCTTTGGGCAAGACCACGCAAAATTGCCAAATGGTCGTACCTTTACCAATCGTGGGGCTTTGCACATCTGATAATGGATGTATAGTTGGCATTTTTTTGGCTCCTTGAATCATCTTTTAATCAATGTCTTGCTTGTGTCCTGGCGAAATGGCATTCATGCCCAGGGCATTTCAGGAAGTGCTTTTATAACTATAACTGTAGCCATATTTTCCGTACCCGTACCCGTACCCATATTTTCCTGATCTTGGTGGCATGTCATTAAAGACAATGCCTTTGATAGACACACCGGCCTGGATAAGGCGTTTGGTGCTTTGCTCCAGTTCGCGCATCGGGTGTTGGCCTGATTTGACGACCATTAAGGAGACGCTCGCCAACTGGCCAATAATGCAAGCATCGGTGACTGCCAATATAGGCGGGGAGTCAATCAGGATATGGTCATATTGCCCAGTCAGGGCCGCCAACAACTGCCCAAACCGCTCATGCAACAACAATTCTGAGGGATTGGGCGGAATCGAGCCGGTCGGGATAAAATCAAAATTCGCCGCATCAATATGGTGGATGGCCTTATCCAAACCAACGCTATTGGAAATCAAATCGGACAAACCGCTTTCCCTTTTCACCCCCAAGCTATTGTTGATCGCCCCACGACGCAAATCAGCGTCTATTAACAAGATTTTTTTGCCCGCTTGGGCCAACAACATCGCCAAATTGGTCGAGACAAACGTTTTGCCAATACCCGGGCTTGGGCCTGAAATCATGATAATGTTGTTAGTCGCCTCCAAAAATGCAAAATGCAAGCTGGTGCGTAGGCTCCTAAGGCTTTCTATTGCCAAATCGTCATTGTGTTCCAAGCCTAAAATAAGGGGGGCCGCCAATTCAGGCTGATCGGATTTCCTTAAAATGTCATTGAGCTTTTCTTGTTGGCGGCTATGGGGAACTGTCGCGTAAACCGGGACATCGAGGTATTTTTCGATTTTGTTCGGATCATCAACACCCTGGTGCAAAGCCCGGCGGATAAACACCAATACCACGCCAACCGCCAAACCCAATACCAAGGCCACGCCAACAATCAATAACCGATTGGGTTTTATCGGAATAGTGGGCACAACCGCTTCGTCGATGACCCTGACGTTACCAACCGTGCCGGCCTTGGCAACTTTAAGTGTCTGGGCATTATTGAGCAGTGTCGTGTACAGTTCGGTACTTGCTTTCACATCACGGGAGAGCCTTAAAATGACTTGCTGGGTTTCCGGCAACACTTCAATCTTCCTGTCATGTTCGGCGACTTGTGATTTCAGGCGGGCAATTTGTTTGTCAATTGCAATAATGCTCGGATGGGATTCGGTAAATTTCCCCCTGGCTTCGTCACGTTTTTGTTGCAATAAAGTCAGTTGGGTTTTAGTTTCCACCATCCCGGCCAGGACATTTTGAGTTTCCGTATCCAAATCGACCGAACCTTTGTTGGATCGGTATTCGTTCAGGGCTTTTGTCGAAGCATCCAATTGCTCCTTAACGATAGGCAATTGTTTATCCAAAAACTCAAGGGTGCTTTGGGCTTCCTTGGATTTTTGTTCAACATTCTGGCGCACATAAATATTGGCCACTTCGTTAAGTGTTTGAGCCGCCAAAACCGGATTGGTCGATTCCAAAGTAAAACTCAAAATACCCGTGTTCTTTACTTTTTCGACCACCACCAAATGGGTTTGCAACTGGCTGATGGCATTGACTGATGATTGTTTGCTGATGACAAACTCGGTCTCTGGCCTGGCTTTGAGCTCCGATACGAACAACGTTAACAGGCCTTGCCCGCCTTCTAATGCTTTACTGGCCGTTTTGCCCACCTCGCCGTCAAGCAAATGCTGGCCGTTTTCGCTCAAGCTAAAATGCCTCTGTTCACCAGTGCTTAAAACCAACGGTTTGCCTATCCAGTTTTCAGGAACGGCCAAGCTGTCAATTTTTATGGCTTCTCCGCCCCAGGCGTAGCTCGTGTGGCCTAACAACGGCTCCGAAACGGCATGGTTGACATTGCTTCTTTCAAACCGTCTGGCAATCGCATCACCAATCACAGGATAATGTTTGGGTTCGGCAATGATGTCCAAATTTAAGTTTTTTACTGTTTCGCCCAATACTTTGCGGGATTTGATAATCTCTATTTCCGCCAAGGCCGGCACCTTGGCCTCTAACAAAGGCTGGATCATTTCCAACGCCGGTATGGAGCTGGATTTTTCTTCCAGTTGCAGCATCCCGTCAGTTTTATAAACGGGCTTTTGCAAGACTGCGGTGATCATTCCGCCAAGCAAAAACACACCCGCCAAGGAGGCAATGACATATTTGCCATCCAGAATGATCCCTATGATTTCGCCCAAATCAATTTGGTCTTCTTCTTGCTCAGACCCATAACTATGTTGGGCGACCTGTTTATCTGAAAATAGGGTGTTCATTCTGCTGTTCACTTTTCTAAATGAGGTTAAGAAATACAAGCCCTTTGCTTTCCCCAAAAATTGGGCAAGCGGGGTGTGCTATCTCTAATATGCCAATCGCTTAATTGCTGCTGCCAAATACGGCTTGCACTTTTGACGCGCTATTAAAGACGTTTAACAAAATTAAGGTCGGCTGGATTTCGGCAATGATTTGGTTCCAACGGATACCTTCAGCGCGGTCAATATAAATCACATCGCGTGGCTGTAAGGGAAACCGGTCGGCCAACAAAAATGCATCGGGCGATTTCGCATTCAAATGGTAAATGGCAGGCTTATCCAGCCCGTTCCTAAAAACAAAAATGCGGGCCGGATCAGAAGTGGTTTGGTTAATACCGCCCGCGTCGCTAATGGCTTCGGTCAAGGTCATGCGGCCTTTGTTCATGGCAATGCTACGCGCTCCGCCCGAACCCGGGCCGCCACCTTGGGAAATGATTTCACCCAGCACAAACACTTTGTTTAAACTGTTGTCGGGTACATTCAGCACATCGCCTTGTTTTAAGGCCACGTTTTGGCTGGTGTCCCCGCCTTCATACAGGGATAACAAGTTGATGCTGTAAGTTTTGTCATTTCTGGTCAGGGTAATGTTGCGCAAATCAGCTTCCGGGGTCAGGCCGCCAGAGCCGTTGATCGCTTCCAAAACTGTCAGCGGGATGTCTTTAACTAACTGGATGCCGGGTTGTTTCACTTCACCGACCACATACACCCGTTGGCTACGGTACGATGTCACCCTGACATCAAGTTGGACTTGCTCTATATATTTAGAGAGTTTTCCGGTCACTTCCGCCCTAATTGACTCCACAGTCCTGCCAGCGGCTTTTATGATGCCGGCATAAGGAAAGAAAATGGTGCCGTCTTCACCCACCACATTGCCTGCACTGTCTGCCGAACGGAATTCTCCTGCCGGAATGGTCAATTCAGGATGTTCCCAAACGGTGATACTAAGGATATCCCTAGGCCCCACCAGATATTGGCTAATGTTGTCGGCTTCGGGTTTCGCTTTTGTCGTTTTCGACCCTATCCGATGGTTAAAATAGCTGTTCGCCACATTGTCCGGCCCTAGGCTACGGTTATTGAAATCCTTTTCCAGATCAATAATCGTTTGCGCCGTTATGGTGTGGATATTGAGTTTTTTTAAAATGGTTGCATTATTTTCTTCAACAGGCATTTCTATGCTGGATTGTTTGGAAAATGGGCTCATGTGCATACCTGGCACAATAGTGCAGCCAGATACCTGCATACCTAACAATAAACCAATAAAAACACGGGATTTGTACATAGCTTGTCCGTCTACTGTCATGCTTGTCATCAATAATAAAATAGTTAAGGATAAAGTCTGTTCATCCATTGCTTGACACTTTGGTCAATTTGCGCAAATGCAAACTCAAATGCCGCCATGTCCTTCTGGTAAGGGTCTGGGATGTCATGCCAATTGCCAAGCCTGAACACCTTGCCTTTGGCGCTCGGCTCCTGATTTTCTATGGCCGTTTTGTGGCATTGTTCCATCACTAAAATAAGTTCGGCTTTACGGACTATTTGAGGGGTTAACTGTTTCGCCCTATGCCCGGAAATGTCCAGTCCTACAGCTTGCACTAAAAGCGCGGCCTTGGGATCGGCGGGTTCTCCTGCCAACGCCGACAAACCAGCAGATGTGACCGATCCAACTGTCCGGTGGCCTTGTGCCAATGCCAATTTAAACAGTGCTTCGGCCATCGGGCTGCGGCAAATGTTGCCGACACATACAATCAAAATGTCATTAAACAAAATAAAGTCCTATTACTGGCATGTAAGAGATTGGGTTCAGTTGGGCACGTCTGGATTTTTGCTGGCTTTATAACCATACAATTCCATAAACCCTTTTCCCGCATGTGTCCCAGTCACCTGCACCGCCCCTTCCCAATAAATGTTATAAGTCGTCAAAGTCGCATCGAACTCGTTGTTTTCCAGAAAACTTGTCACCTTCACGTCGATGCGTCTGCCAGGAATCTTCAAATGCCACCCAACCGGATAGCGGATATTGGTTTCGGTGCTCAACCAATATTGGTAAGGGGCGAGGGAAAAATCCCCCGCACCCAATAGTTCTGATTGGCCATGGCTAACAATGGTGCCAGTGTATAAAACAGGTTTGTCCGATACGCCCCGTAATTGGTACAGCATGACATCTGTGCCATCGCCAAGCTGTAGGCTAAACCAATCCCAAGCAAGCGCAGTGACCACAAAGTCGCCCCATTGATGGTCAAACCAAGCCAGGCCTGTCACATTCTCATGATGGCCGTTGATATCTAACGTTCCGGCGACAGCCATGCGCGGTCTGGAATAATAATAACTGCTGCCGTCCTGACCTAACGGCAAGACTCCATTGTTGCCATGCAACAGCGGGTCAGAGGCCGCCTTCAATTGCAAATTGAAACCAAACTTGGCCGAGGTGGCCTGAAGCCTGTCAACACCATTGCCACCTGACATCCGCCAATCACCAAAACTGAAATCAAATTGGTTGGGGGTACCCGATGCCAAACTTTCAAGCGTACTGCGTTGGTCAATAAAATGCTCCCTGGTTTGATGGCCGGAAAGGGAGATGTGGTTAGCCATCGTCGCCATCACACCGTTCACCAAAAAAGTAGTGTCATGAAAACTGTAAAATTGGCCTGTTTTAGACTGTAAATAGCCGTTGTAATACCACCATTCCATTTTCGATTCATGGGGGGCGTCATCTTTAGGCAAGTTGATCTGCAAGCGTGACGGGGCTTTCAATTCAACCCATGCCGATGCTTTCTTTAAGGCGGCCACTTCCAGGAAAAACCAACACACGCTCCCTACCCCAAACAAAACAAAAACAATTCCAACTAGCCTATAGGCCTTAACATGACAGTTTCTAGGCCAATGTTTTTTCATGCTATCAATTGCTTGGGTTATTGTTTTTAACTGTAGTCCGGGCGGACACCGAAGGCGGTTTGGCTAAACTGATGACATCCCAAGCCTTATTGATACCCAAACAATACGCACCTAAAATAATAAAAAAAGCAAAGAACAAAACCTGTTCAGGCACATTCAGGATGAACAGGCAGACCATGCTGACCACTGAAAACAAAATGGCCGAACACATCAATATCATTAACCCATGATTGACATCAAAACCCATAGCGGCCAAAAAATGATGCAAATGCTCGCGGTCTGCCGACCAAGGTGAACGCTTGTTTTTGATCCGGCGGTACATGACGCTGATGGAATCGAAAAATGGCACTGCCGTCAGCCAAAAAACACTAACAGGCGGAATTATCTTGTCATTGCCTTGGGACACGCAAATCAACAGCCAGCAAATGGAAAAACCCAATAAAGTGCTGCCCGTGTCGCCTAAAAAAATCGCCGCGTTTTGTCGGCCAACAATCCGCAAGTTAAACACCAAAAAGGCAATGATGGCGGCTATTAAAATAAGGCTGAAATAATAAATCGGCCAATATTGGGAAAGCCCTGATACAACGGCAATTGCCGTAATCGTCACCAGCGCCAAGGTTCCGGCCAAGCCATCAATACCATCAATCATATTAAACGCATTGATCCCGCCCACGATGGCGAACACACTGAATGCCGTTGAAAATATCCCCAAGTTGATATTGCCAGTACCGAACAAATCACCCAAGTCCGTTATTTTCACATCTGAAAATTGGGTGACAATTAACGCTGCGGTAATTTGCGCAAGTATCCTGTACCTTACGCCCAAATCTGTTTTGTCATCAATAAGCCCGGCCACCACCAGTATTGTCGAAGCAATCAAAAAAGGGGTAATGGCGGAAATTTGGATGCCGCAGATCAATAACGTCACAATCATACCCAGATAAATAGCAATACCGCCAATCATTGGGATTGGATTTTGGTGGCGCTTCCTATCGTTTGGCTTGTCCATAAAGCCTATTTTCTCCGCCCATGGATATAAGATGACAATCAAAATGGCTGTCGTCACAAATGCAGTTAAAAAAACCAAAGAAGGCATAATTTATTTCTGGTTAGCTGGCTAAAGTTATACGAAAAAGCAAAAAAACGGGCATTCGCTGACGCAGTTTGCCTTTCCCATCTGGATGGCTTTACAAAGCTGTAGCAAGGTCTTCAAAGGAATACCAAATATGCCATTTTTTCTGTTAAATTGTCTGAAAAACATCTGAATTCTAAAGACCGTCAATCATTTAAAAATCCAAACCATCAATTACGGCTATGGTTTTATTTGAAATAATTATATTTTTTCAAATATTTTCAATGAATTATAGCTAATAAATTTTAGACTGAACTGACGCAGTTGTTTTCAACGGAGATCATCATCGTATTTTTTTTAAAAACAGGCAATCAATTAAGTTCATTTTTGCAATTTATATTCAATTTTTAATAAAAAATTAATATTTAATTGGCATTAATAAAACAAATATAGTATTTAGCATTGGATTGATTAGTGCAGGCATTACCATCCAAAAAATCAGAAATATCCGCCATCTACCAATAAGTATTATCAATACCTCCCTGTCTTTTGGACATATCCCAATCAACATAGGTCAGGGCAATCGCGCTATTAAGCGCCTTTGCCGAAGATCAGCTCCGCCCGGTAG
>CAYUQV010000056.1:0-22257 GCA_964446885.1 uncultured Methylocucumis sp.
GGTAAGAAATCAGACCAGGCATCACCATCGACGACTTTGTTGGTTTGCCACACGGTCACAAACTGGCCGTCATCTTGGATTTCACCAATCAACACGGGTTTGCTGATGTGATGGTTAGGCAACATTTTGGACATGCCGCCTGTCAGGTTGGGGTATTCCACGCCAATAATGGCTTTTTGTACGGCGGCTGGATCGGTCGTACCGGCTTTTTCGACTGCTTTCACCCACATGTTGAAACCGATGTAATGCGCTTCCATCGGGTCGTTGGTCACGCGTTTTGGGTTTTTGATGTAGTCTTTCCATTGTTTGATGAAGCCAGCGTTTTTGGTGGTGTCAACGCTCATGAAGTAGTTCCATGCCGCCAAATGGCCGACCAATGGCTTGGTGTCTATACCTGACAATTCTTCTTCACCGACAGAGAACGCGACGACTGGGATGTTTTCAGCCGATACGCCTTGGTTGCCCAATTCTTTGTAGAATGGTACGTTTGCGTCACCGTTGATGGTGGAAACGACAGCGGTTTTCTTGCCCGCAGAGCCGAATTTTTTCACATCGGCGACGATGCTTTGCCAATCAGAATGGCCGAATGGCGTGTAGTTGATCATGATGTCGGCTTTCTTGACACCTTTGGCTTTCAGGTACGCTTCCAAAATTTTATTGGTGGTGCGTGGATAGACATAGTCCGTACCCGCCAAGACCCAACGTTTGACTTTCAGGTCATTCATCAAATAATCAACGGCAGGGATGGCTTGTTGGTTAGGCGCAGCCCCTGTGTAAAAGACGTTTTTAGAGGATTCTTCACCTTCGTATTGCACGGGGTAGAAGAGAATGCCGTTCAGCTCCTCAATGACAGGTAGGACAGACTTACGGGAAACAGAAGTCCAGCAACCGAAAATGGCCGACACTTTGTCTTTAGTCAATAATTCACGCGCTTTTTCGGCGAACAACGGCCAGTTAGAAGCTGGGTCAACGACAACCGGTTCAAGCTTTTTGCCCAGCAAACCGCCTTTTTTGTTTTGTTCGTCAATCAACATCAACATGGTGTCTTTCAGCGTGGTTTCTGAAATCGCCATCGTGCCGGACAAGGAATGCAACACGCCGACTTTAATGGTGTCTTCGGCTTGTGCCGTGGTGGCCATTAACGCTGAAACAGCGACAGTAATGGCTAGTTTTTTACAGGCTTGCAAATAATTTTTCATAGAGTGGTTCTCCTAAGGGTGCGGCATCAGATTTGCCATTGGAAGCCTAGCGTCATGCCGTTTAGCTCGGCTGCGAGGTAACGTTGGTAGCTCAAAGAAACACGGGCGTTGTGGCCGTCGATGATGTAGTTCACACCACCTTCAAACACGTCTTTGTCGGCACTGTGGATCGCCATGTTGTTGACATAACGGCCATAAGGCTGGATTTTGCCGTAACCGACTTTTTGCGGGAACAAGTACATCGCGCTGACATCGTAGGCGTTGCCTTGGAACAGGCCAAAATAGCCAGGGGCGGTGCCTTCTGGAATAGGCGCGGTGTTGCCGTCTATGCCGTAGTTTTTGTACTCGCCGTTTAAGGTCACTACGCCATTGCCGGGCAGGACTTTTTCCATCAACACATCAACCGATGTGCCACGGAAATTGCCGGCATTACCGACCGTACCCACGCCTTGTTCTTGATAAATGTTCGATGCAGCGACTGTCAGAATGTCACCCCCTGTACCGTAATAAGTACCGGAAGTGTAGTAGCCAGGGTTTTTCTCAACTTCCCAGAAGTTATAAGCGACACGTTGCGCGAACATGACATTGCCTTCTTGGTTTGCACCATTACGCAAGCCACGGAAGAAACCAAACGCGTATTGCAAACGCCCGTCTATCGCAGCACCCCAGAAGGTCGCACCGTCATCACGGCCATAAGAGCCAGCAGAGGAACCATCAGACTGCACGGTCAAGTTTTGGTCGGCAGGGATAAAAGGCGTGCCGTTGGCGAAAATATTGTAGTTCGCACTGTAAAACGGCCCGTTCATTTCGCGGCGTTCGGCAGGCACTAACATACGGCCTACCCACAAATTGACGTAAGGGTTGATTTCAAACTTACCAATCGCGTCTAACACGCGCACTTCTCCGCCATTGCTGCACGTTTGGCAATCAGTGTTGAATTCGACTTTGATATACTTATGGATTTGCCCGTTCACGTATAAACGGATATTGTCCAGGCTAAAGTTAGTGCTGGTATCAGAACCATTGGGTGCGCCATTTTCGTTCGCATTGAAACTGCTACGCAAACCTGCGCCAACACTGACCCATTTGGTATCGTCAATTTTAAAAGTTGCCCCGGCTTCCGTTACGGAAGCATGGCCAGCCACTAAGGCCGTTAAAGCGATGGTCGGCAACCATCCGAGAACCCGGTTAGTTGAATGCCCAATTGAATTACTCATGATAAGCCCCTTTGATCTAAGCTTGCGTTAATTGATACATCAAGCGGCACTTGATGCAGCCATGCGGATCGGCTGGTAGGGATTATTTGGTTTGTGTGAATATTTCACAATGCGTCATCTGACTCATGAGTTAAATGACGTATATCAGAAAAATCCTAGGGTTTTTACAGTAGTGACAGGCGATAGCCCTCAAAAACGCACGGCAAACCGCTTTTTCTAAGACAAGCTGCCGTCCATAAAACAGCCCTTTCCCACCACCTTCAGGAAACCGACATGAGAGAAAAACCGACGACATTGATACGTTTATTGGCTTGTTGGCTGTTGTTGGGTGCTCATGCCGTCACCGCGCAAAGCCTCGACAAATCAGCCATCAAGGCCATTGAATTGCAAATTGACCCTTCATCATTAACCCGTTTGGGTTTGCCAACCAATGACCCCGATTTGCAAGGGCGTATCATCAAAAACTTGGCTCAATGGCGGTTTCCGTTCCAAACCAGCAACGGGCAAAATTACACGCACACTTTAAAAGTGGACATTGGCGAAGTTACCCGCGACAGCACGCCTGTAGGCTTTTCTTTTTCGGCAGGCAACTCCGACCCCCGCGCCCAAGGCTTTCAAAAAGCCAGTGTCATGCCTATCGAATGCAGTTTAGTGGCTAACACAAATAGTGCGCAGCAAGCAGCTTTAAGTATGTCATTCAGCGCGATGGCAACACCTGTCAATACAGCTAAATTAAAAGACAGCCTAGTGGAAAATATCAGCACCGTTTGTTTTGATTTGCTTGATGGCCTGCATTTTTTGCCACCACCCACACCGGAAGCCAAAGCCGCCGAAGCGATTAAAACCCCAACCTGGATGCCATCACTACAAATCGAAACCGTCACCGAACCCAAAGTCAATCCAGCCGAACCTGTCAAGGCCTTGGAACCGATTGAAAAAAATCAGGAACCTACCAAAGCCGTAACCGATGAGGAAGAAGAAGGCCGCAAACAAATCATCATCCATAACCAAGGCACACCGTTGATTTTGAAGTTTGGGCACGAGCGGCGATGAGGTTGTTAGACGATTAAAGATGGATGAATGCTTGTTCACGAAAAACACTAACCCACGTTCTGGAAGCTCCAGCTTCAAGAATGACGGGAAGCCGGAGCTTCCCACACCGCATTCCCAAGCGGGAGCTTGGGAACGAGCGATTTCAACGAAAAAGTGATTAATTCCCCCCTTTGAAAAAGGGGGGCTAGGGGGGGATTTTCTAACTTACACCCCAATAATTTTAGTCAAACCCATGAAAAACAAAAATATTTACCAAAATATCTCGAAAATCCGCCGCGATTACAATTCATGGGTGGCTAATGAAAGCCTAGAAGACTACGCTTTGCGTTTCGCACCGCGCAGTTTCCGCAAATGGACGGAATTTCAAGTTGCCAACACCGCGTTTGGCTCCACATCCTTTTTGGTGCTGGAAGCCATCGGCGGTTTTTTGTCTATCCATTACGGTTTTACCAATGCGTTTTGGGCAATTTTGGTGGTGGGGCTGATTATTTTCATCACCAGTTTCCCGATCAGCTATTACGCAGCCCGTTATAACATCGACATTGATTTGCTCACGCGCAGCGCGGGCTTTGGCTATATCGGCTCGACCGTCACGTCGCTGATTTACGCCTCATTCACGTTTACGCTGTTCGCGTTGGAAGCGTCGATCATGTCGCTGGCCTTGGAGCTGTATTTCCACATTCCCATCGCCCTCGCCCACGTCATCAGCGCGGTCACGGTCATCCCGCTGGTGACATTTGGCATCACCACTATCAGCCGGATGCAATTGTGGACACAACCTGTGTGGTTGGCTTTGCTGATGGCCCCGTACATCGCCGTCATCATGCACGAACAGGACGCGTTGCTGACCGCCCAGACATTTTTTTGGATCGCAGGCAGCGGCGAAGGCTTTGATTGGCTGTTATTTGGCAGCGCCACCACCGTGGCGTTTTCAATGGTCGCGCAAATCGGCGAACAAGTGGATTTTTTGCGGTTCATGCCCGAAAAAACCAAAGCCAATAATCTACGCTGGTGGCTGGCGACGATTAGCGCGGGGCCCGGCTGGGTGATTTTTGGCATGGCACGGCAATTGGGCGGCGCCTTGTTGGCGCATCTGGCCATGCGCCACGGCATCCCCGCCGAACATGCCCACGAACCCACGCAAATGTACTTGATTGCCTACAATGAACTGTTGCCCAACCCCGAATGGGCCTTGGCGGCGACCACCTTGTTTGTGGTCATCAGCCAGCTCAAAATCAACGTCACCAATGCCTATGCCGGATCATTGGCGTGGTCGAATTTTTTCTCGCGCATTACCCACAGCCATCCGGGGCGCGTGATCTGGTTGTTGTTTAACGTCATGATCGCCTTGTTATTGATGGAATTTGGCGTGTTCGGGGCTTTGGAAAAAGTGTTGGGCTTGTTTTCGAATATGTCCATTGCTTGGATCAGCGCGGTGGCGGCGGAATTGTTGATTAACAAACCTTTAAAACTCAGCCCCAAACTCATTGAATTTAAACGCGCCTATTTACCGGATTTGAACCCGGTCGGCATCATTGCCACCTTCGTGGCGTCCGTGGTGTCGATTTTGGCCTATATCGGCCTGTTCGGCGAAACCGCAAAAGCCTTTTCAGCGTTCATTTCCTTAAGCTTGGCGTTTGTGCTTGTGCCCAGCATTGCGTTTTTCACGGGCCATAAACATTATTTGGCGCGTGACCGCAACAAGAAAAACCGCCACAGCCACAACCAATGCGTGATTTGCGAAAACGAGTTTGAGCATGAGGACATCGCCTATTGCCCTGCCTACAACGGCAGCATTTGTTCCTTGTGCTGCACGTTAGATGCCCGTTGTTTGGATGCCTGCAAACCCGGCGCACGGCTGGACGATTATCTGGAATTGTTCGCCCGCAAGTTCATGCCGAAGCGGATGCACCTGACCGCCCGTTTGCGCATCATCCGCTTTGTGTTGCTGTTTGCGTTCCTGTCGGTGCTGACCAGCATTTTTATCGGCATCATTTATTACCAAGATTTGCTCGCCGCCGAAGCGTCCTTACCCACATTCGAGTTGTTGCTGGCGAATTTCGTCAAGGTGTACACGTCGTTGCTGGTATTCATTGGCTTGTGTACGTGGTGGCTGATCCTGAACGACGAAAGCCGCCGGGTCGCCCATGAAGAAACGGGCAAACAAACGCACTTGTTGCTCACGGAAATTGAAGAGCACAAAAAAACCGATGCCAAGCTGGAACAGGCCATCAAAATGGCGGACAGCGCGAACAGTGCAAAAAGCCGTTTTTTAAGCAATATGAGCCACGAAATCCGCACGCCGCTCAATAGCATCATCGGTTATTCGTATATCCTGCATAAAGACCCGGCCATCCCTGAGCATCGCCGGCAAGCGGTGGACACGCTCAAACGCAGCGGCGAACATTTGTCGGCCCTGATTGAAGACATTTTGGACATCGCCCGCATTGAGGCGCGTAAATTTGAATTGAATTACGAACCCATTAATTTCCAGGCGTTTATTGAGCATTTGGTGCGCCTTTATAAAGTCCAGGCCGAAGACAAAGGCTTGTCGTTCCGTTGCCAAATCCTCAACACCTTGCCGCAACGGGTACGCGCCGACGAGAAACGGGTCGGGCAAATTTTGATGAACATCCTCACCAACGCCGTCAAATTCACGCAGAGCGGGGAAATCACGGTTCGGATTGGCTACAGCGGCGGTGTCGCCAATTTCCAAATCATCGACACCGGCCCTGGCATAGAACCCGCGCAATTGGAGGCCATTTTCCAGCCCTTCACACGCCTGAACACCACCACGGGCAACGCCATTTCCGGCAGTGGCTTAGGCTTGACCATCAGTAAAATCCTCGCCGAAATCATGGGTGGCGATTTGGCGGTGAGCAGTGACATGGGCAAAGGCTCGACCTTTACCGTGCGGCTGTTTTTACCCAATCTGGGCGCCGAACCGGAAGCCTTGCAAGAAGACAACATCACAGGCTATCGCGGACGGCGGCTAAAACTCTTGGTCGTTGATGACCAGCCCGAACACCGCGACGTGATGGTGTCGATTTTAGAACCGCTCGGATTTATCATGCACACCGCCAGTTCCGGCGAGGAAAGTTTGCAGCAAGCCAGCCAACATCCACCGGATTTGGTGTTGTTGGATTTGGCCATGCCGACGATGGATGGCACGGAAACCGCCAAAGCCTTACGCCGCAACGGATTGCAAAAACCGATCATTGTCCTCAGCGCCAATGCGTATCCCGCTGACCGGGAAGCCGCCATCCAAGCGGGATGCAATGATTTTCTCGCCAAACCCATCCAAGTGCGGGATTTGTTGAACAAACTGAAACTGCACACCGGGTTGACGTGGATTTGCCAGCATGACGAACCCGACACCAACACGGTTCAAGAAGACGAATTGACCCTGCCACCGGATGACTTGTTGCAAGAACTGCGAGGCTTCGTGCGTATCGGCGATTTGTTGGGTCTGAACAAAAAACTGGAAAAACTGGTCAAGGAACACCCCGAATACCGCCCGTTAAGCTTACGCATCAAAACCCTGACCAGCGAATTCCGGCTGGCGGAAATTAAGAAGTTATTAGCTTGAGTTGATTGGAACCTGTTGTAGGAGCAGGCCATGCCCGCGAACCACGAGTATTTGGAGCGCGGCCATCTTGGCCGCAACCTGCGGGCAGGAGACCTAAGCTCCCTACTAGCCGGAACGGGTTTATTACCCGTTCCGTAACGTTTCAAATAGCTACGGATACAGTAAAAACATTAAGGACTGGGTTGCAAACCCAGTCCTGCACTAAAATCTATCGTTTTTCGTGCCTTTCGTGTTTTTCGTGGACACTGTTTTTTAATGTTTTTAGTGCTTTAAGTGACACTAGCCGGAACGGGTTTATTGCCCGTTCCGTAACGTTTCAAATAGCCACGGATACAGTAAAAACATTAAGGACTGGGTTACAAACCCAGTCCTGCATTAGTACACGTTAAGCCTCCCCCAAACGAACACCCCAACCCCTTTACAGGAGACCGCACTCATGGACACATCCTTACCTGCCAATGGCACGATCATGATTGTTGACGACACGCCTGCCAATCTGGCGCTGCTGTCCGATACCTTATCCGAAGCCAATTACCGGGTGCTGGTGGCGACTGACGGGTTGTCCGCGCTGGAACAAATCAGCTACCTGCCACCGGACATTATCCTGATGGATGTGATGATGCCGGGCATAGACGGTTTCGAAACCTGCCGCCGCCTCAAGGCCAATCCCCAAACCGCCGCCATCCCGGTCTTGTTCATGACAGGTTTGAGCGAGCTGGACAATTTGTTGCGCGGTTTCGGCGAAGGCGGTTTGGATTACATCGTCAAACCCATCCGCCCGCCCGAAGTGCTCGCCCGTATCGAAGTGCATCTGGCCTTATCTCGCGACCGCCAACGCGCTGAAAACGCCCTCAATCAAAGCCCGTTCTGTGCGTTGGCGGTTGATGGCCTAGGCAACATCACCTGGTTGACCCCAGCGGCGCGTTCTGTGTTGACGGACATCGCCCCGCACACGACTTTATCGTTAGGTGATGCCTTACCCAAAACCTTGCTGGATTGGTTCAAAACCAACCGCAACCTCAGTGAAGCCGCCAGCGAAGAATTCCGCAGCCACAGCGGTGTGACGGTGCGCATGACCGCTTGCCAAAATGCCGGGGAATATTTGTTGCTGCTCAAGAAAAACGCAGGCGAATGGAATTTGGAATCCTTGAAAGATGCCCTAGGATTGACCTTCCGGGAAGCGGAAATTTTGATGTGGATTTCCCGTGGCAAAACCAACAAAGAAGTCGGCCTGATTTTGGAAAGCAGCCACCGCACCGTCAACAAACATCTGGAACACATCTACGAAAAACTCGGCGTAACCACCCGTGCCGCCGCCGTGGCCATGGTCTTGCAGCGGACGGGGGCTTATTAACTGACGTTACGCAGTAACGTAGTATTACCTCGTTTGCCGCGTCGAGCACCGCAACATTTGTCGGGAATGGCCCGAATACCCGCAGGGCATGAAGGGGTGCGACAGGGATGCCGCACGGAGGCAGATGGGCAGGAAGCCCATTCTGCCTACCCCCGACAAATGTGAGGAGCGCAAGACATCAGCGGCGACCGGGCCGCCTTTTCTTTAGGTACTTTCTTTTCGACTGCAAGGATGCAGGAGGTAGGGCAACGCAGGAGCAGTTGCCGAGGCGGAGCAAAAGAAAGTACCCCGCTTTCGGGTGCGGGAACCCGATTAAATAATCTGTCGCGATAGCGACTCGATTACATTGATTTCTACCTCGCAGAAAATGTCTGCATAACATCATTTATTAAACGCGGACGTAACCAAAACCACATAACCTCAAGGCAATTCGACAACGCAAATGATGAGGCTTGACGTATAATCCATACAAGAAGTGTGTATTAATGAAACCCGCACTTCGCCTTTGAACCACATCATCATAATAATTGGGGGGTATCTATGAAAATCACGTTTGTTGGCCATGCTGCAATTTTAATAGAAACAAAGGGGCTGACCATCCTATCAGACCCTTGGTGGGGGGCACCGTGTTTTGGGGCGCAATGGTGGGACTACCCGTTAGCCAAAACGGAACCCGTCGACAACATCAAAATAGATTATGTTTACATTTCCCACGGCCATCACGACCATTTCCATCCCGGCACACTCAAAAAATTCGCCGACAGCAAAATCATCGTATCCAGCGAAATTGGCTTGGCCGAAGACATCAGAAAGCTAGGCTACGATGTCACCGAAGTGCATCCTGACCAAGTGTTGGCCTTAAACGAAGACGTGAATTGCTATATCTTGCCCACGCATGGTGACGATACTTTGATGGTGATACAAGACGGCGAAGAAGTCTGCGTTAACGCCAATGACGCGCTACACGCCGCCCCCATTGAGTTGCAAGACAAATTCATCGCTTGGCTAAACGAAAAATTTGACGTGATCGACTACTTGTTTTGCGGTTACGGTGTCGCCTCACATTTCCCTAACTGCTACAGCATTCCCGGCAAAGACGATGTCAAAACGGCGGCCAGCAGGCAACATCATTTCAATACCATCTGGGCAAGGATAGTCAAAGGCCTGGCTCCGGCCTACGCTTTCCCGTTTGCCGCCGATGTCGTGTTTTTGGAAAACGCGCTCTTTTATGCCAATGAACCAACCCACAACACCGAAAGGCCAACCGATTATTTCACAAGCCATGTCGGCGAAACTGACACGCAAGTGTTCGACATTGCCCCTGGTTTCTCGATAGCAAACAAAACCGTCCAAAATTGCGTGTTACGCGAACCCTTAGATGCCAATAAGCTGAAAGAAGAAATGGCGGACGAAATAGCACGGGCGAACCGCTACGGCGAAACCAGTGATGCCGATGTCGCAAAAATCATCTCGTTACTGGAAGCCAATATCCTGGTTTGCAAGGACTATCTAAATGAATACGAAGCTGATTATTCGTTTTTAATTAGTTTCAACGGTAGCGACAAAGGCATTTCCATAACTAAGCGCGGCACTGAATTTACCGTGTCCGCTGTGCAAAAACCGTTTGGGTATTTTGATGTGGAATACCAAACCCGACTGACTTACTTAAGGCAAAGCCTCAGCCAAGCCTTTGGCAGTGAGATTTTATTCGTGGGTTCGGGCGGTATCTTTAACTATAGCGACAAACAAAAAGCGATGGAAAACTTGCACCGGGAGCTGAAACCCATCATCACGCTAAACAAAGAATGCCCTGCATCAAGATATGGCAAATCCAGCAAATCGGTGTACAAACTGAAAGCCATTGTCAAAAACCTGCTAGGTCACAAACAAGAAGACCTTTATGACTTAAAGGATTGGATTAAATTTCAGTAACTCACGCCGTCATGTGGTTAGGAACGAGCTTAAAATATCCCCTCTCCTTAGCCCTCTCCCAGGAGGGAGAGGGAACACGTTGTCGAAGTTAATTCATGCACGTTCCTGAGTAGGAGCGGGGCCATGCCCGCGACCTTTTTCAAAAGGGATCGTATTCGCGGACACAACCCGCCCCTACAACACTTAACTTTACGGCATTAAACCTTATCCCTATTCCTCCAAAACCACGAGAGGCCCTCATGTTGCCCAACCGCCTGCCAACCTTTTGCCTACTGAGTTTTGGCGTAATCATGGCCTTAACCATTGCCCCCTACGCCCACGCCACTTGTGTGCCATTGACAAGCCTAGGCGGGGCTTATAGCCAAAACTTCAACGGCTTGGCCAGCAGCGGTTGGGCCAATCCTTTAGCGATTACGGGTTGGGCGATGTCGGAAACAGGAACCCATGCCAACAGCTTTTATTCTGGCGATCCGGGCAGTTCGAACACGGGCGACACTTACAGTTTTGGCGCGGTTGGCAGTGCTGACCGGGCTTTAGGCAGCTTGCAAAGCGGTACCTTAATCCCTTTGTTCGGTGTCTGTTTCACCAATAATACCGGGAAAACCATCAATAGCTTGGCGATTGCGTACACAGGTGAACAATGGCGTTTAGGTACAGCGGGACGTACTGACAGCATTTATTTCCAATACAGCACCAATGCCACCACGCTTAACAACGGCGGCTGGACTAGCGTTGCAGCACTGGGTTTCAGCACACCGACAACCGTCGGCGTTGGGGCGCAAGATGGCAATGCCGCCGCCAACCGCGCCCGCAAAGCCTCGTCCATCACCGCGCTGAACATCGCCAATGGCGCAACGTTTTGGCTACGTTGGGAAGACACGAACGCGCTAAGTGCCGATGATGGTTTGGCGGTGGATGATTTTACGTTGACCCCAAACGGAAGTACGGCAACCGTATTGAAAATAAACGACGTGACTGCCGCCGAGGGCAATAGCGGCAGCAAGCCTTATAATTTCACCGTCAGTTTGTCCGCTCCAGCGCCTGCTGGGGGCGTAAAATTCAATATCGCCACAGCCAATGGCACAGCCACCGCAGGCAGCGACTACACGGCAAAATCCCTCACCAACCAAAATATTCCCGCCGGGGCTTCAAACTATACGTTCACCGTTAATGGCACGGGTGATACGGTCTTTGAAAATAACGAAAGTTTTTTTGTCAACATCAGCAATGTTACGGGCGCAAGCCTCGCAGACGGGCAAGGCATCGGCTCCATCAGCAATGATGATGCGGCAAGCTGCGCCATCCCGGATACGCCCATCGACCAAATCCAAGGCACGGGCGCATCGGCGGCATTAACCGGAACCCGCACCGTAGAAGGCGTGGTGGTAGGAGACTACGAAGGCTCATCGCCTGCCTTGGGCGGTTTTTATTTGCAAAACATCGCCAGCAAAACAGACGGCAATGCCACTACATCCGATGCGATTTTTGTTTACAACGCAGGCAACAATGCCGTGAGTTTAGGACAAACCGTGCAAGTGACAGGTACGGTAACGGAAAACCAGGGTCAAACCCAACTCATCTCGCCCACGATTGTCAAATGCGCCACCCCCACCAGCATCGCGCCCGTGACAGTCAGCTTACCCGTACCTGCACCCGTCGGCGGCGTGGATTACCTGGAGCGTTTTGAAGGCATGTTGGTCAAGTTCACGCAAACCTTATATGTGACCGAACATTATCAATTAGGCCGCTTTGGGCAAATTGTGCTGTCATCCGGCAAACGCCTGCCGCAACCCACCCACATCACCACGCCCGGCACCAACGCCTTGAAACAGCAGGCAAGCAATCATTTGAACAGGCTGATTGTTGATGACGAGTGGCAAACCCAAAATCCTAACCCCATCAAATTGGGCCGCAACGGCAACCCGCTGTCCGCCAGCAACACTTTACGCGGTGGCGACAGCATCGCCAATCTGACCGGGATCATGACTTACACATGGTCGGGCAATGCTGCCAGCGGCAATGCGTTCCGGTTGCGGCCTATTAATGCGTTAGCAGGCGGTGCGCCTAAATTTGTCGCCAGCAACGCCCGCCCGGCCATCCCCGCCGCCGTCAACGGTGTGCTGAAAATCGCTGCGGCCAATTTATTGAATTTTTTTAATACCTACACCAACTGTAGTTTAGGGGTGGGTGGCTCCGTATCCACCGCTAATTGCCGGGGCGCGGAAAACCTCACCGAATTTAATCGGCAATGGCCAAAGACCGTTGAGAATCTGGTCAATTCGGGCGCGGCGGTGGTGGTTGTCAATGAAATCGAAAATGACGGTTATGGCACGGCCAGTGCCATCCAGTTTTTGGTTGACAAGCTCAATGCCAAAACCGGGGCTGGCACTTATGCGTTCATCAACCCCGACCTGACCCAAGGCAGCAATTCGCTGGGTACGGATGCCATTAAAGTGGGTATGATTTACAAGCCTAGCATAGTCACTAAAGTGGGCAACACCGCCGTTTTAAACACAGGTGCATTCGGCAAATACCAAACCAGCACAGGCGTGACTAGCCGTAACCGCCCAGCCTTGGCGCAAGCCTTCCAAGAAAAAGCCACAGGGTCGCGGTTTATTGTTGTCGGCACACACTTAAAATCCAAAGGCAGTGCCTGTGACAATAACATCGCGTTATTAAGCGCAACCCGCTCAACCACACCGATTGCGGCGGATACCGATCAGGGCGATGGTCAAGGCGATTGCAACAAAACCCGCACTGCCGCCGCCGAGGAATTGACCGAATGGCTGTCACTCAACCCAACCAACACGGGCGACGATGATATTTTGGTGATGGGCGATTTCAACGCCTACGCCAAAGAAGACCCGATCAGCGCGTTCAAAAATGCCGGATACACGAACCTGATAGAAAAACACATCGGTGTTAACGCTTATTCTTATGTGTTTGATGGCCAATGGGGTTATCTTGATTATGCGCTGGCTTCGTCCAGTTTGGCGACACAAGTGAAAGGGGTCAGCGAATGGCATATCAACGCCGATGAGCCTAGCGTATTGGACTACAACACCAATTATAAAACAGCCGATCAATTAACCAGCCTGTATGCCGCCAATGCGTTGCGCACCTCAGACCACGACCCGGTCATTATTGGCCTGACGTTAAGCGGGCCGTAAAATCCAGTTAAGAGAAACACCAAAGTAGGAGCGGGCCATGCCCGCGAACATAATTGACGTAATGGAATCCGTCCGTTGTTTGTCGCGGGCATGCGGGCTGGAACGGGTTTATTACCCGTTCCGTAACGTTTTCAGTAGCTATAGCGACTTCGAAACTTTAAGGACGGGGTATTGAAACCCCGTCCCGCCCCCCGTTACTCATGTTAAATGATTTTACACCACTACTTATTGGGCAATGTCGCGGGCATGGCCCGCTCCTACGGCATTTAGGATACATCCTTGGACACAATCCAAACTGTGCGCCAGTCCCCAATTCCCACACGTCACCGTGGCAATTAACATTCCATTAACGCATCGCTGATTATCCTGGCTTCTCCCGTTTACGCCCCATGCTGTTGGGCGCGTAGGCGGGAACACTATCGCCTTTTGACCTCTGCCAATTGCTATCCATCCGCCCGCATCAGCAAACTTTGCTTTGCATTGGGCAATTGGCAGTTTTTTTATCCGCACTACACTTAGTGTTCTTAATAAAAAATTCATTAACCGTGCAAAGCCATCGGTTATTGACGCTTTTGGAGCAATCACCATGCTTAACTCTTTCCGCAAATTACGCCTCAGCTTAGCCGTTTTGGGTTTGGCCATCGCCACCCCAGCTTATAGCGACATCACCATTAGCCCGCTAGGCTCCCCTAGAATCTTAATTTCAGACCCCGCCACCCTGACCCGGTTGCGTAACCTGCTCGACAACCACGCCGAATCGGCGATGCGCTTTAAGGCGATGGTGGATAACCAAATCGCTGGCGAAGTCAATTATTACGGCTTTGAACCTTGGTATGCGGCCTTAATGGGGCAAATCACAGGCAATGCGGCTTATTGCCAATACGCCGTCGCCGAAACGGACGCGTTTGTGTTGTCAGAAGAGCGCATGATCCGCCGCAACCAACGGCCTACCGTGGCTTATGACAGTTATCTGGAAGTCGGCCCGAAAATCGGCAATGTCGCCTTGGTTTACGATTGGTGCCGCAGTTCGATCAGCGAAACCCGGCGGCAACACTGGAAAACCTACGGCAACCGGGCGGTGTGGAATGTCTGGCACCACACCGAAGCCAAATGGGGCAACACCGCCTATCCGTGGAGCGGCTGGTCGGTGGACAACCCGGTCAACAATTATTATTACTCGTTCCTGGAAGCCACCATGTTGCTGGGTTTGGCCACTTATGACGAAAACACCCAAGCCCCCGCGTGGCTCAATAAATTCCGCACCGCCAAATTACAAAGGCAACTGTTCCCGACCTTCAACCGCGACTTGAAAGGCGGTGGCTCACGCGAAGGCACGGGCTACGGCACAGCCATGAAAAACCTGTGGCGTTTATATGATTGGTGGGAACATTCGACCGGGGAGCGCATCGCCGAAAAAACACCGCATACCAAAGCCTCGTTGGCGCATATGATGCACAGCATCGCCCCAACCTTAGACCAACTGACCCCAACAGGCGACCACGCCCGCGATTCCACGGCGGCTTTATTTGATTATCACCGCGACTATTTGCAAGTGCTGATGCGCCTGTTCCCGAATGACGGTTTGGCTGGCGTCGCCAAAACCTTATTGGCAGAATCGACCGTACCGACCATGCAAAACAGCTTCATGTTTTACAGTGATTATCTCTACGACCACGAGGGTATCACCGAACTGCCGCTCAGCTCGTTGGCAACGGCTTATTGGGGACGCGGCACGGGCCAATTCCCGATGCGTTCGAGTTGGGATAAAAACGCCGTGTACGCCAATTTCATTTGCGGCCCGTACACCGAAAGCCACGCCCACCCCGACCAAGGCAGCTTCACGCTCTTTAAGGGCAGCTGGCTGGCCTACGATGCCAACATAGATTCGCACTCCGGTTTGCAGCAAGTGGAAACCGCGCATAACTTGGTCAGGATTGAAGACAATGGCCAAGTCATCCACCAACGCTACGAAGAAACGGGCGCAGGGTCGTGCAAGATGCGGGCTTTGGCGCACAAAGCAAACTACGACTACGCCTCATCGCAAATAACCCCGGTCTATGGCAACCAGCCACAAGTCGGCAAAGTGGAGCGTGAATTTATCTTCATCAAACCCCAAACCTTTATCATTTTTGACCGGGCGCGTGCCGTAGGCCCTAACACCCGCAAAATCTGGACATTCAATAGCGCGGAATTGCCTGCCGTCAACGGCAACAGCTTCAGCGTCACCCGTGCCGCCGACCGCCTGGACGTGCTCCGCCTCGCCCCGGCAGGTTTGACCACCCAAGTGCTGTCTTGGCCGACGTTGGATGAAGACATTTTGTCAGGCTATCGGGTCGATGTCGCCGACACCACGGCAGGCGAGAGTTATTTCCTGCATGTCCTGGATGTCAACCAAAGCCTGCAAAGCGCAGTGCGAGCCGATGCCAGCAACCAAACGGGCGCGGTTTTGACGTTTAAAGATGGCCGCAAAGTGACCGTCCAGTTCAACCAAACCACACCCGGCGGCACATTGGAAATCCGCGATGCCCAAGACAATGTCCTGGAAAGCGGCGCGTTGCCTAGCACTGTGACCGCACCGCCGTTGTTTGCCAATTAAGCACCCTCTTTAATATCGGCCTTCCCTCCTCTATCCGGGTTCTGCCAAATCAGGATAGAGGGGATTTCACACCATCGCCGTCAGGCACCTCCCCTGCGCAAACGTTGCAAGCTACCGAAAATGCGGCTGGCGGCGTTGCGCATCGTTCCCACGCTCTGCGTGGGAATGCCGCCCGTGACGCTCCAGCGTCACCTTACGCAACGCCGGAGCGTTGCAGGATGCGTTACCACGCAGAGCGTGGGAACGATAAAACTGAGGCGACAAAATCCATAAAGAGCCTTTCTTTTTCTGTCTTTTTCCCTCAACATTAAAAAACTATGATGCCGTAAAACTCACGACTTTATTTCCACTCATTAAGCGAACGCCATGCTGACTCATAACGACAAGCCCACTGACGAAAACGGCTTTGATTCTGATAATTTTATTCAGGGTATTGCAACAATTATTAAAGACTGCACACCGCCGAAAGGCATTGCCATCAATGGCTATTGGGGCATGGGTAAGACCAGTGCCTTATTGCAGTTGTATAAAGCCTTAACGGGTGCTTCGCACGGTGCAAGGATACCTGAAGACTCAGAAATTGTTCCCGTGTGGTTTGAGGCTTGGCGTTATCAGCATGAAGCCACGCCCATCGTCGCGTTATTGCATGAGGTTCGTGCCGCGTTTAATTTATGGAATAAGGTGTTGGAAAAGTCTGGCGATATGCTAGGCATTACCTTTTTAGGCGTTTTAGGCGCGTTTGATGAAACCATTAAAGCGGCAAGTGGCGGCGTGATGTCGCCTAAATTCGGTGATATTCCTAAAGTCGCGGCGGATTATGAAAAAGAGCGTTATCGCAACCATTTAGCCAGCCAAGACATTAGTAATTTATTGGAAGCGGCGATAGATAAAGCCTTGGGCAATAAGAACAAAAAACTGGTGATTTTTATTGATGATTTAGACCGTTGTAATCCCGAAGCGGCTTTAAAATTATTGGAAGGCATCAAGGTTTATCTGAATCTGAAAAATTGCGTGATCGTTTTTGCTATAGACCAACGCCAAATTGAACGGGCGTTGAAAAAAGCCTTGGCGATAGACGATGGCAGCGACGGACAGCAAGCGCGTGAGTATTTAGAAAAAATTTGTCAGGACATTTATCATTTGCCATTGCCTGATAAACAACGCAAAGCAGAATATTTAGAGAGTTTGTTAAAAGGATTAACACTCAACAATAATGACGTTATTCCCTCTGCTTACCGCGCTCAAATTAAATCCGTGGCTGAACGTTTTGACTGTTTACCCGCCAATCCGCGCAAAATAAAAGCCCTGGCCAATCGTTTAGGTGTGGTATTGCGCCACAATGAAAAACTCGCGGCATCGGCTTTTATTAAAGCCAATTCACTTCCTAGACAGTATGAATTATTGCTGGCAACGACGGTTATTTATACGTTTCACCGTGAATTACATGAACAGTTAGAAAAAAATCCCGAATATATCCAAAAAGTAAGCGATTATGCGGCAACTGATCCGAGCGAAGCGGACATGAAAAGTTTTTATGTCCCCATGAAAGGCATTATCCGTTCAATGTCAGTGAATGGCCCTTTACCCACCAACCCCAGTGATAGCCATGTGTTTCGATTGCATACGCTATTTGCCAGTTTAGGCACAATAACTGAAGCCGAATTAAAGCCATTTTTAGGAATCTGACATGGCAGAACAATTACTACCCAAGCCCCAAGCCCCCAACTTAGCTGAGTTTTTTGATATTAAAAACAGCCATCCGCTATTACGTTACACCCGAAATGTCCGGCTAAAATTCATGCACCTAGATAATTTTGGTTTGTCTTTGGCGGACGCCGGGGAGCTGCAAAAAAACAAAGCCATTCCGTTAAAAGATTTATTTGTCTTTCCCCATTTAGCCAAAAATCATTTAGACCCTGAGCAAGTGATACGCGCTGAATTAGAAAACACCACACAACCAGATTGGCAAAGTATTTACGATGTCTTAAAGCAGCATCCGCATTGTTTTATCTTAGGCGACCCAGGTACGGGCAAAACCACCTTAATCCATTGGTTGATGTTTGCCTTTGCCAATGTCGGTGAAAACTTAACTAAATTGGCCTTAGGTGAATTAGTGCCTTTTGCCTTGATTTTGCGGGAACTGCCCTTGCGGGGCGTAAATAATTTTGAGGATTTATGGCAGGTATTTACCCAACAGAATGACGATTTAATGCAGGCGTTTGACGGCGAAGAAGCCGTGGTCAAGGCTTTATTACACAGTGGCCAAGCCATTATTTTATTGGATGGTTTAGATGAAATAACCCATCAGGAAACACGGCAACGCTTAGGCCAAGCCGTATTAGAAGGAATGCACCGTTATCCTGCTTGCCGTTTTGTAATCAGCTCCCGCATTGTAGGTTTTGACCAGTTGCAATGGTTTGGCTTGGCAACACAAGCCCCGAATGAAGACCTAGAAAATCAGTTCATGCGTGATAAAGCCGAATTATTGCCTGTGCATTATTTGGTGCCGTTTGCCTATCAGCAAGCGCAACAATTTGTCAGCAACTGGTATCAGCAATATCAGCCAAACCATGACGGCAACCATCAACAGCGGGTGGCAGAACTCATCAGCCGCATGAAAAAAAATGATGGTTTAGGGCGGTTGTCGCGTATTCCTGTATTGCTGAATATGATTTGTTTTATTCATGCCCGGCGTGGACGTTTGCCAGATGGCCGCGCTGAATTGTATCAACGCATTGCGGAAACTTATCTCGTGTCCTTAGATACCGCTAGGGGAATTTCAACGTTAAGCCGTTTTGATTATGCAGACCGTAGCCAATGGTTAGCCGCGATTGCCCTCACTATGCAGCACAGCCGTAGTGAAAACGAAACCGCGATTTTAATTTCAGAAGCTAAGGTACGCGCTATTTTGCAGGACAAATTAAGCGAATTAGACGTTGATAAGGACGCGATTGCAGAAGAAACCAGCTTTTTATTACGCGATTTTGCCGAACGTAGCGGCTTATTTATTCAACGCGCCAATGGCTTATACGGGTTTAGCCATTTAAGTTTTTTGGAATACTTCGCCGCCAAGGCCTTAAAACTGCAAGCGGAATTAGGCGAAATAAAGTGGAGGAGTTTAAAAACTAAAACCCAATGTATTTGGTGGCATGAAACCTTCGTGTTGTTTTTTGAACAATTAGATCATGCCAAATTAGCCGGAAAATACCTTAATCAGCTGTTTCCTGAGTTCGCACATAAGAGAGAAGAAACTTCAGAAAATGACATCAACGCGCCATTATTATTAGCCTCTATCGTTATGGACAGTGGCGTAAAACTAACGCCCAGCCAGCGTGAAACCTATATTAAGCGTTTATGGGCTTTTTATTTACAAATTCCTGCATTTTTTTCTATACGTCATTTATCCTGTAAAACCTTGGTTAATCGCTTATGGCAACAAGATTTTGCGGCGATAGAACGGGGGCTGGAAGTGATGCAACAGCAAACGGAAGTATGTTTAGCAGGTGCCGACCTAACAGATTTATCCGCATTGTCTGGATTAACGCAATTACAATATCTTCATCTAAACGATACGGCGGTCAGTGATGTGACCGCCTTGTCCGGCTTAAAGCAATTACAACACCTTGATTTAAGCGATACAGCGGTGAGCGATGTGTCCGCCTTATCCGGCCTAACGCAATTACAATCCCTTGATTTAAGCGATACAGCGGTGAGCGATGTTTCCGCCTTGTCGGGCCTAACGCAATTACAATCCCTTTATTTAAGCGATACAGCGGTGAGCGATGTGTCCGCCTTGTCCGGCTTAACGCAATTACAAGGGCTTTATTTATACAATACGGCGGTGAGTGACGTGTCCGCCTTGTCCGGCCTAACACAATTACAATGGCTTATTTTAAGAAATACGGTGGTGAGTGATGTGTCCGCCTTGTCCGGCTTAACACAATTACTAGGGCTTTATTTAAGCAATACGGAGGTGAGTGACGTGTCCGCCTTGTCTGGCTTAACGCAATTGCAAGGGCTTGATTTAAGGAATACGAATGCGAGTGATATATCTACCTTGTCTGGTTTGGCTCAATTAAAATTCCTTGATTTAGTCGATACGGCAGTGCGTGATGTGTCCGCATTGTCTGGCTTAACGCAATTAAACTCGCTTTATTTAAGCAATACGGCAGTGAGTGATGTGTCCGCCTTGTCTGGTTTAACGCAATTACGAGAGCTTAATTTAAACAATACGGCGGTGAGTGATGTGTCCGTTTTGTCCGGCTTAGCGCAATTACAAAGGCTGTATTTAAGCGATACGCCGATCAATGAGTCTTCGGTCAGCGTATTGTCAAAGAAGTTGAAACAATTAAAGATAATACGTTAGTCCGATAAATAAGAACCTAAAACTGACGGAACAGGTAACAAAACCGTTCCGACAATCCGCACGTCGCTGAGCTGACGAATGTTTTAGCCACCGTTTGCATCCAATTTCTGCTTATTTGCGTAATACTGGTAACGAAACTGACATGAACAATCAAGCCGATGACGAAAAGGAACAGGCGATGGCGTTAGTATTAGGCCAATCCGTGAATTGGCAGGTCGCCGAACAGCCGTGTTGTGATCCGCAAGGCGGCTTGGGCGATGGCAGCAAAGGTGATGGCACAGCCGATCAGGCAGACAACCCGCAAGCGTTGCGGGATTTATTGGCGCGAATCATTGAGCAAGACCAAACCGCTTTTGCCCAGTTATATGACATCATGCTGCCACGGGTCTATGGGCTGGCTTTGCGCATCACCCGTAGCCAGCAAACGGCGGAAGAAGTCACCGAAGATGCGTTTTGGCAGGTTTGGCGGCAAGCCCCCCGGTTTGACCCCGAACGCGGCAATCCGGCCACGTGGATACTGACCATCGCCCGGAGCCGGGCCTTGGATGCCTTGCGCCGGAAGGATGATGTGGAAACCGTGGATGCGGATGACGAACTCGTGAACATGCCCGCACCCGGTGTCCATGATCCGCAAGATTTGCTCGCCGCCATCCAAGAAGACCACTGCCTGCAAACGGCATTGGCCCTGCTGGAGCCAGTGGCGCAGCAACTGTTGGCGCTGTCGTTTTTTCGCGGTTTGAGCCACGACGAAATCGCGAGGCACACCGGAATGCCGCTAGGCACGGTCAAATCCCAAATCCGGCGGGCATTGGCCAGCTTAAAGCAATCTTTACAACCACCCGGATAGGATCATAGGCGTAACGCATGAGCAAACAATCATTAACACCAGAGCAGGACGACATGGCCGAACAAACGGAACTGCACCGTTTGTTACTGGAGGGGGCCGCACCTGTGGCTCCGCCTTTGGCAATGAAGCAACGCTTGGCGGCGCGTTTGGACGGGCGTTTGGCGGCAAGCGTACTGGCACATGCCCAGCTCTTGACGGTTAGAGTCAAACAAGGTGTCTGGCAGACCTTAACCAAAGGCATACGCTATAAACCCTTGTGGCAAGGGCCTGAAGGCAATTCGGTTTTGGTTGAATTTGCACCGGGCGCAGCGTTGCCAGTGCATCGGCATAATTGGCTAGAAGAAGGCATTGTCTTGCACGGAGGCCTGCAAATGGGCCAGCTTGATTTAGGACGCTTCGATTATCACCTGTCCCCGGCACATAGCCGGCATGGGCAAATTTCGTCTAAACAAGGCGCATTGGCCTTTTTGCGCGGCACTTCGTTGGGCGACAAAGGCCGGGTGTTTCAAGAGCTGCTCGGTGGCTTGTTGCCGCACCCAGGCGGTGAGGCCAAAACGGTGTATGTGGGCGATGAAGGTTGGGAGCGTGTGCATGAAGGCTTGTATAAAAAAGAACTCTACGCCGACCGTGCATTGAGTTCGCGCTTTTACCGCTTAGAGCCAGGAACGGCCTGCCCCGGCCATACGCATCTCGATAACGAGGAATGCCTCATCCTATCGGGCGAAGCGTTTTTAGGGGACATGCTGCTCAGGGAGGGTGATTACCAATTGGCACCTGCCGGGTCAGTGCATGGCGAAACCTATACCGATGTCGGCGCACTGCTTTATGTGCGCGGTGCTGTCCAGTAAACCGACTACACCCAGCGCAACAAACGGCGGCGGGCAGGGCAATCGCGCTTAAATTACCCCGATGACCCGGAGCAAATACTGATTAT
>CAYUQV010000057.1:0-21870 GCA_964446885.1 uncultured Methylocucumis sp.
ACCATGAACCACTTGAACCCAAATTTTCAGGCTGTCGTCAATGCGTAACTTCTAAAAAACTATATCCGTTACCAAAGTAAAGCCTCAACCTGTGCAGGCTGTCCGATCCGGCAACAGTGTTTAAAGCCAAGCACACGACGCAAACAAATAGAACGCTGGGAGCATGAAGCGGTCATTGAGCGCCACAAGCTGCGCATGGGACAAAAACCGGAGATGATGAAAAAACGCGCCACCTTAGTGGAACATCCGTTTGGGACGCTGAAAAACCGGGCTGGTGCGCAACATTTTTTGATGCGTGGCTTGGAAAAATGCCGCGGTGAGTTTAGCTTGATGGTGCTGGGATATAATTTCAGCCGGGTGTTAGTTTTGCTTGGCGTGGGGCAGTTACGGGATTATTGCGCCCAACGCCGGGAAAAGGGGGATAAAAAATGGGAATATGCGTAAAAACCGTTAAAAAAAGCCCTTTCTTAAGGCATTTTTAATTCCGCAGTGATTTTTTTGTTTTTAACCACCTTGTTTTTGAATACTTTCACAGTCTCGATAGCGTATTGCGCCGCATGGCATACGAATCATTCGGCGGAATACGCTTCGCTATTCCACCCAACATGCTGTAGGGGCGATTGTCCGCCTTTTTTAATGCTCGCACCGAAACCCTAAGCGATCAGGCGAGCAACCGTTCGCCCCTACGAAAATAATACCGACCATTTAGCATTACTGAATGCTAGAAAATCTGGTCGCCAATCATCTTTCGCGCCACCCCTAACGCACGGCCCGCGCACAAACCCACACATCCACTTTCGCCACTCCGGCTTTTTTCAAAACCTTCGCCAATTCATGCACGGTTGATCCTGTGGTCATGACATCATCGAGAATGGCGACATGGGCCGCGTTGAGAGGCCTGACCACGGCAAAGGCATTTTTGAGGTTTTTCCGGCGTTGTTTGGCGGGCAATTGGCTTTGTTGGGGCGTGTTGTGCTGGCGTTGGCAACTGTATACATCTAACGGGACTTGCATGTCCTTGCTGACCGTGCGGGCGATTTCTAGGGCTTGGTTAAAGCCGCGTTGCCGGTAGCGGCTTTTATGGAGCGGGACGGGCACAATCAAGTCCGGTTTTTGCGCGGTGTGCTGTAAATGTTCTGACAACAAATGCCCTAACAGGCGGGCATTTTTGTATTGCGCCCCAAATTTTAGCCCCGTCACCCAATAGCGCATGGCCTCGTGGTAAACAAACGGCGCGTAAGTTTCATCAAACGCCGGACGGCGGCTTAAACAATCGCCGCACAGCATTGGCGCAGCGGACGGCGTTTCCAGATTAATCCCGCATTGGTAACAACTGTGGCTATTGCGCGGCAAGCTGAGTTGGCAAGGCTGGCACAAATCCAGGTGCGCTTGACCTGGGTTGCCACACAGCAGACAAGTAGGCGGTAACAGGTAATCCTGTATAATATTAAGCCAGTTGTATACCAAATTCATAATAACAAGTTGATAAGTGGTGGTTTACGCTTACAACAACTATAGCCGGAGCCTGTAAAAATGTCTGTATTACGCCACGATTGGCAACTCGCCGAAGTCCAAGCCCTGTTCGCCCTGCCATTTAATGACCTGATTTTTCAGGCACAAACTGTCCACCGGGCGAATTTTGACCCTAACGAAGTGCAAATCAGTAGCTTGCTCAGCATCAAAACGGGTTCTTGCTCAGAGGATTGCGGCTATTGCCCGCAAAGTGCGCGGTACGATTCCGGCCTAAACCCCGAAGCCCTGATGCCGATAGATAAAGTCCTGCAAGCTGCACAACAGGCCAAAGACCAAGGCGCATCGCGTTTTTGTATGGGTGCGGCCTGGCGGCAACCGAAAGACCGCGATATTGAGCGTGTCGTGGAAATGGTGCAAGGTGTGAAAGCCTTAGGCATGGAAACCTGCGTGACTTTGGGGATGTTGACCGACAGCCAAACCACACGATTGAAAGAAGGTGGCCTGGATTATTACAATCACAATCTGGACACCTCGGAAGATTATTACTCAGAAGTCATCACCACCCGCACCTATAAAGACCGCTTGGACACTTTAGAGCGGGTGCGCGGTGCGGGCATTAATGTCTGTTGCGGCGGTATCGTCGGTATGGGCGAAGGTGAAGATGACCGCGCCAAGTTACTGATACAACTGGCAAACATGCCAAAACATCCTGAAAGCGTACCCATCAACATGCTGGTGCAAGTCGAAGGCACACCGCTGATGGGTACGGAAAAGCTCGACCCGCTGGTCTTCGTCCGCACCATCGCCGTTGCCCGGATAATGATGCCGACATCCCGCGTGCGCCTGTCCGCAGGCCGCAAAGACATGAGTGACGAACTGCAAGCCTTGTGTTTCTTAGCGGGTGCGAATTCGATTTTTTATGGCGATAAATTGCTGACCACAGATAACCCAATGACTAACCATGATGTGGCGTTGTTTGATCGCTTGGGGTTGCATTTGGGTGGGTCTAGTTATGCAAATTGATTTTTGGTGTCGGTTGGGTTGACGTGAGGAAGCCCAACGATTGCCCCTCTGATATTATCGGATTACGCTATCTATTCTGACTTAAATAATTTTCATTTCATTAAAGAAAAGGGGGGGGGAAATTGGAGAAATTAAGCAATCGGCGAATAGAAGATTTTCCATCAACAACACTGTTTTTTGATGACCTTACGGAGATCGTTAATATATTAGCCAACACATGTAAAAAAATCGAGATAAGCACAAGAAGTTACAAAATTTCAAATCCTAATGAATTAGAATTACTTGCAGAAAAATATACAAATGGTCGTTTTGATGACATCTATTTGCAAGGATATCAACCATATATCAAAATTGATCTGCGGACATTTGGTGTAACAGCTTACATAAGCGAGGACACTACTGAGCAGCGAGGAACCATAGAAAAAATCAAAGAAATCGTTGTTAAGGGAAAAAAGTTACATCCCCTGTGGTTATTTATTTCGTTTAATATTGTGATTGCTCCTGTATTGGCATATACATCATACATATCAAAAATTGACTCTATCGTACTGATATTAATTGTGGCATCCATCTCAGTGCCGATTAATACTAAGTTTATTATGAAGAATAAAGTCATTGTTCATACTATGTCGCGATCAGCTAAGAAATCGATTTTAAAAAAAGTATCAGACTATATCGAAGATCATAAAGGCATATCAGCTTTTCTTGGTTTTTTGATTGCGCTGGGAATGTTGTTGCTAAAATTATTTGAAGACAAGTAAGCTATAAAACACCTTGAGTTTTCAAAATGAAATACACCGTAATTTCTCATCGTAACGAAGAAAGTATCAGCATTTTAGTCAGGTGGGCAACGCTTTTTTGCCCACCATTCCCCACATAATCGGTGGGCAGAAAAGCGTTGCCCACCCTACGCCGCTGACTCACATCTGCAATTTATTACGCTAATTTATGAGGCAAAAATGGAACTCTCCGCAATCTTAACTCCCGCCCCTGAAGGCGGTTATGTTGCCTTAAACCCAGAAACAGGCACAACTACTCAAGGCGATACCGTTGAAGAAGCTTTGGCAAACTTACAAGAAGCCACCGAGCTTTATTTGGAAGAATTTCCTATCACGTTTTCAGGACGTTCGTTAATGACGACTTTCCAAGTGACGGCACATGCCGCCTAGTCTCCCTATTGTTTCAGGAGCCGAAGCGATCCGAGCCTTGCAACGTCTTGGCTTTGTCGTGATCCGTCAACGGGGCAGCCACATTATATTAAGGCGTGGTTCGCAAGGCTGTGTTGTGCCCAATCATCGTGAAATCAAAGTGGGCACTTTAGTAGGCGTGCTTAAACAAGCAGGTGTGTCGGCGGATGATTTTATCAATGCGGTGAAGGCCTAAAAATCAAGATTTTTACATTATTCTCCACAAGATGTCCGTTTACCTAGACGATGCGCTATTTAATCTTGATGGATAAGGAATGGTAATTGGCTTGATCTGGACACAGCAACTTGCAAAATCCCGGTGGCTGTGTGATAAACCTAAGTGCATCATTCACTTTTTAGAATAATTAAAACCGTGCAAAATCAAGCTCCACATTATTTAGTCGGTATCGACTTAGGGACGACCCACACTGTTGTGGCCTATGCCCCCATCCAAGGCGGCCATAAAACCGCCGACATCCAAATTTTCCCCATTGAACAATTGATTGCGCCAGGGCAAGTGGCGGCGAGGCCGTTGTTGCCGTCAGTGCGCTACCATCCAGCCGAAGGCGAATTGTCGGCGGGCGATGTCAGTTTTTCCCCAGCCGGGGAAGCGGCGGTGATAGGCGAAGCCGCTCGCCTGTTAGGGGCAAAAACCAAAGGCCGCTTTGTCACCAGTGCAAAAAGCTGGTTGTCGCATCCGTCAGTTGACCATAGCGCGGACATTTTGCCCTGGGGCAGTGGCGATGACATTGCCAAAGTGTCACCCATTGATGCCAGCGCCAGTTATTTGCAGCATATCCGCACCGTCTGGCGGCATAAATTCCCGGATGCGCCGTTGGAGCAGCAAGATATTGTCATCACCGTACCCGCATCGTTTGACGAGGCGGCGCGTTCCTTGACCTTAGAAGCCGCGAAAATCGCCGGATTGCATCAAGTGCGTTTGCTCGAAGAACCGCAAGCCGTCTGTTACGACTGGCTACGTCGCCATGCGGGCAAGCTCCAGCAAGCCTTGGCGGATGTGCATTTACTGCTGGTGTGTGATGTCGGCGGCGGCACGACTGATTTGACCCTGATTAAAGTCGAGCCGGGCGTTAACGAACCCAAACTGACCCGTATCGGAGTCGGCGACCATCTGATGCTCGGCGGTGACAATATCGACTTGGCTTTGGCGCATCTGGCCGAAAGCCGTTTGGGTGCTGCGGACAAACGCTTGTCAGCGGCGGATTTTTCACAATTGATTGAGCAATGCCGCATCGCCAAAGAACGTTTATTGGCTGAGGATGCGCCGGAGCAAGTCAACGTCACCTTGTTGGGAGGCGGGTCTAAATTGATTGGCAGTTCGCGCTCGGCCATTTTGGCCCGCGAAGAAGTCCGGGGCATTGCCTTGGACGGTTTTTTCCCGTTGTCCGGGCTTCATGATTTACCCGAACGCCGCCGCAGTGGCGTGGTGGAATTTGGCTTGCCGTATGCCGCCGAACCTGCCGTCAGTAAGCATATCGCCGCCTTTTTGAAGCAACATAAACAGGCCGCACAAGACGCATTGGGCGGGGCCGATTGTGTGCCGGACGCGTTGCTGTTGAATGGCGGCGTGTTCCGCAGCCAGCCCATTACCCAAAGGTTGTTGGCGTTAATGGCTTCGTGGCGCGAACAGCCGCCCGTGTTGCTCGATAACCAGCATCCTGAATTGGCGGTGGCGTTTGGCGCGGTCAGTTATGCCGTGGCCCGCCGCGACAAAAAACTCAAAATTGGCGGCGGTGCGGCGCGGAGTTATTTCTTGTTGGTGGACACTGACGCAGAGCAACAAGGCGTGTGCCTGTTGCCTAAAGGCAGCGAGGAAGGTGAGGAAATCATCCTCACCGGCCGGCAATTTGCCTTACGTTTGGGTGTGCCAGTGCGCTTCCATTTGGCTTCGACCACGGGCGATAATGAATTTAAGCCCGGCGATGTCGCCGCAATCAATGATGATTTCCATTCTTTGCCGCCCTTAGCAGTGGCGTTGCAAAGCGACGGGGCCACTACGGGCAGTGAAGTGGTGGTGCAATTAGCGGTCACGCAAACCGAAGTCGGGACCTTAAAAATCCAATGTGTCGCGGTGGATGACCCTAAGCAACGCTGGGACGTGGAATTTCAAATCCGTAAAAAGAACCGGGCCACCGCGCAAGCCGATGCCGCGTTGCCCGCCGAAAAAATGCAGCGGCTGGAGGAAAAAATCCAAACCATTTTCGGGGCAAAATCTAAGCAAGTCGATCCTAAGGCCGTGAAAAACCTTCGCGCCGAATTGGAAAAAATTGTCGGTAGCCCGCGCCCGGATTGGCCGACCCCGTTGCTCCGTGCGGTGTTCACGATGTTGTTGGAAGGCGGCAAATATCAGCGCCGCTCAGAAAACCACGAACGTATCTGGCTAAGCTTGGTGGGTTTTTGCCTGCGCCCTGGCTTTGGTTATCCGTTGGATGATTGGCGTGTCGAACAATTGTGGAAACAGTATCCGCAGGGCATCCAGTTTGTGAACGAAATCCAGAATTGGACGGAGTGGTGGACACTGTGGCGGCGCATCGCCGGAGGCTTGGATGCTGCCGCGCAAGAGCAGATTTTTAATGACATCAGCAAATACCTGAATCCCGCTACTGCCCGGCAACCGGGCGTCGCCAAATACTTAAAAATTCGGGGTTATGAAGAAATCGTGCGTTTGGCGGCGGTGCTGGAACGCTTGCCCGTGGCGCAAAAAACGCAATTGGGCACATGGCTGTTGCAACGTCTGCAAAAAGTGAGCGAACCCGACCAAACGTGGTGGGCGGTGGGCCGCGTTGGTGCGCGTGTCCCGTTCCACGGCAGCAGCCACAATGTCATTCCGCCGGAAACGGTGGCAGTTTGGTTGGCAGGGATGCTGAGGGAAGATTGGAAAAAATCGCCGCACATCGGTTTTGCCGCCACCTTGATCGCCCGCATGAGCGGCGACCGGAGTCGGGATATTGACGAAGCGTTACGGATACAGGTGGCCGATAAGCTAAGGCTTAGCAAAGCCCCGGCCTCGTGGGTCGAGTTGGTGGAGCAAGTCAAAGAACTGGATGAAAAGGACGAGAAGCAGATATTTGGCGAGGCGTTGCCGCCAGGGTTGAAGCTGATTAGCCCATAAAAAAAGGCGCGTTGCCAACAGCAACGCGCCTTTTTCCGTTTTAGCTAAATCCTGCTAAAAACGCTTACAGTTTGTCAGCGTTTTTATCCAAGTATTCAGCAACACCAGCCGGGCTGGCATCCATGCCTGCATCGCCTTTGTTCCAGCCTGCTGGGCAGACTTCGCCATTTTCTTCATGGAATTGCAATGCGTCAATCATGCGCAACATTTCGTCAACGTTACGGCCTAATGGCAGGTCGTTGACGACTTGGTGGCGTACCATGCCGCTACGGTCAATCAGGAAAGAACCACGGTAAGCCACGCCTGCACCCGCTTCAACGTCATAGGCTTGGCAAATTTCGTGTTTCAGGTCAGCCGCCAAGGTGTAACGGACTGGGCCGATGCCGCCTTGGTTGACTGGAGTATTGCGCCAAGCATTGTGGGTGAAGTGGGAGTCAATGGAAACACCAATCACTTCCACGCAACGGCTTTTGAATTCCTCAATGCGGTGGTCAAAGGCAATCAGTTCGCTAGGGCAAACAAACGTGAAATCTAAAGGATAGAAAAATAACACGGCATATTTGCCGCTAGTGGCTTCTGAGAAGCTGAACGCGTCAACAATTTGGCCATCGCCCAAAACGGCAGGAACAGTAAAATCAGGGGCTTGCTTACCAACTAATACACTCATTGTTTGTCTCCAAGATTTTGAAAAATAAAGGTTTAATGGGGGTCATCAGCCACTGTTGAAGTGGAGTGGAAGCTATTCTACACCAGATTAGTCGGTAATTCCTTAGTGATATGATTTTTTACTTGCATTTTCCGGGGCTTTAGAGCTAAATTGTTAAGGCTGAATGACAAATTGATTCACGATTTTTTAAAACTATAAGTGTAGGGCGGCATAACCTTGCCGCTAACTGTACATTCTTCGGTAAGGATATTTCCCATGAGCAAAAACAAACATATTACCGAACCCGATGTGTTCGGATACCAAGTCCGCATTGTCAGGCGTGGCAAAGAGAGCAGCCGTTACTTTTCACACAAACTTTGGGGCAATAGGAGCAAATCCTTACAAGCCGCCATCACCTGGAGAGACCAAATGCTGGTGGTCTTAAAAGGCAGCAAAACCCGCTTCTTAAAACCGCCTAAAAACAAAACCACCACCGGCCTGACCGGAGTCTCCCGAACCATCAAGTTCGACCACCGCAAAGACAAAAGCTATTTATGCTACACCGTGTTCTGGGTCTGCAACGGCAAAGCCAGAAACAAGACCTTCCAAGTGGGCAATGTCGAAAAAGTCACCGCTGACGATGAATTGCACGCCTTCCGCACCGCCCGTTTGTTCAGAAGCTGTTATGAATTTGCCATAGACAACGACCTTGAATTCCACGACGAAAAATTTGCCGGCTGGAAAAAAGTACGCATATATGAAGATGAAAACCTTGATGTCGTGTAACTCATCAACCACGCACTAAGCTAAGCTTACAGCATGACAAACAATGGCCTATCCTTGGGTTAGGCCATTAAAGCCCTTTAACGTTTTTCAAACACTCACCGACACTTCATACCCTAACCGCCGTATATCCTCGGCAAACGCCTGTAAAGTCGCTTCAGGCAATTTTGCCAACTGTGCCGCTTCCGGTTGCGCCGATGGCCGGGCGATGGTGTAAAGCATGATGCGCCGCAGTTTGCAGTGGTTTTGGATGTCCCGCAAAACCTGCAAATACGCCTGTTTTTCCGTGTCCGGCAAACCGCGTCCGGCAAAATCAAACAAACACGTCTGCAATTTGGTTTGGCAAAGCTCGCTGGCGGTCAATAAATTCTGTACCGCCGCCTGACAACTTTGGTTAGCGTTATTGACCAGTGTCCGGCCTTCTTCGGTCGCGCTGTCAAATTTAAACCAGACCTGCCCTTGATAATCATTAAGCACCCGCAACCCTTCTTGCACCCTAGGCAAATGCACCAGGCTACCGTTCGTAATCAGCACATAATCGCTGTCAGGAAACACGCCCATGTCCGTGGCAATTTGCCCGATCAGCCCCACTGCTTGGGCAAATTCTTTTAATGTCGTTGGCTCGCCGTTGCCTGCGATGGCAATGTCCTTAATCACCCGTTTATCGGCATCAACTTCAAAACGGTCATAAAAATCACCGTGCAGCACATCGGTAAGGAACGTGCGCAGCTCGTGCGCCAACATGTCAAAATCAATGCTCGGTGCGGCCCCGATGGTCAAATCAGGCACTTGGCAATACACACACCGCCAATTGCAGGTGTTGTTTGTGTTAAAGTTAATGCCGATAGACAAGCCGCCCGCCCGTCTGGACAACACCGGATAGATATACTGCAAACCGATCACATCGGCGCGGTGATTATTGACTGATAGTTTTGAACCCATGTATCCTGCTTAAGTTTGCTGTTTGAACCGTGTTATTCTAAGGCCTTATAAGCCAATCCCCTGAATTATTTGCCTAACCTTCCCGTGACACTATGAGCCACCTTGTAACCACCGCCGACATACAACCGTTCCTAGATGAAGACATCGGTTCGGGCGACATCACCGTCTCAATCATCCCCCAATCCAAAACAGCCCACGCCAGGGTCATCACCCGCGAAGCGACCCTCATTTGCGGCCAAGCCTGGTTTAATGCCGTTTTTACCGCCTTAGACGCGAATGTCAACATCACCTGGCATGTCACCGAAGGCGAAAACGTCGGCCCGGACACCTTATTATGCACTTTAGACGGCAACGCCAGGGCCTTATTGACGGGCGAGCGCACCGCCTTGAACCTCCTGCAAACCCTCTCGGCCACCGCCACTATTGCCAGACAATACGCCGAAGCCGTAGCGGGTACAGGCTGTAAAGTCCTCGATACACGCAAAACCCTGCCGGGTTTGCGCAAAGCCCAAAAATACGCCGTGACCTGCGGCGGCTGCTATAACCATAGGCTAGGCCTATATGATGGTGTGCTAATCAAAGAAAACCACATCATCGCCGCTGGCTCCATCGCCGAGGCCGTACAATCGGTGCGCATCCATTCCGATGTGCCTGTTGAAGTCGAAGTGGAAACGCTAGCAGAACTGGCCGAAGCCTTAGCCGCCAACCCAGAACGCATCATGCTCGACAATTTTACCTTGGCTGATTTGCATGCCGCCGTTGAGCTGACCGCAGGTGCCATCGAACTGGAGGCCTCAGGCAACATTACCTTGGACAATATCAGGGAAGTCGCAGAAACGGGCGTGAACTACATTTCCATAGGCGCGTTGACCAAAAACATCCAAGCTATTGATTTATCAATGCGCATCGAATTGGGGAAATAACATGGCCGAAGCACTGCAAGACCTTTTTAAGCTCATCAACACGGGCGTTTACGTCATTGGCGTCAGCGACGGCGAACGCCACCATGCCTTTACCGCCGCTTGGGTCATGCAAGTGTCTTTCAATCCGCCACTCTTGGCCATCAGCATCAACCCGCACAACTATTCCTTCAAATTGCTGCAAGCGGGCGGCGTTTGCACCGTCAACGTCTTAGGCCACACCCAACTGGCGATTGCCGGACACTTTGGCCGCAACGACCTCGCCGACAAAATGGCCGGATTTGTTTGGCAACAAGGCCACACGGGCGCACCCATCTTAGCCGATGCCTTGGCGTATTTTGATTGCAAAATCAGCCACTACGCCGATGCAGGCGACCACAAAATCGCCTTCTGCCAAGTCCTGCAAGCCGAAACCTTACGTGCAGGCACGCCCATGCTCTATCGGCAAACAGGCGATATGGACAACAGCAGCCAACTTTACCCGGCACAGCCCAAATAAAATTTCCCGAACGCACCTGATGTCAGGGTTATTTTTAATAAAAACAGCCTGTTATAAAAAAATGTAGCCCCCTCTCCCCCTAGGAGAAGGCTGGGGTGAGGGCCTATGAAAGCAATAAAATCAAGCGTTTAATCCCGCTAATCCCAGCAAGTCCATTGACAAAGCCTAAGCATACCAGTATAGTGCGCCCTCAATTCGCTTTACCGTATCCCCTGCCGAGGTGGTGAAATTGGTAGACACGCCAGCTTCAGGTGCTGGTGGCCGCAAGGCCGTGAAGGTTCAAGTCCTTTCCTCGGTACCACACGATACAAAAGCACAAAAAAATTCAAAACCCGCTAAACCGAAAGGCTTAGCGGGTTTTTTATTGCCTGATAGAAACTAGGTTCTAGTTGACGTTTTGATACAAATTAATGCTTTATTTTTCATGATGAAAATTTAGTTTTGATTTAATCGCGTTATTCCAGCATGGATTGCTGGAGTCAAAAACAAAGAGGCAGCTTCCATACCATCTGGATGCAGTCATCCTCTGTAACTATGTAACTATGTAACTATGTAACTTGTTGTTTTTTTATAAAATGCCAATAAAATCTATTATTTCGCACTTCTTGACATGGTAATGTTCATCATAAGTAATTTTATAAAAGTTTTACGGTATAGCCAACGCACCATAAAATGATAATAAAGATAAGGCAAAATCAACGACTGCCTATCCTTTAAGGACACGCAGTCTTAGCTTGGCCATATGCCATGAAACTCATTTCTGATTACTTGGCGAAATAACTAGATTGCAAACCATTATGAAGGTAGCTTAATTTTTATGACCAAAAGAAACAGACATGAAAATTATGAAATTTTAAATCTAATTGGATATGGTCTTGCTAAGTTTGATATAGATTTTGTCAAATTTTTGGGATTTAAAACAAAAATGGATTTTTATAAATATATTGTTAAAAACAATATTGCCGATACTATTGGAACAGTAAAAAATAGACAAGATTTATTTGACCCATTTTTTGATAATATCCGAAAAGGATGGTGGCAGAAAGGAAACACTTATATTCATCGAAAAATTCTTATAGATTCCCTTTTTGGCTCTCTTGATTCAAAGGCTTATTCAAATATAGTGAAATTGTATCTTCAAAATGAGTTCTCTATTATTAATGATTCTTTTCCTAATCAAATTAGTCCTGTGATAAAAAGTAAATTTAAGCAATTACAGGTTACTGGGCAAGAAGCCGAATTGTTTTTTATGAATAATTATAAAACTATTGATTGTTTTAAAGATGGTGTTTTAGAAGATGCCAGATTATTTGGAGATGGCTATGATTTTCAAATTGAAGTAAAAAATCATTTTGTCTTATCTGAAGTTAAAGGAATAAGAACAAATTTTGGTAGTATTAGAATGACACAAAATGAGTTTTTAAAGGCAAAAGAATACAATGATGACTATGCGTTAATTATAGTTAGTAATTTAAACAACATTCCTAAAATGAATGTCGTTTTTAATCCAACAAAATATCTAAGACTTACTCAAAAAATCATTGAATCAAAACAATATAACTATCACAGTGAATCCATTTTATGGGAAAAATTTCATTAAACGTATCTGTTGAATCTATTAACAAAAGTTGTATTTATTTACCGTTTATATTTTGGGATGTTAATTTTTTTCCTAACTATGATTGGTATTTTTCTATATTGGCAGATGATAATGAAATTTTTATATGTACCCGAAAAAAAACAAATGGCAGAAAAATAAACACTCCGCATAACAATAGTCTACTTGGTGCTTATTTTAGGTATAGGCTAGGATTAAAAGATGGTGCTTTTGTTACTAAGCAAGACTTGGAGAGATATGGTAGAACAGATATAGACTTTTATAAAATAGACGAAGAAAATTATTTTATGGATTTTTCAAATAAATCAAATAATTAACGATTGGCGCGGCGGGAAATTTCAAAAATATCTCAGCGAAACGAAGTTTTCAACCCCATCTCAAACCTTTCAATATCCTTAAGCGGGACAGAGTTTATAACTCTGTCCCAAACGTTTCAATCTTCACAACAAAAACAAAAACGTTAAGGGCAGGTTGAATAATCCGCCCCGCGCAAGATTAACCCTCTAAAAACCAATTTCTACGCAATTAACGGATTTGCCAACAGCGGTGATACAGTATGCAGGGATGAAAATACGATTAGAAACAGGTGATGCCGATGAATTTATCTGCCCAAGAAATTACCCAGCAACTGTTAACACTGTCTGAGTTTGAGCAACAAGAAGCGTTAGATTTTATTGAATTTTTGCAAAGCAAATCCAAGCAGAAATTGGCTAAAACTCTGATGAACAATCAAAGCACTATTACGCCATTAGCTAATGACATAACAGAAAACGACTCAACCATCAGCTGTGTTACGCCGATTTACCACGCATTTGAGCAAGCTGGTTTGATTGGCTGTATCGAAACCGATGAACAGCTTTCAACGATGTATAAGCCGTGTGCGTACCGCTTAACCCCCTAAAAACCAATTTCACTCTCAGTCAAATAACACCCAGGGTCTTCGGCCCAAACATTCCCTGACATTTGCATAGCCCTGACCCGTGTGTTGCCGTTGCAGATGTGTTGGAAATGGCAGATGCCGCAGCGGCCTTCTAGCGGGCGGGGGCTTTGTTTTAGGCCTGCCATCACTGGATCAGACACATCCTGCCAAATTTCTGAAAACGGGCGTTGTTTGACATTGCCCAAGCCGTAATGCCACCAAAAGGTATCAGGATGGACATTGCCCAGATTGTCGATATTGGCGACATTCACGCCCGATGAATTGCCGCCCCATTGCGCCAATTTGGCTTGGATAGGTGCGGCTTGTTCAGGAAAACGGCGGCGCACCCAATGCAAAAAATACACGGCATCGGCATCGTTATTGCCTGTGACAAACTCCCTGTCCTTGCCTGCACTTAGCCAGTCGTAACACGTCTCGAACATCAAATCCATTGCGGCGCGGGTGCGGTCAAAATGCGCGTCATCTTTGCGGTTGCGGTTGCCGCGTCCGCCATAATTCAAATGCGACAGATAAAATTTGTCGATGTCGTGCTCGTCCATCAACGCTAACAAGGCCGGAAAATCGTGGTAATTGTCTTCGGTAAGTGTAAAGCGGATACCGACTTTAATGCCTTTATCCAGACACAAATGGATGCCGCGCATGGCTTCGTCAAACGAGCCTTTGACCCGCCGGAATTCATCATGTGTGCCTTTAATGCCATCCAAACTGACACCGATATATTGGTAATTCAGCTCAGCAATTTGGTTGATATTGTCTTTAGAGATTTTCGTGCCGTTGCTGGATAAGGCCACATAAAAGCCCATGTCTTTGGCGCGGCGGGAAATATCAAAAATATCAGGATGCAGCAATGGCTCGCCGCCGGACAAAATTAGTACCGGGACTTTAAAGGCTTTCAGGTCGTCCATGACGGTGTAAATTTCCGACGTGGTCAATTCGCCCGGAAAATCAATATCGGCGGAGGTGGTGTAGCAGTGTTTGCAAGTGAGGTTACAGCGGCGGATCAGGTTCCAAATCACCACAGGCGCGGCAGGTTTGCGCGTGGGTTTTAAGGGCGTGGGCGCAAGCAGCTCGCGCATGTATTGGCTGAGTCGGAACATGATTTATAGGTTATTTCGCCAAAGCGACAGGGAAATTGGGATGTTCAGGATTGACCACCAATTGCTGGCGCAGAGGATCGACCAACAAATCCATTGCCTCCAATGGTAATGCTCCCATCAGTGGTTCATCACCAAGGACTAGGGCTTCGGTGACATAAGAGCGGTTGGCAAAGCTGATTTCTATGGGGGCGATACGCGGAACCCTGATTTGTCGCCCATCTGCCAAGGTCACTAAATGGCGGTTGACTTCGGTGGTGTCAAAGCCCAGTTGTACGGCAATGGATTCGGTCACGCACATAAATGTCGCTCCGGTGTCTACGAGGGCTTTTGTTACAAGGCTTTGTTTGGTGAATAGATTGGTTATGGTTAAGTCTGCGTATGTTAAACCCATGTGCTTGCCTTCGATTGTATTTTTAAAACAGTAGCTTATGCTATAGCATCAATTTGATGACGGCAATTCACTTAGCATCTGTGCTACGAAACCCCGTCTTTTTCAATATCTTCGTGCTATACAACACATCCTTACCTCGACAATGTTCACCCAAGACTTGCGCAATTTGCATGATTTGTCTATCCGCCTCTTCTTGCGTTTTGCCGTGCACCATGGCAAACAAGTTGTAAGGCCAAGCGGGCAGATGCCTTGGGCGGTGGTAGCAATGGCTGACAAACGGTAGTTGCCCGACTTGCTGGCCGAGTTCGTCAATCTTGTCATCCGGCACATCCCACACGGTCATGCCGTTAAAGCGGTAGCCGAGTTTGTAATGGTTAGGCACTGCACCGATGCGGCGGATAATGCCGCTGGTTTGCATCGCCGCCATGCGCTGCATGATGTCTTCTTTCGTCGAGCCCAACTGTTCGGCTAGGGTTTGATAAGGTTCGGGCGTGAGCGGCAAGCCCGCTTGGGTAGCGTACATGATGCGGCGGTCGGTGTCGTCCATGTCAGGCTTCCAATCTCAGGTTGACAAAATATTCTTTCAGTTTGGGCATGTTGTACACGACTAAACCCGTTTGTTGTTCAATCGCGTTGATGGTGCACTGTTGTTGCTCCGGCGTTTCGGTTGCCAGCACAAACCACATGTTCAATTCATGGCTACGCGCATAATTGTGCGCGACTTCGGGGAAAGCATTAATAATGTCGGTGACTTCTGCAAAGCGTTCGGTGGGGATTTTCACGGCGGCTAAAGTCAACGCACCTCCCATTTGTTCGGCGTTGTACAGCGGCCCGAAACGGGTCAACGTACCGTTTGCCAATAAGGCTTGCAGACGTGCCAATAAATCAGTTTCGCTGATGCCTAATGAGTTAGCGACTTGGCAGTAAGGTGCATCACAAATGGGGAAGCCAATTTGTAAGGTATTGATAATGTTGCGGTCTATTTCGTCCATTGTTGGGCAGGTAACGGCCTTAAATCAGTTTGGCAAGTTTTAACAACACGCCGATAATCAGCGTGGTTTGCAAAAAGCCTGCCCCAATAATCCAGCGCGTCAAATCGGCTTTGGTTTCGGCGATTAACCGTCCGGTATCTGCCCTGAGCAATTCGATTTTGTGGTCAAGGTTGTTTTCCAGTTCTTTCAAGTCCCGCTTAGTCGCTACATCGTCCAGATGGTAATCGTGAATGGCTTGTTGCAGTGTTTCGTGACTGGTTTCGCGCTGAATCTCAGTAATAACGGCTGCTTGTTCATCAGTAAACCCGGCTGCTTTGAGGCGATTGGCAATTTGTAAAGTATCGAAGGGTATCGTGTTCATGATGGTCTCTTTCAGGTGCCTTTGTCTTTGAAAGGCATTATAACGGTTTGGGTATAAAGCGGTAAGGCTGCTTGAATGCCGTTTTTTAGCGTAATGCCCCAATACTGTTGATGATGTTACGGTCAATGTCATCCATGCACAGCCACCGCAGATTGCTGCGCTTGATATACCGCCCCGCGCTGTTTAAAACAGCGGCGGCTAAACAAAATCTGCCGCTCGTATCTCGCCAAACTGGATGCTTCATTAAGTTGTTCCAGTTGCGCCAGCACCGTGGCGCGATCTTTGCCGTGGATCATGCAGTATAGGTTATAAGGCCATTCTGGTTGTCTGGGGCGTTGGTAACACAAGGTCACGAAGCTAAAACGGCTGATGGCCGCACCTAGTTCTTTAATCAACTCATCGGGGACATCCCAGACCACCATCGCATTGGCACGATAGCCTAGCGGGCGGTGTTTGACGATGACACCTAAGCGTTTAATCAAGCCTTGAGCTTTTAATGCTGTGACGCGGCTGATGACTTCTGTTTCGTCCATGCCCAGTTCCATACCGATTTGCGCGTAAGGGCGCGGACACAAAGGCAAGCCCGCCGACACTTGCGCCAATACCGCCAAATCCCGCGCTTCAAGCATGTTGCAGATCCAATTTAAAGCCTAAATCAATGAAAAAATCATCCACTAAAGGCAGTTGCAAAGCGGCATAGCCTGTTTGTTGTTCGATGCGTTCAATAACGGCCTGCAAGTGTTGGACGGTGGCGGCGACAGCGACAAACCACACATTAAAGCGATGCTCACGTTCATAATTGTGGTTCACCTCAGGAAACGCGCTGATTTGGTCAGCGACCCGCTGTAACTCGTTTTCTGGTACAGCCATGGCCACCAACATGCTCGCGCCGATTTGGTTGGGCGGGATCACCGCGCCAATCCGGCTAATATAGTGTTGTTCGTTCAATTCCGCCAACGCCGCCAGCACGTCGGTTTCCGTCACGCCCAAGGTGTCGGCAATATCACGGTAAGGCGTGGGCGACAGCGGAAAATCACGCTGGAAATCGTTTAACAAGTGTTTATGCAAATCCGTCAGCATCATCAAAAACCAATTTTATGCGCCCGTGAGCTGAAAAAAATCCCGTTCGGATGTTGGGCGGGCAAGCGTGTGTTTTCTTGCAAGGTCGCGGTGTCATAGACCACCACTTGGTTGTCATCGCGCAACGCCACCCAAACCTGTTCGCCGCGTGGCGTAAATTCCATGTGCAACACGGCTTTGCCGGGCGTGAGCGTATTCGTGACCGCCAAATCTTTGACATCAATGATTTGTAACTGGTTATTGTCCGGCATGGCGAAATTCACCCAAATCTGCCGCGCATCAGGCCGTGCCATCACAAACACGGGCTGCCCGACCACAGGAATGGCTTTTAACAGCGTCCAATCGCGTTTGTTGATGACCAACACTTCATGCTTGCCTATCGCGGGTGCGAACAACAAATCGCCCGCCATCGCCCAGCCTTCCAGATGCGGCATTTTGTACACGGGCAATTTGTCGTCATCTTTGCCATAGGCCGGCAAAATACGCTTCACACCAGCGGCGGTATCCCATAAATCCAGCAACGCCAAGCCGCTTTCGCCAAACAAGCCGGCAATGTAAAAACGCCCTTCGGGTGACATCAACGCGTCATACGGTTCTTTGCCGATATTTTTGAATTTTTCAATGATGGGATGCTTGATGTCGCGCATGTCCAGCGTCCAAATTTCCCCAGCATCGAACAGGCTAAAGACAAATTTTTGCCCCGGTGCATCGACTAAGCCAACGACTTTAGAACGTTTGCCGGGCGCGTATTCGGCGGGAATATCGGCGACCAATTCCAAAGTATCAGCGGAAAACACTTTCACGCCGCCGGGTTCGTAATTGGAAACGGCAATCAATTTACCATCCTGCGAAATCGCCCCGCCGATGCTGTTGCCTGCTTGCACAATGCGTTTGGCGAGTTGATCTTGAAGTAAGTCGATTTTGCTCAAACCGCCATCGCGCCCGAACACATAGGCATAGCGTTGGTCACGCGAAAACACCACCGAAGCGTGGGACAAATCGCCTAAACCAGCGATTTTTGCCAGTTGCTTGTGTGCGGTGGTGTTGATAATCAAGGCCGCGCTGTCTTCGCGCTCGATAATTAAGCCTAAGTCACCCGTGGCGCGGAGTTCGGCTTGGGCGGTCAGTGAGTAGAGCAACAAGGTTAGGGTGGGCAGTAATTTATTCATGATCCTAGTTTCAATAGTTCGGACAGCTTTGACAAGACACTGCCCGGAAATTACAAAGCGCTTCATACGCTGAGGAGGATTTCAGCAAACTCAGGCCTCAGCTGATCTAAAATTTGCAATTCTGTTTCATATCACAAAATAAAAATTCAATCCTAAACCGTGCATTGTAATACCTGATAATCGACAACGCATTCAATTCACTACTCTTTGTAAACAACAGCGCAAAACCCAAGCACATTCCATTTGGATTAAACAATTGATAATAGTATCGTTTCGATACTTTATCGGTCGTCTTGCCATTGGAAAAATAAAACACTTTTAGAGGTTGCTGCCCGCACTTAATGTTTTGGGCCACCTCATCGGTATCCAAAACATTATGGAACGGACGCTTAAACCCCTTTTAGGTAAATACGCCTTCTGTTGGTATAAACCCGTTCCAGCCTTATAAGTAGGTGTTCATAACTTTTTAACATTTATAAATAACGCAGGCTGGAACGGGTTTATTACCCGTTCCGTAACGTTTTCAGTGCCTATAGCAACTTTGAAACCTTAAGGACGGGGTATTGAAACCCCGTCCCGCCCCCCGTTACTCATGTTAAAAGACTTTTGCACCACTACTTATGCCCTGGCATCCATAAAAAACCACAAGACAAAACTCAAGCGGCTGGCCATTTCGTTAAGCCAGCGAGGGGCATGATTTCAATTTTTTTTCGGGTTGTCCTGCAATCGGAAAGATTCAGAAAAATAAAATGCTTGATAAGGGATTTACTCACGGCGACGTGGACTTACAAGATGGACACTTCCCCACAACCAACAGAGTTGGCTTTTCAGAAACCATTCCGCTTGCAAACCTAACTAATAACTTATGGGAAGTTCAGCACCAAGGATGATATTGTATTGCACCCCAATTCTTTACCCTCAAGGAGTTTATTCGAATGAAACGATTGTTAGCCCTCATTTCCACAGCAGCGATGGCCACTTATTCATTGGCAGGGATGGCCGATACGGTAGTCGAGCGCACCGGACATGGACTCGTCCATGTCACCGCCAGCACTTACAAAGGCATTGGTTTTGGTGTCGGTCATGCTTACGCGGAAGATAACCGCTGCTTATTGGCCTACCGGATTGCCCAAATCAATGGCCGGCTGGCCGAACAAGTGGGGGCGGACAAAATTGAGAAGATACTCGCGGAATCGCACTCTATGCAGTCACAACTCATGGATGCCCTATTCCGTACTTATTATGACGGTAAAGCCATCCGCGAAGGTTTTAAAAAAGAGCCGCAATCCGTGCGTGATTTAGCGGAAGGGTATGCCGCAGGTGTCAACGACTATTTGAAAGGGCAACCTCAATTAGCCCCCTGCGAACGGGTCAATTTTACTGGCAAAGTCACGGTAGACGACATTTATCGGCTTTGGGTAGCTGCGGCAGGATTGGCGGGTGCAGAATTCGTCGGGCCATTTTTGGCAATTTCCGAACAAAACCCAAGCAAAACAAAAGCCGCTGCCGCCAACCCCAACGCCTTTGCAGCAGCAGTCGTGGCAGACCGCCACATCGGCAGTAACGCCTTGGCAATTGGCCGTGATGGCGTGTCTGAAGGCGGGCCATTGCACTTGTACAACCCTCACTTCCCGTGGGCCGGCATTCAGCGTACCTATGTTGTCCACGCCCGCATACCCGGCGAATTGGACGTGATGGGGCCTATGCTAGGCGGCTTTCCGTTACCTGTATCCGGGTTTAATCAAACAATGGTGTGGGGCTTGACCTTCTCCAATACCCAACGGGTGACATTGATGGAAATCAAGCCTCTGGCCAAAGACCCGACCCGCTATTTGGTCGATGGCAAAGTACATAAAATCACCACCAAAAGCATACCTGTTAAAGTGGCGGGCGAAGCTAAACCGCGCATTATCAATGTCCAAATGGCCAAAGAAGGCCCCATCATGCTGGCATCAGCATTGGGTTTGCCAGACCCTGGGACGTTCATTGTGACCGATGTCAACCGCAACAACACGCGCCTGGTCACCCAATGGCTGGGTGTCGCCAAAGCCAAAGATGTCAAGGAAGTCAAAGCCAGCCTTGATGCCGTTAAAGGTGTGCCGTGGTCTTATACCACCGCCGTCGATACCCAAGGTGACATTCTGTTTGGCGAAATTTCGGCAGTGCCCAATATCCCCGCCGCCCTTTATCAAAACTGTAGCAATTCGCCCTCCGCCGCCAATATCCAATCTTTCATCGGCGCGATAGCCCTGGACGGGACACGCTCTGCTTGCTACCCAAAAGGCACGTTGGCAGCGGAACTGTTGCCCTCCGTCATGCGCAGCGATTACCTTGCCAACAGCAACAATAACTTTGAAGTGCCCAATGCCCATGTCCAACTGGCAGGCGGCTCAATGGTGTTCGGGCCACCAAAAGCCCCTTTGCAATTACGTCCAAGCTTAGGCTTAAAGATGGTAGAAGACCGCTTGGCAGGCACCGACCACTTCGGCCCAGCCAAATTTACCGCCAAATCACTTAAACAAGTATTTGACGACAAGCGCAATTATGCCGCCGAAATGTTGATGACGGACATTGCCGCTTTGTGTAAAGCGACGCCTTCCGTCACCTTGGAAGGAGCCAGCGTTGATATAACGTCCGTATGTAACGCATTAACGGCTTGGGACCGCAAAAACAACCTCAGCAGCCGTGGTGCGCATGTCTTTGGTGGCCTATGGACTGCCTTGCATGACCAAGGCCTCACCAGCGAACAACTGCTGGCCACGCCGCCCGCTTTCGACAAACCCTTGGCGACACCGAGCCCTGGTTTGAGCAAAGATGAGAAGGTGCGTAGCGCAGTGTTGGCGGCCTTGGCAAAAGTCGCCAAAGCCTTGCAAACGGCAGGGATTGCGGCTGATGCACCATGGGGTGATGTGCATTTTGTCACTGATAAAAACGGCAAGAAAGTCGGCGTACCCGGCGGCCCCGCCAACCAAGGCATTTACGATGCCATGTTCAGTTTGGATATGCAGAATTTTGATACTTGGCTTACCAGCTTAAAAGGCCTTTCAATATCTTCACTGACCGGGTCCAGTTACAGCCATCTTGTCGAGCTGACTCCAAAAGGCCCCGAAGCGATGGGCATTTTGGCTTTTTCGCAAGCAACCGAAAAAACCTCGCCTTGGTATCTTGACCAGCTCGCCATGTTTTCGGCGGGCGAGATGTTTAAATTCCCGTTCACCGCCGCAGAAATTGAGGCGGATTTGAAATCACGGCAGGTTTTTAAATAAGGCACTGTTGGGTTTCCGGGCCTTTTTACTAAAGATGTACTAAATGCGGGATGGGGTTTGAACCAACAGTAGGCGCATTAGGCGACCCCATCCTTAATGTTTGGAGCCACCTAATCGGTACAATAAACGTTACTGAACCGATTACAAACGCGCATATAAAGTTAAATAAATATCAATGGCTTATATTTTAACGTTGTATAAATAAATGCCGGATGGGGTTTGAAACCCCATCCGTAACGTTTTGAGTTATCTAGGTTCTGTTGACGTTTTGATAAAAATTTAATGTTTTATTTTCATGATGTTAGAAAATCAACTTTGATTTTATCACGTCATTCCGGCATGGATTGCCG
>CAYUQV010000058.1:0-21148 GCA_964446885.1 uncultured Methylocucumis sp.
ATCCCAGCCTTCTCCCTCAAGGGAGAAGGAGTGCCCACTTGTGTAGATACCTATGGAGGCAAGGGGAGAGGGAGTTAAGGGCCATAGGATGTGCTGAGGAACGAAGCGCATTATTCGCGTGAATCTTTGCTTAACTGTGCAATCCAGGCGGCTCCGCTTCGCTCCGCGCCTAAACGCGGGCGTTGGCCATCGTGGATCCACCGTATTTCAGTCCATAGGTAGAACCTAACGACAAAGCTCACAGGTGGAGCGTAGTGGAACCCGATGCAACGCAATGTTAGGCAAGTAGTTTGTCATGCTCTGCGTGACTGCCTATCCAAACCCAAAGAAATCCTCCTTCAATCTGCGTGGCTACTGCCCGGTACCTGGAGCCAACACGGGCTGACCAGACTTTGCCTACTTTCTTGAATTGTAAGGAAGGATGGGATTGATCGGCTTTTAGCAGTTGAAAGTTCTTTTTGGCGAGACTACGAATCTCTATAGGAAGCCGTTCATAGCAAGCCCAGAAGCTGGAAGCCGTTTTGTGTTTCAAAGGTCTCCCGTTAGTCCAGCTTCGTGTTCGGCGAGTGCCGCGTTAATAAGGAAATCTAGTTTTCCAGAATTGGAATCAGCTTCCAGTTTTTTATCCCAGCGTGCTTGATCGAATTCAATAAACCAATCGCGGAGCTTTGAAAACGAAGCATCATCTAATTCCGAAATATGTTGTTCTAATAATTCTACTTGGATCATGAATACCTCACTTTATCAGTAACGGGTTACGCTATCGCTAACCCGTTCTACATCAGTCACTGACGAATGTAAATAATTATGTTTAGGAAAAATAAACAACGTGGTTTAGGTTGGGGCGAGCATCAGGATTGTCTTGAAAATCTGACCATGTCGGCAAATATTCCGTCTAAAACGCAAGATTTGCAATCCCGTTCTAAACGTTTTTACAGCTTCAACAAAAGCAAAAACGTTAAACGGGTTGAATAACTACTGCTTGGGGATACCTTTTGTTTCAGCGGCTGCATGTGGATTAAATGCCCTGATTATGAATGGTATAATGTTTGCTTTTCTAAACAATCCTACATCCAACTGAATGATTATCGGATAGGCGTTACCAGTAACGGGTAATCAGTTGGGTTTTGGCAAGCTTCATTTCCACAATTAAGAGATTGATTATGCCAGTTATTTCAATGTTTTATGGCATTATAATCCGCATGTATTTGCTGGATAACAAACACCATAACCTCCCTCATATTCACGCCAAGTACGCTGAATATGAGGCATCCATCAATATTGCCGACGGTGAAATACTGGCAGGTGAGTTGCCCCGCAAACAGTTAAGGTTGGTTCAAGCTTGGATTGAACTGCATAGGGATGAATTGTTAGCTGATTGGGAGCTGGCAATTAGCGACGAAAAACCATACAAGATTGCCCCATTGTGAGGACGTTGTTATGTATTGGGATGTAAAAGTTGTCAAACCACTTGAAGACTATCGTATTTATGTGGAGCTTGAAAACAACAAGAAAGGTATTTTTGATTTAAAACCTTATCTTGATAGGGGGGTGTTTCAAGAGCTTAAAAATATCAATTATTTCAATCAAGTGAATATTTTGTTTGGTGCTGTGACTTGGCCCAATGAACAAGATATTGCCCCTGAAACGCTTTTGGAAGAAATGGTTTTAATTGACTGACTGATGTTACGTTATCTTAAAAGGCGTATCATTTCCTGGGCGGGATGAGATTTTCAATCGCCTTCTAAGCGTTTTCAAATCTCTAACAAAAGCGAAAACGTTAAGGATGGGGTGATTGCTGGCTTTTCCTTTCCACTTCCCTAAAATGATCGTTATTGCCTCATCTTCGGCACAGGAAAATCGGGTTTTTCTCCAAACCATGCAGCCTGAGCACATCGTCGCCTAGTGTTTCAATATAGGTGTCCACGGTTACATTAAACCCGGCGGCTTCCAGTTTTGACGGGAAATCGCGCCCGTATAGGCGTAGATGATCCCATTGCCAATAGGCTTTAGTCCGGGCTTCGGGCGTGGTGATCGTGGGGTCTTCGTATGTGGTTTCCTTTAAATAAGCAATAGGCACATCAATCATCGCCAAACCATCGTCAGCTAGTACCCGGCGCATTTCCTGCATGGCTTGATGGTCATTTTGGACATGTTCCAAAACGTGGATGCAGATGATGATGTCGAAAGACTTGTCCGCAAATGACAGTTTGGTGATGTCCTCGCACTGCATCGCTTTGCTTGGATCAATATCGACGCTCAGGTAATTAATATTGTCATAAGCGGTAATCAGCTCTGTCAACTTGGCTTCTGGCGCAAAATGTAAGACTTTGAGCGGCTTTTCGGTCAATAAATACTGCTTCAGGTATAAATGTAGGTAGCGGTGCCTGGGATGGGAATGGCAATTCCAGCATACGGCATCGAAATAAACGTGGGAAAATCTGCTATAAAAATTGAGGAATTTGGCTCCCTGCCATCCGCAAATATTGCATTGCACCCGTTTGCGGGACGCTAAGCCGAAATGCTTAGCCCGGATCCGGTCATAATAGGGATGAATCAACTCTTTTGTGTTTCGTAAACGTTTTTTTAGACCTGAAAAAAGCGTCAAATTATTCATAGCGATGCCTCCCACCAAATATGGATTGTATAAAACTTACTTTTTTTGGATGACAACGCCGTTCAATCACATTGTTTGATCGCCCAAGCCACATCGGCGGCTTGGCGGTTTTCTTTGACATCGTGGACTCTAAACAGCTTCACGCCTGCCATCACGCCTAGTGCGGTGGTCACTGCCGTGGCCGTGACCAATTCGGCGGGTTCGGACACTTCGCAGATGCTGCCCATAAAGCGTTTGCGGCTAGTCCCCAGCAATACGGGGTAGCCTAATGCCACCAGCACGTCCAAATGCGCGAGCAAGTCCAGGTTGTCTTGTTTGCGTTTGCCAAAGCCGATGCCCGGATCGAGCACGATATTGTGCCGGGCAACGCCTGCCGCTAAGGCGGCCTTGATGCGCTCTTGCAAGGCTTCGCAGACTTCTTGGACAACGTTTTCGTAGTAGGGGTTGTCTTGCATGGTTTTGGGTGTGCCTTGGGTGTGCATCAGGATAATCGGCACATTGGCCTCAGCCGCTAACGCCAAAATGGTGGCATCGTTAATGCCGCCGGACACGTCGTTAATGAGGTTGGCCCCCGCCGCCAAGGCCGCTTGGGCTACGGCAGACGAGGTGGTGTCTATGCTGATCAGGCCATCGGACGTTTCGCGTATGGCTTCAATGACCGGAATGACGCGGCGGATTTGTTCTTCGGCACTGACCGGGTCAGAACCCGGACGGGTGGATTCGCCGCCAATATCAATAATATCCACGCCTTCACGGCGCATTTTTTCCGCTTGCTGGAGCGCGTCCGCCACATCGCTATACAGCCCCCCATCAGAAAAGCTGTCCGGGGTGACGTTTAATATCCCCATAATCAGCGGTTTGTAGAACGGGTTGAACATGAAAACTCCTGGGTATTAATGAAAGGGTAGGGCGGCCATTTGCCTTTATGGCGATGATAATCGGGAAAATGCTTAGGAAATGCAAGCAAAGGTTTTAGGGTTGGCGGCACGGGTAACTTAAGCCGTTCAGGGTTCGACAAGCTCAGCCTTTATGACCTTGGGTATGGATGGCTTAAGTCAAGAGTATTTAGGATAACCCTCTCCCACGGGGAGAGGGGATTTTTCGTCCTTTAACTTGATGTTTTTTATGGTCTTTAAGGATTTTTCAGATGCTTATGCTTTGTGGGAAGGGGAATTAAGCCATCGCCAGCAACGATGAAATCATGTCGAAATAGACATCTAAAACGGATGACAAGGTGTTGTGGTATAGGGCTTGTAAGGTGGCGGTGGGTTGTTCCATCAGCAAGCTGGCCAATTCTGCCAGCGCGTAATAGCTGCTTAACAACAAGGCTTCGCCGCTATCACCCAACGCGCTTAAATAGTCCATGACTGGGGCGAGGGCGGTTGCCATGACGTGTTCGGGGCTGTCCACAAACGTCTGCCAATAGTGTGCCGATTGCCCTGCAATATCGCTGGCATAACGGCTGACAGGCTCTAATGCTGCAACCGTCACTTGTTCTGGGTTGTGCCAAAAGGCTTGTAGGAATTGGCGGGCTTGAATGTAGGTGGGCATCAAGTCGGTATGGGCTTGGGCGTAAAACAGTGTGCCATGATAGGCGGCTTGGTCGTACCAGGCGGTTAGGGTTTCTGTAGGCTGGTCATAGACTTGTTTGGCGGTTGAGGCGACTAGGGTATGGGCTTCAATTAATGTACCCCGGATGTCTTGGTATAGGGCGTTCAGTTGGAAGCTGAATTGTTGGTACAGCTGGCGGGTAGGCAAGTACAGTTTGTTTTCCAAATCCAGGTCGCGGAGAACGAAAAAATCTGATTTGTTAAGCATGGCGATATATTCCTCGGTAAATAGATGCAGACAAAGCTACGTTAAAGTTAGCTTGATTCTAACGTGAGGCGGGAGCCTTAAATATGCGTCATATTGCCGCACAAGCCGCCGATGTTTTGAGTGAGGGGGGAGAAGGCAAAAAAAACGGCCAATAAGCTGGCCGTTGAAGTGTCTCTTAACCTTTTAGGGAGGAGGCGAGCGCCTTGAATCAAGAGTGGCTTCATTCTAGCCCCTGCCAACTGTTTAGAAAATATGACATTTTGCCGCGCGACAGCTTGGCGCAGTCGGCTGATAGGCACTGTGTACAAGCCTTTTTCGGGCCGCTAATCAGCGGATTTTACAAACTGTACGTTCAATTACTGGACAGCGTCCAAAAATTAAACGCTTTTCCTGCTGTTGCATGTTTCTTGTTTTTTCATATATCTCATTGTTCTGTTGTGGTTATTTGCCGTTAATCCGGGTTTGGCATAGGCCTTGCATTAAGGGTTTCAGGCTGTCGTTTGGCTTGGGGGCGCATTGAGACGTGTTAGTCCTTAGGGTTGCAGATTAACGGCGGCCTACTTAACGTTAATTCACGATAATTACATCAGGAGTAGTCAGTATGGCTATTAGTGCAGCAACAAAAGCAGCAACAGATGCGTTAGCGGTTAACCGCGCACCTGTCAGCGTAGGAGCGCAAGAAGTCCACAGATGGATGCAAAGTTTTACTTGGGATTTTGAAAAAAACCGTACCAAGTATTCGACCAAATACAAAATGGCGAATGACACTAAAGAGCAATTCAAGCTGATCGCTAAAGAATACGCCCGTATGGAGTCAGTCAAGGACGAGCGTCAATTCGGTAGCTTGCAAGATGTCTTGACCCGCGTGGATGCCGCCAACCGTGTGCATCCAAAGTGGAATGAGTCCATGAAAGTCATTTCCAACTTTTTGGAAGTGGGTGAGTACAACGCGATTGCCGCCACTGGCATGTTGTGGGATTCGGCGACCGCACCTGAGCAAAAGAATGGTTACTTAGGTCAAGTGTTAGATGAAATCCGCCACACCAACCAATGCGGCTACATCAACTATTACTTCGCCAAACAAGGCCAAGACGCTGCCGGACATAACGATGCCCGCCGCACCCGCGCTATCGGCCCGCTGTGGAAAGGCATGAAACGGGTGTTCTCTGACGGTTTTATCTCAGGCGATGCGGTGGAATGTTCCATCAACTTGCAATTGGTCGGTGAGGCTTGCTTTACCAATCCATTGATCGTGGCAGTGACCGAATGGGCTTCTGCGAACGGCGATGAAATGACCCCAACCGTGTTTTTGTCGATTGAAACCGATGAATTGCGTCACATGGCGAACGGCTACCAAACCGTGGTTTCCATTGCCAACGACGCGGCGGCTTCAAAATATTTGAACACTGACCTGAACAATGCCTTCTGGACGCAACAAAAATATTTCACGCCCGTGCTGGGCATGATGTTTGAGTATGGCAGCCATTTTAAAGTCGAGCCTTGGGTGAAAACCTGGAACCGTTGGGTGTACGAAGATTGGGGTGGCATCTGGATTGGCCGTTTGGGCAAATACGGCGTGCAATCCCCCGCCAGTTTGCGTGATGCGAAAAAAGACGCGTACTGGGCACACCATGATTTGTTCATGCTGGCTTATGCCCTATGGCCAACTGGCTTTTTCCGTTTGACATTGCCGACTGCTGAAGAAGCGGAATGGTACGAAGCCAACTATCCTGGCTGGTACGACATGTACGGCAAAGTCTATGAAGAATGGAAAGCCCGTGGCTGTGAAGACCCTAACAGCGGCTTCTTGCCTCTGCAATGGTTCATCGAAAACAACCATCCCATCTACATCGACCGCGTCTCGCAAGTGCCGTTCTGCCCTAGCTATTGCAAAGGAGCCAGCACCTTGCGTGTACTTGAGTTCAACGGCAAAAAGCATTCGTTCAGCGACCAATGGGGCGAGCGCATGTGGTTGTCAGAACCAGAACGTTATGAATGCCAAAACATCTTCGAGCAATACGAAGGCCGCGAATTGTCCGAAGTGATTGCCGAAGGCCATGGTCTGCGTAGCGACGGCAAGACCTTGATCAGCCAACCCCACACCAACAAAGACGGCAAGCTGTGGACATTGGATGACATCAAGAAAATCAATTGCGTCTTTTCAGACCCCTTGAAAGCACTGTAATTGCACTCACCTTTCGCCCTCTTGCCCGTTAAAGGCAAGAGGGACTTTACCCCATTTATGGAGACATAGCTTATGTCAATTGAAGTATCCGGCGGCAGACGTGGTCTGACCGACCCCGCTTTAGCAGCAACCATTTTAGCGGCTATCCCTGACCAGCCTTTAGAAACCCAACGCAAGATGAATTATTTCATGACCCCGCGCGGTAAGCGGATCAATGAATATGAAGTGTTGTGCTGCTACACCCAACCGACCCCAGACTGGATTCCTGGTGGTTTGGATTGGGGTGACTGGACACAAAAATTCCACGGAGGCCGCCCTTCATGGAGCAATGAGTCCACTGAAATGCGCAGTTCAGACTGGCTTAAACACCGCGACCCGGCATTCCGCTGGCACGCGCTGTATGTTAAAGACAAGGCCGAAGAATGGCGTTATACCGACCGCTTCTTAAAAGCGTATTCGGCGGACGGGCAAGTGCGTTCCATGGATCCTGTCTGGCGCGACGAAGTGTTGGGCGATTATCTGGGCGCGTTTGGTTTTAGTGAATACGGCCTGTTTAACTCCCATTCTTCAGTGGTGCGTGATTGTTTGGGCGACACCTTGCGGATGAGCAGTGCGATGATTGGCTTGGATAAAGTGGATAACGCACAAATGATCCAAATGGAGCGGACGTTTTTGGCGAAACTGGTGCCTGGTTTCCCCGAATCCACCGACATTCCTAAAAACGAATGGACGAAAGGCGCCATCTTTAAAGGTTCACGCGAAGTCGTGCAACAAATTTGGCAAGAAACCTATGACTGGAACGAAATTTTGTTCTCAGGCCATATGATTTATGACCCGTTATTCGGCCAGTTCGTACGCCGTGAGTTTTTCTCACGCTTGTCATCTTATTACGGTGACACGCTGACCCCGTTCTTCATCAACCAAATGCAATTGTATTTCTCGCAAACCAAAGGCATCACCACGGACATGTTCCACACCTGTCTGGCATCTGATGAAGCGTTTGGCGATTACAACACCCGCCTAATGCGGGCTTGGGCGGACAAATGGTTGCCACGGACGATCACGGCGTTGAAAGATTTCATGGGCATTTTCTCAAAAATACCTGAAATCAAAGGCGTTACCGACAAACCAGCCATTGAGGCCGCGTTGAACCGGGTGTTTGACGATTGGAAACACGATTTCGCTGACCCAATTGGCTACAAAGCCGACACCGCAGCACTCATTAAAACTGTGTTAACAGGTCTTAAATAAGGAACCATTATGTCTACAAGTTCAAATGCCTACGGCGCAGGTATCATGGCAAAAACAGGCAAAGCCTTTGCTGATGAATACTTTTCCGAAGAGAACCAAACTGTCCACGAAAGCAATGAAGTGGTGTTGGTATTAAAAAAATCCGACGAAATCAATTCGGTAGTCCATGAAATTTTGTTGGGCGACCGTAAGGCCGACAACCCCACCTTGATCGTGGAAGACCGTGCGGGTTACTGGTGGCTGAAAGCGACCGGGAAAATCGAAGTCGATTGCACCGAAGTGTCCGAGTTGCTGGGCAAACATTTCAGTGTTTATGACCTGCTGGTGGACGTGTCTTCCACGATAGGCCGCGCTTACACGCTGGGCGAAACCTTTACCATCACCTCAGAACTGATGGGTCTTGATGTCAAATTGCAAGACTTGCAAACCGCATAGGAGCTAACCATGCCGAATATTCACGATAACCCTATCCGTACCGAATGGGTCAACAAAATTGCCGGATTGAAAACTCTGGCAGAAGGTCACGCCTTCTTAAAAGACTTCCGTGCCCAACATGTCAGCGTCTTTAAGACCGACTTTTCTTTAGAACTGGATTGGTTATGGATCGAGTTGAAAATCGAAGAAAAAGTCGCGGTCTTGAAACAAGCCCAATTCAATGACCATCAATTGCTGAATGTGTGCACCTGCGGCACCGATGCCCAAAAAGTAGCCAATGATGCGTTGGCTGCGATGGCCGCCTGCGAAAATATGTATGAAGCCGAACGCATCCACATTAACTTCCGCTTGGCTTGCAAGCCGCCTGTCATGCCCGTCAATGTCTTTTTGGACACTGACCGTCAATTAGGCACGAAGTTAATGGAGCTGCGTAACACCGATTACTACGCCTTGCCGCTGGAAGAACTACGCAAAGCGCGGGGTGTCAGGGTTGTGACCTTGCAGTAAGCCGCTGATCTGGACAAAAGGCAATCGTCATCGGTTGCCTTTTGTTTTTCCAACCCATTTGCCCAAACACATGTCATGACCGTATTTTTTGATGAAGCATCCGCCCAGATTGGCGGCACGCCAGAGATTTCCCCAGAAGCCATAACCATCCATATATCCGACACTTACACCGCCTACAGCGAAGATTTGGATTTTATGTGGCGCTGGCGCATTTACCGTGACAATAAAATGGTGCAGGAAGGTTGTTCGTTGACGCTGGATGCGTCCAGACGTGCCGTCCAGCATGTTTTGAGTTTTTTTAACGTCTCGCAATTACACGCCCAATGATTATAGATTTCCCCGTTTAGAGGGAAAACCGCACAACCCAGGAGTTTTAAGCCATGACCAGCACCCATCAAGTCACCATTGTCACTGAAGATCATGAATCCATCACGTTCGATTGCCGTTCGGATGAAGATGTCATCACCGCCGCAGTCCGCCAAGACATTTACCTGATGTCTTCTTGCCGGGAAGGCGGTTGCGCGACCTGCAAGGGTTACTGTTCCGAAGGTGATTATGTTTTAGGAAAAGTCAGTTCCCAGGCGCTGCCTTCACAAGAAGAGGAAGACGGTATGGTGTTGTTATGCCGTTGCTATCCGACCACCGACATCGAAGTGGAAGTCCCCTACACTTACGAGCGCATTTCCTTCTCGCCGGAAGGTATGGAGTTTGAAGCCGAAGTGGTTGGGCTGTCACAAATTTCCATCAATGTCGTTAAGTTTGAATTACGCCGCACGGGTGATGACAAAACCATCAAATTTGAATCCGGGCAATTTTTTGATTTGGAAATCCCCGGCACAGGCACTACCCGGTCTTATTCGCCCGCCAATATCAGCAATTATCAGGGCGATCTGGAGTTTTTGATTCGTATTGTCGATGGTGGCAAATTTTCCGAGTATTTGAAAAAAGAGGCAAAAGTTGGGCAAAGACTAAAAGTTAAAGGCCCATCGGGCGTTTTTGGCCTGAAAGAAAACGGCTTTACCCCGCGTTATTTTGTCGCCGGCGGCACCGGGCTGGCGCCTATCTTATCCATGGTCAGGCACATGAAAGAATGGGGCGAACCGCAAAAATGCGTGATTTATTTTGGCGTCAACACCGAAGCCGAAATGTTCCACTTAGATGAGTTAAATCAACTGGCGGCTGAAATGCCGACCTTGGAACTGAGGAACTGCGTGTGGAAATGTTCGGATGATTGGCACTGCGAAAAAGGCAGCGTGGTGGACATATTACGCCGGGATTTGGTGGAAACAGGCGCGCAACCTGACCTCTACCTGTGCGGCCCGCCGGGCATGGTGGACGCGACCTTTGCAGTCTGTGCCGATGTCGGTATCCCCAAGGAGCGGATTTATCTCGAAAAATTCTTGCCCAGTGGCCAGTGATATGGGCATCCCCAAGCATTTCGGAGGCAGCCATGAATGAAGCGGACAAGGAATTTCTCCATGATATGGTCAAACAACTTGATGAAACCATCCGGCAATTGGTCATTGAAGAAGCTCAATTGATGGACAAGATTGGCGCAGGGCGTGTTGAAGAATTGCTGGAATATTGGCGGCGGGAATTGTCTAGCGATGAAGAAATGGAATTTAAAAAAACGATGGATCACTGGGATATACAACTGATACGGCTTTTATCGCGGTCAAAACGCGCACACAACACCAGGGCGGAAGTCGGGCAAACCCTGATGAAAATGACTTCTAGGCCCACCCTTAAGCGGAAACCCTCATGAGCAAAGAAATTATTTATAACCCGGAAATTCGGGTGCGCCTGATGGCAGGCATCAACCAAGTCGCCCGCGCCGTTGTGGTGACTTATGGCAATGACGGTTCGACCGTGATGGTGCAGCATCGCACCGATGGCATTATGCCGATTTTTACCCGCGATGGTGTCACGGTTGCAAACGCCGTGCATATCCAAGACCGTATTGCCGATTTGGGCGGGCGGATGTTGCGTGATGTGGCCGGGGCGATGTCCCGTCAAGTCGGCGACGGCACGACCACCGCGATTGTGTTGGCCCAAGCCTTGGCCCAAGGCTGCCTAAAAAGCGTCGCGGCGGGTTTTCATCCGTTGCAATTGAAAAAAGGTTTGGATGTGGCGCTGGCGGTGGTGGAAAAGCATTTGCAAGAGCGGGCGGTCACCAATGTGACCAGCGATTGGATAGAAAAAATTGCCCTGGTTGCCAGTAAAAATGAAACCAAAGCCGGAAAATTGATTGCGGAGGCCTTGGATGAATTGGGGGTGCGGACGGAGCTTAAGTTCTTGTTGGGCAATGGCTTGGAGGATGAATTGTCGGTTGTTGATGGCATACAGTACGAACAAGGCTATTTGTCACCGTATTTCGTCACCGACAAAACCCGCGCCGAGGCGGTGTTGGAGAACCCTTACATTTTGCTGTATGACCGGGACATCAGCGATTTGATGGAACTTGTCCCGATTTTGGAACAAGTCAAAGCGCAAGGCCGCCCGCTGTTGGTGATTGCCGAAAACGTGGTCGATAAGGCCTTGACCGGGCTGCTGCTGAACCATGTGCGCGGCATTTTTCAGGTGGTGGCGGTCAAACCACCGGGCTTTGGAGATAAACGTATCAATCGCCTAAAAGACTTGGCTTTGCTGACGGGTGGGCAGGCTATCCTGGATGGGCATGGCGTTAGCCTTAAGCTTGAGGATGTGGAACTGGAGCAGCTAGGACAAGCACGGCGGGCCATTATTACCGAAGGCAGCACGACCATTATTGGCGCGGTCGGCGACCCGGCCGCCATCACCCAATTGTCCGAAACGCTACGCCAAGAAGCCGAGCTGATTTTGGCCAGAAAACCAGGGATGGGTTCGGCGACAGGCAACAAACATGATTTTGATGAATTGCAAGATCGCCTGGAGTTGTTATCGGGCAAAACGGGGACATTCCATGTGGGTGGCAATACGGACTTTGAAATTAAAGAACGCATGGTGCGCCTGGAAAATGCCTATTTGTCGGCGAAAGCGGCCTTGGAAGAAGGTGTGTTGCCTGGTGGCGGCGTGGCCTTGTACCAGTCGCGGGCCGTCATTGAAAAAGCCATTGCGGAAAATGCCGGACAACAGCAAGGTTTCCATATCTTGCAGCAAGCCTTGGCCGCACCGTTATTGGCGATTATCCATAATGCCGGGTTAAATAGTGAGCTGGTCATCAACCAATTGGATGTTTTAGGCGACGATAGCGCCTTGGATACGGAAACAGGACAGTATGGCCATTTTTTGGCGCTTGGCATCATTGATCCGGTCAAAGTCATGCGTTTGGCTTTGCGTAATGCCGTCAGCGTGGTTGGGACACTCATCACGACTGAAACTGTGGTGATGGATGTGCCTGATTTGTCGGTTATGGCGGGTTATTCGCCGGAATGGGCAGCGGCAACCCGCGAAGACCCGCGTGTCTGAATGGATAAATTTGGCCGTCAGTTAGGCGGCCATCAAATTCTTGCCAGCCTTACTAAAGGCTGGTTGGGTTAGTCATGCCTGCGTTTTTCAGTCAGGCATTTGGCTTTAGCTTCAACACTCCATCCCTTTTCTGATAAGGGTCACTTCTGTTCCTCAATGGAATAAAGGCAATGCGACACTATGCCGCATTGTCTGTTTTTTTGATTTTGTTATCTTGAAGCATTGGCAATCCCTTTAAACACAAGAGAATGTAATGTTTTTTGAAGTGAATATCCCAAGGCAAAACCCTTTAAAACAAGAAGCACGGTTGTTAAGGGACAATGCTTGTCAGATTTATCGGCCCATGCAAGCGTGGCAGTGGATGGTACAAAGCCGGGCCGTCCCTGATCAAAGTGATTGGGTGCAAACCGATGTCATTGATTCATGGCGGCGTTGCCTTGAAGACTATCAGCTACCGCTTGGCAATTATGCCAACTGGGACAATTACCCCATTGTCCGGCAAGCTCAAGTTCTTAAAGCCCCCTCTCAACGCATTGAGGCATTGATTAAGCAGCTTAACCATAATTTCCACGTTTTCCTTAAAGAAGCGGGCGTTATGATGCTATTGGCCGCTCCTGATGGACGTTTGTTGTATGTACTGGGCGAAGAGCAGCCATTTGGCTCGTTTATGGCCCGTGCCAGCCAACGTGATGCCAATTGGCTGGAGCCTGTCATGGGCAACAACGGCATCGGCACGGCGGCGGAATTGAAGCGGCCTGTCGCTTTCCAAGGCATGGAGCATTACCTGAGCGTCCTGCATCCCTATACGACGGTCGGTTATCCGTTGTTGGACGAAGCCGGGCAATTGTTGGCTGTGGTAGGTTTGGTCAGCGATAACCATCAAGAGAGCATGAATTCGCTGTTTGCCTTTTTGCATTTGATTTGTGTGTTAGTGAACACTGACTTCCCCTTAGCGAAAAATCCTGATGCCCAACAACGGGTTTTGGAAAAGTTTCCCCTCAAAGCCACGCAGAAAAAAAAGTGGGTGGTTGAGGAGTCAGCTATCACCCCGGTTTTGGACGAACTGGTGCAAAAAGCCGTCAAACTCCAACAATACAAAATCCCTATGCTGATTACGGGCGAATCGGGTGTCGGCAAAGACCATTTCGTCAATCTCATCAGAAATGCGGGGCCGCGTAAAAATGCTCCGTTAATTGCGATCAATTGCGCTTCGATACCCCATGACCTGATAGAAAGCGAGCTGTTTGGTTATGAATCAGGCAGTTTTACCGGGGCGAAAAGTAGCGGCAAACCGGGCAAATTTATGCTGGCCGACACGGGGATTTTGTTCCTTGATGAAATTGGCGACATGAGCTTTGATTTACAATCGACCTTGTTACGGGTATTGGAAACCTCCGAATTTACCCCCGTGGGCGGTAACAAACCAATTCGTGTCGATGTCCAGGTTGTGGCGGCAACGAACGTCCAATTGCTCGAAGCGGTGGAGGCCGGACGTTTTCGGCGTGATTTGTATTATCGTCTTAACGGTGCGCAAATCCACTTGCTGCCTTTGCGCCAACGCCCTGATAAAGTGGATATTATCCGTCATATCTTGCTTCGGGAATTGAATGCCGTCGGTGAGCATATGCAGATAGAGTTAGCCCCTGATGTTATCAGTTTGTTTGAAAGCCATCCTTGGCCGGGTAATATTCGGCAACTGATCAATGTCATCCGTGCCACCTTGTACACAGCAGGTGGGCAGACCGTCACCATCCATGATTTGCCCTTAGATTTTATTGCCGAACTGAGGCCGCAGAAACTACAGGAACATAGTCATAGCCAGCAGGCGTTTGTTGCCATAACAGACGATATGCCAGTGATGAGCCTGTCGGAATGGGAATTGTTTGGCATCAAGACGGCGTTAAAAGACAGTGAAGGCAATATTTCCATGACAGCCAAAAAATTGGGTATAACCCGCACGACGCTGTATAAAAAAATGGAGCAGTTTGGTTTGAAAAAAACCGACGATAGGGGATTGCAATACGCTTATCTGGCGCGTCCATAGCACGGACATTGCCGAATATACCAAACCGGGACAGAACGTGACGGCCTGTCAGGTTTCCCCAGCTCAAAATGTCGCCTCAATCAGTTTTCCAGACAATGCCGCGCTTAGTTTGGACGCTAAAAACCAATCTCTCCATTTGACCGTTTTATTTGCCCATTGCGCCATTTCAGATAACCTATAAACACATTGACTATTTATGTTCAAATTCTGTCAAGGTTTTGTAAAGCTTGTGTTATATTAACAGTCTATTTTGATGCAAAGAAGCAACGACAATGAATCCAAACGACGACTCAGCACAATATTTAATCAGCACGGTTTCGAAAAGATCGGGTGTTAAATCTGATCTCGTCAGGGCCTGGGAGCGCCGCTATCAGGCGGTGACACCGACCCGCACATCGGGTGGCCATCGAGTCTACAGCGCCCAAGACATCGCCCGGTTAAAACTGCTTAACCAAGCCACCAGCAACGGCCACAGTATTAGCCAAATTGCTCGGTTACCGCTGGACGAACTAAAAAAATTGGTGAAAGACGAGCCAGACCTTGTCTCTGTGCCAGTTGCGCCCGTCAACGGCGTTGACAGGCAATTTCTTGCTGAGGATTACATTGATAAATGTTACAACGCCGTTTTGGCGTTTGATGCCAATGCTCTGGAAACGCATTTTGAACATGCGATAGTGGAATTGGGCACGGAAACCTTTATCGAGCATTTATTGACCCCGTTGCTGACCAAAATTGGTGAACGTTGGCGTATCGGCGAATTGCGTCCCGTCCATGAACACATGGCTTCGTCGATTATCCGTTCCTTGACCTATATTTTGCGCAATAACAACCCCATTGCCAGCAATGCGCCGCGTATGATTGTGACCACCCCAATTGGTCAGCTCCATGAATTAGGCGCGTTATTGGCGGCGATTATTGCCGAATTGAAAGGCTGGCAAGTGACGTATTTGGGGGCTAATTTGCCGTCCGAAGAAATTGCCGCCGCTGTGCGCTTTACCCACGCCCGCGCCGTGACCTTGAGCATCAGCTCCAATAACGATGATTTGACGATCCAAAAAGAAATCCGCCGCTTAAAAATATTGATTGGCAATGATGTCGCTTTGATTGTTGGCGGACGTGCGGCCTCGCATTATAAAGCCCTGCTGGATGAGGTCGGGGTATTGAATATCCAAAGTTACGACCATTTCCGCACCGTCCTTGACGGGATGTCCAAGGCGCATCATGAACAGGCCGTTGCGGCGATGGCGGCGGGTGGCTAGGCCGTGGGGCATTTCTGGCAAGATAAGGCCCTTTCTGAATTGACCTCGGAAGAATGGGAATCTTTATGTGATGGCTGCGGGCAATGTTGCCTGCACAAATTGGAAGATGAAGATACCGGGCAAGTGGCTTTGACGCGCATCGCCTGTGATTTGCTGAACCTTAAAACCTGCCGTTGCCGCCGTTACGCTGACCGCACCCGCTTAGTCCCGGAATGCCTGGATTTGCGCCAGCATGAATTTGCCCAATACAGCCGTTGGCTACCCAAAACCTGCGCTTACCGTTTGTTAGGCGAGGGCAAAGATTTGCCGGAGTGGCATCCTTTGTTGTCCGGGACTCCAGCCTCTGTGCAAGCGGCCGGGATGACGGTTGGGGCTTATGCCGTGAAAGCGTCGAAAATCAAACGCCAGGAAGATTACGAAGACTATGTGATGGATTGGCTGGATTAGTTATTGTTTGATGTCAATCATGATGCTCGCCCCATCAACCGATTTGCGTTTTTCCACTTCCGGGTCAGGAGAATTGATGAGGCCGCCTTTCAGTTCGATAGGGCGGTTTGTTTTTTTGGGGGGAGGCTCAAACAAGCCATCCATTTGCGTCACTTTAGGTTCGCTAGGGGGTTCTGTGCCGCTTGCCAGGTCATTGGCGGGGTTTTTGAACGGGACGCTAAGGTCTAACGGTGGTTTAGGCGCTTCGGCCTCTGGCGCTGGCGTTTGGGTGGCTTGTGCAATAGGTGCTTTATGGCGGGCGGGTTGGTGATGGCCCGGTTTCTGGAAACCTGTCAGAATCACCCATGATACTGCGGCAAGTGTAAGGATCAACGTACGATGAGGGGTCATTTGGTTTTTCCTGTCCGGTTATAACGTATTTGTGGCTTATTTAGTATTGTATAAAAATTAAGCATAAGCCTACTATCTTAAGTAAAGATTATTTTGCCCACGGCACGGAGTCTGTTATGAGCGGCAATAGCCCTTGGCCTAATGCTGATACCTTGAATCAATGCCAAGAAATTGAATCGGCCTTGATGGAAAGCGAGCAGCGTTTCCGGCAAATGGCGGAAATGACGGGCGAGTGGCTATGGGAACAAGACCCGGACGGTTATTACATTTACAGCAGTGCGGCAGTGCGTGAAATTCTGGGTTACAGCCCGGATGACGTGCTGGGCAAGCATTACACCCGTTTTTTGACCGCGCAAAACAACGCTGACCAAGCCGTCAATGCCGCCCTGCAAAAACCTTTCTACGGTTTGGTCAATGACCATCGCCATAAAGATGGGCATTTGGTGTACACCGAATCGACTGGATTGCCGATTTTTGATGCGGACGGCAAATTGCTCAAATGGCGAGGCGTTGACCATGACATCACCGCAAAAAAATATTTCCAAGACGCGCTGATTGAAAGTGAAAGGCGCACCCGTCTGATTATCGAAAGTTCCACCAATGCCATCGTCATCATGGACGCATATGGCATCATCACCGATTGGAACCGGCAATCGGAAAAAATTTTTGGCTGGCTCGCCGAAGCCGCGATTGGCCAGCCATTAGCCGAGCTGATCGTACCGGCCCGATTCCGTGCTTATTTTTACCAAGCATTGAAGCTGTTTTTGCACACGGGCATTTGCCCGTGGCTGGATACGTTGGTGGAGCAAACCGCTGTCCGTCAAGATGGATCAGAATTCCCGGTTGAATTGAGCGTGGCCGCGTTAAAAATGGGCAATACCTACAGTTTTAGCGGTTTTATCCATGACATCACAACCCGTAAAGCCGCCGAACAGCAGATACGGGATGCCCAAATAGAGCTGGCCATCGCCCAAAGCGAAATCAAAATCGCCCAGCACATCCAAACCTCATTATTGCCATCCTTGCCTATCCAAGCTCCGGCGTTCACGGTGGCGGGCCTGTGTTTGCCCGCCGATAAAATCGGTGGCGATTATTTTGATTATTTTTATCACGATGAACAGTGTTTGGACATGGTGATTGCCGATGTGTCCGGGCATTCGATAGGGCCTGCTTTGTTCATGGTGGAAGCGCGTAGCGTCATCCGCACCCAAGCCAGCCGTTCGGGCGGGGCGGCGGCGATTTTAGGGGTTTTGAACCATTTTTTGTACGAAGATTTGAACAAGGCCGATTATTTCATCACCGCGTTTTATGCGCAGTATGATCTCTCGCAACAGCGCCTCGCTTACGCCAATGCCGGGCATTCATCGCCCTTGTTGCTGCGTGCCGGGGCGGCGGCCTGTGAACAACTGGACGCTGACGGGATGATTTTGGGGGTGCGCAAATCGGTGGTGTTTGAAGAAAAGCAAATCCCGTTGGCGGCGGGCGATGTCTTGCTGCTTTACACCGATGGCTTGACCGAAGCCGACAATCCCGACGGTGAGTTTTTTGGCCTGGAACGGGTTAGTCAAATTTTTTTACAACAGGCCGGACAAGCTCCGCAAACGATTATTGAGGCACTGCTGGCGGGTTTGAAAGCCTTTTGCCAGAGAGAATCGTTTAACGACGATATTACCCTGCTGGTTTTTCAACGGCATTGAGCGCGGGGTTCATCCAGGGCAAGCGCATATAAAGTTAACTAATCATGCTGGAACGGGTTTGTAACCCGTTCCGTAACGTTTTTAGTACCTAATTAGACAACCCAAAACGTTACGGATGGGGTTTCAAACCCCATCCTGCTCTTGAGTTAAGCGCGGGTTTCATCTTCAACGTGTGCGAGTTTGGCCAACTATGAAATAATAGCCCTTTGCACATTTCATCATCAATCACCTATAAACGGACACTATGGCGCAATATATCTATTCCATGAACCGGGTCGGCAAGATCGTCCCGCCGAAAAAATACATCCTTAAAGACATTTCCTTGTCGTTTTTTCCGGGCGCGAAAATTGGCGTGTTGGGTTTGAACGGTTCCGGTAAATCCACGCTGTTGAAAATCATGGCGGGGATTGATAAAGAAATCGAAGGCGAGGCGATTCCGCTCAAAGGCATCCATATTGGCTATTTGTCGCAAGAGCCGCAGCTTGATCCCAATAAAACCGTGCGTGGCAATGTCGAAGAAGCCGTGGCTCATGTCAAAACGGCGTTGAGCGAGTTGGATGCCGTGTACGCCGCTTATGCCGAACCGGATGCCGATTTTGACAAACTGGCGGCGGATCAGGCGCGTCTGGAAGACATTATCAACGCGATGGACGGGCATAATATCGACCGTAAACTCGAAGTCGCCGCCGATGCCTTACGCTTGCCGGATTGGGATGCCGATGTCACCAAGTTGTCGGGCGGTGAGAAACGCCGTGTCGCGCTGTGCCGTTTATTGCTGTCCAACCCTGACATGTTGTTGTTAGATGAGCCGACTAACCATCTTGATGCCGAATCAGTCGCGTGGCTGGAGCGGTTTCTGCATGATTACACAGGCACAGTCGTGGCCGTAACGCATGACCGCTACTTTTTGGATAATGTCGCGGGCTGGATTTTGGAATTGGACAGAGGCTCCGGCATTCCGTGGGAAGGCAATTATTCCAGTTGGTTAGAGCAAAAAGGCGCCCGTTTGTTGTTGGAAGAAAAGCAAGAATCCAACCGCCAAAAAGCCATGAAACAAGAGCTGGAATGGGTGCGCACCAACCCGAAAGGCCGTCATGCCAAGAGCAAGGCGCGTTTGGCGCGGTTTGAAGAACTGTCTTCGGTGGAAGTGCAAAAACGCAACGAAACCCAAGAAATCTATATTCCGCCAGGGCCGCGTTTAGGTGATGTCGTCATTGAAGCCAATAACATCAGCAAAGGCTTTGGTGATCGGCTGTTAATCAATGACTTAAGCTTTAAATTGCCGCCGGGCGGCATTGTCGGCATCATCGGCCCGAACGGTGCGGGTAAGTCAACTTTGTTCCGTATGATGGCAGGTTTGGAGCAACCGGATTCTGGCACGTTGACTATGGGCCAAACCGTGCAATTGTCGTATGTTGACCAATTACGTGATGATTTGGATGCCAATAAAACCGTTTGGGAAGAAGTGTCGGATGGTTTGGACGTGATTACGGTAGGTAAGTATGAAACGCCGTCACGGGCTTATTTGGGGCGTTTTAACTTCAAAGGCGGCGACCAGCAAAAACGCATCGGCGATTTGTCAGGTGGTGAACGTAACCGCGTGCATTTGGCTAAATTGCTGAAAACAGGCGGCAACGTCCTGTTGCTTGACGAACCAACTAACGACTTGGACGTGGAAACCTTGCGGGCATTGGAAGAGGCGTTGTTGGCGTTCCCAGGCTGTGCCGTGGTCATTTCGCATGACCGCTGGTTTTTAGACCGTATCGCCACGCATATGTTGGCGTTTGAAGGCGATAGCCAAGTGGTTTGGTTTGAAGGCAATTATGAAGACTACGAAGCCGACCGCCACCGCCGTTTGGGCAGTGATGCGGATAATCCTAAACGCTTGAAATACAAGAAGCTGGCCTGATCGGGATGAAGTTTAGGGCGGGTGCTCTACGTTAGTCAGGACTTGACGGTTGTCGGTGCGGTAGTTCTGCGATAGTCATGATAAATGGCCGTGCGTCCTTTAAAGGCCGTCATGCCTACAAATACAACCCTTTTGGCTGTTTAGGAATCATGGCAATTGCAGGGCTAGCCAACCTGGGAACAAAAAAAAACCGCCTTTCGGCGGTTTTTTTTGTAAGGAAGATTAGGCTTTTTTTCTACGCAAGAAAGTCAATGCGCCTACGGCAATTCCCATCAACGCTAAGCTATTAGGCTCTGGTACTTGTTGTACGCCTAAAAAGTCGAATGCGGCATCCCAACCTTGTACGCCTGTGAAATTCAACTGGACACTGGTGACGTTGGTGAATTGGGAGGGGTCACTAAACGAACTGAGCGCCGCAACAAAAGTTCCTACGCCACTAAAGTTTTGCACACCTGATGTGGATGTGCCGTTGATTATCATTTCTACAGTCGTTGTACTGTCAATAACTAGCACGGCTAAAGACATGAAGTTGCCAAAAGCGGTAAAGTCTGTGGGGTCAAATGTATAGTTCAAGCTGCCTGTGCCTGTTGAAAACGCACTGTTGTTGATCTCCAATAGTCCGCTTGACAAATCATTGATTTTAAATGCTTGATTCGAAGTTCCAGAGGATGATACCGAGTTTACGATCACGGTTCTGACGTTGTTGCTCAGGGTTGTGTCCGTAAGTGTGTCTGAGGGGCCTGTCGTGGCGAGGTTTGCCCCGCTTGTTGTGTCAGTGTCGGTTACGGTGCGGGTATCACCGAAAGCGTCAATTGTTAGGAAGGCTGCTTCGGCTTGGGGCAATGCAAATGCTGATACCAGCATGCTGGCTGCAAATAAGGTTTTTAATTTGATATTCATAGTCTTAGTCTTCAAGGTTAGGTGTTGACATGTTGATTGGGTTGATGCTTTATTTTTTGTAAGCAAATTAAATGCCAGTTATTAAGTAGTTGCTTTTATTTATGTTTTTGTGGAGATATTTTTTTTTAAAATAAAGTGTAAAAAAAACTGACAAAATAAGGTTTGATAATGGCTTAAGATATGTTGGTGAAGTCGATAATAACGCTTTTTTAGGTATAAAGCCATGTTGTGCAAATGGATAT
>CAYUQV010000059.1:0-20983 GCA_964446885.1 uncultured Methylocucumis sp.
GATAATCAGTATTTGCTCCGGGTCATCGGGGTAATTTAAGCGCGATTGCCCTGACGTATAAGTGCTTAAAAAATAGAAATTTACATTATCAAGCTAGTATCCGAAGTTAGTGCAGCTAACCAATTCACCTCATCATCCGTAGCCATCACCAGCATTTTTTCACCACTGATTCTTCAGCCCCACCCTCATAACGTATTGAAAGCGCAAAACAGTAAGCATTTACAACTTCTCAACAAAATTTAATGCAAGTCTGTGCGAGACATCACACATTCAATAATTTTTTTTAAAAAAACATAGTTTTTTAGTCAGGATTGACGTTAAATTTTCGAGTCAATACCATTAAAGTGTTGCCCAAAAAATACTAAATGATCCGCCAATCGTGTTTTTTTCTTAAATTAATGACCTAATAATCAATTGCTTAACAAAAAATAAGTCAAATCCAAGAAATTAAATCCGATTGGCTGGCTCCATAATAAAAACCATAAAAAAGAGGAGTAAGTCGATGCAAGTCATTTTTCGACGATTTATTGGCCAGTTAGCTGACCAATACGCAACAGTCTTATTAGTGTTGGCCGCTGTAGCGACTATCACTTATTCGATACTTATTACGGATATCCGCAGCCAAGAAGGTAATGCCCGGCTTGTCAAAATGAGTACGGAACAAGGTTTGTTAATCGGTGAAATCAACCTATTGTTCACTGAAAAAACCTATCTGACCGACCTGGACAAAATCCGCAAAAACGACGCAAAAATCATCTCTAACTTAACCTTGCTCGACCAAAACCACGCGTCCCTGAGCAACGGTGACCGCTATATCCGTGAAGGCGAACGCTTAGTGCATGTGCCGGGCACATTATCACAAGACCTACGGCTGATTTATTTCGACAATACCAAGCCTCTAGACCAACAAATGCGGACTTACCTGTCAACCGTCCGTGACTTGTACAGACGGCCATCCAAACAGCTGGGCATTGATGACCCGGAATTGAACAAACTGATTTTCACCCTATCCCCCCGCTTACTCGAGGAAACCGCCAAAGTCAGCTCGATCTACCAACGCCAAAGCGAGTACATGCTGGGCAGCACGGCCAACAAACAACATCTCATGTTCGGTATCTCCCTGGCCACCTTAGTGTTGGTAGGTACGTTACTGTTACAACCTTTAGTATTGAAATTAAAGGAAAACGCCCTAAAAATCCAACAAGAAAAAGCCTTTGCAGACAACGTCATCAACACGACCCAAGCTCTGATTATAGGCTTGGATGCCGAGGCCAACGTGGTGCTTTTTAACCAACACGCCCAAGAAAATAGCGGCTGGATGGAAGAAGAAGTCAAAGGCAATAACTTTTTCAGCCAATTCATCCCCGAACAAGACCAAGCCCCATTGCGCCAACTGTTCACGGACATGATGACAGGCGTTACCCAATTTGCCGATGCCATCGAAACCTCCATGTACATCAGCACGGGCGACTTACTGAACATTGTCTGGAGCCCCACGCTGATTACCGACTCTGCAACAGGTGAACCGCTGATGTTCTTGGCAACCGGACTGGACATCACCGAACGTAAAAAAGCCGAGCTGCAAGTCAAAAAAGCCAACGACGAATTGGCACAACTCTCCAACCGTCTGCAAGGCGAAGTTAACTTGGCGGCGACTTTACAACGCTCCATTTTGCCACAGCCAACGATCTCCTTACCGGGCGTCCAAGGCTTGGCCAACCTGCTGACCTCCAGCGAGGTGGGCGGCGACTATTACGATTACTATAAAGTCGGCGGCCATCACAGCTTGTTGTTCATCGGTGACGTGAGTGGCCACGGCGTGGCAGCAGGCACAATGGTGGGCGCGGCCAAAGCCGGGGTTTATCCGTTGATCCATGAAGGCTTCACTAGCCCCGGCGAAATCCTTAACTCGCTCAACACCAACATGCAAGCCACCGCCCAGCAATCCTTGCTGATGACCATGGCCTGCTTAAGCCTAGATGCCCGCAACGGACGCTTATTGTTTGCCAACGCCGGACACGTTTTGCCTTATCTGTTGCGCAAAGATGCCCAACACTGGGAAATGCTCGAAGCCTCAGGCCTACCTTTAGGAAAAAGCCTGGATTCGGATTACCTGGAAAGTTCAGTTGAACTGACGCTTAATGTCGGCGATAAACTCTTCTTGTACACCGATGGCTTGGTGGAAGAAGAATCCCCATCGGGGGAACCTTTTGGCTATGACCGCCTGGAATTTTTGCTGAACGCCAATGTAGATGTGGAAGACCCTGAAGATTTGCGCAACATCTTAATGGATGCCTTACGCCTGCATTGCCGTGGCACGGCCTACACCGACGACATCACCATTGTGGTCATCAGCCATACCGACCGCGTCAGCCAAGCCGCCCAAACCAACGATGTCAGCGACATTATCCGCATCTCGGAAGGCTTTTACCGCCAAGGCGAACACCCCATCCCACGGATTTCCAAAGAATATGTGGTTTTCCTCGCCGAACAAGGCTATTCCGATTTGCTGACCCGTTTCAGCCAAGACGGTATCTGCCGCATCTTGCCGAAAAATGATGATTTTTGCCAAAAACTCGGCTGGGAACATTTGCTCAACCAACATCATGAATCCGCTGATGATGACTTGTACGCGCTGATGCCCGGACAACCACAATACCGCCAATTCCAATTGACGCACACGGAAGACAAGGCCTTCATCACCGAAGAAATATTCTCCTGGCTCAATGACCAAGGCAACCTGCCCAAAGACCATATCGAAGCCTTGATGGTCATCCTGGATGAAATGACCGAAAACAGCCTCTACGCCGCCCCCCGTGACGGTAAAGGCGTGGCTTACTACCAAAAAGGCGAATCGCGCGAATTGTCGGCACACGAAGAAGTGCGCATCGACATTGCCGTGACCGATGGCTTATTAGGCCTGATGATTACCGATAACTGGGGCACATTGACCCCTGGCGTGTTCCTGAAAAATATTGCCCATGCGATGGAAAACGGTGTTGAAGCCGGTGTTGGCGGGGTGGGTTTGTACATGATGTGGCGGCTATCGGATTATCTGCAAATCCGTGTCCATCCCCAAAAACGCACTCAAGTCACCACCTTGTGGGACATTAACAGCCCGATTGATATGGCGGTTGATTCCGGCATCCAATTCATCTACCACACTGAATATGAAGCCGCCTATCCAGTGGGAGCTTAAGCCATGAGCATGAACAATACTTTTAACATCAAACAAATCGCCAGCGAAGACAACAAGTTTTCCTTTGACTTGGTGGGGGCAATTGATGCCCACGCCAACACCGTACTGGAATCGCTGGCGCAAATCCCCGCCAATGCCCATGTATTGCTCGATTTCAGCCAAGTCGAGCGGGTCAATTCGATGGGATTGTCACTGCTTCTCAAAGTCTTTGAAAACTGGGAACGGCAAAAAATCCGCATCGAAGTGCAAAACCTCGACCGCATGGTCAGTATGTTATTCAAAATCACAGGCTTAGGACGTTTTATCAAAACCGAAGGCGGCAACGCCGAAGCCACTGGCAACACGACACTTAACCCCGAACCGCCCCGCCATATCGAAACCAAAAAAATTGACCCTAGCCATGTAGTCAGCCATGACAAACTCAATTTTGTGGCCAGTATGCAATCGGGGCAACAACTGACTGGCTGGTATTTGCTCAATACCTATTTGCAACGGCGCATGAAAAAAGCCATCCATTTTGAGCAAACAGTGGATACCCCCAACCCCAACAGCACAGACATCCTGTTTGCAAAACCGTTTGAAGCGGCCTTAATGATGCGGCAACACAACTTTATCCCTATCATGCGCCCAACAGCGGAAGCCGATGAAGTGGTGATCTTGACCCGTGCCGACGACACCCGGACTTTACCGGAATACAGCAACGTCTGTGTCAGCACCGCCACCGAAAATAGCTTTGTCTATTTGTTGGGCCGGTTTCTGTGCGACGAAAACACGCTGGATTCGGCCACCCTCACCTATGATTTTTGCGGCAACGAAATCAAAGCCCTGCAATCCTTGATACGCAAAAAGGCCGACTTGGCTTTTATGCTGAAAAAGACTTACGAAGGCTTGTCGTCATTCAGCAAAAACAGTGTCCGCAAATTGGATGAAAGCCAAACCGACTTTGCCTGCCATTTGTTTTTGGTCGCCCCGCATTTGCAAAGCGAAGGCGACACCCTCGCCGAAATCTTTGCCAGCATGATCCATGACGACCAAGGTCAGCAAATCCTCAAAGACATTCAAGTCCAAAGTTGGAACAAACCCGAAGCCGGGGAAATAAAAATGCTGGACATGGTTTATCAACGTTATTGCCATTGATAAACCCAGCTTCACCTAAAAAGGGGCCTAAATATCTTTTAGGCCCCTTTCTTGTCTAAATGCCTGATTTCGCGCAAGCTAAGCGTTTTAGAAAAACCACGCCAACTCATGCAGCCACCACTCATCAAGCTGGAACACAGCTTGAACCCCTCGCCCTTAACCCGAATTGATGACCCGCTGCTTAGCCGCTATGGGCTTGAACTGTGGATAAAGCGCGATGATTTGCTGCATCCGATCATATCCGGCAACAAATGGCGGAAATTGAAATACATCCTCAACCACGCCTTATCGCTTGAGTGCCATACCTTAATCAGTATGGGCGGAGCGTACTCCAACCACTTGCACGCTTTGGCTTATACCGGACAAGCCTTAGGACTACGCACCGTCGGCCTGATCCGGGGTGATGCACCGCAGCCATTGACACCGACGCTACAAGATGCCCACGATTGGGGGATGAACTTAAAATTTACCTCCCGTAGTGCCTACCGTTTGCTCAGAAACCATAAAAACTGGCATGATCTGCCCAACCTAAAAACAGGCGAATATTGGCTGCCCGAAGGCGGGGCGCAAGCCTTGGCTTTAAAAGGCGTGGCGGAAGCCGTCCAAGAAATCGGCTTACCCTATGATTATTTGTGTGTGCCATGCGGGACAGGTACAACCTTGGCTGGTTTAGTCGGCGCAGTGCCAGGACGCAGACATGTCTTGGGGTTTGCGGCCTTAAAAAATGCCGGATTTTTGTATCATGATGTTGCCGCACTGTTGCCTAAGCCACACACCCATTGGCAAATCAACCTGGATTATCATTTTGGCGGCTTTGCCAAAACGACTCCGGCCTTGCTCGATTTTATCGCCCGTTTCCAGAAGCAAACCGGCATCCTCTTAGAACCCGTTTACACTGGCAAAATGTTGTACGGCTTATACGATCTGATCCAAAAACACGCTTTTTCCCCCGGACAGCGGCTAATTGCCTTGCATACGGGCGGTTTACAAGGCAATCGGGGGTTTTTATGCACAGAACACTAGAACCAGAATTAATGGAAGACCCGGAACAGGTCAAAGCCTATGCCGAAGCGGATTTTTCCGTGCCGCACCATGATTTTATCCAACGTGTGCAGCAATTTGTCGATGCCGGGTTTAACGGCACGGCCTTAGATTTAGGCTGTGGCAGCGGCGACATCAGTTTACGTTTTGTCCGGGCATATCCCAACAGCCAACTCCACGCCGTCGATGGCTCGGCAGCAATGTTGGCGTATGCCAAAAATGCTTGCGCCGGGGAACCGATCCGCTTCATTTTGGGTCGTTTACCCGATGTCATATTACCGCAACCCAACTATGACATCATATTCAGCAACAGCTTGTTGCATCATTTGCCTGACCCGCAAATCCTCTGGCAAACGCTGAAACATTACGCACGATCTGGTACACAATGTGCTGTAATGGATTTATTGCGGCCACCCAGCACGGCAGTTGCCAAAGCCATGGTGGCCTGTTATGCAGGTACGGAACCGGACATCCTGCAACGGGATTTTTACCATTCCTTACTGGCCGCGTTTCGTGTTGAAGAAATCACCGCGCAATTACAGGCCGCCGGCCTGCCTTTTAACGTTACGCAAACCAGTGACCGCCATGTTTTCATTAGCGGTACTGTACCCTAACGGGTTGCCTTAACTAAATGTATTGATGGAAATATGATGGATAGCGTCCCAACACCCGATTTGACCAAACCCGAACTGTATATCAACCGTGACCTTAGCCTGCTGGAATTTAACAAACGGGTGCTGGCACAAGCCAGAAACACCAGCGTGCCTTTATTGGAAAGGCTCAATTATCTGTGCATTTCCTGCTCGAATCTGGATGAATTTTTTGAAGTGCGCGTCGCCAGCATCATCGAAATGGCGACCATTGACCCCAATACCATCAGCGCCGATGGTACGACACCGCAAGAACAATTGGCCAAAATTGCCATCCACGCCCAAGAGCTGGTGGCCGACCAATATGTCGTCTTAAATGACGTGCTGATCCCGGAACTGGCCAAAGAAAATATCCGCTTTATCCGCCGCAAAGAATGGACGAAAGCCCAGCACCAATGGTTGACCCGGTATTTCAATGAAGAATTGCTGCCCATCCTGACCCCCGTCGGTTTGGATTCGGCGCATCCCTTTCCGCGCATCCTCAACAAAAGCCTCAACTTCATCATTTCTTTGACGGGCAAAGATGCCTTTGGCCGCAACAGTGGCCGCGCCGTCCTGCAAGCCCCGCGCGGTTTGCCCAGGGTCATCCAATTGCCGCCCGAAGAAACCGAAAGCGGCCCGCATGACTTTGTGTTTTTGTCGTCGATCATCCATGAATTCGTCAACGAACTCTTTAACGGCATGAATGTCACGGGTTGCTACCAGTTCCGCGTCACCCGCAACAGCGACTTTTTTGTTGATGACGATGCCATTGACGATTTGTTGTTGGCGGTACAAGGCGAATTGGCGATGCGTAACTATGGTGACGAAGTGCGCCTGGAAATTGACGCAAATTGCCCGGAAGACAAAGTCAATTTTCTGTTGGAACGCTTCCGCCTGTCGCGTGACCGTCTGTTCTTGGTCAACGGCCCGGTGAACCTCAACCGTCTGCAAGAAGTCAACGATTTGCTGGACAGGCCGGAGCTAAAATTTGCCCCGTTCAAACCCAGCACCCCGCCGCAATTGGCAAAAGACAAAAATATGTTTGCGGCCATCCGCAAAAACGACATCCTCTTGCACCATCCGTTTGAATCGTTCTCGCCCGTCGTCGAGTTTCTGCGCCAAGCCGCCGATGACCCGGATGTGTTGGTCATCAAACAGACTTTGTACCGGACAGGTGCGGATTCACCAGTCGTCGCCGCCTTAATTAAAGCCGCACGGGCCGGCAAAGTCGTCACCGTGGTCATTGAATTACGGGCCCGGTTTGATGAAAAAGCCAATATCGACTTGGCCTCAAAACTTCAAGAAGCTGCCGTGCATGTCGTGTACGGCGTAGTCGGTTATAAAACCCATGCGAAAATGTGCTTGGTGCTGCGCCGTGAAGATAAGGAACTCCGTAACTATGTGCATTTGGGCACGGGCAACTACCACCCACGCACCGCCAAGATTTACACCGATTACGGCCTGTTTTCCGCTGATAAGGAATTGGGTGAAGATGTCCGCCGCGTGTTTGCCCAGCTCACCAGCCTAGGCAAAGTCACCAAACTCAACAAATTATTGCAATCGCCCTTCACCTTGCACAAAGGTTTGCTGGAAAAAATAGAACGCGAAATCAGCCACGCCCAACATGGCAAACCTGCGAAAATCATTATCCAAGTCAATGCAGTGGTTGAGGAAAAATTAATTAAAGCCTTGTACCGCGCCTCCCAAGCCGGCGTTGAAATCAAATTGATTGTGCGCGGCATTTGCTGCCTGCGTCCGGGCATTCCGGGCGTGTCGGAGAATATTGAAGTGCGGGCGGTGATAGGCCGCTTTTTGGAACACGCCCGCATTTATGTGTTCGCCAATGACGGGCATCAGGAAGTATACGCATCCAGCGCGGATTTGATGAGCCGGAACATGTTCAAGCGTGTGGAAGTGTGCTTCCCCATTGAAAGCAAAAAACTCGCCGCCCGCATCCTGCATGACCTGAACTTGTACCTGCAAGACAATTCCCAAGTTTGGTTTTTGCAAGCCGATGGCAGCTACAAAAAATTGCTGCACACTGGCAATGAAGAGCCCGTACAGGCCCAAACCTTATTGTTACGCGAATTGCAGGCTTAAGGATGGAAACTGTTTGTGAAATTGCCCAATTGGGCGCATCCGTCTTGCGGCAAATCGCCGAACCCATCAGCGATGTGCTTGCCCCGGCCACCCAAAATATCATCAACGCCTTGCAAACAACCCTGGCAGGTACGCAAGGCGTGGGTTTGGCAGCCCCGCAAATCGGCATCAGCCAACGCGTGGTGATTGTCGCCTCACGCCCCACCACCCGCTACCCTTATGCGCCGTTGATGGCACCGACCATGATGATTAATCCAGATTACGAAGCCTTATCCGATGACAAAGAAAAAGGCTGGGAAGGGTGTTTGAGTGTGCCGTCCATACGCGCTTTAGTGCCACGCTATACGAATATATTGGTGCACTACACCAACATACAAGGCGAAACGGTGGATTTGCCGCTAGAAGGCTTTACTGCACGGGTGTTCCAACACGAATATGACCATCTGGATGGCTTGGTTTTTCTGGACAGGGTCGAAGACACCCGTGACATCGTTGCCGAAAGTGAATACTTTAAACGCTTGAATGCGTAAATAGGCCAGCTTACACATATCTACACAACATTTAAAAACAATAAGTTAGTGTAAAACTCCCTCTCCCCTTGGGAGAGGGTTGGGGTGAGGGCTATAAAATCAAGCATTAATACCCCTCCATCACAAACTTTACCTTGATGCCCTTGGGAGCGAAGGAAAAAGCCGCTGTTTGACTTGTGCAGATTCCTTATGGGAATTACCCCACCGCTAACGTCGCCTTGCCCAAACGGTCATTGACCGCCCGCCAAGCTTCGGTTTGCGGTGGTTGCTCCACCAAAATCTTATTTAACAATAAGCCGTCCAATTCCCGCAAAGACGCATACAAAGCTTGCGCGTAAGCATCCGCCGATTCAGGCATCACTATTTCATGCAAACGCGAATGCGCGGGCAAACGCTGCGAATACGCCAACACCCCGACACGCTGCCCACCCAGCAAGAGTTCATAAGCCTGCGCCAATAATTGTTCGGACGAACACAACAACGCCAAAGTCTGCGGCGCGTAATGCACCGCCATCATGCCGGGTGCGCGCACCTCAGACACCTCCGCTTCCGGCATTAACAACGGTTGCTGCAAAACCGCCTCAATCGCCGCCACGCTGATCTGCCCAGGCCGCAACAGCCGTGGCTGCGGGCCACTTAAATCAACAATCGTCGATTCCACGCCTACCTGACACGCACCGCCATCGAGAATCATCGCCACCGCATCCCCTAATTCCTCAGCGACATGCACAGCTTGGGTCGGGCTGATCCGGCAAAAACGGTTCGCCGAAGGCGCAGCAAGCCCCCCCCCAAAGGCTTGCAACAAGGCCAACGCCACCGGATGATTAGGCACACGCAAAGCCACCGTGTCCTGCCCACCCGTCACCGCCAGCGGCACCGACGCTTGTTTGCGTAACACAATAGCCAACGGCCCTGGCCAAAAGGTATCCGCCAACGCCCAAGCCGCATCAGGAATATCTATCGCCCACCCTGGCATCAACGCGGCATCGGCCAGATGGACAATCAAAGGATGGTCAGCAGGCCGCCCCTTCGCCGCAAAAATCCCCGCCACCGCTTCAGGATTAGCCGCATCTGCGCCCAAGCCATAAACCGTTTCGGTAGGGAATGCGACCAATCGGCCTTGTTTTAATAATTGTGCCGCGTCGCTAATCGCCTTAGGATTGGCAGGACGCGGTTTCATAAGATTTTCCAATTCAAACACCACCAGATTATTGAAAAATCACAGGCTTGGTTTGCAAAGGCCAATCGCGGTAATTGAACACTTGCCCCTCTGCCCTAACCGTAGCGATGCCCTCTAACGATACGTCCGCATACACCCATTGCACCGCGTTCAATTCACCAGCAACCAAAATACCGTTATCGGGATAGCCCCTATCAACGGGCGTGTACACGGCGGACGCGCCGATATTCACATCCACGGCTTCTGACCACGGGGCTTCGCCAACCAAACAAGATTGCACGACATAGCATTGGTTTTCTAAGGCACGGGCTTGGCAACCGATTTTCACACGATGATAGCCCGCCAAGGTATCGGTGCAGCTTGGCACTAAAATCAGGTTCGCGCCCGCTTCGACTTGTTGTCTGGCCAGCAACGGAAATTCGCTGTCATAACAAATATTAATGGCGAGTTTGCCATAATTAGTCTGGAAAATTTTCAACTCCGAACCGCTATTGATATGCCATTGCTCGTTTTCAAAGCGCGTCATCATCAACTTTTCTTGATAATCGACCGTGCCATCAGCAAAAAACAGATAAGCGCGGTTGTGATATTGCCCGCAATCCAGCTTGACCGGAAACGTGCCTGCTTGGATCAGGCAGTGGTATTGTTGCGCCAAACCTTTGAACAAGGCGACAAAATCATCATGCACGGTTTGCATGGACTCCAGTTGTTTGCTCAAAGACGAATACACGTCTTTACCGAACAAGGAAGCCAATTCCATGCTGTTATATTCGGGGAACAGCAAAATTTTTGCGCCTTGCAAGGCAGCTTCTTGCACCCAACGGGTGGATTTGTCCACGTAAGCTTGCCAGTTGTCCAGGAAGCTGATGTCGTATTGGGCGGTGGCAATCTTAACGTTCATGTTTTAACCAAAAAGTCATAGGTTTAGCGGTTTCATCAGCGTCATCCAAATCTTTCCAAATATATTCGGTGCGCAATTCAGGGTGTTTGAAATAGCCGCGTTTGTTCCAAAAAGCATCCAACGGCACATAATCGGCAGGGCGGCGCGGATGGTCAACCGGGCGTTCGACACAACAGAATGTGATGTGTTTGAACCCACCCAAATCGGCGGCGTGGGCTTCGCGTTGTTCAAAAAAACGTACGCCTATCCCCAAACCGCGATAATTTTTGTCCAACACCGATTCGCTGCAATAGAACACATCCTCAATGTTGTAGCCATTTTCCAAAAACGGCCTTTGCAATTCTTCGGTTTCATCCTTCATCGGCAAAGCGGTGGACGCACCCACGACTTTTTCGCCATCCAAGGCCAATACAATCACGCTGGCGGGATTGTCGATATAGGTTTGCAGATATTTTTTCTCATAGTCCAGTGACCCGTCATACAAATACGGAAAATCACGGAACACTTCAATGCGCAACCGCGCCAATTCGGGGATATAAGGGATTAAAGCCTCACCGCTATAACGGTGTATGCTGATATGTTTGGACATCGCTAGACTCCCATGCAAAAACCGCCATTTTAGCTGAAATTGAATAGGCTTGCGTAGCGGCTGGGGGATTTTCGTTTGATTACGGATAGGTCAAAGCAAGTAACGGATTATCTTTGCCACCAGTATTGAAAGCTTTTATCGTTAATTTGAAGAGCTGGGATCAACGATGCAGGTTGACTAATCTCATTCTTTTCGAGTCCCAACAAACGAATCAGGCTCAGCATCTGGCTCGTATGGTTTCAGAGGTTCGTCCGTAGTCCAAATATGCACCTTGTTATGACCATGTTTTAAGCCTTTGGCTTCCAATATCACGGCAGAATCGGTAAATCCTAAACCTTGCTGGACAAAGTCTTCGGCAAACCGTTGTACAAACACGTCTAAATTGTTGCTTAATTCGCTGGCTACTGAATAAGCCTCACACGGTATGATATTCAGAAATGTTTCTTTAGGATCAATACCATTTTTAACGGTTTCAGAAAATCTAGTGGCTAATCCTATACGTTCATTGCCATTTACGACATGGGCAATATGATTTGCCAATTCAAATAACACAGGGACAGGAATATACAATTTAGCGCCTTGATCTTTCGCGGCTTGAAATCTGCGTTTGATCTCTTGTGCATCTGACTCCTTGAAATGATTCGGAACTCTAAACAATTCCAACAAATACCCCGTATCAACCACGATATAAGTAAGCATTAAAACAAATCCAACCAAACTTGAGCCTTACGTTGTTGCTCTTCTGCAAAATTTGGCATCAAATAGCTTTCTAATACATTACGGGTTACTAAATCACCTAATGAGCCTTTCTGTAACAAAATTTCCGCATCAGGAATATCAGGTAAAGCGGTTAATTTATCGGCTTTTTCAACGGGATCATAATGACAAACCACCACGCAATCTAATTGCTCAGGTGTTAAACCGTTTAAGGTTGCAGGATTATGGGTTGTTACCAAAACATTCAAATTACGCCGATGGCTGCATTCCCAAATTGTATCGACCAATAATTTAACCCGTGAAGGATGGATGCCATTATCCAATTCCTCAATCACCATCCTTGAATGTTCGGGAATAGTTTCTAACGCCGTTAAGATAGCCAATGCTCGTAACGTGCCGTCTGATAATAACCGTGCATCTATAATTGCCTCGTCTTCGCGTTTTAAAGCCAGTAAAACATCATTGGCTTGCGTAGTAATAAATTCAAAATCAATAAATGGTTCTTCGGGCAATTGTTTTAATTTTGCCAATAACTTGGGTAATAACCGTTTCGGTTCTTCAACGGTTTCGTCTTTGGTTTTAATGCCGTATAACACGGCGGAAAGATTTGAACCGTCTTTGTTTAATTGCGTTGCACCTATTCTTTCGTATTGGCGCATGAGATGAGGGTGAAGGTCGAAAACAAATGCCGACATTAAATATCTTTTAACAATATCAGTAAATTCCATTGCTTCACGGATAGCACCATCTTTAACTTTTTTATCATAAAGCTGAGTAGTGATCGTAGGGTGGTAACGCGACAAAACCGAACGGTCAGCAGATAATTTTAAAGAAGGCTTATTACCGCCTCTGGAAAAATTATCATAGGTGACATTCAAAACATCTGCCAATAGGCTAGCTTCAAAATAATACCTTTTATTAAACCATAATTTTTCGCTACAAATACTAAGTTGCCCTACGTAAGAAACACCGATATTGTACAAAAAAAACGGATTATTATTATTTTGTTTAGAATATGTATCGAACGCAAATTCGAAAAAGTTTTGCTGATTATCACTTTTCCTAACACACCCTTGCAGGCCTCCTCGAATTTCAAAACTATTGCCGCTCCCACGCCCTAAGTCGCTAATTTCATATAACGGCCGCCCACTTGCCAATTGCGCCAGTAACTCCACGCCTTCAATAACATTAGTTTTACCAGAACCATTGCGTCCAATTAACAAAGTCATGGGGCGCATCAAATCGATATAGGTATTCTTGAAGCCTTTAAAATTAATAAATCGGTGCATGATGTTATCGTCTTAGAATTAAATACCTATTAGATGAAAACAAAAAGGGCGAACAAAGTTCGCCCTTTTAACTTTGACGTATTCAGCTTTTTTTTATTGCTTAGTCAACAAATAATCCAACCAAAGGTTAGACAATTTCTCTTGCACGGTATTTTGCCGCAACCGAGCGTTCAAATGCGGGAAGTCCACCTTGTCCAAATCTTGGTCTTGGTTGTAGCAGGAATACACGAAATATTCTTTGCCCGTTTCCGCATCGACGTGTTTGCATAAGCATTGGGCGCAGATGCCTTTCATCATGCACTGCATCGGCGAGTTGATGGAGCCGATGGCGTGGTGGGCTTTGGTCAGGTACGGTTTCAGCACGTCGAAACGGGCGGATTTGACGGCTGCCATCATGCGGTCGGAACCGATAACGATCAGGTGGTCTACGTCCGCCAGTGATATAGGTTGATCGCCCAATTCGCCTTTGGCATAGGCGATCATGCATTCCAAGATATTGCCGACGAAGGATTTGTCTTGTGGACGGTTGGTGCTAAATGGTTCAACGCCTTCGGCTTTGTCAACCGACCAGACCACGACATCGGCGGCGGCTTCTACGTCTTCGACTTTGAAACGGTCTTGCGCGAATTTGTAACCGGCGAAGTAAATCACGCGATTGTTAGCAGCGCGTAAGGCTTTACCAATCGAGAACAGCACCGCGTTGCCCAAGCCGCCGCCCAACAGCAATACGGTTTGTCCGCTCGGAATTTCGGTTGGCGTTCCGGTTACGCCCATCAACACCACAGGGTCGCCGACATTCCAGTTGGCACATAATCTCGATGAAGAACCCATTTCCAAGGCAATCAACGACACCGTACCGTTTTCCTTATCCACTTCCGCACCCGTCAACGCCAAACCTTCCGCTGCCAACACCGTACCTTCAACCACGGGCGCGAAGGCTTCGTAGTTTTGGACGCGGTAGAACTGGCCGGGTTCGAACTTTTCTGCCGCCAACGGCGCTTTGACGACGACTTCAATAATGGTCGGGGTCAAGCGATTAATGGCAACAATCGTGGCGTTAAAAGATTCGTCCAATCGGGCAAACATCGCTTTCAAGGCCGCATCACGGGTTGGTTGCTGGGCAGGGTCTAGGGTTGCCAGTTCTTTCTCGAACAATTTGGCAACGTAAGGGTAGCCGTTTTTCGCACTCGCCATCGCCTTAACGACGTTGCCCGCAAACACCGGATGGTTGTCGCCGTAGAAGCTGATGAATTTGCCATCTTTTTGGTACGAAGTCAGCGGTGCGGGTTTGCCCAATTTAGGTTTGGCTTCGTCGTGCATTTCCACCAATTCAACCGCGCCATCTTCCGTCCATTGCGGTTCATAACGTTGGAAGAACCATTTGTCCATAACAAAGGTGTCTGGAAATTCGCTTTGGTAAATCGTGTTCGGCGATGTGCCAGCGGCGATGTATAAATTGCGTAAGGGTACAGTGACTTTTGCGCTGGATTTCCAGCGGCCTTCTTCCAACACCAGTTTGTCAAATTCAACGGCGTTCAAATGCCCGAATTCGTCGGCTTGCGCTGCGACGGGGCTCATGCCTTCAGCTAAGGCAATGCCTTCTTCCAAGGCTTCGGAAATTTCTTCGTGGTTTTGGCGATAGGCAGGCGCGTCTTTGATACCTTTGCGGTAGAACAAGGTCACGCCGCCCCAACCTTCAACTAAGGGTTGGAAATTAGGCTTTTCACCTTCGGCTTCGGCGCGTTCGCGTTCGGCTTTAATGGCTTTGCCGTGTTCCAAAAACTCATCCAAAATGATGGTTTCTTCGGCATCGTAACGGCGGCGTACCGCTTCTTCACCGTAAACCGCCACTAAGGTTTCGTAGCGGTGCAAGATTTTTTCCACTTGCACGGGGTAATAGGCGGTCAATTCGGTGGTGGTATCTATCGCCGTCAAACCACCGCCAATCACACCCGCTGGCAAACGCACTTGTAAGTTAGCCAAGGAGGAAGATTTTGCCGCGCCTGTCAATTGCAAGGCCATCAAGAAATCAGAGGCTTTGCGGATGCCGCGCATCAAGTTGTTTTTCAAGTCAATAATGGTCGGCTGACCAGCGCCAGATGCCAAACAAATATGGTCAAAACCCAAATTCCACGCATCTTCAATGGTCAACGTGCCGCCGAAACGTACGCCGCCGTAGCTGCGGAATGCGGCGCGGCGTTGCAAGGTCAAGTAAATGACTTTTAAGAAATTTTTATCCCAACGCACGGTGATGCCGTATTCGGCAACGCCACCAAAACCAGCCAAAATACGTTTGTCCAAATCTTCGTAAAGCTCTTTGAAATCGACAATTGGCGTGGGCAAAGTGTTGGCATCGCCTGTCAGCTCAACAGGCAATGGCTCCAGTTTCAAACCGTCAATGCCTGCAACCGCAAAACCTTCGTTGAGCAAATAATGGCTCATGGTGTAACCCGCAGGTCCTAAACCGACGACCAACGCGTTTTTGCCGTTGTAAGGCAACATGTACGGGCGCTTGATGTTTAACGGGTTCCAACGCGTCAAGAAGCTATAAATTTCAAAACCATAAGGCATGAACAACACATCGGTCAGCACATTGGTTTCGATTTGCGGGATGTTGACCGGATCGGTTTTTTGGTAGATACAGCCTTTCATGCACTCGTTACAAATCCGGTGGCCTGTACCTGGACACATCGGATTATCAACGATAATAATCGCCAACGCGCCGATATTGTCACCGCCGCGTTTGACTAAGTGCATTTCGGAAATTTTTTCATCCAGCGGGCAACCCGTGGTGACTTCGCCCAAGGGATCGGTTTTGAAGGTGTTGTTTTTCTTGTTACGCATCCCTTTTGAGCAAGAATCGGTGTCACGCTCGTGGCAGTAGATGCAGTGGTTGACTTCGGACAAGACTTGGCGCTCGTTATAGCGCGGATCGGTCAATTTAAAACCGTCACGGCGGCGGCGATGCTCCAACTCACCCATCCAGACGCTGAATTCGCCTTTATCAATGGTGTCGTGTTCGACTAAATGGTCAAAATCGCGTTTGCCGGGGAATTTAAAACTCAACCAATCAGCCACCACATCGTTATCTTGTTGGGCGACCCAGCTCCAGCGTTGCACGATGTCCATCAAATACGCGATAAATTCATCATTTTGGAGTCCAAAACATGTTTTGAACTCCTCGGCTGCCAATTCGTGGGCCATTAACTTGGCGCGGATGGCGGCAACTTGCTCGTCAGCATTTTGATAATCGCTAGGCTTACCTTTGGCGAGGGTTTTGTAATGGCTGGACAACAATCCAATCACCGCACCTGCCCGCGCCACGCGGCGTTCGGCATCTTCATCCTGATGCGCATCGGGGAAAGCGGCGGCGATCAGCAAGTCAAAGTTGTTCAACACCTCAGGGATATTCCAGTCATCGGTGTTTTGGCCTTTGAAATACACACCCAGCTTATCCACCACTTCATTTTTATAGGTAAAAATGGTGTCGATTTCCTGCTTGATATAATTGGCTTGTGCGTCACGTTGCGGGCTGACATTGAACAATTTGGCGACAAACTGCCCGACATACGGGGCCATATCGACCAGCAATTGGGAAATGGCTTCCGGCGTATGACCTTCGCCTTGGTTTTGACGGTAAGCGGCAAACTGCCCGAATAATTCAGGGTCGTGGCGTTGCACCGATTCATCAAACACCACCGCCAAATCTTTCAAGCGGTTGGCATCGTATAAGTCTGCGTAGGTAAATCCAGGAATTCCAGGGGTAAATGTGTTGTGTTCCATAAGCCTTGAGTTTGAATCGCCCATGCAGGGACACGGAATGTCCTTCGGGCAAGCTGAAAGGGAGGGGGAAAACCCGCTATTGTAAGGAAAAACAGTGACTTTTGCCACCGCTAATGGCTTGTGGACTGGGAATATGGACTAGCCTGGATTTACCTGCCCGTGCCTAAGCTTTGGCTTACCCTAAAGGGCATCAATGGGCATGCAGTGCAGAAGCTAGAGCTTCGCGGACTTGAGTTCCCAAGCTGGAGATTGGGAATTAGCGAAATCCAGCGTTTCCATTTGCATTTCAGGGGACAATTCAGCCAAATCATGGCTAATTTCTCAGCCAAGGTAGACATGGCAAAAACGCCTTTGGATTTGAAATAGATGTTCATTTTAGTGCTTAGGGCGGTTTCGCCATAGCAATCCACCTTACGGATAGCCCGTTAATTTTTATAAGACAAGCCCGGAAATGCTTCTACCATGCCCATAATCATAAATTGCACCGCCATCGCAGCCAGCAGTAAACCCATCACCCGCGTTGCGGTATTGATCCCCGCAGTACCCATTAACGATCCAAGGTTATTGGCAATATGCAATGTAAACCAAATAACGACCGCCATAATAAGGATGCTTAGGCTTAAGAGAACTTTTTCAAACCATTGCGCCATTTGATTCGCATTGACAATAACCAAGCTGATTGCACCAGGGCCTGCCAATATAGGCATGGCTAAGGGAACAATGGCAATATCGTCTTTTTGTGTGGCTTCGAGCGTTTCTTGATCGGTATGGCTTGCGCCGCTTGATTTGGCATGGAACATGGAAATAGCGACCAATAACACCAATAAGCCGCTGGCAATGCGAAAGGCAGGCATTGTTATACCAAAAAATTGTAATACTGCACCGCCTGCCCAGATTGAAATCACGAGAATGACAGCCACCGCCATTGAAGTTTTAATGGCTATGCGCTTGATTTCAGACCGTGATTTGTTAGCCGTCATACCAAGATAAACAGGTATTGCGCCAAGCGGATTCAGTATGGCAAAAATACCTACAAAATCTTTGAAAAGCTCTGTCCAATTGATTATGTCTTGCATAATAGGCTGAATATTCGGTGATAAATGAAGTTCGTTTTAAAAGGTAGGCTTCTCGATCTTGAGTTCACAAGCTGGAGTTTGGGAACGAGCTAAACCAGCATCATCTATCCTCAAGACCATGCCACAATTTTAAGATAACAATAGTGTTGCCATGCAACCGATAACGCAGCACATAGCCACGCTGACCGAATGGGATGAATAATTCCCTGTCTTCGCGCCCGTCCAAAAGTTTGCCGAGTTTAGGATGGTCAAGTAAACGGATTGCCGCTTGCTTAATGGTTTGGGCGGCACGTCTGGTGGCGTGAGGATTATGTTGTGCAATAAATGTCCGTAAGCGTTGCAAATCGGCTATTGCGGTATTTGTCCAGATTAGCGTTAGGCTTGAGGACATGAGCTTTCTTGGTCTGTCCCCCAAGTATCCAGCCAAGCCATGACCGCCTCGTTGCCGACACTTTTGCCGCTATGCTGATAGTCTGCCCACGCGGCATCGGCTTGTTGGTTGCGGACTTCCACGGGTTCAATGAAATTATCCGCTCGGCTTGCCAGCTTTGCTTTTAAAAACAAGACAAAATCCAGCGTTTCTTGCTGCATTTCAAGCGGCAAATCGGGTAGGTTTTGGGCGATTTCTTCGCTAATTGTGGACATGGGATGACTCCGGTAAATCAATGGGATTTTATTTGTTCCAAAGCTGGAGATTGGCAATAAGCGGAAATAGGATGTGCCGACGACAAGAGGCGCATCATTCGCGTTTGTCCTCGACAGATGCGCTTCGTGCCTCAGCACATCCTATTTAGCGCATCTTATCGCGTTTACCTCACCAACGGCAGCCCCTCCATGTCTGAGATCGGATTGAATTCGCGAAACGAAAGCCCATACGCCTGAGAGGGGCGGAACATTTGGTAAAAGCGACATTGATTGTTTGTCGCACGACTGACAGCCAAACCGACAGTCCGCTTATCAAGAGCGGACATCTTGAGGCCAAAATAAATTGCAGACAGCCGGCCGGGTAAGGCAGAGATACTTTTTTTTGTGTTTATCAGTCTGTATTCCTGCTCGTAACTCCAATATAGGTGCTTTATGAATGATGTTCTCTGTATCAGGGTCACCAGCTCCGTTTTTCGCTCAGCGGTTGCCCCGTCATAAAGTGTCCGGAATTCATGTGGGGAATCCGGAATCTGTTGGACGATGCTCTCGATTTCTTCGGTTGTCAGATATTCGACAGGCCGCGCAGCGGCCAATCCGATTTTATGGTTAGGGGCGTCATGCGGAAATATCCCAGTTGCCTTCAGGTCAAGAATGTCTGCCACAGAATACTCGGTGTACTCTACGCAGTATCCCCGATGGCCATCTGCGTAATGCGACCACATGAGGAGGTTGTCAACAACTGCAGAAAGGCAAAGAATGTACTCCTTGGAGCAATTGATCTCCTGCAGATATGAGTTCTGAATTATCGCAGTGTCAAACGGATCATTGAAGTCTGCAGACTTGCTGTACCAGGAATACCCGTTAATCAAACTGGACAACGACAAATGGGAAGCTGATTGGTACTTGTAGAGCTGCACAGAATCTCCGAGTATCGTAGGTTGGGGTGAGGAATGCCCCCAACCTTGTATGATGAAATTAAATAAAAATAGCGATGCAGGTCAAGTAAGCTTAAACCGTTCAATGGGAGGCCGTCTCCGCCTGAGGACTGGTTTTCACCAGAGCCTGTTCGTAAGATTGCCCCCCGCCCTTACGGGTTGACCGTTAACATCTGCTCGACCAATTGTTTCCCGGCTTCAATCAAGGGGTTGATTACAAAACTTGCCCCTAAACTGTACAATCTTGCCTCCTCATCATCCTGAAAGCACACCGAGCCGATATGCCCCTGAAATTGGCGTGTTTTCAACTGCGTAATTGCAGACGCCCGCACGTCGAATTCAGGAATGGCAAGGATCACGCCCTTGATTTTCGCCAAAGGCAGTTCGTAGGTCGGGTTAGCGACAGCGTAACCCGACAAAACTCCAATTCGTGGATGTGTCGGGTTACGTTTTCTCGCTACGCTCAAAAATCTAACCCGACCTACCGTATTGCATCCTACTACTCAAAACAAAAAATACCTCTGAGCAAACGGCAACACTGCCACTGGTTCACACGTCAACAACTGCCCATCCGCCCGTACTGCATAGGTCTGCGGGTCAACTTCCATGACGGGTTGATAGGCATTATGGATCAAATCTTTCTTGCCGATATTACGGGTGTTTTTGACGATGCCGATACGTTTACGCAAACCCAAATTGGCAGGCACGCCACCTTCTACCGCCGCTTGGGGCAGGAAGATCATGGAGGTAGCTGCGGCAGTGACACCGAACGCGCCGAACATGGGGCGGTAATGCACGGGTTGCGGGGTGGGGATGGAGGCGTTGGGGTCGCCCATCGCGGCGGCGGCGATGAGTCCGCCTTTTAAGATCAGGCTGGGTTTTACGCCGAAAAACGCCGGATTCCACAGCACCAAATCGGCTAGTTTACCGACTTCTATCGAACCGACTTCATGGGCGATGCCGTGGCTGATCGCGGGATTAATCGTGTATTTGGCGATGTAGCGTTTGATGCGGAAGTTGTCGTTGTTTGAATCACCCTCTCCCCCAACCCCTCTCCCTGAGGGAGAGGGGAGCTGATTCCCCTCCCCCTGTGGGGGAGGGGCTAGGGGAGAGGGCAAATGGCCACGCTGGATTTTCATTTTATGCGCGGTTTGCCAGGTGCGGAGGATGACTTCGCCGACGCGGCCCATGGCTTGCGAATCGGATGAGATCATCGAAAACGCGCCTAA
>CAYUQV010000060.1:0-20966 GCA_964446885.1 uncultured Methylocucumis sp.
CACCATGTGGCATAAGTGGAAAAGCGGAAGCCCTTTTCGGGATCAAATTTTTCTACGGCCCGGATCAGGCCAAGATTGCCTTCATTAATCATGTCCAATAAAGGCAGGCCACGGTTGAGATAGCGACGGGAAATTTTGACAACTAAGCGCAGGTTGCTTTCAATCATGACATTGCGGGCTTGTTGGTCGCCTTGAAGGGCTTTTTTACCGTAGCTGATCTCTTGTTCGGCGGTCAGTAATTTGGAGCGCCCCAATTGGTTTAAGTAGACACGGGTGGCATCAAGTTCCTGGTGGGATTTAGCCTTAAATGCGGCCAATTCGCTATCAACCCTTTGGTTATCTAAGGGATCATCGTTGTCATCATCAAGTGAAAAAGCTTCCTCAATGCCAATGCCTATTTCGTCATCCAATGGGTCTAATTCTTCATTCATAAATGATCAGTGGCTCAATCGGTGTGTTTATGTCGTATTAATTATGGTTTTTTTGACAATAAATTCATTGGGTTAATAGGTGTGCCATTTTTGCGTATCTCAAAATGCAAGGTGCTGTTTTTTTTCGGCTGGGTTGTGATTTCAGCAATGGTTTGGCCTGTTTTCACGTGCTGTTCCTCTGTCACGAGCAGTTTTGAGTTGTTGGCGTAGGCCGTCAAATATTGTTGGTCGTGCTTGATGATGATGAGATTTTTCAGGTTGCTCAGGCCTGAGCCTGCATAGACAACTTGTCCGGCCTCGGCGGCAATAACGGTTTGTTTGGCCATTTTGTTTTCAATGTCTATGCCTTGATTGTTGGACTTTGAAAACCCTTTGATAATTTTGCCATTAATCGGCCACTTGAAACTTAATGGCGCACTTTTGCCTTTTTTGGAAACGGCTTTTTTGGGGGCTTCGGTTTTTTCTTTATCGCTTATCAACACCGCCGAATTTTCTGGGCTACTGATTATATTGGTTATTTGCTTGTTTTTTGCTAGTGAGATTGTGGATTTTTGAATTCCATCGCGGTTTTTTTTGTTTAGGCTGATGCCGGGTGCGGTTTGTTGTAAGGGCTGTTGTTTGGCGGGCGTTGGGCCTGACAAATCAAATAAGTTTAGAATTTGTCCGTTTTGCACCGCATAAGGCGGCGAAAGATGGTTCCATTTGGCGAGGTTTTTAAAAGATTGCCCGGATTTTTTACTGATGGAGTCCAGATTATCCCCGTTTCTGACCTGATAATATTTTTTCGGGTCTAATGTCAATTTGGCTTTGGCCGTTATTGGAGGCTTGCCCGGTTTGATGGTGGGTAATGATAGTTTGGATGGAGGAATAATCGGTATCGCAATTGCTTTAACTGGCGTGATTGGGGGGGGCGTTTGCGGAGCTGTTACAGGTGGCTTTTCGATAATAGGGGTGATGGGGACAACAATAGGCATGATAGGGGTTATCGCTGGCACACTATTGATTGTGGGCGTGGGTGCGGGAATTGCTGTTGGTTGGGCTGTTTTGCCTGCGCCAGGGATGCAACAGGCTAAGGTTAAGTTCAACAATATAAGCGGCTTGGAGACGTGGCTGTGCATGGTCGTTATTTGTTTAACAGGATTTTTTTTGCCAGATTAATTTTGGCGGCTAGATAATCGGAACCGCCTCGGTCAGGGTGGTTTTTTAATATGAGCTTGCGGTGCGCTGCGATGATTTCGGTTTCCGTTGCCCCCTGTTTGAGTCCCAAAATCTCATAGGCTTCTTCCGCTGACATCTCGCCTTTAGTGCGGTTTTGCCGCGTTTTTCCAGGTTCTGGGGCTTCTTTGTTAAAGTGCCGCCACATCCGGTGCAAGTAAGGCGAGAACTGTATTAGCAAAGGCAAAAGCCTAAATAAATAAACGACGGCAACGGCGATTAGGGCAAATAAAGCATTTAGCTTTCCGGTCACTGTCAAATATAATGCAATAATGCCAATGGCGCATAAGCCTAGATTTCTGATATATTTCCTAAAAGGCCAAGGTGACTTTGGCAATATTCTCCGCAAGACAAAGTAGCCGGTAATGGCTATCAGCAATAACAAAATGACTCGAATCAAACGACACTCCGGGATCAATAATCCGGTTAGGGCTGATTAAATAGGGAACGGTTCCGTAATACCTTAAGAATTATGCGCACAAGATAACAGGCTGACGGACTGATTGCTATGCAAAATTACCAAATCCCCGTGCTGGGTTTTGTTGCCGCCAGCGGTACGGGCAAAACCACTTTATTGGCTTGCGTCATTCCCATTTTAAAAGCCCAGGGCTTGCAGGTCGGTTTGATTAAACACAGCCATCATGATTTTCAGATAGACCAACCTGGAAAAGACAGTTTCCGGTTACGGGAGGCGGGTGCGTCGCCTGTGTTGATAGTTTCGCCTTATCGTCGTGCGGTCATTACCGAAATGTCGCCTATCCATGAACCGCAGCTTGATGAAGAAGTGCGGTATTTGGCTGATAAGGGGCTGGATTTGATTTTAGTCGAAGGCTTTAAGGCCGAAAAGTTTCCCAAAATCGAGCTGCACCGGAGTGGTCTTGGGCATCCGTTGTTGTATCCAGATGATCCTGATATTATCGCGGTGGCCAGTGATGACACCTTGTTTTTGCCGGATAATTTGGTTGCTTTGGATATTAACTTGCCCGATTCCATTGCCGGTTTTATTTTAGCTAGGACGGGGCTGGGTGGGCATGATTGACAGTTGCGCATTTGAAGCCAAAACGCTTTTGACGGTACAAGAGGCTGTGGCCCGTATCGTTTCGCAGGTTGAGCCAGTTCAGGAAACCGAATCCATTGCCCTTAGCCAAGCATTAGGCCGCATTTTGGCGGTCACAGTGTCCTCTCCAATCAATCTTCCTGGTCATAATAATGCGGCAATGGATGGTTACGCATTTTCCAGTGCCGATATTAAAAGCCATGCTGGTTTCGTCTTGCAATGTGTTGGTGTTTCATGGGCTGGCAAGCCTTTTCAGGGAATGCTCAAGGAAGGGGAGTGCATTAGGATTTTTACGGGTGCGGTTATGCCAGCACAAGCCGATTCAGTCATCATGCAGGAGCACGTGCGGGTTCAAGGCGAAGCTGTCCATTTCCCGGACAACATCAAGCCTTGCCAAAATGTCAGGATGGCTGGTGAGGACGTAAGGCAAGGCAATCCTGTTTGTTTTGCGGGCAAATTATTGACGGCGATGGATTTGGGTTTGTTGGCTGCGGTGGGCATCGCCCAAGTTGAGGTGTTGCGTCCGTTGAGGATTACATTTTTTTCAACAGGTGATGAATTGGTTCCGGTCGGTAGCGAGCTGGCAACAGGACAAATTTACGACAGCAACCGATATTTGTTGCGGGGATTGTTGGAAAATCCAGCTTATGCTGTGACAGATGGCGGGATTATCGCTGATGATAGGGTATTGTTGGAAACGGCATTATTGGAAGCGGCTCTGCGCAGTGATTTGTTGGTCACTACAGGCGGTGCATCGGTGGGTGACGCAGATTATGTCAGTGAAATCTTGCAACGCTGTGGGCAGGTCGCGTTTTGGAAAATTGCCATGAAACCCGGTAAACCATTGGCTTTTGGCAAAATAGCGGGCAGTTGTTTTTTGGGGTTGCCAGGCAATCCGTTGGCGGTTGCCGCCGTATTTCGGCAATTTGTAAAGCCTGCACTGCGGCGATTATCAGGTTTGCCGATAGGGCAAACGCTCACGCTTCAGGCAACGTGCACCAGCCGCCTTAAAAAATCACCGGGCCGGCAAGAGTATCAGTGCGGGATTCTTAGTCAGGATGAGGCGGGAGGCTTGTATGTCGCTTCAGCGGGCCAGCAAGGTTCGCATTTGTTAGGGACTCTCCAAAAAGCTAATTGTTATATTGTCTTGCCAAGCGAATGCCAAGGCGTGGACGAGGGCGGGCAAGTCACCGTCGAACCGTTTAGTGTGCATATTTAACGGCCAAACAAATTAATTCCGCCTATGCTATGCACGACTACTGCCTATGAAGCGGTGCATAGATGAGGCGTATTTTCAAACGATATGGGATAACCAAGTGCATATTCATATTTTAGGGGTTTGTGGGACGTTTATGGGGGGATTGGCTGTGATTGCCCGGCAGTTGGGCCATCAGGTGTCCGGTTCTGACCAAAATGTTTATCCGCCCATGAGTACACAGTTGCAAGAGCAAGGGATTGAATTGCTGGAAGGGTATAAGGCCGAAAACTTGGATACGAAACCGGATTTGGTGGTGATTGGCAATGCCTTGTCACGCGGCAATCCAGAAGTTGAAGCGGTTTTGAACCGTGGGCTAAATTACATGTCCGGGCCGCAATGGCTGGCTGAATATGTGTTGCGTGACAAATGGGTGTTGGCCGTGGCCGGGACGCATGGCAAAACCACGACCACCAGTATGCTCAGTTGGGTGTTGGAGGCCAACGGTTTTGACCCTGGATTCCTGATTGGCGGTATTCCGCTGAATTTTAGCGTGTCTGCCCGCCTGGGCGGATCCGATTTTTTTGTCATCGAAGCCGATGAATATGATTCGGCGTTTTTTGATAAACGCTCAAAGTTTGTCCATTACCGTCCACGTACGGCCATATTGAACAATTTGGAATATGACCACGCCGATATTTTTCCTGATTTGGATGCAATTAAGCGGCAGTTCCACCATTTGGTGCGGACTGTGCCGGGCGAGGGTCTGATTATTAGCCCTGAGAACGAAGTGAATATTGATGATGTGTTGGCGATGGGCTGTTGGACTCCGTCTGTTAAGACTTCAATTAATGGTGATGCGGAGTGGGATGCCCAATTGCTTAAAACTGACGGTAGTGAATTCAACGTGTTATTTGCCGGGCAAGAGCAAGGCATTGTGAGGTGGCCTTTAACAGGCTTGCACAATGTTTACAATGCCCTGTCCGCAATTGCCGCCGCCCGGCATATTGGCATTATGCCTGAAGCCGCCATTGCAGCCCTGACGCAGTTCAAAAACGTCAAGCGGCGCATGGAGGTGTTGGCAAAAATTGATGATGTGACCTTATACGACGATTTTGCCCACCATCCGACGGCGATTGCTACAACCTTGGATGGCTTACGCAAGCAGGTTGGTCAGGAGCGTGTTATTGCCATTGTTGAGCCTCGCTCTAACACTATGCGTATGGGTGTGCATACCGAAACTTTGGCCCATTCATTATGCCAAGCCGATTTGGCGCTCATTTATCAGCCGCCAGAGTTAGGTTGGGACTTGAGTGCGCTTTGCGGCTTTGCCGAGAATATTGAAATTTGCCAATCTTTAGACGAGATTGTTGGGCGGCTAAAAACGGAGGCAATTCAAGGCGGGCATTTTGTGCTGATGAGCAATGGCAGTTTTGGCGGTATTTATCAACGATTGCAGGATACCTTGCGCCGAATGTAAGCGAAAATGATCTAAAAAGGAGAGAAAATACAGATAACTGGCATTAGCGGATTGTTCAAATTAGAATAGGACGCAAATTGAGCGTTCAATTGACATAATGTTTCACCCAACCCTACGGACTTTTAAATGACCGATTATAAATTAACACATCTAAAACAGCTGGAAGCTGAGAGCATTCATATCATTCGTGAAGTGGCAGCTGAATTTGAACGTCCTGTGATGTTGTATTCTATAGGTAAAGATTCTGCGGTCATGTTGCATTTGACCATGAAAGCTTTTTTCCCCGGCAAGCCGCCATTCCCATTGCTACATGTCGATACAACCTGGAAGTTTAAAGAAATGATCCAGTTCCGTGATGAATGGATCAAGCAGTTAGGTTTGGATTTGCTGGTGCATATTAATGAAGATGGGGTGGAGCAAGGTATAGGCCCGTTCACGCACGGCAGTAAGAAGCATACCGATGTGATGAAAACGGTTGCCCTTAAGCAAGCCTTGAACAAGTATCAATTTGATGCCGCTTTTGGTGGCGCACGCCGTGACGAAGAAAAATCTCGTGCCAAAGAACGTGTGTATTCGTTCCGTGACAAAAACCATACTTGGGACCCTAAAAACCAACGTCCTGAATTATGGAACATCTACAACGGCAAAATTGATAAAGGTGAAAGCATCCGGGTGTTCCCTTTATCCAACTGGACAGAACTGGACATTTGGCAATACATCCATTTGGAACAAATCCCCATCGTGCCGCTGTATTTTGCCAAAGAGCGGCCCGTAGTCGAAAAGGACGGCATGTTGATCATGGTTGATGATGAGCGCATGCCGATTGGCCCTGATGATAAAGTTGAAATGAAAATGGTACGTTTTCGGACATTGGGCTGTTATCCATTGACCGGGGCGGTGGAATCCACGGCAACCACATTGCCTGAAATCATTCAGGAAATGTTGCTGACCACCACCTCTGAGCGTCAAGGACGTTTGATCGACCACGATCAGTCAGGCTCTATGGAACAGAAAAAACGCGAAGGGTATTTCTAAAACCCACGTTATTGCCACTTCTTATCAAATTCAGAGAATTAATATGTCCCACCAATCTGACTTAATCAGCACTGATATTAACGCCTATTTGGCGCAACACGAACGTAAGGAACTCTTGCGTTTTTTAACCTGTGGCAACGTCGATGACGGCAAAAGTACGCTAATAGGCCGTTTATTGCACGATTCCAAAATGATTTATGAAGACCAATTGGCGGCGGTGCAGGCCGATAGCGTCAAATCCGGCACGACCGGTGCGGGTAAAATCGACTTGGCCTTGTTGGTTGACGGCTTACAGGCTGAACGGGAACAGGGCATCACCATTGACGTGGCTTACCGCTATTTTTCAACGTCAACGCGCAAGTTCATCATCGCCGATACCCCAGGGCACGAGCAATATACCCGCAATATGGCGACAGGCGCATCCACCTGTGATTTGGCGATCATTTTGATTGATGCGCGTTATGGCGTACAAACCCAAACCAAACGCCATAGCTTTATTGCGTCTTTGTTAGGCATCAAGCACATCATTGTAGCCATCAATAAAATGGATTTGGTCGAATACAGCGAAGCAAAATTCAACCAAATCAAGCAAGACTATTTGAAGTTCATCGAAACTTTGGATTTGAATGATGTGCAGTTCATTCCGATGTCGGCTTTAGACGGCGATAACGTGGTCAATCCAAGTGAAAATATGCCTTGGTTTACAGGTGTGCCTATGATGGAGGCCTTAAATACAGTGGTCATTGCCCATGACCGCAATTTTGACAACGCCCGTTTTCCAGTCCAATACGTTAACCGCCCGAACTTGGATTTCCGTGGGTTCTGCGGCACAGTCGCCGCTGGTGTGTTCAATAAAGGCGATCTGATAACTGCGTTGCCATCCGGTAAAAGCAGCAAAATCAAATCAATTGTCACTTATGACGGTGAGCTTGAGCAGGCCTTCGCCCCAATGTCAGTCACGCTGACCTTGGAAGATGAAATTGATATTAGCCGTGGTGATATGATTGTCGGCCAGGAGCGCGTTTCTGCGGTAGTGTCCGACAAATTCAAGGCACATATTGTGTGGATGACTGAAAAAGCCCTGACGCCGGGTCGCCAATATGTCGTGAAGCTGGCGACACGTAGTGTGTTTGGTTCAGTGTCCATGATCCACCATCGGATTGATGTCAATACTTTAGAGCATCATGATGCTAATGAATTGAAACTCAATGAAATCGGCTGTTGCACGCTTTCCGTGACCTCCCCCGTTGTGTTCGATCCATATAAAACCAGCCGAGGCACTGGATCGTTCATTATCGTTGACCGTTTGACCAACGGTACGGTCGGTGCGGGTATGATTATCGGTGTGTCCGATGATGAAAGCTTGCAGTCGGTGAGTGCGGAAGAACGCGCCGCACGGTTTAGCCAAACACCCGCCACCATATCCTTGACAGGGGCGAATAGCGAAGCGATCGCTTATCAATTGGAGCGGCGTTTGTTTGATAATGGCCATGCCACCACGGTGCTTGAATCCGAAGCCTCTGCCGAAGTGTTGCATGCCATCAAAAACGCGGGCCTCGTCGTCATTTGCACCAGTTGCCTTGCCGAATTTGCAGATGGGGTGTTTAATACGGAGCAACAATCATTGGATGATATTCACGGCGCGCTTAAAGCTCAAGGCATCATCCACTGATCTTCAAATGCGCTGATTTGATGCGGCGATGCGCGTGGTGCATCGCCGCCTCGCATTCATGCCGTAAATATAATCTCGTGCCCTGTATATTTTCTGATATTAAGCACGCCGCAATCGAGCAATAAATACTGTCCCTTGATGCCCATTAAAACCCCTGATATTTCAGGTGTTTTAATTAGGCACAGGGATTTTATTTTGTCCGGGTAATGGCTGACCGGAAAATGTAAATCAACAGTCTCAGCGTCGTGTAGCTGTTCTATAGATGTTTCGCCAAAACGTTCTTTTATCGCAGTGAGTTCGGTTTCACAAACGCTAATGAGGTGGTCTCGTTGATTGGCTAGGTTAATAGGTTCGGCAATTTTCTTGAGCATTTGTTGCCAGTTGGTTTTGTCGCTGATGTGTTTGGCAATCGCGATCTCTACTAACCCTGAAATATGGCGGGATTGGACTTTAAAAATGGCTAAGGCTTGGCTGGCACCTTGGTCGATCCATCGGGTCGGAACTTGGCTCTCACGCGTTATGCCAACTTTTATGCCGCTGGAATTGGCGAGATAAACAATATGGGGCTGGAAACAAAAGGCATCGCCCCATTCAGGTTGTCGGCAAGTGCCTTCCTGATAATGGCAAGTATGGGGTTTGACAATGCACAAGTCGCATTCTGCCAAAGAAATGAAACAAGGGTAGCAATAGCCTTGGTTATAGGTTTTTTTTATGGGTTTTGAGCAGTGGATGCAATGGATTTTACCCGTATTGACTAATGTGACTTTTTGCCCGATTAGCGCGTTTAAGGCGATTTTTCCATCGTTTAGAGGCAAATGGTAACGGATGGGAGAGTCCAATTGTACGGACATTTTTTTGAGTTGCCCTCGCATTTTTAATCCTAAATATAAGTCAATGTTAGTGTTAATAATGTCATATAATACCCTAAGAAAAAAGGGCTTATATGTTCATCCCTTGTTCATCGTCCTTGATTAAATCAAATTGGCTCGTTATAATCCAACAGCTTTTATGTTTGGAGTCTGTCAGTGGCAGCTAGAAAACTATCTACTGTCAGGAAAGTCCTTGTTTGTCAAATTTTGATAATAGCGGTGGTCGTTCTAGGTTTTGTATTCATGCATGACCTGCACAAGACGATTTCATCAATGTTGGGTGGATTGGCTGCGTTTGTTCCGAACGCGTTTTTCGGGTGGCTAATCACTAGCTCAGTAGGTGCTTCGCCGAGAAAAGCCGTCAATGCTTTTTATATTGGTGAGGTTGGCAAGTGGATGCTGACCATTGCTATGTTTGTCTTGGCTTTCAAATATCCGGGCATAGAAATTTTTCCATTATTCGCCACTTATATTTTGGCAATATCTGTTTTTTGGTTCGCGCTGTTGATGCGTTGACTTTGACTATTTAGAGAGGGGAACGATGGCTACCGAAGCTCATGCTGCCGAAGGTGCAACCGGATATATTATTCACCATTTGACGTCGCTCCGGGTAGGAGAGGGTTTTTGGGCATTGCATCTTGACACTTTGTTTTTTTCTGCGGTTTTAGGTGGCTTGTTTGTTTGGTTTTTTAAGAGCGCAGCAGAAAAGGCAACGGCTGGTGTTCCTGGTCTGTTGCAAAGCTTCGCTGAAATGCTGATTGAATTTGTTGACACGCAAGTAAAGGACAGTTTTCATGGGCATAGCAAGCTTATCGCTCCACTGGCATTGACAATATTTTGTTGGGTGTTTTTGTGGAACTTTATGGACTTGTTCCCTGTTGACATTTTGCCTCTGATCGGGTCATTAATGGGCATTGATTACTTACGTGTAGTCCCAAGCACGGATTTGAACGCAACATTTGCAATGTCCATTTCAGTGTTTCTGTTGATTATTTTTTACAGCATTAAGATAAAAGGTGTTTGGGGTTTTACAAAGGAACTGACTTTGCAGCCGTTTGGGCCTTGGTTGTTGCCATTCAATTTACTGCTAAAGTTGGTCGAAGAGTTTGCAAAGCCCATTTCGTTAGCGCTGCGGTTATTTGGTAACCTTTACGCAGGTGAGCTGATATTTATCTTAATAGCGTTGTTGCCTTGGTATATACAACCAGTGCTGAGTTTTCCTTGGGCTATATTCCATATCCTAATTATTACTCTTCAGGCTTTCATCTTTATGGTGTTGACTATTGTGTATTTGAGCATGGCGCACGAAGACCATTAATTTTTAAACTTTTTTATAACTTGATATATACGTTTCGGAGGTTTCATGGAAATTGCAAGATTGATTGCTGATGTGCAAGGTATGACTGCTATTGCAGTAGGTCTGGTTTTAGGTATGGGTGCTTTGGGTACCGCTATCGGCTTTGGTCTGTTGGGTGGCAAATTCTTGGAAGGTGCTGCGCGTCAACCAGAAATGGTTCCTATGTTGCAAGTTAAAATGTTTGTTGTTGCTGGTCTGTTGGACGCAGTAACAATGATTGGTGTTGGTTTGGCTTTATTCTTCACATTTGCAAATCCATTCTTGTCTGCTGTTCAAGCGGCTGCGGCAGGCTAATTAAACAGTTTAATTTTAATAGCGACAAGAGGAACGCATCGTGAGCATCAATGCTACTCTGATTGGGCAAATGATAACTTTTGCACTTCTGGTGTGGTTTACCATGAAGTACATTTGGCCACCTTTATTTGACTCTTTAGAAGAACGTAGAAAGAAAATTGCTGAAGGTTTGGCAGCGGCAGAAAAAGGCCAAGAAGAAATGCATTTGGCAGAAAAAAAGGCCAAGAGCGTTTTAAAAGAGGCTAAAGAGCAGTCCTCAGAAATTGTCAGTCTTGCACAAAAACGTGCTAACGAGATTGTTGAAGAATCAAAAGACGCGGCCAAGAAAGAGGGTGAGCGTTTGATTTTGGCTGCACGGGCTCAAATTGAGCAAGAAATGCAACAGGCAAAAGAAAGTTTGCGCCAAGAAGTTGTTGCATTGGCATTGGCAGCGGCTGAACAAATTCTCGGTGCTGAAATTGACCAAGCCAAGCATCAAAACATTATCAATAATGTTTCTAATCAATTAGGTTAAGCACAATGAGCGAATTGGCGACATCGGCAAGACCTTATGCTGTAGCTGTGTTCAAACGGGCTAAAGAAACGGATTCAATGCAAAATTGGTCGCAAAGTTTGGCTTTTATGTCCGCAGTTATCGGTGATGAAGGCATTTCTGGCGTAGTTGATAATCCAAAAATAGCTAAGCAAAGTGTATCTGGGCTTTTGATTGATATTTGCCAAGAACAGATTGATAAAGAAGGTGAAAATTTTCTTAAGCTACTCATTCAAAATGGCCGCTTGCCTTTGTTGCCAACGATAGCAAAACTATTTGAAGAGTACAAAGCAGAATATGAAGGATACCTTGATGTGCAAGTCACATCCGCTTATGAGCTGTCAGAAGAAGCTCATAAGGGTCTTGCTGAAAATTTGGAAAAATCGCTAGGCAAAAAAATTAATATGAATGTGGCGGTAGACAAGTCATTAATTGGTGGTGTTCTGGTACGAGCAGGCGATCAAGTAATTGACGGTTCTATTAGAGGCCGGCTTCAACACATGCAAAAAACTCTTCAGTGAGAGTGAGAAAAAATCATGCAATTAAACCCATCTGAAATAAGTGATCTAATTAAAAAGAAGATCGAAAGCTTCGATTTGAGTTCTGAGTCTCATACAGAAGGAACCGTAGTGAGTGTGTCTGACGGCATTGTCAGGGTTCATGGTCTTTCAGCAGCAATGCAAGGGGAGATGTTAGAGTTTCCAGAGAATACCTTCGGTATGGCTCTTAACCTTGAAAGGGATTCCGTCGGTGTTGTGGTCTTGGGTTCATACCAGCACATTTCCGAAGGCGATACTGTAAAATGTACTGGACGGATTTTAGAAGTTCCTGTAGGTGAAGCTTTATTAGGTCGGGTTGTCGATGCCTTAGGTAATCCTATTGATGGCAAAGGTGCGATTGAAACCAATGAAAGTTCTCCTATAGAGAAAATTGCCCCCGGTGTTATTGCACGGCAATCGGTTGACCAGCCAGTTCAAATTGGTTTGAAGTCAATCGATTCCATGATTCCAGTTGGTCGCGGTCAGCGCGAATTGATTATTGGCGACAGGCAAACCGGTAAAACGGCAATTGCTGTTGATGCGATTATCAATCAAAAAGGTACTGGCATAAAATGTATTTACGTGGCCATCGGTCAAAAGCGTTCTTCTATTGCTAACGTTGTTCGCAAGCTGGAAGAGCATGGCGCAATGGAACATACGATTATTGTTGCCGCATCTGCTTCAGAATCTGCCGCCATGCAGTTCATCGCGCCATACACTGGATGTTCAATGGGCGAATATTTCCGTGACCGTGGCGAAGATGCGCTGATCATTTACGATGATTTAACCAAGCAAGCTTGGGCTTACCGCCAAGTTTCATTGTTGTTACGCCGCCCTCCAGGTCGCGAAGCTTATCCTGGTGATGTGTTCTATTTGCATTCGCGGTTATTGGAAAGGGCTGCCCGTATTAATGCCGAAGAGGTTGAGAAACTTACTGGTGGCAAAGTCAAAGGTAAGACCGGCTCATTGACTGCATTGCCTATTATTGAAACGCAGGGTGGTGACGTATCTGCGTTCGTTCCAACTAACGTGATTTCAATCACCGACGGTCAAATTTTCTTAGAAAGCAATCTGTTTAATGCTGGCATTCGTCCTGCGGTCAACGCTGGCTTATCAGTATCCCGTGTAGGTGGTGCAGCACAAACTAAGATAATCAAAAAGTTAGGTGGCGGTACTCGTCTTGATTTGGCTCAATACCGTGAGCTAGCTGCGTTTGCACAATTTGCTTCCGATCTTGATGAAAGCACAAGAAAACAAATTGAACGTGGTCAACGCGTTACAGAATTGATGAAGCAAAATCAATACTCGCCGATGTCTGTTGCACAAATGGCAGTGTCTTTGTTTGCTGCAAATGAAGGTTATTTGGATAGTGTAGAAGTTAATAAGGTGCTGGATTTTGAAGCTGCACTGCATGGGTATATGAAAGCCGAGCATTCCGATCTCATGGGTACGATCAATGAGACGGGGGATTTTAGTAATGAAATCAAGCAGGGTATGCAAACTGCTATAGAAACTTTCATTAAAACTCATAGTTGGTAAAAGGGTCTTAAAATGGCTGTTGGTAAAGAAATACGCACAAAGATTGCGAGTATCAAAAATACTCAAAAAATTACCCGCGCAATGGAAATGGTTGCGGCGAGTAAAATGCGTAAAACAAAAGACAGAATGCAGGCAACTCGTCCCTATGCGAAAAGAATCGCCCAGATAATTAAACATCTGGCTCAAGCGAATCCCGAATATAAACATCCTTTTCTCATTCAACGTGACGTTAAACGGATTGGTCTTATCGTGGTCAGTTCTGACCGGGGATTATGCGGTGGGTTAAATTCAAACCTATTCAGAAAGTCTTTGTCGTTGTTGTCACAATGGCGTAACGATGGCGTTGAAGTTGATGTTTGTACGATTGGTACGAAAGGCTTGAGTTTTTTTTGCAGTCTAAAGCATGTCAATGTTGTTGGTCAGGCTGGTAAGCTTGGTGATTCCCCACATCTTCAAGATATTGTAGGCATTATTAAAATCATGTTGGATGCCTACCAAGAAGGTAAGATTGATGAGCTTTATGTTCTTAGCAATGAATTTGTCAATACAATGACCCAGCGTCCTACCGTTGAAAAATTGCTTCCAGTTGCCGCCAGCGAAATTGAAGGTGGGTTAAACGGTCACTGGGACTATATTTATGAACCTGATGCCAAAGAAGTCCTGGATCATTTGTTGACGCGCTATATTGAGTCCATTGTATATCAAGGACTGGTTGAGAATAACGCTTGCGAACAAGCTGCTAGAATGGTTGCCATGAAAGGTGCTTCCGATAATGCCGGCAAATTGATAAAAGAGCTTCAATTGGTCTACAACAAGGCCAGACAGGCTGCAATTACACAAGAAATTTCAGAAATTGTTGCCGGTGCCGCAGCTGTTTAAGCCCTAGCAAAATGATATAAAACTTAAGAGGACAACTTAATGAGTTCGGGTAAAATCGTTCAGATTATTGGTGCGGTCGTCGACGTGGAGTTTTCACGTGAAGAATTGCCCAAAGTTTATGATGCTTTAATAGTAGAAAAAAATGGTTTGGTGCTGGAAGTACAGCAACAAATTGGTGACGGTGTCGTAAGGTCAATTGCTATGGGCAGTACCGATGGTTTGAGTCGTGACCTAGCGGTAAATAATACAAATGGCCCTATTTCTGTTCCGGTTGGACAAGAAACACTGGGTCGTATTATGAACGTCCTTGGTGAGCCAATTGATGAGAAAGGACCTATCGGCGAAAAAGTCAAATGGGGTATCCATAGAGAGGCTCCAAGCTATGCAGAACAAGCAGCTGCTAATGAATTGTTGGAAACAGGCATTAAAGTTATTGACTTGATTTGTCCATTCTCAAAAGGCGGAAAAGTTGGTTTGTTCGGTGGTGCTGGTGTAGGCAAGACCGTTAACATGATGGAGCTGATCCGTAACATCGCGATTGAACACAGTGGTTATTCTGTATTCGCGGGTGTTGGTGAAAGAACTCGTGAAGGTAACGACTTCTATCATGAAATGACCGATTCTAACGTTATCGACAAAGTATCGTTGGTTTATGGACAAATGAACGAGCCACCAGGAAACAGGTTGCGCGTTGCTTTGACGGGTTTGACTATGGCGGAATATTTCCGTGATGAAGGACGTGATGTATTGTTCTTCGTTGACAACATTTACCGTTATACTTTGGCGGGTACCGAAGTGTCTGCGTTATTAGGACGTATGCCGTCTGCGGTAGGTTATCAGCCAACTTTGGCGGAAGAAATGGGCGTTTTGCAAGAACGTATCACTTCCACCAAAACAGGTTCAATTACCTCTATCCAAGCCGTTTATGTTCCAGCTGACGACTTGACTGACCCGTCACCAGCAACCACTTTCGCGCATTTGGATGCGACTGTGGTGTTGTCACGTCAAATCGCCGAATTAGGTATTTACCCTGCGATTGATCCACTAGACTCAACTAGCCGTCAGTTAGACCCATTGGTTATTGGCCAAGAACATTATGATGTTGCCCGTAAAGTCCAAGGCATTTTGCAGCGTTATAAAGAACTACGTGACATTATCGCAATTTTGGGTATGGATGAGTTGTCTGAAGAAGACAAACAAATTGTTGCCAGAGCCCGTAAAATTCAACGTTTCTTGTCACAGCCATTCTTTGTTGCGGAAGTCTTTACTGGATCACCCGGTAAATATGTGTCTTTAAAAGACACTATTGCGGGTTTTAAAGGTATTATTAGCGGCGAATACGATGCAATTCCAGAGCAAGCTTTCTATATGGTAGGCACCATTGATGAAGCCTTGGAAAAAGCAAAGGCCATGAAAGCTTAATGTCAGTCTTTAGGTAATACAAATGACCATGACCGTACATGTAGATATTGTAAGTGCAGAAAAGGAAATATTTTCCGGTTTGGCGGAAATGGTATTTGCCCCTGCTGAATTAGGCGAAGTAGGTATTTCTCCTCGTCATGCACCTTTCATTACCAAGCTTAATCCAGGTGAAGTCAGGGTAAAAGTGGGTGAGAAAGAAAGTTACCCGTTCTTTATTTCAGGTGGAATGCTTGAAGTCCAGCCTCATCTTGTGACTATACTCGCGGATACCGCGATTAGAGCTAAGGATATTGACGAGGCTGCTGCTATTGCTGCTAAGGCTAAAGCTGAAGAGGCATTGGCGGATAAAACTGGCAAGATTGATTATGAATCTGCCCATGCAGAATTGTTGCAAGCGATTATGCAATTAAGGACTCTTGATAGGCTTAGAAAGCGCGGCGAGTAATTTAGAACAAGTAACGATCTGATTGTGAAATTGACAATCATGACAATGTAGTTTGTAAAGCCCGGTAACGTTTATGCGCTATCGGGCTTTTTTGTTTCACGGGATATGATATGAAAATTACCACTCTTATTCTTGCCGCTGGAAAGGGTACGCGGATGTGTTCGGATGTGCCTAAAGTGTTGCATTGTATTGCCGATAAGCCATTGCTTCGCCATGTTTATGATTTAAGTAGTAAATTACAGGACAATAGCATTCAGATTATCGTTGGTCATGGGGCCGAACAGGTGAAGCAATCTTTGGCATTTTGTGACGTACGATGGATAGAGCAGACCCAACAGTTAGGTACGGGTCATGCCGTCCAGCAAGCTTGCCCATATATTATTGATACGGAAATGGTATTGATCCTTTACGGAGATGTGCCTTTGTTGAAGCTGTCAACCGTAAAAGAATTATTGGCGAATGTCAGCGAACAGTCTTTGGCGTTATTGACGGTTAACTTGGACAATTCTAGTGGTTACGGAAGAATTGTTAGAGATTACTCTGGGCAAGTAATTAAAATCGTAGAAGAAAAAGATGCTTCCGATGCAGAAAAAATGATCTCTGAGGTTAATACGGGCATTATGGCGGTATCAGGTGTGAGCTTGAAAAAATGGCTAGGGAATTTGCAGAACAATAACGCCCAAAAGGAATATTATCTGACCGACATTATAGAAATGGCGGTTGCTGAAGGTGTCAGTATTATCACCAGTCAGCCCAAAAGAGCTGAAGAAGTCATGGGGGTCAATAACCGTTTACAATTGGCACAGCTTGAGCGCGTTTTTCAGCAAGAACAGGCCGAATATCTAATGGAACAAGGTGTGACCTTACGTGATCCAGCCAGATTTGATCTGCGTGGATCGTTGGATAGTTTGGGGCAGGATATTGAAATTGATATAAATGTTGTCCTTGAAGGCAAAATTAGCTTAGGCAATAATGTCAAAATTGGCCCAAATACCCTTATCAAGAATGCCGTGATTGCTGATAATGTGGAGATTCTTGCTTACTGTGTGATTGAAGACACAGTGATAGGGCAGGGTTGCCGTATCGGCCCATATGCCCGTTTGCGCCCTGAAACCGTCTTAGCTGCCAATGTCCATATTGGAAATTTTGTGGAAATCAAAAAGTCATCTGTAGCTGAAGCCAGTAAAATCAATCACCTTAGTTACATCGGCGATGCTACTGTTGGCAGTAGAGTCAATATCGGCGCGGGAACGATTACGTGTAATTATGATGGCGTAAATAAATTTCGTACTATTATTGGGGATGGTGCTTTTATTGGCTCTGATACTCAATTGATTGCGCCTGTTACAGTTGGAAATAATGCCACTATAGGTGCGGGTTCCACCATTACCCGCGATACACCAGATAATCAGTTGACATTAAGCCGTGCCAAGCAAACAACCGTGTCTGGGTGGCAACGCCCTATCAAGAAGGGGAGTTAAACATGTGTGGAATAGTTGGAGGTGTTGCCCAGCGTAATATAGTCCCTATCTTGTTGGAAGGCTTGAGGCGTTTGGAATATCGCGGATATGACTCAGCTGGTTTGGCGGTCATAAAAGATGGTGAGCTATACCGTAAACGCGAATTAGGCAAGGTCAAAGAATTGGAAGCCTTGGTTCAGGCCGACCCTATGCCGGGTCTGACAGGCATCGCCCATACCCGTTGGGCAACGCATGGCAAGCCAAGCACGGCCAATGCCCATCCTCATGTCAGTGGTGATAAGGTTGCGGTTGTCCACAATGGCATTATAGAAAACTATGAGCAATTAAAAGCCGAACAATTGGCACAGGGTTATGAGTTCACTTCGCAGACCGACACAGAAGTGGTTGTTCATGAAGTATTCAAGGCATTGCAAAGCACCAATAATTTATTGCTGGCTGTTAAAGAAACAGTCAAAAAATTAGAAGGGGCTTATGCTTTAGGGATAATCAGTGCAAACGAACCCGATGTTTTGGTTGCCTGCCGTAAAGGTAGCCCTTTGGTCATTGGGGTGGGAATTGGCGAATATTTTATCGCTTCCGATGTCGCCGCCTTATTGCCTGTCACCCAACGGTTCATTTTCCTTGAAGAAGGCGATATTGCAGCCTTGCATTTGGAATCGGTCGAAATATATGATGCCCAAGACCATTTGGTTGAGCGGCCCATTAAGGAAAGCAAGCTCAGTCCCGACGCGGTCGACAAGGGAAATTACCGTCATTACATGCTCAAAGAAATTTACGAGCAACCGGTTGCAATTGCCGAAACCTTAGAAGGCCGGTTCATCAATAACCGTTTGCAAGAATTGGCTTTTGGTTATAACGCAGGTGAAATTTTCGATAAAATCAAGGCTGTGCAAATTTTGGCCTGTGGCACGAGTTATCATGCAGGTTTGGTGGCCCGTTATTGGTTTGAAGAATTGGCTAAGGTTCCATGTCAAGTTGAAGTTGCCAGTGAGTTTCGCTACAGACATCCTGTCCTGTTGCCGGATACCTTGATTGTCACTATTTCCCAATCTGGGGAAACGGCTGATACGTTAGCGGCTTTACAGGAGGCTAAAAAACTAGGGGCCAAATACTCCTTGGCCATTTGTAACGTGCCTGAAAGTTCATTAGTTAGGGAATCCGATCTGGTCATGATGACCCACGCCGGCCCTGAAATTGGGGTGGCTTCAACTAAAGCTTTCACAACCCAGTTGGTGACATTGATGCTCTTGGTCATCGCTGTAGGCAGGCGTTTCCAACTGACACCCCAAATTGAGCAAAGCATCACCGCACAATTGTTTAGCTTGCCTCGCGAGGTCGAAGGCGTTTTGAAGCTAGACAATGAAATTAAGTGTTTATCTGAGCAATTCGCTGAAAAAGAGCATGCTTTGTTTTTGGGTCGAGGTACCCATTATCCAATAGCGATGGAAGGGGCTTTGAAATTAAAAGAAATTTCTTATATCCACGCCGAAGCTTATCCGGCTGGTGAGCTTAAGCACGGCCCTCTGGCGTTGATTGATGGGGATATGCCCGTTATTACGGTCGCGCCTAACAATAGCCTATTGGAAAAACTCAAATCCAATATGCAAGAAGTCAGTGCACGTGGTGGGCAATTGATCGTTTTTATGGATGAAACGCTAGTCCCGGCGGCGGATGCCAATATGCAAATCATTAAAGTGCCGCCTGTTGGTAATGAAATATCGCCTATACTTTATACCATTCCTTTGCAATTATTGTCTTATCATGTGGCAGTGCTAAAAGGTACAGATGTGGATCAGCCGCGAAACTTAGCCAAATCAGTTACGGTGGAATAGGCCACAATCCAAAAATGTTTCTACCCAAAACATAGAATAGAAAAATGAAACATATAATACTTATATCCCTGAGTTTATTTGCTTTAAACGCTAATGCGGACATTTATAAATGTATAGATGCTAGCGGAAGCAAAGTTTATCGCTCCACGCCATGCGCCGAGGGCTCCAGCAATATTCAAATTGATCTGAAAACGGGCAAGACCGTTGATTTGGATGAAGAAAAAAGGGCGCAATTGTTAAAGCTTAAAGAGCAGCAAGAGTTAATTGACCGAAAAAAGCTTGAGGATGAACAGGAAAACTTACGCAAGTTGCAAGTGATTAACCAGAGCAAAAAAAACCAATTGCTCATAAAAAATAACCCCAGCCAATTTTCGGCGTTTGCAATTCCGCCTTATGATCCTGACAATCTGAACTCTTTGGTCAAAAAATTTGAAGACAAATTGGAAGCTATTGAAAAAATGCGTGCTTTAGCTGCCCAAAAAGCCTTGGCATCAGATCAATGTAGCCGGGTCGAATCTTCGGAATTGAACGAGAAATCTAGCAAGGATTCGTTAGTTTTTCTGGTGGATTGTAGCAATGCTAAAAGCTATTATTTTAATGAAAGTGAATTGGCAGAATAAATGGCGACCAATCCAAAAATCATCCTGATTACGGGCTGTTCGACAGGAATAGGCTACAGAACTGCCCAAGTCTTAAAACAACGTGGGCACACCGTCATAACATCTGCCAGAAAGCAATTCGATGTTAAGCGTTTGGTAGCCGAAGGGTTTGCTTGTGTGCATTTGGATTTGGCGGATAGCCAAAGCATTCACAAAGCAGTTGCTCAGGTATTGGATAGGACAGACGGAAGGCTAGATGCGTTGTTTAATAACGGTGCGTTTGGCCAGCCGGGCGCGGTTGAAGACCTGAGCCGCGATACGTTGCGCTTCCAGTTTGAAACCAATTTCTTTGGTACGCATGAGCTGACCAATTTAGTGCTTCCTGTCATGCGCCAACAAGGCCACGGACGCATAATCTACAACAGTTCCGTATTGGGGTTGGTGGCAATGACCTATCGTGGCGCTTATAACGCCAGTAAATTTGCCTTGGAAGGCTTGGCTGACACTTTACGCTTGGAATTGCATGGCTCTAACATCCATATTTCTTTGATTGAACCCGGCCCTATCCTGAGCGATTTTAGAAAAAACTCATTTGAGTTATACAAACAAAATATCGACTCTAGCCGTAGCCATCATCAGGCCACTTATAAAGCCATGGAAGCCCGGTTACAGAAACAAGGCCCGGCGGCCCCTTTCACATTGCCGGCGCAAGCTGTCGCCGATAAAGTCGTCCACGCCTTAGAATCAAAGCGTCCAAAAATCCGCTATTACGTCACTTTTCCAACCTATCTGTTTGCCATTCTTAAGCGTATTTTACCGATGTCTTTCTTGGACTCATTGCTTAGAAAAGTCTAAAGCATAGACGGTTAATGGCGATCAATCACACAGTCATGTTTCCGGGCTGGACTTGAATTTACAATGTTTTGTCTTTCAAGTGCCAATCACACCCTGGAATAATACGGAAATATGAATACCGCCAATGGATAACGTTGGCTTCTTGTGAAACTGCAAAATGATTGTCAAATTAAAGCCTCTTGCCATCAGGGCAATCGCGCTATTTCTCCAGCTTGACGTAACAGGGGTAATAAAATAG
>CAYUQV010000061.1:0-20576 GCA_964446885.1 uncultured Methylocucumis sp.
CTATTTTATTACCCCTGTTACGTCAAGCTGGAGAAATAGCGCGATTGCCCTGATGTCAATTTTCCGCCAATTGACTGGCTTGCGGGACTTTTGGGTTGCGTCAGACCTGGCAGGTTTATAAAAATCTGCCAGGTCTAATTGCTGAGGGATTAAATTGAAATTTCTGCGCGAATGGCAGGATGTGACTGGTAATTGAGTAGCTCGAAATCCTCGTAGCGATATTCAAACAAGGATGCGGGGCGGTTTTTAATCAGCAATTGCGGCAACGGGAAAGGCTCGCGGCTTAATTGCAAACGGGCTTGCTCTAGGTGGTTCATATAAAGATGCACATCACCGCCAGTCCAAACCAAATCGCCCACTTGCAAATCAGTTTGTTGCGCGACCATATGCGTCAGCAGGGCATAACTGGCAATATTAAAAGGCAGGCCTAAAAAAGTATCGCAACTGCGCTGGTACACTTGGCAAGACAGCTTGCCATCGGCGACATAGAACTGGAAAAACGCATGGCAAGGAGCCAAGGCCATTTTACCTTGGGCAACATTATCTTGTGGGCTGATCCGCTCATCCGGCAAATCCGCGACATTCCAGGCCGAGACGATGATCCGGCGGCTGTTAGGCGTTTCTTTCAGTTGCGTGATGATATGGCTGATTTGGTCTATGCTTTCCCCCGAAGGTGTCGGCCAAGAACGCCATTGTTTGCCATAAACCGGCCCTAAGTCGCCTGCGGGCGTTGCCCATTCATCCCAAATAGTGATCTTATTCTCGTGCAAGTAAGCCAAGTGAGTGTCGCCATTAAGGAACCACAGCAATTCATGGATAATGGATTTGAGGTGGACTTTTTTGGTGGTCACCAAGGGGAAACCGTCTTGTAAATCAAAACGCATTTGATGGCCGAAGATGGACAGCGTGCCTGTGCCTGTGCGGTCGCCTTTGAGTTGGCCTTGGGTGGTGATTTGAGTTATTAATTCTAAATAGGGCTTCATCAATGCTGATGTTTATTTGATTTACATTTTGTTAAACATTCCAATGCATCATGATTTAAGTGGGCATTGAAGATTATATCAAATCATTTGACTACGATGATCCATCATATACTGTACGGTATATTCAACAACGTTTGCCCAGGTTGGATGGTTTGGCGAAATCCATGGATCATTTTCATTAGGCATTGTGTCATAAAAAAGCTTTCCATCAGTACGCCCTAAATATTCTTTGGCGATGTATTCATAATCGGGTAAGTTTTGATCAACCAGTTTTTTTCGTAATGATGGCGAAACTATTGATGAATATGGTGATATATCTTTTAGAAATAAGGCTTTTTGAATTAGATGGCTTCTTATATCATTATCAATATTTGCCCTTTGATAAATATCAATTAAATTTAATGCAAGGTATGAAAGAGATTCGTTAGTTCGTTCAGAAATAATATCTACTTCATTCATGATTGAATCAAAACCAATCGTTTTCAAAAAATCAAAAATAATATTGGGTTCATTTTGTTGTTTTTCGTATGGGCGTACAATAATATTTTCTTTTCCAAAAGAATTCGCCCACATGTCGACTAAATTTCTATATTTCCCCCGTTTGGAATGCTTGCGATTTTGAAAGTTCATGTAGTTTTCAAAACCTCTTCCCCAAGGCGGTAAAACCACTGTTTTGACAGCTTGATTATATACAGATTCCCACCAAGTATCATGTCGGCGCAAATAAATAATTATTTTTGTGTCATAATCTGAAAAGAAATGTTTCACTGGCTGGATATTAGCTGGAATCATAAAAAATTCTGAGCTAAAAATAATGGTTTCAAATTCTGATATTTCTGTGGCAATCTTTTCTGAAAGAGTTGATGGGTCAGGGAAAATATTTTTTTTTCCGTGAAAAAAACCCAACGAACCGCTTAATTCGTAATGAGCTACTCTATTTTCGCCTGTTTCTGGATATAAAAGTCCTTTTGTTTTAAGTAGTGCCCGATTTTTATTAAAGAAGCTTTGGATAGCCGTTGTTCCGGTTTTATCCATTCCTATATGGAGAAAAATTTTTTTCATAATATGTATTTAAAATTCATTTTTTTCTAAGAAAGCTTTAATTCTTGGGATGTCGGCATCCCAAGAATCCATCCAATTTAAAGGCTTATTATCTGACCTTGCACAGACAAAATGTGTTTCTATATCTTTAAGGGCATTTACCAATAATTGGTTTACACCGATATCCCTAGCTGATAATACTATCATTTTTGCTGTAGGTTTCGCAAAAAGCCCTAAATGGAGTGCCGATCCGTCACAACCAGCAATAATATCAGCACCACTTATCAATTGAATTTGTTGCTTAATATTTAATTGCTCTAGATAAACTACTTGAAATCCATGTTCTATAAATAGATCCTCGATTAAATCCTCATTTAAAGCTTTTCTTTTCGCATCGGAAAGTTTTTTCCGGGATAAGTATAGTTTTTGTGGCTGATTTTTAGATGAGATAAAGAAATTTGATATTGATGAAGCAAATGAGCTGCTTAAATAATCTTTAATTTTGTCATAAACAAAAAGTTGTTCTTTATCTAAGGTAAGGCTTAAATAGAATAAGGAATTTGGTATAATCAAATCTTCAAATACCATATCTTCTTCGACTAATAGAATTTGTTCTTTTTTTATTTCAAAAGTGTCAAATAATATTTTGGCAAATTCAATGTTCAATATGTTTTTAAGGGTAGGGTTCCCTCCCAATGGATGGAAAACGAATGTGCAATTTTTTATGTCTAGATTTTTAAGAATCCAAAATCTAGCGGGTGCTTCTAATAAAATATGACCAAAATGGCTTAATAGCCATCCCATATATATGCATTTTCCCTTTATTATTTTGGCGTTGTCGAATCGATCAATTGGAATTTCTTTAGGATCTACAGGGCGGTTTGCAGTTGTGCCTCTGAATGTTGCATTTTCTATCAATTGGCATTTTTCATACAATCCGCCAACAATAGTTTTATTTTCATTTAATACGGCTTTGCTGGCAAAGCAATTGGTTACAGTTGTTGATTTTTGTGGTAACTCTTGTATCAACGGAGTGTTCAGAGGGCGAAGTGATGAAAACTCGTGTAAGTGAAATTTTCCGGTTTCTGAAATAGCAATTTTTTGATTTTTTTGAGGATTAATAAAAGCTGCTGTATTTTCCTCTATATTTGATTTACTTGGTAATTCTTGTGTTGATATTAAAGCAGGATTTTCTATTTGCTGGGGATAAGTATACCCAAACTGCAAGCAATATTTGCTCGAATACAATTGTTGAATGATTGAGTTTGGGATTGGTTGCTCAAAAGCCTTTTTAACTAACGCGACACAATCTTTATTTTTTGAGGAATTTTTTATTGGGATATCAATGCTTGGTAAGTCACAGAATTTTGCAAATTCAGATGATTGTGTAGAAATATTTTCATAACGTAATAAAAGTATATCAGCAAACGAGTTACTTATTCTTCTAGTTGGATTACTTGACGATAAGGTGTACTCTAATAAATCGATGCCAAATACAGGTTCAAATTGATCGGGAAACCATTTTATAGGGTGAAGAAATTTGACTATGTGTTTAGCTAAACAGCCTGCTTGCGTTAGTCCTTTTTTGCCGATACGTTTGTATAATTCAATCTTATATTCGGCTTCCGTCATGGGAATGGTAATACTATCGGCGATTTCGAATGCGATCGTAAAAAAAAATCGAAGCCGTTCGCTTTCATTTTGTGTGTCAGAGCATAACGAATTATCGTTTAACCAGGTATTTATTTCTTGGAAATAGCCTTGAAAATTTTGTATAAATTCGGATTGATACCAATTGAGTGGATCTCTACATAATGTAATGATTTTTATTTTTTCTGTGGGAGATTGATTTTGTTTGAATCTATTTATTTTTCTAAGTAGAGTTGAATTGGCAATTAATTGCCCTTCCGTGTGCTTTGCAAAGAAATCATTAATTGCTGGATTTGTTAAACGCTTTGCCATTTCAATTATAGAGTTTTCTGTTAGGAAGTGGCTTTGTTCGGCTTGGATCCCTGCATTGTTTAAAGCATTGCAAATAGCTGTTGAAGCAACTTTTCCCATTTGAAAGACTATAACATCTGTCATAAAGATTTTAGGATATATGTTTTTGATTAGAAATAAGATAGGTTTCCTTCCGGCAATTTAATGTAAGAAGGAAACTTAAGTTATTTACGAAAAATGGAATAAGAAAATTAGTTTACTCGAAAGTGGGTTTTGGAATATCAGCCCCTTTTGTTTTCCTTATTCAGTTTTTTTTGCTTTTACTGAGTTAAAGCTTACTTTTTTTACTGTCTTTTTTTGGCCATCTTTTTCGCGTTCAACTTGCCGAATTTTGAAGGATCCTAGTCCTGCGACTTTTAGAGTACCATCTTCGGCTGAGCTGACTTGTTTGCTAATTTCACGAAGCGTGGCGGCAACAATCTTTGCCACTTTGGCATCTGGCAATTTACCTAAAATTTTAGGATTGGATTGTTTGATCAGTTCTACGATTTCAGTTGATTTCATGTTTTTCTCACTTAATAGGTTGTTAAAAATAGCAGCGGGTTAATCTGGTTTGTAAAATGAAAGGTTAATCGAGCAAGCCTTTTTTTGCGAAAACTTTGCGCAATGATTGCCATTGCAGCGTAGCATCTTGGGCCGCCAGTTGCGATGCAGTGCTTGGGTTTTCACGTTCAAACCACTTTTCAGCTAATGCAAGGGTGTCGGCAAGGCTTAGAGCGGCAATTTCTTCCCGTAACATTTTTGTTTTGTGTTGGGTGTCTAACCATGCCTGAAATGCAGCCGTTTCGGCTTCGGTCAATTTGCTTCTAAGCTCCTCTGATATTTCCGGCTTGGATAACGACACAGAGCCAATTATGTCGTTAGTGCCCTTTTTTTTGCTACCATCATAAGTGGTGCGGATAAGCTGTATGACATTTTTTCTGATACGAAAATGCATGTTATTTTTTTAAAAAGTCGAAATTCATGGGCAATATATTGCCTTATTATAAGGCTTTGTGCAACAGCTAATTATTCAAATTAACAATTGATACTACATTATTTTTTTGTAAATGACCGATGAGCTTGTACTGATTTTGAGGACATTGAGTGTCACCCGTCAATAATAATTCGGGCAAGAACGGTGATGCCCTGCAAATAACTGCCCTTGTTCGGGTAGGGCAATTATTGGTGGTCTTGAAGGAAGTTGCCTCAATTTTTGCCCAAGGCTTGTGCGTATTGCGTGTATTTTTTTTCGATTAATTTTTTTTGTGGATTAAGTGTGTGGGCTATTTTCATCAATTCATAGGCTTTATTTAAGTCAGTGTTTTCTAAGCTTATGGCAATATCCCGCAACATTTCAATGTCAGTATTGTTTAAATTTTGAAGCCCTGTGCTGGCTTGAAAAACTTCCTGTTCTATTTTTAAACCCTGAATGACTTTTTTGATATTTGTGTTGATGCCAATGTTTTCATGTATATAGTCTGACACCATTTGGGCACGGTTTAATACAAATGATTTTGCCGCTTCTAAGTCTTGATGAAGGCCATTGACATCTATGAAGTTTAGGTAGGCATCATTGTATTGAGCTAACAAAACAGGGTCAATTTTTATTATCTTATTGTTTTTATTTGAAATATAGCCTGCCCTATTAAATTTTAAACCAAATTTCCCGACAAATTTTGGATCTCCACGCCCTAATAGGGACAGGTATTCGGTTTCGCTTCTTTGAAACCTATGCAATAAATAGGCGCTATCCGCTTTTTGTGGGGTGATTGTTTTTTCTGGGTCGGCATCTTCACAAATACACCTATGGGAACTCATAAATTTGATGTCAATATCGGTTTTAGCCAATATTTTCGACACGACTGTTTCTAAATGTACCAGTTTTTCCTGAAAAGGTCGGGCAAACTCTTTCCTTTCGTTTACCTTGTTTTTCCAATGGAATGCTACGATTTCAGGATCATTCATTTCAATCAAGCATTCTTTAATCGATTTCGAAAAACATTTAGGTGTCCAATATTCATCAATATCCAAAAACATGATATGGCTGAAGCCCTCATTTTTCGCGCTTACAAACAACTCCGCATAGGCTCTTGCTTGTAACGGGTTTTTGTTCAGATATTTATTTGACAGTAGGTGGTCGAAATGGGTGTGCGATGGGTCAATCAAATACTCCACATCTTTAAACTTTACCGGGTATTGCCCCTGTATTTTTTTGAGCAAACTGTGTGTGCCATCGGTTGTGAAATTTACATAGATTTCAATTTCATCAACGCCAAAGTAAAAATGATGGAATATCCATTCGGGCAGGTAAGCGGCTTCGTCTTTGGCTATTGCTACAAGCTTTATTTTCATAAAATTCACACTTATTTGGCGTTGGATAGGATTATTTTTGACAGGAACAAGGGTCTGTTTTGATAAAATTCCAGGGGGCTGAAAAGACAAGAAAACCTTAGTTTTTCACAGAAGCCTTATTCAATTTAAATAACGGTGCTGAGGAAGCATTTAAAATACAAGATGAAATAGGCCTTTCGGCCAAATTCGCTTTTGCCGTCTAAGCGTTGCTCGATTGCCGAAAGGTAAATGACAACGCTTAGAAGAAAAAATCGTTTATAACCATGTGTCCGGTATGCTTGTGAAGCGGTCATTAATTTGCTGGAGCATGTTTGCATAATGGGCTTTGAGCCTGATCTTAAGTTCAGGCGGCATAACGGTTTTGGGGGTTGCATATACCCGGCTTCTAAGCGTTTCGGAAAAAATATCCGGTTCTGGAGGTGGGATTTCCAAAAATCTATATATTTCTTTGACTAATTTGTCCGGGTCATTGCTTATGTCATCGTAAAATCTGATCAGCAAATGCCCTTCATCAGCCAAGCCGACTTCCTCAAGAGCTTCTAGCGTCATTAAATAATTGTTTCTAGCCCCAATATCAGGCCCTGTGCTGCACGATTTAAATAAAAAATCGATGTCTTCGCCTTTTTCTTCTATAAATTTGGCAATTCCGCCCGGCTGTTGTTTTTTTCCTTGTAACAGGCCAGACCACGCCCTTTCCACGGGGTCTCTCAAGATAAGCAACAGTTTGAGATCATGGGCGATGGATTTCATATGCTTAAACCCATCGGTGCCAATCACGGCATAATCAGGCGTGATATCCATGGCGTATTCTTGGTTTTTGCGTAAACGTAGCAGGTCTGCATACCATTCATCTGTTACGCTATTGAGCAACAGGTTAATTTTACGTACTAACATGCCATTGTTGTCATCGGCGAGTTTATTGAGCTTGCCAATATCGTTTGAAAGCCATGCCGATATAATGGGTTTCAGGCTGGCGGGGGCGCTTTGGCAAGTGCGCAAAAAATAGTTGGCCCGCCAATTGTTAAGGTGAGGGCTATTTTTGTATAGGTAATCAAAGTAATGTATTTCTTTAACAAAAGGGCATTTCGAAAAACGTTGGTCTTTGCTCAAGTTTTCAAATAACCAAGATGTCCCTGCTTTTTGGGCACCTATGCAGACAAACAGCTTATTAATTTTTCCAACTTCATTATGGAATTCAATATTTTTATGGGGATTTTGCCTGATTGCCGTTTTTTGAGCGGAGTTTCTGCTATTTAAAACGTTTTTTCTAAGGACTGCCCCATTTGCCATCACTTCAACAGCTTGGCCATTGCGGCGGGCTGTTGTAAATTCAGCACGAAGCGCTTGCGGAATATTGATCGTAAACCCTGACGGCAGGAATTCCTCGCCAAATTTTGCCGATACGTCACTTCTGTCATTCCATTCGGGTGCTGTTGCATAAACAGCACCATTGATGAGTAAGGACAAGCTGATCTTGGCATGTCCTGTATCAATCGCCCAACCTGTAATTTGGCGGTTATTGATGCTCTCTACTTTACCTTTAATCGGTACTTTCTTTTCCGGTAATACATTTTTTGATTGATCAGGTAGGGCGGTATCAAGTTTTTTCATAGATTTAGAGGGGATGTTTTACGGGCAACATAGTCCAGACAGTTTATTATGGAATAAGGTGTTGGCGTTTCCATTACACCAAATTAGCGGGGGGTGAGCGCCGCTTAATTAATCATTGATGTCGCTAAATCTTTTCAATACCAGCTTCTTGGGCAAGTTTTAGGCGCAAAGCATATATCCATTCAGCAACTTCTTGGGGAGTCATTGCCGGATGCCAACGGCTTTCATAATCGGAGCCTAGCTGCTGCCCCAGCCACTGTAAATCCTCCGGTTTGTAAGTTAACAAATCCTTTTCCGAGCGGATCGGATCAATTATTTTTTTCCGGGGTTCTTTCAGGGCTTCGCCCAATCTATTCTCCATCCAAGTAATATCATCATGATGTTTTTCAATCACCCGTAATACAGATGGCCAGGAAAACTGCATTTTTGTCCCGTTTAGGGTTGTAAGCCTTGCGACAAGCAGCTGGTTTGATTGGATAGACTTTGGATGCCTGGGTAATGAGGGTAAAAACTTAAGATAGGTGTACAGAAAAGCAATTGCTTCCCGTGACAGGCTTTCATTAACCCGTTTAATTAAATTAACCGGAAAATCAATCCCTAAACGGCTACAAAAATCTTGGACGACGCAGCCATTAACGAAACTTTTGGGATCAAATTTCCAAGTGATCACATTTTCCCGGCCAAAAACTTGGTCAAAAGTCTCTATCTTTTTTTTGTATTGTGGGTAATGCTGGTTGAATGCCAAGGATTTTAGATTGAAATGCTTCAGTTTTTCTTGAAAAGCACTTTCCATATAGCCTTTAGGTTGTCGGATATAGCCAACCAGAATGATTTTGTCGACATGACTGGCCACTAAGTCCCTAAATGCCATTAACTCTGACAACTGATACATGCGCGAACAGAGCCATTCGGCTGAAATCAACAAATTTTCCGCATCAGACTCCAATTCTTTAATAAGTTGTGGCTGGTGTTTCAGCTTTCTTTTTTCAAATGTAACTTGATCAGTTTTTCCTAATGCAATGTCCCTAGGATGCGGTTGGGCAGGGATAATCGTGCTTAATGAAGCGCCATGATTGGCCCATCCTAAGTCAAGATATTTCCAATTTGGATTATCCAGTTGATTCCAAAACGACTGTTGGATTGAAGAAGAGCCTGTTTTGTTCATCCCAAAGTGGATTACACATGTTTTCATAAGGATTTTTCCCTGATGGCTGTAGATTCGTTTTATACAGTAATTATTTGCGGGCCGTTTGAATCAAAAATGTATCCAGAGATGCCGGCATTACAGAGGGCACTGTGAAGCATTTTTGGCCTTATCGTAAAAATACAATTAAATCATGGCTGTCAGGCAACACAACAACCATTGCCGAAAAACTGATCCAGATAATTTTGATTTTCTAGGTATCTGTTTTCAAGGATAGCCAGAGTGCTTTCTGACAAGTTTTTGGTTTCATCTAGCGCATTGATTTTTGTGCCGACAATATTTTGGAAAATAGGCAGGGAAATTTCAGTTTCCAAAAAAGCGGACAATTTTTCGGCAGTTTCTTCAACCGCGCCAAATAAAGCGTCATGGCTTAACATTAATACCTGCGGGAATTCTTTTTGGTAATTGTTAAGGGCCGTCTCATAATCATTTAAGGCATCTTGAACCCGTAACCATTCCCCACCCGCTTCCAATATTTTTAACATTTCATCCTCAAAGACCAATTGCCCGGAATTTGGCAAGCCATACATCAGCAATTTGAACGCTGAAATAAAGCGTCTTACAGGATTTCTGGCAAGCAGGATAATTTTTGCATGATCGCCAACCACTTCGCGCATTTTACAGATGCCTTCGGGTGGCAAAATCATATATTCCGGGGTAATTTCCCCCAAAATCTTGTGATGGTTGGCAACCGGCCTAAAGAGATCAAGGTAATTAATGTCTTGGACTTTTTTAGTGGCAAGCAGGAAATTCGCCCTCAATGAATTTTTATAACGTTTATTAAGGAACGGATATTCATTTGCCTTAATGAGCCTATCAATTTCACGCTCCAATTGGTTACGCGAAAAATTGCGGAGCACATTTTCATTGCGTACCCCAAACATCGTGTCAAAATAATGTAACTCTTTGACGGGGTTCATATAAATGGGGGAGCAATGTTCCAGAACCCGGTGCAATAATGTCGAACCCGCCCGTTGTGAACCAATACCGATAACAAATTGTGTCATGTTAATTGTCCTATTCTGAGTAAATGGCAGTTAATTCCCTAAGTTGTTCGGTATTAATCCTTAGAACAGGTGAATCAGGTATGCCCTTATAAGTTTGATAATTCTCTTCGATGTCCATTATGCACTCAGAAAGAGCCTGAATGGAAGGCTCGATGACAAAGCCTGACTTGCCGTGGACGACATCCTCGCCGATGCCGCCCATGTTGCTGGCGACGACCCAGCAGCCGCAGGCGGCGGCCTCGCGGGTGACCAGGCCGTAGCTTTCGGGCCACGTGGAGGGCGCAAACAGCACGTCGAGCTGGCGGTAGAGGTCAACGACGCGGGGCTGCGCCATGCGCCCGATGAAGGTCACGGGGACTTGCCCCCAGTGGGTCTGGAGGCGGTAGCCCTCGTCCTGGGAGTGGTCGACAATGAGCATTTCCAGGTGCGCGGGCTGCACCGCCTCGATGGCGGCCTTGAGCAGGAAGTAGCCTTTGTGCTCGGCCATGCCGCCGACGTGGCCGCAGACGACCCGGTCGGTGTGGCGGGTGTCCTTGGGCAGCCATTCGAGGGTCTCGGAGATGCCGTTTTTGTTGACGCGGATCTGCGGGATCTCGTTCTTGCGGTAGATGGCCGCGAAGCAGTTGGACACGGTCAGCACCGAGCGGGCGCCGCGCAGCAGGTCTTTCAGGTACAGGATGCGCTCGATGGATTCGGTCTGGCTGATGTTGCCGGGCGGCGTGCAGGGCTGGTAGGGGTCGGGGTGGCCGTCCGGGTAGACGGTGTTGTCGGGCCCGACCAGGAACTGGTAGTCGGATATCCACCAGGCGTCGTGGACGGTGACGATGTAGGGCACGCCCGCGTCACGGGCGGCTTCGAGCACGGAGCCGGTGAGCCGCTGCACGCAGTGGAAATGCACCAGGTCAGGGGTTTCCGCCGCCAGGTATTCGGCGAACAGTTTGCCCATTTCGGGGTCGGTGGGGTGCCAGTCCATGTGTTCGCGCCACAGGCAGGTGGCGCGGTACACGCGCACGCCCTGGTGGTTGTACTGGGTCATCTGGTGGGGCGGCTTGTGTTCGGAATCGGTGGTGAACACGGACAGTTCGAACTGGTCGGCGTAGTCGCGCTGCAACAGGTCGAAGTTGTCGGCGACCACGCGGGTGGCGCCGCCGATGGATTGGGGCGGGAAGAAGACGTTGACCAGGGCGATTTTCTTGCGCCCGCCGGCACCGGGCCGCTGCGCCGCCGCCCGCGCCTTGGCCAGCACGGCTTTCAGGTTGGCGGCGAGGGCGGCGACGCGGTATTCTTCGCGCACCCGCGCCTGCGCCCGTTCGGCAATGGCCTGGCGCAAGGCCGCGTCATCGACCAGGGCCAGCAAGTGCCGGTGCCAGTCGGCCGGCGTGGCGGCGATGAGGCCGTCCTCGCCGTCGCGGATGACGTCGCGGTAGTTGGCGGTCGCGCTGACCACGGAGGGTATCCCCAGGCACGCGGCTTCGAACCATTTCAGTTCGCTCTTGCAGCCGTTGATGGCGTCGTCGTGCAGCACGGCCAGGTTGATGTCGGCGCGTTCCAGCATGGACCAGTAGGCCTTGATGCTTTTGACGGGCGGCATCTGTTTGACGCGGCCTTCGTACTTGGCCAGGAAGGCTTCGGGCAGCTTCAGGTAGCCGGCGATTTTCAGGCCGGCCTGCGGGCGCTCGTCAAGCAGGCGGGCGATGGCGGGCAGGGCCAGGTCGATGAAGTCGCTGTTGTGCGCCATCGTGCCGCTGCCGTAGAAAATGTCGACGGTCTCTTTGGCGGGGTCATGGAACTTGGACTTGAACACGTTCAGCGAGTCGGTGCCGTTGCGGTGCACGAAGCACTGGCCGCCGAACACCAGGCCTTGCAGGCGGTCGGCGAGGGGCCGGGTGGAGGCGATGCCGAAGCGGCAATAGCGGGCGGCGGCGTTGAACGAGGCCATGCCTTTGAGGAGCTGGTGGTAAATCCCCAGGTCGAGGTAGCCGCCGTAGGTCTCCAGCGCGGGCGGGTAGTCGGTCTCGAACAGGAGGTCGTCGATCTCGTACAGCGACAGCCGACCGGTCGCGTTGACCTGCGCCATGGCCTTGAGCACTTGGGGTTCGGCGGGGACGCGGTAGAAGATGACCTGGTCATAGAACACCAGGGTGTTCTGGTGGCCGGACAGCTCCGTCCAGGACACCGCCTCGGCTTCGATGCCGGCCGCCTCGAACTGCTCCAGCTTCTGGTCGATCCGGTAGCGCACGCATTGCGGGATATGGAAGTCGCCGACGATGAGCACGCGCTTGGGGTTGCAGCCCCCCGTCCAGGCCGGGTTGGCATCCGCACCGTAGAAGCGCAGGTAGGCGCTGTAGATGAACGAGGACACTTCGGCCATCTTCGCCGCCAGCGCGGCACGGCTGCCAGGGTCGGCACCGTCCGTCACCGCCAGCACTTCCAGCAGGCCTTGCTGCTTTAGCCAGTATTGACCCACTAAATCGTCGAGTACGCTGATATCCGGTTGATTTTTAAGGCCCGCCAGCAATATCTCTACCATTTCTCTAGGATGTGCAACCTGTTTTTTGCAGTGCATCAGGTTGGTGATAAGCCATTTACTAGGGTTGCCTTCACTTTCCAAGGCGGCTTGATAATGGTAAGCCGCAGTTTCATAATCCTTTTGTTCAAAATAAGTATTTCCTAAAAGCTCTAGCATTTCTGCTTTCCGATTAAAAGAAAGGCTTATTTTTAGCAGATTCCGGGCAAGATCAATTTCGTGGCTAATTAATTTTTGCTTAGCGAGTTCTAAGTAATAGTTTGAATTTAGCAGCTTGTCACGGCTAACTTTGAGTGGATACCCGATGTGCCCGGACAATAGTTTGCTAAAATCTTCAATATTGATGTCAACACCGTATTTCGCGTTGATATTAAAGACGGTTTTAAAATCAATTTGGTTGATTTTGGCCAATCCTTGTTCTTCAGCATGATGTTCAAATATTTTGCACACTTGGAGCAAATTGATTGAACGCTGTAAGTCACCTAATTCCAAATTGTGTTTCGCAAGTTCAAAGTGGTAGTTGGCATTTATGGTGTCGTTTTCGCTAATCCTTAGTGGATAGCGATTAACGCCGTCCATAAGATGGTCAAATTCTTCAAGGGTGATGGTGTCGCCTAGCTCCAGGCATGCGTCAGTGGCATTTTCATCTGCTTTGGGATTTTTAAAATCTAATACAAATCCTAATAACCGTATGGCAATATCAATATTGTGGCCATCAAGATTGGATTTGACCAATTCCAAATAAAAATCGGCATTGACAGCATCATCCAGACTAATCCGCAATGGAAAATTAATTTTCCCGCTCAGCAAATCATTAATATCGTCTTGGCATATTTCTTTACCAAATTCAGCATTAATTTCAAAAACTGTATCGAAATCAAGCCCCTCAATTTTGTTGGGAGCCTCTTCCTCGGCATTGTCATGATAAAGGTTTGCTAGGTCTTTAACCTGTTCAGCAACTCTTCTCAGTGCAAGCGAATGGGCCTTACCTTTGAAAATAGAAAATTTTAGATTGATTTCTTCTATACATTCCGCAAGGGACTCAAGTGTAGGCTCGATGACGAAGCCTGACTTGCCGTGCACGACATCCTCGCCGATGCCGCCCATGTTGCTGGCGACGACCCAGCAGCCGCAGGCGGCGGCCTCGCGGGTGACCAGGCCGTAGCTTTCGGGCCACGTGGAGGGCGCAAACAGCACGTCGAGCTGGCGGTAGAGGTCAACGACGCGGGGCTGCGCCATGCGCCCGATGAAGGTCACGGGGACTTGCCCCCAGTGGGTCTGGAGGCGGTAGCCCTCGTCCTGGGAGTGGTCGACAATGAGCATTTCCAGGTGCGCGGGCTGCACCGCCTCGATGGCGGCCTTGAGCAGGAAGTAGCCTTTGTGCTCGGCCATGCCGCCGACGTGGCCGCAGACGACCCGGTCGGTGTGGCGGGTGTCCTTGGGCAGCCATTCGAGGGTCTCGGAGATGCCGTTTTTGTTGACGCGGATCTGCGGGATCTCGTTCTTGCGGTAGATGGCCGCGAAGCAGTTGGACACGGTCAGCACCGAGCGGGCGCCGCGCAGCAGGTCTTTCAGGTACAGGATGCGCTCGATGGATTCGGTCTGGCTGATGTTGCCGGGCGGCGTGCAGGGCTGGTAGGGGTCGGGGTGGCCGTCCGGGTAGACGGTGTTGTCGGGCCCGACCAGGAACTGGTAGTCGGATATCCACCAGGCGTCGTGGACGGTGACGATGTAGGGCACGCCCGCGTCACGGGCGGCTTCGAGCACGGAGCCGGTGAGCCGCTGCACGCAGTGGAAATGCACCAGGTCAGGGGTTTCCGCCGCCAGGTATTCGGCGAACAGTTTGCCCATTTCGGGGTCGGTGGGGTGCCAGTCCATGTGTTCGCGCCACAGGCAGGTGGCGCGGTACACGCGCACGCCCTGGTGGTTGTACTGGGTCATCTGGTGGGGCGGCTTGTGTTCGGAATCGGTGGTGAACACGGACAGTTCGAACTGGTCGGCGTAGTCGCGCTGCAACAGGTCGAAGTTGTCGGCGACCACGCGGGTGGCGCCGCCGATGGATTGGGGCGGGAAGAAGACGTTGACCAGGGCGATTTTCTTGCGCCCGCCGGCACCGGGCCGCTGCGCCGCCGCCCGCGCCTTGGCCAGCACGGCTTTCAGGTTGGCGGCGAGGGCGGCGACGCGGTATTCTTCGCGCACCCGCGCCTGCGCCCGTTCGGCAATGGCCTGGCGCAAGGCCGCGTCATCGACCAGGGCCAGCAAGTGCCGGTGCCAGTCGGCCGGCGTGGCGGCGATGAGGCCGTCCTCGCCGTCGCGGATGACGTCGCGGTAGTTGGCGGTCGCGCTGACCACGGAGGGTATCCCCAGGCACGCGGCTTCGAACCATTTCAGTTCGCTCTTGCAGCCGTTGATGGCGTCGTCGTGCAGCACGGCCAGGTTGATGTCGGCGCGTTCCAGCATGGACCAGTAGGCCTTGATGCTTTTGACGGGCGGCATCTGTTTGACGCGGCCTTCGTACTTGGCCAGGAAGGCTTCGGGCAGCTTCAGGTAGCCGGCGATTTTCAGGCCGGCCTGCGGGCGCTCGTCAAGCAGGCGGGCGATGGCGGGCAGGGCCAGGTCGATGAAGTCGCTGTTGTGCGCCATCGTGCCGCTGCCGTAGAAAATGTCGACGGTCTCTTTGGCGGGGTCATGGAACTTGGACTTGAACACGTTCAGCGAGTCGGTGCCGTTGCGGTGCACGAAGCACTGGCCGCCGAACACCAGGCCTTGCAGGCGGTCGGCGAGGGGCCGGGTGGAGGCGATGCCGAAGCGGCAATAGCGGGCGGCGGCGTTGAACGAGGCCATGCCTTTGAGGAGCTGGTGGTAAATCCCCAGGTCGAGGTAGCCGCCGTAGGTCTCCAGCGCGGGCGGGTAGTCGGTCTCGAACAGGAGGTCGTCGATCTCGTACAGCGACAGCCGACCGGTCGCGTTGACCTGCGCCATGGCCTTGAGCACTTGGGGTTCGGCGGGGACGCGGTAGAAGATGACCTGGTCATAGAACACCAGGGTGTTCTGGTGGCCGGACAGCTCCGTCCAGGACACCGCCTCGGCTTCGATGCCGGCCGCCTCGAACTGCTCCAGCTTCTGGTCGATCCGGTAGCGCACGCATTGCGGGATATGGAAGTCGCCGACGATGAGCACGCGCTTGGGGTTGCAGCCGCCCGTCCAGGCCGGGTTGGCCTGGGCCCCGTAAAAGCGCAGGTAGGCGCTGTAGATGAACGAGGACACTTCGGCCATCTTGGCCGCCAGGGCGGCGCGGCTGCCAGGGTCGGCCCCGTCCGTCACCGACAGCACTTCCAGCAGCCCTTGCTGCTTTTGCCAGTATTGTTGAATTAAGTTATCGAATTGTTCGCTGAGAATGTTAGTGTCAGGACTCTTTTCCAGGCCATCCAACATGGCTGCAATCATTTCGCTAGGATACGACAACTGTTTTTTACAGTGCATCAGGTTGGACAGCAAGGCGTTACTGGATTTGCCTTGGCAAGATAAAGCGGCTTCATAATGATAGCTGGCCGTTTGGAAATCTTGCTGTGCCGAATATATATCGCCAAGGAGTTCAAGGAACTCTGCTTTCATTTCGAACAGCAAGCAAATCTTGAGCAGGTTACGGGCAATGCCATAGGCTTTTTTAGCGGCGTTTTGTTGGGCCCGCCCAAAATAATAATGGACATTGACGGAATCATTGCGGCTGATGCGGACAGGGTAAGCCAGATTTCCTGACAATAGCTTACTGAAATCGTCCGCACCAATTTCTATGCCAAATTCTTTATTGATGTCATATACCGCCTTAAATTTATCGGTTTCAGAAGCTAATTCGAACCCTAAAAAGCTAGGTTCATAAAATAAATCATCCTTGCTAAGGTTGTTATTTAAAACAAAACCCTCTGCGACAACATCAATTTGGGAACCTTTTTGGCAAGTCTCCAAGAATTTTTTTATTAAGGTTTTTGGGACTAAAGCTTTAAATCCTGATAACAAAAAGGCGTTACCAAATTGGCCGGCAATATCAGCGCGTTCAAACCATTCAGGGGTAACAGGATAGTCTTCGCTATCAATACGGATAGATAAATTGAAAGGCTCCTGGTTCTGGTCAATCGCCCAACCATAAATATGTAAACCTTCAATCCGTTCGACATAACCGTTGAGGGCATGTTTTCTCTGTGGATTCGGGCTGCTTTTGACGGTTGGGTGATTAATCACCCAAGCGGATAATTGTTTTTTTTCCACACCTTCAAAACAAGCTTCGATAATCGCAGTTGGCTCTTCTTCAACGTGCGCTGTTGCTAGCTCTATCGCGTCCGTGTCTAGCGTTTCTGGATTAGATAAATCGCTTTCCGCTTCACTGTCATTAGCGCCGATTAATTCTGAAGAACCATCGGATTCCTCAGCTGAAGGGAGCGGGGAGACATTGGTATCTTCTCCATTTGTTTCTTCAGCCGACGCGCTAGGGCTTTCTGATGCCGAGCCGTCAATTTCTTCGGAGAAGGCCAAGGAATACTTGTTACTCAATAAAACACCATTGACCCTGACTTCAATGTTGTCACCTGTTTTTTTCGCTAAATCAAATGTGTCCGCCAAGCCTTGTGGCACCTCTATACGGAAACCTGAAAATAAATATTTTTCACCATATTTTTCTGCAATATCAACACGTTCTAGCCAAGTGTAGGTGATTTGATAACCTTGGTTTTTGAAATGTAAGGATAGCTTTAACGGATGTTCATCGATATCAACAACCCAACCATGAATTTCTAATCCGTCAATATGCTCAACATAGCCCAAAATACCGGTAGCTTTCTCTTCGTCTGTGGAATCCAAAGGTGTTTCTTGCAATGCAGTGTCAACAATTTCCTCTATAGGGGAGCCGTTGCCTTGAAATTCTTCTGAGATTTGCTCGATTTGCTTCGATTCGTTAGCGGCCTGTGCATTTTCGTTTTCGTTTTCAGATAATTCAGGTGGGACTGAAACGTTATTATTCATATCTACTTCCGTATCATTTCTTGGTTACAAGTCATTGTTTCAGTGGCGCTGATGAACAATTTTTTCTAAAGTTTTCGAATTCGAGCGTTATTTTTTCAGGATTGTCTATCCATGATAACGGCATCAGTTTATCTTCTGCACCCGATTCCCTAAGCCTTCTGGCAATGGCGCCTATATCAAACGAGAATACCGGCAAGCCCGCCTGCAAAGCCAACGATAACGTATAGCTGTAGGTTTCCGGCCAAATGGACGGTAGCCATACGGCATGGGGATTTAAGTGTTGGAGTTTTTCCAAGGCTTCCGCCTCTTGGTATTTGCCTGCGACAATGACACCGGCTTCTTTAGCCAATAGATCGTTCATGGTGTAGCCCATGACAATAAATTCTATGGGCAATTTTGCGTCTTGGGCTTGTTTTGCGCAGTTCAAAATAACATCAAAGCCTTTTATTTTCCCAATTGCCCCGATAATGACCACACGCAACTTCTCATCACTACCAAGGACAGGCATTTTTACTTGAACTGATTCTAAATCAATGTCCTCATGAGGCAATACCTCAAACGGTATTTCGGGGAAATAACGCGACAACCGATCTGAGACATCTTGATCTGGCACAACAATACGGTTTGCATGTTTCAAGGCTTCACGATGCAAATCACGCCATTCACTGATGCCTTTTGTGCCAAAACTTGAACCTCGCTCAAGCAAGCAACGGTTGCATCCGGCTTCATTGGGTTCGCCGCAATAACGGCCATCTTCGTCAATTAGATTGATGCGGGGGCAAATGGATTTGTAGTCATGTAAGTTGACTTTCCAGAACGCGCCTAGCCCTTCAATAATTTTTTGCAAGTAGGCAGACGCGTCAGGGACGAAATCAACCAGGCTGTGGGTATGGATTTCCGTAATCCCTAGTTCTTTTAAGGCGACCACTAATGAGTCTATATCCGCCAATTCAAACGGATTGATATTAGGCAAGGCGCGGACGGACGGATGGCCAATATTGACGTGGGTTGGCCGGTTCGCAACAGGGCGCAAGGTAAAAACCCCATAGCCTTGTTGGCCTAAAAGCATAATGTCTTCTTGGACCCTGCGCTCCGAACCACCGCCCCGGCTATGGCAAACCAGCAAGACGTTTTTTTCTTTGCTCATGCGCTGCAATCTAAAGGCATCCAGACGGCGGCGGTTTTCTTTAAGCGGGTCAATTTTTATAAAGGCATCAACGTCTTTCCGATAACGCGGGTATTTTTTGTCCAAGGTTTTCAGGGCGGCCTGCACGCGCATGGAGCGTTCGCCTTGAAAGGATGCCGAACCTAAATGCCTGACATAAATGTCACTGGCAATAATATTCCGCCAGCCTTTGCGGATTGCCCGTTGGCAGAAATCATTCTCTTCACCGTAACCTTTGCCAAATGCCTTTTCATCGAACAAGCCCACCGCATTTAAGCAATCGCGTCTGATGTACATGCAAAAGCCAACCCCAGTAGGGACTTCAACTTCTTGCCCGGCATTGATAGTCGCGGTCAGCGCGTCAATTTCCGCATACCCCAATTCTAGCGGATAGGGATTGTCATGCAGAAAGTTTGGATAACTGCATATGGTGGCATTATTGGAAAGCGGGGTCACTGTGCCTGTTTGGGCATGGCGATGGGCGGCCTTATCCAAACGGTCCAGCCAGCCGTTATAAACTTCGGTGTCGGCATTCAGTAAGACAATATCGCGGTCTTTGTGCAGCTTCATACCCCGATTGACGGTTTGCACAAAACCTAAGTTTTTCTCGTTAACCAAGAAAGTAAACAGACCCATATCAGCCAATTTTTGTAAGTCTTGGCTCAGTTCTTCATCAGGGCTGGCATCATTGATGACAATCAGCTCGAAGGGCAAATCATAAGACACTGCCAATGCGCTATGCAGGCAACGCAATGTTTCAATGCGGCCTTTGTAAACAGGGACGACAACATCTATTTTCGCGGCTTCGATATTTGCCCGTGGGATAAATGATGCCCAGGTATCGTCATCAGGTAAAGATAAAGCGGGCAATTCCCCCATACCCATATCTTGCGATTCAATTTCTTGCTCAGCGGTTGTGCTACGGCCTTCAAGACGGCCAAAAAACAAATAATGCAGCAAGGGGTTCATCCTTGCTTCAACCACATCAGGCGATGTCCGCAGATAATAGGTGCCATCAAATTGCGGGCAAGGTGAGCGGCCTTCCGCACCGCCCCATTTGAGGTAATGCAACAATGGGTCATGGCCAGTGCGCAACACATCCTTATTATTGGACAGGTAAAAGTCCAAATCAAACCAAACACTTGGGGAAATCCGACGGTAACGGCCCACATAGCAATAATGAAGCAGGCTGTTTGTGTAGAGTCGTTTGCTTAATCCCTTTGTTTTTGACCGATAATAAACCGGATCAAACAATGGCATAGGAGGGCGGCCTTCCTGGTCGCCATGGTGCATATAATGTTCCAATCCATTTATGTTTTTTTCTGCCACATCGCTGTTCATTTCAAAATAATAGGCATTATCAAAAATGTCTTTGCCTTTTATTAAACGAATTAATAAACCTCTATAGAGACGACGTAATTTCAATACTTTGCAGGTTATTTTGAGGAGCCATAGCGACACCATGATGGTTTCGCCCCGCCATGTCTTTAATGTTTCCCGGATTGTCATTATTTACACCTAAAAGTTTTAAAATCTGGAGTTATCTTTGTGGAATTAACGGTTTGCCCTTTTCTTAGGCCCATAAAAATGCTGTCGGGCCGTATTCATCCCTATCTCATGAACACCCTTGCGCCGAGGCCCATCTGGTAGACCATGGTGGCGAATTCCTTGAAGAGCTGGCGGAGCT
>CAYUQV010000062.1:0-2268 GCA_964446885.1 uncultured Methylocucumis sp.
AATGATCGTTTTGCAATAACCTATTGTCGCATCAATTTATATTGGATTAGCTATATGGGTCTAAAAGTGCTTCAGCGGGCTGTTGGTGTTGGGCTAGCCAATCTTTAGGCTTGACCATTTTATGTGGGCGGACAATGCCGTCGCTGCCCAAACAGTTTTGGCACGATTGCAAAGGTTCCTGATCCGTTAAATAGCGGAACAAATCCATCAAAAACGCTGGCGTATCAACGATTTTTATACCGTCTTGATTGCGTTCCCCGATAGGTAAATGGCGTAATTGGGGAATATAAACACTTTGCGGACATTTATAAAAATATCCGTCATGGACAGAATGGCATCCCCACACATGGGCGAGCTTGCAATTTTTGTAAACCCGTTTGGCCATGCTGGGGTCTTGATAACCCGCCAAGGCAAAGGTTGCCCGGAATTGGTCAAGAAAATTCACCCGTAAACGGACGCTATACTTGATAGCCTGCTGTTTGGCAGAGGCGAGCATCGCATCGGTCATGCCTGAATCAGGGTAAAGTGATATTTCCAACTCATTAATATGCGTCCAAAAATTTTCCGTCATTCTGGATAGGAGCAAACCATTGGTGACTAGCAAAATACGCCCGGAAATACCGCTCCACCGGATGGCGTCAAAGACGGCAGGCAAATCGGGATGTAGCAGCGGCTCACCGCCTAAAACCTTGATAATAAAAGACCGATACACTTTGGCAAGCAATGAAAAATCATGAAATGCCATTTCAGGGTCAACCCAACTTTTTTGCACGGCGGGCGAGGCATGGTTGCAGTCGAGGCAAGTAAGATTGCAGTGGTCAACCACATTCAATTCACAACTATAAGGCGGCTCTATTTTGCCATCAACGATGTTAATGTTACCTGGCGGTATAGGTTGATTATCGGTTTGTGTGAACAAATTCATTTCTGTTATTGCAAATTTTTAATCAGGGCTAGCTTGCCCGGCAACGATCTGTGCGGCGGCACGTTGGCGGTCCAAGGCTTTTTTGAAAACCCGTAAGGCATTCAATTCCACCAAAGATTTGCCCATGGTCATATTTTGGCCGTGACGGCGCACGTGCAGTGTCACGGATTCAAGGTGGGCAATATTCAGTTGCAATTCTGCGGCGCGGTTGAACCAATCGGTATCTTCGGCGTAACGCAACTCGGTGTCAAACAAGCCGACTTTGGCAAACGCGCTGCGCCGATATAAACCCGCACCGATATAGTAAGGGAACGATTCGTTTGGATTGCCGGCACATTCATACTGTTGGGTTTGGGGATTTTGTACCATTAATTGGCCTTTGCCATGCACCAAATCCAATGCAGGATCGGCCATCAACTGATCGGCCAGCATCAGCAAATTGCCTTCCGGCCATAAATCATCGACATCCAAAAAAGCCAGCATTTCGCCCGACACATCTTTGATGCCCCGGTTACGCGCTGATGCCGCCCCTGCGTTTTCCTGCCGGAAAAAACGCACATCGACAGGCAATTTCTCGACAGCGGCTTCAATGTCATCCGTGGAACCATCATCAACAACAATAATTTCCAAGGAAGGATAGTGTTGCGCCAAAACATTGTTGACGGCATCGGCCAAAAAATGGGCGCCGTTGTAAACCGGAATAATGACGCTAATCAAGGGTTTTAAAGCCGCCGCTTGGTTGTCGGCGGCAATCGCCAATCCGGCAAGCCCGGTTGGGGACATGGCCAGCAAGTGCCTGATGCTTCCAGGAATAGCCGCCAAATCATTCCCCAAGACCATACTTAAATAAGGCACGGTGGCCAGCAAGTTGTCGATAAACGCGTAGGTTTTGCCGCCCGCATAAGGCAATTGCGACATCGTCGTGAAGGCGGCGGCACTGCGCACTTCGGCATAGCCAATCGGGGCAAAAAACGTTTCGGAGCTTGTACCAAAACACGGCGTGACCACGGCTTTCAACGGCAGGGAGCGGCATAGTTGCGGCAGGTAAGAAGGCCATAATTGCACCACGGCCTTTTCTGTCTCAAGATAAGCCGTGTTGGTGACCAAGGCCGCCAATTGCGGGAACCGTTGCAATTGTTCAGGCACCAGTTTGGCGGTCGCATACAGGCTATAAACACGCGGTTCGGGCTTTAAGCCCACAACCAGATAATCATCCGCCAAATAGTGCATGCCCGCCGCCAAACAGCTTAAGGCCGTCGTCGATTTGCCCACGCCACCTTTGCCTGTGATGAGCACGGCATTTTCACCGTGCAAGTTACACTCAGCGCCAAAACCCGGCTCGG
>CAYUQV010000062.1:2278-12084 GCA_964446885.1 uncultured Methylocucumis sp.
AACAGTTGGCAACCTTGGTGTTCCATCCACCAATGGAACAACGTCCGCAATGGCGAAGCTTCGCACCAATAAGGGATCGTGCTGGCATCTTTGACCCAATACACGGCTTGTTTTTGCCCAAAATCCATCAGGTTCACGGAGCATTCTATCCAATGGAACGCGGTGCGGATATCCGGGCTATTCATGCGCCAAATGTCGCCGCGATCCGTGAAACATGTTTGGGAAAACGGTGGCGGTGGCATGTCCACTTCGGTGGATGTGCTGTCCCAAATATGAAAGGTGATATCAGGGGGCGCTTGCGTTTCGGTCACCAAATGCGCCAACGCGGGACTGAACAGGCGGTACAGCACCTCGCCCGCATACACCACCCTAATGAGCGTACCAGCCAATTCCAAATTTTGGATCACCGCCCCGGTACGTTGCTCGGCGAGCAACGCACAGTCCAAGATTTGATTAAAAAAAGCCTGTTGTATGGCCTCAGAAATGGCGGGCATATCGGCTGGATGGGCGTTTTCCATAAGCGGTTCCTTAAATTGGTGCGGAGGTGTGTGATGGGTCAAGCACCGCAGTGAGCCGGCCTTGTTGCAAATGGTAGATATGGTCGGCAAAAGCCACCACATCTGGGTCATGGCTGATAATCACCAAAGTCGGGCAATTGGGCATTGCCATCAGGCCGTGCATCAAATCGGTGATCGTGCCGGCATCCAAATGGTTAGTGGGTTCATCAAGTATCAACAAAGCGGGATTGCCCAATAGTGCGCTGGCAATCCCTAGGCGTTGGCGTTCACCGCCCGACAACAACATGCCGCCTTCGCCGATTTCCGTGTCCAAACCGTCAGGTAAGGCGTTAATAAAGCCATCGGCCAAAGCCAAGCGTAAAGCCTGCTGGATGTGTTCCAGGCGGATGTCAGGGCGGCCATAACACAAGTTTTCGCGGATCGTGCCGGAAAATATGGCAGGGTTTTGCATGACCACGCCCATAGAACGGCGCAAACTTGCCATGTCCAGGTCATCATAAGCAATGCCACTGGCATACAACGCCCCTTGTTGTGGCCTGCAAAAACCAACTAGCAGATTGATTAATGTCGTTTTGCCTGCGCCATTGGCCCCGACGATCGCGATCCTGTCACCGCGCCGCACCTCAAGATTGACGGTGCGCAACACCCAATGTCCGCCATAGGCAAAACTGACCCCCCTCAGGCTAAAACTGCCGTCAAAGTCTGCCGCTTGTGTGCCTTGATAAGGCTCCAGTTCGCCGTCATGCAGCACGCCGTACAATTTGAGCAACGATTCGTTGCCAGCCAGCAATTCTGGCAAGCCACTGTTCAGGCCATCAATTTGCCCGTTCAATAAACCCGCCGCGACATAAAAAATCAATAAATCCCCCAAGGACATCAAACCTTGGGCAATCTGTACTCCGCCCGCCACCATAATCATAATGCCTGCCAATCCGGTCAAATTGCGCTGCATTTGCCCGTGCCAAGCAAAACTCATCGCCATGCGTTTGCCGGTCGTGCTCAATTCGTCAATGCACTGGCGTTGGCGGGCCTGTTCTTGATCGACGCAAGCTTTCAGGCGGATCAAGTCCATTTGCCGCAGCGCAAACCGGGTCTGTTTGCTGAAAACTTCAAAAGCCAGTTGGAAAACATTGACATCTTTTTTGATTGAACGGCCTAAATGCCTGGATAACCAAAACAAGGGCGGCAAAACCACTGCGGTCAAAGCCACCAATTGCCAATTTATCAGCAACAACGCGGCAATCAGTACTGCGCTGGTCAACACTGCGGGCAGCATACTCGACAACAGACGGTTGCTAAGATTGTCAAAACGCTCGCTGTCCAACACGATACGGCTGTGCAATTGGTCGATGTCAGCGTGGCTGCAATAGTTTCTCGACAAAACGGCCAAGCGGGCCAACAAATCACAACGCAAGTGGTGCATGGCATTTTTAATGACCGTCAGCACAAAAGCGCGTAACCCTATGACGATACCGCTTTGCAGCAAACGGACACCCACAATGCCGGCCCCCAAGTACATTAATACGTCCACCCGACCTTGCGGCAAGGCTTGGTCAAAAATTTGCCGAATCATGTACAAAATGGGCAACACAAGCAGGGATTGCAGTGAGGAAATCACGCCATAAACCAATAAACGCCGCCAACTGCCACGATAATAATGGTTAAATAAACGTACCGCGTCCCGGTCAAACAAGTCGAGTTTGGCTTTTAACTGCCGGATAGGTTGCTTTCTCACGCGATACGCCGCCATAAGCCCCGGACAATCGTCGGAAAAATTTCCAATCGTCCCCGCAAGCCCCAGCGGTAACGTAAATAATGCGAAAATCCGATTAAAAATGGCACGGGGCGGCCCATTTCAGCCAAGCCGCAATACTCGGCAAAAATGACCCATTGTTTACTCAGCGGATGGGTGTACCAACGGCTGCGTGCACCTAAAACGATGGTGTTTTCGATCCGTTCCCGGAATCCGCCAGCGCGGTAAGCGCGAAGATGCGCCGTCACTGTTTCAGGCAGTTCCAGACCAAATTCAGCAACCAAATACTCCAGCCCCAAGGCCAAACGGCGGGTCAAGCGTTGGGAACCGGCAAAAGCCAGCAATTTCGGCCAATCGATTTCGTCCCCGCGTTGCCTAAGGATCATCATGGCATCAGGAATCCAACGCACAGGCGTTTCTTCATTCCATCGCACACCGTGGATAATGGTATGGAACAGCATCGCGGTAGGCGCGGGCCGCGACACCGGAACACCCTGAAAATCGGCTGGTTCAATCTCTGCCCAAAACCAATCATCAGCCGCGGTATTCATACAATCGCGGACAATGTGAAAATGCACATCTAGCCGTTCGTCAAAATCACGCGAACAACTGATGGCGTGCTTATAGCGCGAGTCTTCTGGAGAAGGCATAGGGCCCGTATCCCAATTCAGCTCCCTCAGCAATGCCAAAGCGCGGGGCAATTGTTCGGGGCGTACCGCCAAATCAATGTCCGACATGGGCCGTAAGGCATGGTTTTTATAATAGCCCAAAACTAAAGGCGCACCTTTGAGCAACAACACGTCGATGCCATTTTCCTGAAGATGTTTCAATAAAGGGTGCAATTGAAAAAACAAGGTCTGGTTTTCACACCAAAACCGCCGATATACGCCTTTTAGCCGCCCCATCAGCGGGTCATCCAACTGCAAACGCAGCATGTTATGGTAAACCAACGGCAGCAGCCGCAAGGTCGGATACCCCAGTTCACCCTCCAAATCAACCCTATCGCGCCACTGGGCAAAGGCATCTAGCGCCTGTTTACCGTCAAGCAACGCCGCTTGCAACAACGTGTGTTGTTCTGTGGAAGGCCATAAATGGCCTTGATGCCGATGATGTTGTCCTGCCACTTAAGGGTTCTCCTCTATAGGATTGCTTGCCAAAGCCCTACGCCGTTCTATGGCGGCGCGTAGGACTTGCAGATAATCGGCTTGCAAACGTTGGGTTTTTCTCACCGTATTGGCGGTATGGATGCGGCGGCGCAGGACAATCTCAGGAATTTGCCCAAAGCGGATGCCCTGCTCTTGGGCGCGGGCAATCCAGTCAATCATTTCACCCACCTGTAAACCTGTATTAAAATTACCAACTGTTTCAAAGACTTGCCGCTTAACCAATAAACCACCTGCAATGCGTCCGGTTTGGACGGCGGGCACTTCGGTGATTTCTTGCTGTTGGGCTTCTGATAATTCCGGGCTGATAAACGCCTCAATCGAACCGAACACACCGTCCAATTCAGAGGATGCGCCAAGCCTTCCTAAACGCGCCGCGATACTATCAGCTGGCCAATAGTCATCGGCATCCAAAAAAGCGACCAAATCGCCTTGCACCCGCTTTAAGCCTTCATTGCGGGTGATGGCAATGCCTTGGTTGGGTTGCCGGATCAGCGTCACCGCCGCGCCAAAACTGGCCACAATCGCGGCGCTGTCATCGGTGGAACCATCGTCAATGACAATGATTTCATGGCATTGATGGGTTTGCCCAAGCACACTGCCGAGGGCTTCGCGCACGTAAGGCGCGGCGTTATAGCACGGGATGATGACGCTCACCCGATTAGGATAGTGGTTGTCCATTAGCCCGCCTGTTTGCATTGGATGGATGCCCGTAGTAACCAATGCCCCATTATGCTTACTATGCGACTGATGAAACTGGTATCTTCATAGTCCGTGATATTGAACAATGCTGATAAAAACAAACGATCCATCGCGGCAGGCCGTTCAATTGGCCGGACGGCTAGGTTTGGCGACCGGCCAGCCTGCTTCGGTAATATCGTGGATAGGGTCTAACAACAATAAATCCTGCATGTCCGCGAACACTTCAAGATGGGGTTTGGAATAGGGCGAACGCTTAGTGGTTTGCCCCGATGCAGCAGGCGGGGCAACGTCAGGATGGCCATCACTGACACGGGTTATCAGGCCTTCCGTGCATAATTTTTCAATAAATTCATTCACATCTTGTGCGATAACAGCGGCATCTGCATCATAAGCAGTCCACAACATCACCGCCGTGCTGCGGACGCTATAATAATTCCCCGATTTAAGGTTCATGATGACACCTTCACCGTCAATCAACTCGCTCACGACATAAGGCTGGTTTATTTTGAAACTGCATTCCATAGGGTTAATCCTGGCAAAAGAAAAAAGCGAAAAACTGATACGTGATTATTTATCATAATTAATTTGCAGGCAAAAATCACACCTGAACCGTTAAAGCGATGGACACCTCATTATGTATCCCCCATAAACCATTTATCAAAACGCCTCAAAAAATACGTGGACAGGGTGCGCTTTTTAATTTTAGGCATCTTAAAAAGTCTTTTTAATCAAAAAATTAGCCAAAATCACCCAATTTTCAGAAGTAGCCAAAGAGCCACAAACGAGGAAAATGCCATCAGGCCGATCATGTAGCGCAGATACCGTGCCATCAAAATCTCGTCAGGCGGCAACAACGAGTTAAGGATATGGACAAACACCAGATGAGTCCAGATAAATGCCTCAAAAATGGGCAGGATGGTGCAATTTTTTGGCAGGATCGTTACTTTCTTTTTTACAAACAGGACAATCAGAAATGTAATGGGGAAAACCAACGGGAATTTATTGTCAAGCCCGTCAAAAGTATTGGCCTTCCTTTAATAAGATGTTTCGCATAGAATGGCATAAGGCCAAATTGGCTTTTCATCCACATATCAACATCCTATCCTGGCGATATAACATGGAAGCGTTCATCCACCCGACTTTAAATAAGCTGTTCAGCGGTATCAAAAACTTCCAGCAACGCATGTATTTGCTGGATCCTGTCAAAATGAAAAATCTGGTCGAACACGGCCAAAGCCCTAAGGTGTTACTGATTGCCTGTAGCGATTCGCGGGTAGACCCGGCTTTGCTGATGGATGCAGACCCTGGTGAATTGTTCGTATTGCGCAATGTCGCCAATCTTGTGCCAACGTATTCGGTGGGCGGCAAACATACGGATGCCCATTCTGCGCTTGAACAGGCGGCGCATGATTTGGAAGCCGCCAAAGCGTCTTGTTCGGCAAAAGCGGTCATTGAATATGCCGTGCGCGATCTGAAAGTCGAACACATCATTATATTGGGTCATGCCCATTGTGGCGGCATTAAGGCCTTGTTAAAAACCTTGGCCGGGGAAAAACTGCCACGTGATTTTATTGGCGATTGGGTGTCCATTGCGATGGACAGTTGTTATAAGTATGTCATTGATCCTCTTGAAAATACCGACAGTACATCGGGCTGTTGTGTCCATGAATTGGATATGGAAAGCCTAAGCGAGCACCAGCATCTGGTCGAACGCGCCGCCATCCGAGGTTCTCTGGATAATTTGCTGACGTATCCTTGGATAAAAGAGCGTGTCGATGCAGGCAACCTGAATTTGCACGGATGGTGGTTTGATTTGGAAAACGGTGATTTATGGGCAACCAGTGCCGACAATTCGGCTTTCCTGCCTGTGTTGGACTAATTGAACCCCAACGTTATGCGTAAACCCTCCCATATCCTTTACGGCACGGACGATAAGCCACCGTTGCAGATACTGTTGGTTTTGGCTTTGCAGCAAATGTCGTTCTTGGGCGTTTATCTGGTCATCTCCCCGTTATTTGCCCGCGAATTGGGCCTTGATCCTGAACAATCGCTGCAATTGGTTTCGGCGACGCTGTTGGCTTCCGGTTTGGGGGTGGTGTTGCAAACGGCGCGGCTGTTTGGCATCGGTTCCGGTTATTTTTGTCCGCTACAAGCCACCTCTTCGACCTTTGCCGGCTTGATTATGGTGAAAACCCATGCGGGCTTAAGTGCGGTATTTGGCATGGTGGGTGTTGTCGGTTTGGCGCAAATGATCTTTGCCCATATTTTTCAACGCCTTCGCAGTGTCTTTACGGTGCAGGTGGCGGGCCTTGCGGTGTTGTTGATTGGTTTGGGGCTGGGCTATTACGGGATCAAGCTGGTGTTGCTGGCCGAAGAGGGCATGGTCTGGCAACAGCAAGCCCAGTTATGTGCGCTGACGCTAGGCACGATGGTGGTGTTTAATGTCTGGTCGTCCGGTTATTTGCGGCTGTTTTCGGCGTTTTTAGGGTTGTTGGCAGGATTTGTCGGCAGTTGTTTGATGGGCGTGATTCCTGAGGGCGAATGGGCGATTTTCCATGCTGCACCGTTGTTTTATTTACCTAAGCCGATGAATATCGGTTGGTCGTTTGATCTTCAGGCGGTATTGCCCGCGACGATCACTGGGTTGTTTTTAGCCTTGCATGGCTTTGGCGCTTTGGTCGCCGCCCAGCGTTTCAATGATGCCGATTGGAAACGTCCTGACCTGCAATTGGTCAAGCAAGGCATCCTCGCCGAAGGGCTGACCAATATCTGCAATTCGTTTTTAAATGGCCTGCCCTTGACTTCAAGTGGCGGCGCGGTCAGTTTGGCGGCTTCAACAGGCTGCACCAGCCGCTATCTCGCCTATTGGCTGGCGGCTATCATGGCGGGTATTGCCTTTATGCCGAAAGCGATTGTGTTTTGGCAAATCTTGCCCTTGCCTGTCATGGGAGCCGCGTTGATTTTTTTGGCCTCATTTACGGCCTTGTCCGGCTTACAGGTCATTGCCTCCCGGTTATTGGACAACCGGAAAATCTTGGCTTTAGGGATAGGGCTGATTTTAGGGGTCAGTTACGAACCCGTGTTGCGTTCCTTTCAAAATGCCCCGCCTGATGTGTTAAAAACCTTGTTGTTTTCAGGGGTCAGCTTAGGTGTTTTTGTCGCCGTGGCCTTATCGGCGCTGTTCCAAATCAAGAACCACACCCGTGAACAACGCAGTTTCAATGCCTTGCACAGCTCTTTGGACGATGTCATCATTTTTCTTGAGCAACAAGGCCGAAGCTGGGGCGCACGCCCTGAAATAGTCAGCCGCGCCGAACACGCCACTTGGCAGGCGTTTGAAATCCTCACCGAGCATGGTTTGTTGGACAAGGAAGAAGAAGGCAGCGACAAAATCCGGGTACAGACCATTTTTAATGAGTATACTTTCACGGTGATCCTCGATTACGCCGGCGCGGTCTTGCCTTTAATGACGCATCCGCCCAGCCATGAGGAAATGCTCAGGGACGAATCGGCATTGCTGCAAATGGCAGGCTATTTGTTACACCGTTTGGCCGACCAAGTCAGGACACGCCACGACGGCGAACGTTGCGAATTACGGTTGATATTTAACGATTGACGCTACGCAGTGGCGTCGTTTATATCCCGTTTGCCGCGTCGAGCACCGCAACATTTGTCGGGAATAGCCCGTTAGGGGTGCGGCAAGGATGCCGCACGGAGGCAGATGGGCAGGAAGCCCATTCTGCCTCCCCCCGACAAATGTGAGGAGCGCAAGACATCAGCGGCAACCGGGCCGCCTTTTCTTTGGATACTTTCTTTTCGACTGCACGGACGCAGGAGGTAGGGCAACGCAGGAGCAGTTGCCGAGGCGGAGCAAAAGAAAGTATCTCGCCTTCGGGTGCGAGAACCCGATTAAATAAACTGTCGCGATAGCGACACGATTACGTTTATTTCCAATTCGCAGAAAATGTCTGCATAACATCAGTTAATGATTGATATTACCAACACAAGGAGAAAGAAGGATTATGCTAACCATTTCATCGGCACGTCAGGGCGACAGTTTAGTGATTGTTTTGGATGGCCGCATTGATGCCGCCAGTGCCAAAAATCTTGAACAATACTGTTTGGAACAGATAGGGAGCGGCGAAACCGTGTTGGTGTTTGATTTTACCGCCGTCAACTATATCAGCAGTGCCGCGTTGCGCGTGTTCCTGGTGGTTGCCAAACGGCTGGACGCAGCCAAAGGCTCAGTGAAACTGGCCGCGCTGAATTCCACGTTGCGGGATGTGTTTGACATCAGCGGTTTCAGCAAGTTGTTTGTGATTACGGCGACCGTCCAAGAAGCGCTCTGACGCATGAAAGTGTATCTTGCCGAACAATCTCAGGGGCAAGGCGATACGCTGTTGGCGGCATCCCGTTACCGCCCGTTTATCGGCATCAGCATCAGTTCACGCACCCTGCCCTTGGCTGCTACCGTACCGTTACTGGCGTGGGTGTTGCGTAGCCCTACGCCCATTTTGCCCATCCTGATTGCCGACGAAATCGCCCTAATCAATTACCGCGCTTTCAAGCGTTACGGAGGCGGTGGTTTTGCGCAAAAAGTGCAACGCGATGCGCAATTGCAAATCGACAGTTGGCAAGCAGCGGCCTTGCAATTGCCAGCCGGGCAAGCCGAAAGGGTACGTTTTGTCCGTTGGCCGGAAATTGTCACGCCCACCTACCAGCAACAAGTCGAGGTTGTGCGTAGTGAATTTGCCCAGGGCGGTTTGTTGCAAAAAACCATCCTAGGATTGGTCGAAGATTACATCCGCTCAACCGGGAAAACGGTGTCCAGCCAGCGTTGTTTTGATTTGTCCGAATATATCATCCAGGAGTTGCCGTCCTTATTGTACGGCATTGAAGTCGATGGCATCCGTTATCAAACATTGGTTTACCCGACCGCGCACCTGAGCGAAATGCACGCCTTAGTGCTGTCAATACGCCGTAAACCCGGCTTTGCTGCGTTGCGGGAAGCATTGCAAGCTTGTGTTATCCCTGGGGTAAGTGTGCCATTGGAACACAATAAAATTATCCAATTTATCTTGTCCGGCGAACGCCACCCTGCCCCGCCAGCCGATCAACAACCCGCATTAGCCCATAGCCATCAGGAAGACCATGGACAATTGGCCGTTTCATAAACCCATTCTTGCACCGCAACGGCCTTTGAGTCGTGCCATTGCCGTTGCGTTGGCAACTGCCGTCAACCATTACGCCGTGGCCGCCTCGCCTGACCTTGAACTTGAGAATGAACTGAAATTTCTCGCCGCCGAACGGCAAGTGGTTGTCACCGCGTCAAAATTGCAGGAGCGGGTAGAAAAGACCGTTGCCACCACATCGGTCATCACCCAAGACGACATCCGCCACATCGGTGCGCGGAACCTGATTGACGTGTTGCGTGTCGTGCCGGGCTTGGGCATCACGCAATCCATGTTGGGGGTTCGGGAAATTGAAGTGCGGGGCGTAAAAACCCTGTTCTCTGATAAAGTCCTCATCATGCTCAACGGCCACCCGCTAGACCATAACCTGCAAAACGCAGGCAGCACCTGGGTTTATGATGATTTGCCCGTGGACACCATTAAACGTGTCGAAGTCGTGCGGGGCGAAATCGGCCTTCGTGAAGCCGTCGCCGGCCAG
>CAYUQV010000062.1:12094-19522 GCA_964446885.1 uncultured Methylocucumis sp.
CGTGCGGGGCCCAGGTTCCGCGCTGTATGGTGCAAATGCGTTTTTGGCCGTCATCAATATCATTACCCAAACCGCTAAAGATTTGGATGGCGCACAGGTTTCGACGGGCTGGGGCAGTTTTGGCGCCCAACAATACCGGGCTTCCTGGGGCAAGCAATATGAAAATACCGCCGAAGCCGCCGTGCATTTCAATTACACCAGCACCGCCGGGATTGCCACGCCCGTCCGGCAAGACAATTTAAGCCAGCAAGGTCAACCATCATTAGCCCCCGGCAATAGCCAGTTGCATGAAGGCCGTTATGATTTGGAATGGCATACGGGCTACCAAGGTTTCAAGTTGGATGGGCGGTATATCAGCAAACGCACCGGGGCGTTTGTCGGTGCGGCTTTCGCGCTCAGCGACCAGACCGTGCAAAATTATGACAATTATTTCCTGCAACTGAGCCGCACTTGGCAAATCGCCGAGCGTTTCACCATCGACACCCGTGTTTTTCATGACAGTTTCAGCTTTGACAATCTCCTGCAATTGCAGCCGCATTATTTTGAACATCTGGCTTTGCACGACCAACGCAACGGCGGCGAGATTCAAGGCAATTACCAATTAGGCGACACGCAAAAGCTCATTGCCGGATTTTCATACACAGAAGATGAGCAATCCGGGGTTGTTGATGAAGCGGGCACGAGCGGTAATCAACTCAATCCCATCCCGCCGTTTGGCAAAAGCCGAAACCGTGACCGCTGGGGGCTTTATGCCCAAGATGTCTGGGATGTCTTCCCGAATTTGCGTGTGACTTTAGGGGCGCGTTACGATGAATACAACGATTTTGGTGGCACGTTTAACCCGCGATTGGGGTTCAATTGGGAATTCATCAAAGACTATTCGCTGAAATTTTCTTATGGCACGGCTTACCGCGCCCCGGCGTTTGGCGAATTGGATTTGACCAATAATCCGGTGTTATACGGCAACCCGAATTTGCACCCTGAACAGGCCGAAACCTTTGAAGCGGGTCTAGTCGCCCGTCCTTTGGCGGGCTTGACCACGCAAGCCATTTATTACCATACCGACATCAGCGACATTATCGGCCCGGTGCCTGGGCAAAACGCGTTGCTGCAATATGCCAACAGCGGCAAGATGTTATCCGAAGGTGTCGAATTGGAAGGCCGTTATGAATTTGATGGCCGTTTCCAAGGCTCGTATGTTGCCGCCAATGTCGTGTACCAACATACCTTACAAAATACTTCACAAGTCCCCGATGTGCCGCAAGCCCGCGCCAATTTGCTGATGAATTGGGCGTTTGACAGCCATTGGAGCGCATTTGGCCATGTCCTGGTCAAGGATGCCAGCTCCCGCCCGGCAGGTGACACCCGCCCGGATGTGCCGGGTTATGCCTTGGTTGACATGAGCTTGCTAGGCCAGCACTTTTTCAATAAGCATTTGGATGTCAGCTTCACCATCTATAACTTATTTGATAAAACCTACTACGACCCTGCTCCATCCAGTGTCCCAGGCGATTACCAACAAGCCGGACGGGCATATTTTGGGCATGTCACTTTACGCTATTAACCTTAATTGCCGACAACATGAAAAAGCACCGAACGATGTTACAGCCTTGGCGGTTTAGGATGGCGGGTCTGTTGGCCGTGTGCCTGTCCGCGCCTTTGTTGCCTGCCAACGCCACCGAAACCGTATTTTTTTATAATCCTGAAAGCAGCGTCGATAATTTTGCCGCCTTAAAAGCCGAGTTTGACGATTACTTGTCAGGCCAAGGCGCGTTTAGTTTCCAACCGTTTAGCGAACGCAACACCTTTGAAAACATGTTGGCCGGAAAACCGCAGGGCATTTATTTATTGTCGAGCTGGCATTTCCAACAGCTTAATGCCAAAACGCCGTTAGAAGCCAAATTGGTCGGCGTTTCTAAAGGAGAGTTGCAACAGCGCAAAATCTTGTCGTCTAAAGACCTTAAAGCAGTTGGCGAATTGTCAGGTGCGACCATCGCCGGGGCGGGCAGCGAGGACTATTTACGCGGGCAATTGCAACAAATGCTAGGCGGCAGTTACGCAGGGATGATCCCCAAAATCAAATTGCTTAGCGTCCCTAAAGACATAGACGCATTGATGGCCGTAGGTTTTGGGGTGGCGACCGCCGCCATTTCCTCAGAAAGCAGCTTGCGCAAATTGTCTATGATCAACCCCAAGCAACATTCGCAACTGAAAACCTTGGCGAGCGGTGAGAAAAACTTCCTGTTGATTGCCGCCGTCACCAAACCCGAACAAGCCGATGCCCTGCCCTTATTGAAAGTCATCGAAACCATGCAACAGCAAGCCGCTGGCGAAAAAAACCTGAAAATGCTAGGGCTGGACGGATGGAAACGGATTGATACGCTGGATGCTTCCCTCATCAAACAATTGCGCTTGCCTTAACGATTATGTCAAACCACACTTTTTCCAACACCGTGTCTACCCTTGTCCGCAAGCCTTTTGTCTTGATGTTGTGCGCGGTTTGCTGCACACCGTTGGCAGGCGTTGCCACGGCACAAGCCCAAGCCAAAATTTTGATCGTCAATTCCGATGACACCGTCAATAAATACCGGCAAGTCAAAGATGCCTTCAAATTGCAAATCACGCCCCATGCCGGGCGCATCATTGATTTTAACGTCCAACAAAGCCAGCCACCTGAAGTGCTGGAAAAACTGATTAAGGACGAAAGCCCGGATTTGATTTATAGCATCGGTTCGCAAGCCTACCAACTCGCCACGCAATTTGGCGGTAGCAAGCCCGTGTTGTTCTCGTCCGTCATTAATTGGCAACGTTTTGAAAAACGCGACAATAGTTATGGCGTGGCTAACGAATTGTCCTTAAGCCAAGAATTGTCCTTGTTGCGCTTTGTTTTGCCCGGATTGCAACGCATCGGCGTGATTTATGACCCGCAATTCAGCACCGAACGCATCACTGAAGCCCGTAACCAAGCCCGTGATTTGGGTTTGACCTTAGTCGAGCAAACCGTTGATGGTGACACGCCCTTGGCAAATAACTTGGATACTTTACTCGATAAAATTGATGTGCTGTGGCTGATTGCCGATCCGGGTGTGTTGGCCGACCGTGCGACTGTTAAAAATATTTTCCAAGCCAGTACACGCCACAAAAAACCCGTGTACACCTACAGCGACGCGTTTATGAATTATGGCGCGAGTTTGGTGGTTGCCGCCGACACGCCCACCATGGGCCGGCAAGCCGCGAATATGGCCCAAGCCATTTTGTTACGCGAACCGCTTAAAGAAGCCGTACAGACCCCGGCGGGATCGCATATCACCTTAAACGCCTGCCAACTCGGCAAGCTTGATGCCCATTACAATTCCGACGCACTGGATGCGGTCAACCAGTTGCTCGAATGCCAATAAATGATGTTCAGACGCGGCAGTAAGAAACAAAATCCGGCCAACCAGCCTGCGGTGGCGGCAAAAACACCTGCCGTCGCCGTTGCCCCAAAATCATCCCGCCGCGATAAGCACCAATCCAGTTCGCGCCATCCGAACAATAGCATCCGCTGGCAATTGCTGACCGCGATGGTCGGCCTGATTGTTGGGATGGTCGTGACACTCACCAGCTTGGAGCTGATGCTGCAAAAACGCTCATTAGAAAATGAGTTGTCCAAACGCATCGACTTGATGAAAGCCAACTTGCTCGAACGTGGCTCGGCCATGTCCAATCTGCTGCTGACACAAGTTGAAAACGATGTCGCCGCGTTCAATTTCTCGCATATCACCGAAAACCTGCATAACACCATCAAAGAATCGCCGTTATTGGCGTATGGCATTTTGATGAGTGGTGACGGTGTGGCGATCATCCATACCAGCCATCCTGAATTGCAACAGGAAACCCTGCAAGACGAAGCCAGCCGCCACGCCTTGGCACAACAGCGATTGGCGCATATGGAATACCCCGCCCTCAATGTCACTGAGTTCATTTTGCCGATCAGTTTTGGCAGCAAACAATGGGGCGTGTTGCGTTTGGGCTTTACGATGGAAGCCTTGCAAAAAGAAATTGCCCGCTCCCGCGCCGACATCAATAACCAAATGCGTAATTTGCTGGTGTCCACGGCACTGATAGCCTTATTTTTTGTCTTGATCGGCTCGTTTTTGGTCATGCTGATTTCAACCAAGCTGTCACGTCCTTTGATGCGCTTGACTGAAGCGGTTAAAGAATTGGCGCGGGGCAATTTTGAATTGGCCACCCAAATGCTGGATGAGACATCAGGCCGCAACCAACAAAATTTCAAAGCCCAAGGCGAAATCCGCCAACTGGCGCATTCCTTTATCGACATGGCGAATGAAATCCGCCAATCACAAGCCACCCTGGCTGACTATAACCGCACCTTAGAGCAGAAAGTTAAAGAGCGCACCCAAGAACTGGAGCTGGCGAACGAAAAGCTCAAAGAGCTGGATCAGATGAAAACCAACTTCTTGTCCACCGTTTCCCATGAACTGCGCACACCTTTAACGTCCGTGATGGGCTTTGCGCGGATACTCCAGAAGAAATTTGAAAGCACCTTATTCCCGCCGCTCTCACAAAGCGAAGACAAAAAAGTGCAAAAAGCCATGCGCCAAGTCATGGAAAACGCGCAAATCATTGTTGAAGAAGGCGAACGCCTGACCACGCTCATCAATGACGTATTGGACTTGGCGAAAATGGAAGCCGGGCGTGTGGATTGGAATATGCGCGAATTGCACGTTGAGGACATCATCGACCGCGCCATGTCGGCGACATCGGCTTTGGTGGCCAACAAGCCCGTACAATTATGCAAGGAAATTGACGACAACTTGCCTGTCTTTGAAGGCGACCGTGACCGTCTGATTCAAGTCATCATTAACTTGATTTCCAATGCCGTCAAATTCACCGACCAAGGCAAGGTCATTTGTAAAGCCCGCCAATTTGGCGAGGAATTGGTGGTCAGCGTCACCGATAGCGGTTGCGGCATCAAACCCGAAGATCAGCCCTTGGTCTTTGAAAAATTCAAGCAAGTCGGCGACACCTTGACCGACAAACCCAAAGGCACGGGTCTAGGCTTACCGATTTGTAAAGAAATCATCGAACATCACGGCGGGCGGTTGTGGTTGGAAAGCATCTTGGATGTCGGCAGCACATTCTTGTTTTCCATGCCTTTATTACAAAAAAAGGCAACCGATGCCAGCTTGCTGACCCAAGAAGGCGAAACCATCAGCTTAGTTTGGCAATGCAGCCCGCAAACCATCGAAACCGATTTGCAAAGCTATTTGGCCCAGCCCGAACATGCCACCCGCAGCATTTTAGTGATAGATGACGATGTCAATATCCGCCAATTCCTACGCCAAGAACTGAGCGCGGAGAATTACGAAGTGCGCGAAGCCAGCAGCGGCACGGAAGGTTTGGCGATGATCGCCGCACAACAGCCGGATTTGATTTTGTTGGACGTGAAAATGCCGCACCTGAACGGCTTTGAAGTCGCCGCCCGCCTGCATACCAACCCCGCCACCCTGCACATTCCTATCATTTTGCATACCGTTGCCGAAGACAAACTGCTGGCCGAACAATTGGGTATTGATTGTTATCTGACCAAGCCCGCCAAAGACTCTGATTTATTGGCGGCGGTACAGCAATTGTTCCAATTCCCTCCCGCCCGCAAAAAGATATTGGTGTTCAATGCGGGCCTGGAAGCCTGCCAAGCGTGCTTGGAAACCCTCAAAGCCTGCGCGTATGACTTGGCTATCGCCGATGACATCGAACAAGGCGTGGCTTTGGCGGCCAATTTGCAGCCGCATTTAGTGATCGCTAGTGCCGCCTTGGCCACCGAAACCCATTTGATCCAACGTTTACGCACCGAATGCGGCTTGGAGAAAAGTTTATTCACCTTAGTCGGCGATGCGCAGCCATGAATCCTGAGATCAAACTAAAACGCCTGTGCCAACGCGGCCCTTCCGCCAAACTCATCCAACGCTTCATCGACCACCACCCCGGCCCGTTGGCGGTGCTCGATGCCAACGGCGATGTGTTGCTAGGCACAGCCAATGACGGTGAACGCCTAGCTATCCGCTTGGATGAAAACACGCCGCTGGGTTGGGTGTGCGGCCATGCCGACGATACGCCGTTATTGGCGGCGTTTGTCACGTACACGGCGCAAAAGGAATTGGAAAGCAAACTGCTGGCGCAAGAGACCTTAAGCAAATACAAAGAGCTGACCTTATTGTACGAGCTGGGCGAAAAAATCGCCGCCTGCATGGACATCGACGAACTGGCGCAATTGGCTTTGGACGAAGCCGGGCGATTGTTGCCATCCGGCCAGGATTTGCATTTGGGTATCCTGCTCAGTGGCGAAACAGCGGGGCAACTGACCGTCTGCGCCGGACGTGGGGCTGTTTACCAAGTCGGCGACACCTTACAGGCCATAGACGGCATCACCCAACAAGTCCTGGCATCCGGCAACGCCGAAATCGTCAACGATGTCCGCCAAGACCCGCGTTATCAGGCGGCGGTCGGTGTTTTGACCGATATTGAAGCCTTGTTATGTGCGCCGCTGAAAACCCGCGACAAAACCTTTGGTGTGCTGAGTGTTGTTAGCCGCAGCCCGGTCATGTTCAGTGCCGCCGAAGCCAAGGTCTTGAATTTATTGGCCTCACAAGTCGCCATCGCCATAGGCCGTGTGCATCTGATCCACGAGCGGGTCGCGCAAGAGCGTTTGCAAGAATCGCTCAAACTCTCCCACAGCATCCAAATGGGCATGTTGTCCACCGCCTTCCCGCGTTTCAGTAACGGCCAACCCATCGACTTGTTCGCCTTCATGGAACCCGCCCGCGAAGTCAGCGGCGATTTTTATGATTTTTTCCATCTTGATAAAGACCGCCTGCTGATCGTCATCGGCGACGTATCCGATAAAGGCGTACCCGCCGCGCTGTTCATGGTCATGGTGAAAACCTTAGTCCGCGCCATCGCCAAACAATACGCCGCCCCGCATCAAATGTTGGAAGCCCTAAACCCCGAACTGTGCCGCGACAACGAAGCGTCCATGTTTGTCACCTTGTTTTTGGCCGTACTGGACTTGCGCAGCTACCAACTCACCTACAGCTTTGGCGGCCACAACCCGCCTTTGTATATCTCACGCTACGGCATCGTGTCCATGCTGGCAGGCGATTCCGGCACGGCCCTAGGCATCATCGACGGTATCCCGTTCACCAGCCAAACCCTACCCCTCCACCCCGGCGACACCCTGTTGCTATACACCGACGGCATCAGCGAAGCGATGGACGTAGATTATCAAGCCTACGGCGAACAACGCCTTTGCGACTTGCTGACCGGGCTAGCGCATAACAACGCCCAAGAATTGGTAGAAACCATCCTCGCCGCTGTGAACAAGTTTACCGCCGGGGCTGAGCAGTCTGATGATATTACTTTGCTGGC
>CAYUQV010000063.1:0-17460 GCA_964446885.1 uncultured Methylocucumis sp.
CTGTGTCGCTGAGTGGACGGACAAATTTTAAACGTGCCATGGTGCTGTGGAGGGTCAAAAAGCTTTTATTTTATACCATTTAACTTATGTCAAATTACTTACCCCTACTAATTAATTAAGCCATTTCAATGTGTGATGGAACCGAATTTTCTACTTGCCAATTTTGATCTACATAAATAACCGCATGTTGATTCCGCAACACCTGGCCTGTAGGAAAAAACACGGAGCCTATCACCGTAAAACTCAAAGCAGCGGGTACGGAGTCTATGATTTTTCCATGGTAACGTGCTGAAACATTGACATGATATTCACCCAACATGAATGGATTTTTAGGCAAGGTGCAGGAGAGGGCCGACAGCCCTTCGATGGTATTGACTTGAAAGTCGGCAAGGCGAGTGCTCATGCTACTGACAGCCAATCCCGATTCGTTGACGACGGTCAGGCGAAAGGACAACCCGGGAAGATTTTGCCGGGCAATATAACTGATTTTGAACGTTATCGGCTTGCCGGCGATGACTTTGTCTGTAACTTGGCCCGCATCATCAATGATCGCTCCGGTGATGATTTGCAAATCCCCCGTGTTGGTGCGATCAGGATTTTCTAGCGAGAAACGGTCTGGGCATCCTTTGCGCAATTGCGCCAAGTACCGGCCAATCACTTCCTGCGGCCTGCCGTCATCCACCAATTCACCGTTCCGTATGGATAATGCCCGGGTGCATAAACTTTGAATCGCACCCATACTATGGCTGACAAACAAAACTGTCCGGCCTTGGGCGGCAATACCACGCATTTTGCCCAGGCATTTGTCGCGAAATTCCGCATCACCCACCGCCAACACCTCATCCACGATTAATATTTCAGGTTCCAGTTGGGCAGCTACTGAGAACGCCAGCCGCACTTTCATACCTGATGAATAAAATTTCACGGGGGTGTCGAGAAAACGTTCAACGCCAGAAAAAGCAATGATCTCATCAAGTTTATTGGCTATTTCCACCCGCTTCATGCCCAAGACCGCACCATTCAAAAAGATGTTTTCGCGCCCGGTAAGTTCCGGGTGAAAGCCAGTCCCCACCTCCAGCAAGCTGGCAACCCTACCCCGTATTTGTGCCTGCCCATGAGTAGGAAGAGTGATGCGGGATAATATTTTTAGCAAAGTTGATTTGCCAGCGCCATTAGGGCCTATGATGCCCAAGGTTTGGCCAACCGGTACATCGAAGCAAAGGTCTTTGATAGCCCAAACGAAATTGCTGCCATCAAGCCCATTTGGGCTAGCCGCCAAACCACGTAGATGGCGAAAATTGTGTAGGGGGGCCGAAAGCTTTGCCCCTATAGCCCCCAAAACAGTATCGGATTTTTTAAGTGTAGGGCCAATCCGATAGGCCTTGCCCAACCCTTGTACACTGATAGCAATTTTTTTCATAAGCGGTCATCAGGCGACATCGGCAAACACATGTTCCCGTGAAAGGAAAAAACGTAAACCGACCAAAAATAAAAAAACGGCAACCAAACCACCAATGCCTATTAGTTCCCAAGGCATCGTGCGCAAGCCAAACAAGCTGGCCCGTAAACCTTCAATCACACCCACCATAGGATTGAGGGCGTAAATACGTTGGAATTCTGGCGGCACAATGTTGGCAGGATAAATAACCGGCGTGGCATAAAGCAACAATTGCAGCACTAAAGGCAAGGCGTGGTTCACATCGCGATATTGCACAGCCAAGGCGGCTAGCCACAAGCTGAGGCCAGTGACGGTTAGCAGCATAATAAGCACCAGAAAAGGAAGGGCGAAAACAGCCAAGGTGGGCGGCTGGGCGTACCAGACCATCATAAATATCAGCAGCACAGCCGTGACAAACAAGTCCAGCAATCTGGCGGCAATCATTGAAAACGGCAATAATAGGCGGGGAAACCATATCTTGCGGAGCATGTCGGCATGGCTGACAAGGCTGCCCACAGCACCCGCGAGGGCACCGGAAAAATAAGTCCACGGCACCAATGCGGCAAATGAAAACAGTGGGTAAGGCACGCCTTCCGACGGGATGCCTGCCCAATGCCCGAAAACGGTGGTGAATACGACCGTGGTCGCCACGGGTTGCAGCACTACCCAGCCGATGCCTAAAGCACTTTGTGGATATCGGGTTTTGATATTGCGCCAAGTCAATTGTACGAAAAGGTCGCGGTACTCCCAAAGGGCTTGCCAATCCACGCTATAGCCACTGTCCGGTGGCTTGATGGTTATCATTTTGGTGTCTTTATATTTACTCATAGGAAATTTAGGCCAGTCGTTTCGGTTTCGGGGTTCAATAAGTACAGTAAGCCCATTTGATAGCTACTTGCCCTGAAGGGGGCGCTTAATTAAACATCGTGCACCCTTCAATAAACCGCTAAAAAAATAAATGACCCGCAATATTGTTGGCTCATATTGGAGCAATCCCACATGACTAAGGATTAGATGCAAACGTCTCAATATTCGGAAACGTTTCCCCCGCCGTGGCGGTTCGCCTCGTTTGCTGTGCTTAGGTTGAGGCAAAGGTATACGGGCTTGCGTTGGGAATGAATCCAACAAACGGGCAATCTTCAACAAGTATTCGGTTGAGCCAATAGTGGGGTTTGTGTTGATTTCAAAAACTTGAATCTTACCATCGACCAGCGCGTAATCGATCCGGCCATAGTCAATGCGTGCCAGTTGGAATATATGCTTCAGCATCGGGCCGTGAGCCACGATATAAGGTTGTAAGGCATCTTGACGGTCAGGGGCGTTGCCCAAGGTTTTGACCACCCAATGCTGGGATTGGGAGTAGCCCATGAAAATGATCTCTCCTGCCGCCAAGCAGGCTGTGAAGTAATGGAAGCTCCCTGAGCTGTCCCGCACATCAATGTATTCCACGATTAGCTTGTTTTCCCGGCTTTTCCCCGCTGCCAGCAGGTCAGCACTGGCTTTCTCCAGTTCTGCCTGGCAGCAAAGCAACGGCCCCATATCTTCTTCAAAATGGGAATCCTCCGCACGGATGAACACGGGGAAATGCTGTAATCGAAAAGGCTCGGTGAGCCTTTGCGCATCATAATGGTTGATACCTTCCTGATACAGATAGCGTAGCAACTCATAGCGGCGCATAGAAGCGGACGGATGGTTGAACAGCCTAACCGTAGGGCCTGCTGCAACAAGTGCATTCCAACAAAGTGCCGCCCTTTCTGTTTCGTTGACGGTCAGGCGTTCCAAATCGGCGAACACATAGGAACCTAAAGGCAATTCAGGCAAGGAGAACAGTTTTTCGTAGGAAAGAAGGGTGATACGCCTGAACAATTCACGCCAAAGGCTGGGATCGTTGCTGCTATAGGCAGCCGCAATAGCCCGGCGCCAGGTATATTCATGGGCGTGCTTGGATAGGAAATAAATCATAGGCCCGGATGCGACATCAATAATACAACCGTATACCATCAACCTCCGGGAAAACCTGTCCGATCAGCGCGGCTGCGTGGGCTTGAGGGTCTCGCCGGGATGCTTCCAAATGTTCAGCCAAGGTTTCAGGGCTGTCCGAGAGGGACATCGCTTCACGCAAATAACCCCGACCCTCTTCCGGTTGCCCTGCCGCGCAGTGGAGATACCCTGCCCGTTCCAATTGCCGACGCAGCAAATCAGGGTAGCCGGTAAGTAGAGGGCGGTGCTTGTGGATAATCAATGCACTGGCACGGGCCTTGGCATGTAAATCGGTGGTGATTTGGCTACCATGGATGTGATGTTCGGCCAGCACTTGCGGGACAGAAATCATCTTGTAGCGCTCGGCCATCCTAATCCATAAATCCAAATCTTGGCCACCAGTCAAAGTGGGGTCAAAACCGCCCACCGCCTGGATACAGGTACGGCGGATCAAAGGCACCGTGGTCATAAATCCGGTGGTTCGCAGGAAATACGCAAGGTCAATCGGCTTTGTCGGCGGTTGCCAAGTCCTGACTAACCGGCCTGTGATATCTGAAATGATATCATAGGCGCAACAGACCAAAGCGATGGATTGCGGGGCTTGGGATAGGGCACGCGCTTGCACGGCGAGCTTGTCTTGATGCCAACGGTCATCGTCGTCAAGGAAAGCCAAAAACTCGCCACGGGCATCAGCGATGCCCAGGTTGCGGGATTGGGCAGCCCCAAAGGGTTGTTTATTGCTGATGACCCGTAAATGTGGGCTTGCCAAACCCGCCAGCAGAACCGCCGTATCATCGCTGGAGGCATCGTCGATGACAATAATCTCCAAAGCTTGCAAGCTTTGTTGGCGAACATCGGCAATTGCCTGTAGCAAACGCGACGAACGGTTGCGGGTGGGGATCACGACGCTGATGGTCGGCTGGTTTGGCATTTCAGGCATGTCCATATTGTTGTAATACTTTCACCCAGTCATCGGCCATGACCGGGCCTAAGGTGACGTTGTCGGCCAAAACCTTGGCTAGGTCAGGGCTATAGCCGCTCCAAGGATTGGCTTTGCAAAATTTCATATGGAGAAAACAAGGGGCTGTGGCGCGGAAACGGTAGGCATCTTTCATCTCCCTCGCCCAGAAGGGGCTGGATAGCCTTTCCACCCAGCCTAGGCTTGAATCGTAGCTTGCCCCTTCCAAGGGAAATAGCCGGGGTTCCATGTGATCGTAGCTAAGGGCGGTAGCCCAACTGGGCATTCCGGAGTTGCCCAAAGCTTGTTCCAAACCTGCACGATTTTTACTTCTCTCTTGTATCAAATGCCTGCGGCCAGGGTGGACATTCGCCCCATTCATCACCAAGATAGGTTTTCCGCTCGCCCGCCATGCCGTGGTTTGTTCCGTCAAATTAGGCAATGCGATCATATCGCCATCCCACTTTAACACAAACTCGGTATGGCAATGTGCTAAGCACCAGTTGTAATAATTGGAAAGTAAACCTGGTGCTCCGTTAAGTCCTGTTGCCAATTGTAACTTGCAGTTATCCGCACCGACACGCGCAACTTCATGGGGGTATAGGAGGGCTTTTATTTTGTGCGGATATTCAGCAACCAGCTTTTTTATAATAGCAGGTGTGGCATCGTCGCTTAAATTGTCCACCAGCAGAATCTGGTCAACCAAATCCACGATGGAGCGTACCGCAGATTCCAAGAACTCGCTTTCATTGCGGATGCGCATCATGGCTGTAATGGCACGTGGCGCGATGGTATTCGGCAAGGCTTCTGGCATCGGCAAATCGGCTTTAGTTTTCAAACAAATCAAACAGTAGGATAAATGACGGCAACATACGCTAAAGATACGCGCACGGATTATATTTTATAGCGATAACAAAGCAAATAAATATGGATAGGCTTATCGAGGGGGCGGCCTTCCATTGCATCGAGATCGGAAAAGTCCAGAATTTGATGTTTATGTGGTCCAGTCGATGGAATTGGCTACAGGGACGCGATCATTTATACTTGCAGTCCAGCTTCAATTGACAACCTCGACAAGTTTTAAACCAATCCAACAACCCTAAGACGGAAACCAGAATCCCATGCCTTTAGTTTGTTCCTCCAGCCACTCCCACGTTCAACAATTTGAAGACGGAAGCCTAAAAAACTTACCCTTAACTGTCGCCCCCAGCCGCTCCAACCGTGCTTTTTCCAACTGGGCGCAGATTGGGCGCGAGCCGGCTTCTACCGCCTTGATAGGCATTTTGGATGGGGAAGGCATAGGCCCGGAATTAATGGACATCTGCCGTATGATATTGGAGAAAGTCGGTGCTTGTGCGGGACAGCGTTTTGAGTTTGAAAAAGGCGGCATGATCGGTACGACGGTATTTAAGGCCACAAACCAATGGGTAACACCAGAAATTGAACGTTTTTGCCAGAACATCCATGCCCGCCAAGGTGCGGTGCTGTGTGGGCCAGGTGGTGGGCGGTTCGTTTACGAACTGCGTCTTCGTTTGAATTTATTCTGCAAACTGGTGCCATTGATCCCCACAGTGGCCCTGCGTGAACTGGGCCCGCTGCGGCCTGAACGGCTTACGGACGTGGATATTTTGGTGGTACGGGAAAATTTAGGCGGCCTTTATCAAGGTTCTTGTGAGAACACCTTGGAAGGAAATGTTAGACGGGCGCAGCATACGTTTGATTATCATGGCCCGCATGTGGCACGCATTATCGAAGTCGGCGCGGCTTTGGCCGAAATGCGCCGGGGGAAATTATGCGTGGTGTACAAACCTGGCGGTGTGCCTAGCATTAGTGCCCTGTGGCGCGATATGGCGGAACAGGTTTGTGCGGGCCGTCCGCTAGAGCTGCAAATGCTCGAAGTGGACAATGCCTGCTATCAAATCATTGCCAACGCACAAGCCTTCGATGTCGTGGTCGCACCTAATATGTTTGGCGATGTGTTGGCGGACGCGGCGACAGTGCTATTAGGGTCGCGCGGCATGTCCTTCTCCGCCAATTTTTCGGATGATGGCATTGGCATTTACCAAACAGGGCACGGTGCCGCCTATGACATTGCCGGAACAGACCGCGCCAATCCTATCGGCCAGATACACAGTATGATTTTTATGCTGCGCGAACATTTCGACTTAGAAAACATCGCCTCAGCAGTGGAGCAAGGTGTGGAAGATGTCTTGGCGGCGGGTTGGCGCACGGTGGACATTATGGCACCAGGTTGCCGCTTGGTGGGCAGCCACCGTCTGGGTGAACTCATCGCCGAGGCCGCCTGTGTCCATATCGATAACGCCTGTACCTTAGCATAAAGTTTGCTGGCCAGCCCATGACTACCGCCTTCTTGATGGTGGATGTGCAGCAGGATTTCTTAAACCGTCCTAATGTGGTTCCCCCGCCCTTTCGCTTAGTCGAGCGTTTGGCGTTTTTGCTGGAAGGGGCACGCCAGCGTGGCTGGCCCGTATTCCATATGCGCACCTGTATTGACAAAGACGGTTATAGCCGTATGCCCCATTGGGTGGATAAAGGCATTTGCTGCTGTGTGGCAGGAACACCTGGATATGAAGCGCCCTATCCATTGGCGGCAACTGAGGGGGAAACGGTTCTGCACAAACGTTTTTTTAGCGGTTTTGATAGCCCTGAACTCCTGCCCGCATTACAAAAAGCCCGCATCGAAACCTTAATCATCGCTGGCCTGTATACCCACGGCTGCATTCGGGCCACGGTGTTGGATGCTTATGCACACGGGTTCAAGGTATTTGTCGCCGAGGATGCAGTGGGTTCCACAGAACCCATGCACGCGGAATTGGGCCGTTGTTGGCTAGAAGAACGTGCCGCACGTTTTGTAAGCACTGGCACTTTGCTGTCTGAGGCGTTGCCGCCGCCACAATCATCACTAGTCCCTGAATCTTGTGCCGCTGCGGCCCACAGCCGTTTTCCCGCATTGGAGCCAAGCGAACGGGCGGCCCTGCTTTACCGCTGGGCTGATGCTTTACAACAAGAACAAGAATCCCTCATCCGCCTGCTTGCCGATGAAATCGGCAAACCCCGTGCCGATGCGGCTGATGAAGTCCGCCGTACATTGGCCCATATTCGTGTTGCCGCTGGCCTAATTTTGGAAGCCCCCGAACCTCCTCCCATCCCTGGTGTTCGGATTTTCTACCGTCCGATTGGCACGGTAGGGCTAATCACCCCTTGGAACAATCCTTTGGCTATTCCGGCTGGCAAATTAGCCCCCGCGTTGGCTTGGGGCAACACTTGCGTGTGGAAACCGGCCCCTGAAACGCCATTATGTTCGCAACGGCTTTATGAAAGCTTATTGACCGCTGGCTTGCCAGAAAATACTGTCCAGCTTGTGGCAGGTGATGCCCAAGTGGCGCGGGAAATCGTGAAAAGCCCCTACATTAACGCCTTATCACTTACTGGTTCCAGTGCCACGGGCGCAGGGCTTGCCGCCCTGTGTACCCTGCACGGTAAACCTTTGCAAGCTGAGCTGGGCGGCAACAATGCCGCATTGATTTTGGATGATTGGGCGATGGACCAAGTCGGGCTAACCCGTCTGGTACTGTCTATTTTTGGTTTTGCAGGACAACGCTGCACTGCCATCCGTCGGCTGATTGTGCAAAAGGGCATCCTGCCGCACTTTATCGAAGCTTTCACGGCTACAGTCCATTCCTTAAAGCTGGGCGACCCGCACGATCCGGCAACAATGGTTGGCCCCTTGATTTCTGTTGTCCATCAACGTTTGGTTAGTGCCCGTTTGGACGCTGCCCTCGCCGCCGGGGCAAGGGTCGCCGCACAAACCCCGTGGCCGGATGATGCCGACGGTGGCCTGTGGGCAGGACGCTGGTTTCCGCCCACCGTATTAGTTGATGTTGATCCTGACAGCGCCATCGTCCAAGAAGAAACCTTCGGGCCAATTGCGGTACTTCTGCCTGCTGATGATCTGGACGGAGCCATCAACTTGGCCAATAGCGTACCCCAAGGTTTGGTCGCCGCCATCTATACTCAAGACCCCTCCGCCCAAGCCCGCTTCGCCCAGCAACTACAGACCGGAATGCTTAAGCTAGGTTCAGGCCCGCTTGCCATCGCCGCCGAAGCGCCTTTTTGTGGCTGGAAAAGCTCTGCCATAGGGCCGCCTGAGCATGGCCTTTGGGATCGGGATTTTTATGCACGGGTACAAGTGCTTTACCTATGAAACAAGAAACGAATGAATTGTTGACCCGCGTCGGGCCAGGCACCCCGATGGGCGCGGTATTACGGCATTATTGGCATCCTGTCGCGGCCAGTTGTGAACTTGCCGTGGGTTCTGCCAAAGCCGTGCGCCTTTTAGGCGAGGACTTGGTGGTGTTCCGCACTGGGACGGGGGCGCTAGGCTTATTGGAAGCGGCGTGTCCCCATCGCCGGGCCTCCTTGGCTTATGGGGAAGTAGATGGAGAAACCATACTGTGCCCCTATCACGGCTGGGTGTTCAATACCGCCGGACACTGCCTGTCGATGCCGGCTGAATCCAAACAACGCCAAGGCCTACTGCGCCGTTGCGCGGCACGGGCCTATCAGGTGCAAGAATTAGGCGGGCTTATTTTCGCTTACATCGGGCCAAACCCTGCCCCGTTATTGCCGAGATGGGACTTATTGGTCTGGGAGGGCTGTTTGCGCGACATTGGTCAGGCTCGGCTGCCCTGCAATTGGTTGCAAATTATGGAAAACAGTGTCGATCCCACCCATGTGGAATGGCTGCATGGGCGGCATCTGGCTTGGTCGCGTGCCCGTGCCGGCCTGCCAACGCCGACTTATTACCGCCGCCATCAAGTCAAAATTGGCTTTGACCGTTTTCGTTACGGCATTATCAAGCGGCGGGTATTGGAAGGCGGCAGTGAGCAAGACGAAGATTGGCAAATTGGCCACCCGTTGCTGTTCCCGCTGATGGTGCGGGTAGGGGCAGGCCAACAGCACCGTTTACAAATCCGTGTACCGGTGGACGACACCCACACCCATCATTATTGGTACGCCTGCTATCGTCCTGCGCCAGGAGGCGAGGCTGTCGAACAAGCAGCAATCCCCGTTTATAACGTGCCTTGGCAGGACGGGCAAGGTGGCTTCATCACGGATTTTGTGGACGGTGGCGACATCATGGCCTGGGTCACCCAAGGCCCTATTGCAGACCGCAGTAAGGAAATTTTGGTGGGAGGGGATGTCGGGATAGTGCTGTATCGGCGGATGTTACTGGAGGCCATCGCCGCTGTTGAGGCAGGCGAAGACCCGCCCGGTTTGGTACGTGACGCAACCGAAAACACCTGTATCAGGCTGCCCCAGGAACAGAATAAGCTCGGCGGCGGCAATGCCTTTCTGCGGGAGGCCTTGTCTATGAGCCATGTCCGCCACAGCCCTATCCTGGAGAAAATCTTGGCACTGCTGACAGGAAGCTAAAATGTGCAAACGTGTTTACCAATCATTGGAAATTATCTGATGGCCAATAAATCCGCTGTTTCCCTCCGCTTCGATAAATGGTTGCAGGACAACCCGAACCAACCTTTCTCGAAGTTTTATGCCCAAGACGTTGAAGCCCAGCTTGATGACGGAACTCCCCACGCAACCTTGGGTGACAAGCTAAAATGGGAAGCGTCTTTTGCAGTAGCAGGACTTGATGTTTTCGCAAAGCTCCGCAGTTTTGGGTTAACTGAAAAATCTGTCTGTGTTGATTATGGTTGCGGTACATTGCGGGTTGGCCAGCATGTGATCCGTTATTTGCCACAATGTGCTTACTGGGGATTGGACATCTCTGCTAAGCTGCTGGACAGAGGGCAACAGCTGATAGGCGATAGCATCATTGCCACAAAACGGCCAAACTTTCGTGTCATTAACCCTAAAAACCTCTTGGACGCGGCGGCCTGTAAGCCTGACTTTGTGTTTTCTAACGCGGTACTGATGCACGTACATCCCGATGAGTTGCCGGATTATGTGCGCAATCTCATATCATTGATCGACAAGGATGGACAAGTTGTATTCTCGGCCAGATGCTCACGCCATACTTTACATTATTATGAAAAGAGTTGGACTTACGGCCACCAGGAGATATTTGATGCTTTTGCCGATCAAGGTGCAAGCCTTGAAGAGCTTGCTTCCGAACCAGCGCCCGTTGAGGGTGCTGCCGATTGCAAACGTTATTGGTTTAGGGCAAGGCAGCGGTAGCCCAATATTTTTTCAATCCGCTTCAAAGCGATACCTTGCCAAAAAAGGATAAGCTTCGGCCCGCTTATTGACCTGTTCTATCAGCTCTGGTGTCCAAGGGGCATCAAAGCGGGTCAATCGTGGGGCGCGATGGACAAAGGCCGCGCAGCTATCGAGAAAATGCGTATCCACTGCCTGTCCGAGCAGCCCAAATACCTCCGTCATGACTTGATGCGGATAGCTAATCAGTTCTTCATGGAAAGTCCTCAGTGATTGCGTACCGGGTGGCGCATTCTCAATGCCTATTGTTGCACCCTGCAACATTTCAAAGTAATGGCCAATGGTTTCAGCTAAAGACCGTTCGACACCCAGGGTCTTACGCGACCAGATTGAGCTGATGTTGTCCCAAGGATTACGGACATGATGTATCAAGCATAACGGCAACTGCAATTCTTCAGACAACTGGCGTAAAAGAGTCGGGTCTTCGGCCAAATAACGGCTGGTCGAGCCGGCCCGTTTGTCGCCAATGATACGGATTGCACTCTGATCGCCCAACCAAAGGCCAGGAATATCATAGGAATAACCGCCTATGATGCGGGAGCGTTCGCCCAGCCAACGATCCCTGTCCAAAAGCAGCAATAACAAATCCTCGCCCTTCACCCCCGACCGCATGAAATCGAGTATATCCAATCCATGGGCGACGACGGCATGGCGATGGGCATTGAGCAGAGTTCCCATCACGCTGTGGCCGCTACGGGATTGGCCAACAAACAGGCAAAAGCGTTCAATGCCCTGCAATTTGGCCTTATCCTCAGGTGTGGCCGCTGAACGGACTAAATGGGCGTGTTCTAATCGGTCGGAAGGGCCAGAAAGTGCCATAACGGATAATCCTTAAAAAGGGGATGTATTAATATACTTTAAACGGTCAAATTTTCGTTTTTTGGAGCGCGGCCATCTTGGCCGCAACTTGCGGGCAGGATGCCCGCGCTCCCTCCCACTAAAAACCGAAAACTTGGCCATTCACAGTATAGGTATCTCGCAATTTTTGTGCGCCGATTCAAGAATGGCCAAGCAAATTTGCAAAGTAGTCCTAGCCCAAGGGCCATCAGGGAAGCCTGGCCGATGGTCCAGTAGGGCATCCCTTAATTCAATCAAGCCCGCCGCCCTTCCAAAGCTAGGTGGTAATGGGATGGATTCATGATGGCCATCGCAATAGAGGCCTAATCCGACAGGTGAATCCACTAAAACGCCATGCTCGCCGCTGACCAACGTAATGGCACCCGAAGGTTTCTGCGCCATTGCCAACAATTCGTTGGCCTGATGGCCAAGATCAAATCTTTGGTATTTTTCGACGGCATCCACAGGGCTTGTATAGCGGGGCTTTTGGGTATGTGTAAGCGGGGTGGCAGCGAACAAGGCTGACAAATTAAGATGCCCGTAGCCATTGAATGATAACGTTGCGCCGGCACCACCGGAAAACGCTATAAAGGCGTTGAAGTTGCCTTCCGTTGCCATCCCGATAGCATGGCGGCCTGCACTGGCACGGACATAAGCCGGTTCCTGTCCGATCAATATCCGAACCAAATCTACCATGGGCGGGCCTTGCCGCATCACCACCCCACCGCCAGCCGCAGTATCCAGTTCGGTAGCCAATCGGGGCCTTTGCATCCAATCATTGCAATTCCAAACATCAGCTTGAAACACCCTGCCCAAACGGCCAGTGCCGATAATTTTCCGCATGGCCTGCACGGGGGCATCGAAAATTTTCGAATGCCCTTGTATCAGCAGCACTCCGGCCACCTTTGCCTCTGCTATCATGCGGTCGCAATCCTGTAAGCGGGTTGCCAAAGGCTTTTCGCACATTACATGCTTGCCCTGCCTGATGGCTTCGAGGCTATGTTCACAGTGCATGTGGCTAGGCGTGGCGACGTAGACCGCATCAATTTCGGCATTGCGGCACATTTCTGCCACGCTGGCATAAGCTGGCCTGCCATAGAATGCCGAAAACGCCTGCCTTACTTCAGGACGTAAATCAGCCGCCCCCGCCAAACTCAGGCCTTCGCGTTCTCCACCGTGAACATCAGCCAGCCAAGCCAACAACTTGCTGCCTGCCCCGCCCAGGCCCGCAATACCGATGCGCAACTTTCCGCCTTTCATCCATCCTCACGGCGCGAAGCGAAATACTCGCGTATGAAACGGTGCAGTTCCGGCTTGTCGCTCGCCCAACGCCAACCGCCGTGTGCATCCTTGGCGATGTCTGTATTTGGGTCGAAGTCGTGATGGGACAAGCCTTCATGGCGTGAACCCAATCCCCGTGCCGTGGCATCACCGTGCCATAAGTGGAAAATATCTGTATCCAATACTCCCACCTTACCTTGGCAGTCTGCATGGAAAGGCCGTGCCCAGCTTAGATAATGGGCTAATTGGCGATCATTTAAGAGATGCCATTCGGTGATATGGTCGAAGCAACCATAGGCCGCGCAACTGATAGCCCGGTCACCGCCACCGATAATACAGGCATCATAAATACCGTGGCGATCCAGTAAATCTCGCCTTGCCGCCCAAGCCATACCATTGGCATAAGTGCCGGGGCGGTGCTGTGGCGAGGGATGGATCAGGCATTCATCAACAGATAATCCCGTAGCAACGCCAGAAACCAGCGAAGGACGGCTGCGAATGACCGCATCGCTTAAGCAATCTCCAGGCCGCCATTCCTTGCCAAGATAATGGACTTGTTGGAATAACTGCACCAACGGCGCATCTTCCAAGGCCGCCTTGGTAAGAGCCGGCCAGTCTTCCCGCCCAAACAGGACATCGCAGTCCAGCCATGCGACTTGCTGGCAATGGTCGGGCAAGGCGCTGACGGCGAGATTGAGCAGCCGTTCCTTTTGCCAGAGCACGGCCCCGTCGGGGATTTGAATCAGCTTGTCAGCATCTTCTTCATGCAAATCCAAACGGCCTTGGAAACCTAATTCCACCGTTAAAAGGGGTATGTCCAAAGCGATACGGAACTGGCGGTAAGTCCAAAGCCGCCGTTCCCAGCCTACGGGATTGAAATAGCAGGTAATCGCCCAGAGGGATGAGTTCTCGTTTTTTGTCATGGAGTTGGAGGTATTGATGATGATGATGATGATGATGTGGTGGCTCTGCGCTGGACGGCTGAGGTGAACAACCCGGCCAGCCGGAGCGCGTCTTGTTCGGAATTCCAATGGACGTGGACATGGCGGCGGCCATTTTCCCCCAAGGCATGACGTTGTGCCACGGTCATTTCCGCGAGAGCAACGATGGCTTCTGTTAATGGGCCGGCCTCACCGGGCTGCACCAACCATCCGGCATCATCCGGTACTATTTCAGGAATGCCGGCGATGCGGGTTGAAATGACCGGCAATCCCACCGCCATGGCTTCGCCTAGCACCGTCGGCGTGGCATCCGAGTCGCCATTGGGCGCAAGCCGGGAGGCCAAAACAAAACAATCAGAAGCTTCCAGCAGGCTCTTGACTTCCGCCGGGCCTTTCGCCCCCAATAGCGTGACCTGTGCTTCCAATCCTAAAGTTTGGATCTGTGTTTCCAAGCGTGACCGCTCAGGCCCATCGCCAATGATGGACAGGTGCACCGCAATGCCCCGGCCCAGCACCCCATGCAGCGCTGAAATTAAAATATCGATGCCTTTCTTCGGCACCAATCGGCTGACCGAAGCTAAACGCAAAGCCCGTGTCCCTGCCAAATGCACGGGGTAATTTATCCTTTTCCCATACCATTCTGGCCCAAGGAATGGGCGGATTACATGAATCTTGGTAGTGTCCTGGGGTTTGTTGGCCGCCAAAATCGATTGGTTAAACCCGCACACGGTCACGGCAAAATCGGTTTCGGCAAAGGCCGCCGGGAGATAACGAGACTTTGCGGCCATAAACAAATTACCGGAATGGGCGGTGAAACTGTAGCTGCGGCCTGTAAGGCTATGGGTGAGCCAAACCACTTCGGTGCCAAAGCGCAGATGGGCGTGGAGATGGCCGACCCCAGCCTTTTCAGCCGCCCTGGCCAACAGCAAAGCGCGATGAAAAGCCTTCCAAAGATGGCCGTCGCCTTCAAAAATTACCTTTAACAACGTATTGAAAAAACCTTTGAAATGATGGCGAATCAGCCAAACAACAGCTTTGCTTACAGTTATGATGCCTTGGCCATACAGATAAATTACGGAATATCCCTTGGCCTCTGGCACTTGCCTGAACGCATTGGAACCGGGGTTGTTCAGGCCAAACACCGTGATTTTGTAGCCTAAGCGTTCCAGCGCAGAAATTTCGTTTAGGATGAAAGTTTGGGGCAAGGCAGGGAAAATACGCAGCACATAACCTAAATGCAACGGACGGTAAGTATTGTCCGTCATGCTAAGGAAGCTCCCAGCCAACTAGAATAGTGTCTTGTATGTCATTACGGTCATGGTAAGCGAAATAATCCACATCCTCGTAGCGCCGCCGTTCTTGCTGAAAGCGGGCTTTTCGTAAAAATTCTTCGTGGGATTTCACTGGATAATGGTTGATCCTAAGCTTTTCAGCCCTAACTTGCCGGGTATTAATCCCAATCCCGGTGTAAGGGTCAACTGGCAGGTAACGTAATAAAGGCCCAAGGAATCCATAGAGTTTTTTAAGTTTTTTCTTGAATTTAGGCTTGGGATGGTAAGTGACGGCATTGCCTGTTTCATCTACAGGATGTCCGTCATGTTGATACGAGAAGAGGTGGACAGAAAGTGGTGCTAGTGCACGTTCGGGATTGACTATAGATTTTACCCGGCGGTTACGCACCCAATGGGTCGGGGCGCGACGGGTAAACCGGGTTGTGACTGGCTCATCCGTCTTGGACTGATGGCCATCCGATCCATAACATTGCCAATGCACCACTACACCAGGATGCCCGGCATAAGCGGACAACATCTCAGGCAGGCTGCTCCTTGTTGGGGAAAATAAGAACTCGTCCATATCAATAAATGCTACCCAACGAAATAAGCCACGGGTACGTGTGAGGCAATCGGCATAAGCTTGTATTTGCGCCCCGCTGTCAAAGGGCAATGGCCAACTGATCAGCGTTACCAAACCTGATTCTATGTATGGAGCCAAAAATGCTTCAGGATTGTCTTCGCTTTCGTTGTCATAAAGGAAAAAATGCTCAACCCCCATGGTCTGATGAAAGCGCAGCCATTCTAAAAAATAGGGGGTTTCGTCCCGGAAGATAGTACAGATGGCCAAAGGCTTCATATCCGAAGACCTTTTCCCATAGGATCAGGGGCAATGTGGGAGACAATAATCCCTGCCGTGAAAATAATATAATAAGCACTCATAATAACCATTGCAGCAGGTACAAAAACTGGCTGCAAGCCAACAACACGATAAGCGTGTAAGGTACGTTTCATGCCTTTGCTGTAACGCCCCCAAACTTCCCGCAAGGCATCACCTAATATTGAGCTGTTTTTTTTCCGCCCTACGCCATGCTGGGTTTTAAAGTAAATGTCTCGACCATGGACAATAGCCCTCAATAGGAAATGCTTAAAACCGCGAGGATGAGGGTGGGAAACCTGGGCATCTTTGCATTTGTACACAGATATGCCCTGTTCAGCTAAACGCGCGGTAAGTTGGCGCATCGCCGAACGCGTCGTACCCGGCACTTCGGAAAACGGGAAAGCACGATAAGTTTTAGCTTGGATAGCGAGATTATTGGAATAGCACAAAGCATCACGTTCCAATCCACAACCGCAATCTGGAAGGGGGAAAAACCAAGCCAGGGCGAAAGCCTTGCCCATCAATCCAACTGGATCAACAAACGTATTGCCGCAGACGATCTGCACCTGCTCATCCAAAATCGCATCCAACAGCCCCGCCAACCAACCCGCTTGAGGCACGACATCGCTATCCAGAAAAATAAGGACATCCCCTTTTGCTTCCATTGCTCCCAAATGCTTCATCTCGTAATAACTTAGCTTCTCGCTTTTAATTAACCTGACAGAAAACAGATTATCATTTTTCCCAAAACGCCCTGCTAACTGGGCATTAAGATTTCGCAGTGCCGCTTCACTATCATAAATAAAAATGAGTTCTAAGCATGGCTCAAGAACCGAGGTATAAAGTGTTTTTTGGGCGGGATTGGCAATTACCCGCCATTGCGCGGACAGGGCATCCAGCATAGCCGTAGCACGATCATCCGCTGCCAAGTCTTGGTTTTTCCATTCGACAATGACAGAAACACCAACCTTATTTTGTTGCAGAGTTTTTATGGTTTCTAGAAATACTGGCAGTTGGTGCTTTTCTGCTAATTGGTTAAGTTTGACCATGATAAGGAGGATTTTAGTTTTGGTTCTTGAATTGCCTTAAACGAAGTTTATCAGTTACTTAAATGTCGGACAAGAAACACTATTTGGGTTAACTTCACTAAACGGAGAAAATCGTACACCCGCCTTACCTGGTTTTATGATTTGGTCTGGCTTTCCCCTCCCGCCAATTTGAAGAACTGATCTTGCCCGGCCTTTGCCTTGGCCTTGCTGCCGCCAACGCCGACTTTTCCCCTGCATCAGCGCCTGGCTGGCCGACCCATTGTCTTTGTGGCCCCCATGCAGCGCCCACCCGCCCATGTCCACTTGGTTACCATCCTGTTGTCGGCGAAGACGTGCACACAGGGGTCTAACAAATAAATAAATAAGCCACCAAATTATGGTGACTTACGGGATTTATTATAAGTAATCCATTCAGTTTTAAACTGATTTATTTCACTTTATAATAAATTTTAGATAGATAATTTACATTATCTATGGTTTTATTGGGAGGATGGGGGCTACGGTTTTTTTGTCGTCCGTTAAACTAAAATTGTAATTGGAATTAAGCTAATCTTGTAAATAGCAGGC
>CAYUQV010000064.1:0-17304 GCA_964446885.1 uncultured Methylocucumis sp.
TGAATTAGATAACCCTAGGATTACGGCTTATTCTGGGGTGTAGCGAAAGTCCTAACCGTAAAACTTTATGTTAGATTGCTTATTACGTATTTTCCTGAGCATAAAATCTCTTCAAGACAAAAAAACCTGTCACGTATTTTTATTGATTGCATTTCCAGCCCCCACAAGGCCTTTCTATAGCCAATCCATTCATAGCATTTCTTTCTTTGGAAAAGCCCTCTATTGCACGTCGAAGCTGAAGCGACCTTTTATATTTTGGGCTCAATCGATCATTTTTAAATTATATTTGCGCACCCGATAACGTAAAGTTTCGCGGGTTGCGCCCAAGGCGCGGGCGGCGGCGGTCAGGTTGTAATCGACCCGCTCCAGAACGGCTTTGATAATGAAGCGCTCCATATCATCCAAGGCCATGCTGCCATCTAAAGGCAAACTCAAAAAATCCCCGGCAATGCCACCTTGTAATGGTTTGGTAGCCACTTGGCCGGGCAATTGCAGCCATTGCCCCGGAAACACCGGGTCATCGGCAAACAACACACAGCGTTCGATCACATTACGCAACTCCCTGACATTGCCGGGCCAGTGATACGCTTTAAGCTGCCGCCACACTTCATCCGGAATATCTTTGACGTGCTTGCCGGCTTTGGCGTTATATTCGGCGACGAACAGCGGCACCAGCTCATCCAAATCTTCGACCGCCGCCCGCAATGGCGGCAGAATGACCCGGAACACACTCAAACGGTGGTACAAATCGGCGCGAAATGTACCCTCCCCGGCCATGAACTCCAAATCCCGGTTACTCGCCGCGACAATCTGCACATCCACGCTGATCTCTTTCTCCCCACCCAAGCGGCGCACCTTGTGGTCTTCAATGACTTTCAACAACTTGGCCTGCAAATCCAGCGGCATTTCCCCGATTTCATCCATAAACAAGGTGCCGCCGTCCGCCTGTTCCAACAAGCCCCGATGCCTGCCTGACGCACCCGTAAATGCGCCCGGCTCGTGCCCGAACAATTCCGATTCCAACAATTCACGCGGCAAGGCCGCACAATTGACTTCAATCATGGGCTGTTGCGCCCGCGAACCGCCGTAGTGCAGGATACGCGCCGCCAAACCCTTGCCTGTGCCGCTTTCGCCGCCAATAATCAAGGCACTGAACGGCACTTGCGTCAGTTTGCCGAGCATTTGCCGGATACCATGCGCTTGTTGGCTATGGCCGACATACGCATCCGGGGAATATTTGCGGTAGCCTTGACGGGTTTGGTCCACCACCCGGCGTTGGATGGATGCGCTCCGCGCCGCACTGGTGACAACCAAATCCAGCCTTTCCAAATCACAAGGCTTTTCCAAAAAGTCATACGCGCCTAAGCGTAAAGCCCGCACCGAATCCGGCACACTGCCGTAGCCCGTCAAAAACAGCCATTCGGCACAACCTGCGTGCTTTTTCATGGTTTCCATAAAATCCAAGGCATTGCCGTCCGGTAAATTCATATCCGACAAAATCAGCAACGGCTCCAGATTTTTTTGCGTCAACAGCACTCTCGCTTCGGCAAGCTTGCCCACCAACACCACATCCCAACCCAATTGCCGATAATGCCGTGACAACTCCGAACCCAGCAATTTCTCATCTTCAATAATCAATAAAGTTTCAATCATCCTTTCCTCCCACTAAAACCACTTCAGGTAACAGCACCGTCACACAAGCCCCATGCGGTTGCTGGTTGCTTAACCTGACCGTGCCGTCAATATTCTTTACAAACCGTTGCACCATCGCTAACCCAAGACCCGTACCGCGCTGGCGACTGGTGCGGAATGGCCGGATGCCGTAATCGAGCATGTCTTGGGAAAATCCCGGGCCATTATCGAGCACATCAATCCCCAAGCCACGCCCCCGGCTGCCCACATACACTTTGACCATAATCACACCTGGCTGATTGTCCAAAGCATCAGCGGCGTTCAACACCAAATTCAATAACATTTGCCGCATCCCGCTTTCCGGCAAACAGACGCAGACTTGTTCGGGGATATGGGTTTCAAACAGGATATTTTCCGGTATCTGGTAACGGGTCAACGCCAACAAATCACGGACTAACGTTGCTATATCAAACGCTTGTGGCGATTCTGGCGTATGCTTGCTTTGGTTCAGCATATCCGTCAGCAACACCGCCAAGCGTTTCAGTTCGGAATTGATCAATTCCATCCGTTCGCATTGTTGCGGGTCGTCTATCTCGCGGCGCAAATTGTTAAACGCCATCTGGATGCCTGCCAACGGATTGCGGATTTCATGCGCCAACTCGGCGGCCACTTCACCAATCGCCGCCAAGCGTTCGGCACGGGCCAAACTGTGTTGTTGTTCCAACAACGCTTGTGTGGCCAACCTGACTTCCTGCTGTAAAGATTGCGCATACAAACGCTTCGCCTCTTCCAGTTCCGCCAAATGCTTGACCATGACGTTATAACTTTTGAAAACAGGCAACAGTAACGGGTCAAGATGGTCGGTGGTAATCGGCGTGAAATTTTCTTCGGTCAGACGTTCCAGCAATTTCCGCAAATCATTGAGCGGATGCAAAATCCGCGTGTACAAAAAAACCACCGTACCGATCACAATCAGGGTAAAAACCGCCAAGGCGATGTATAACTCGTTTTGGGTGTCAAAATTGATGCCTTCCAATGATTGTTCTCGCTGTAAGGCTTCAAATTCCAAGGTTTCATCCATGATTTTCAATGCCATCGACAAGCGTTCGTTTTTTTCAGGGCGGTTAAGTTCCGTCACGCCCTGCAATATGGTCTTAAGTTCGGCAAGATGGGCTTTGGTTGTGGCCGACAAATACCGCTCATCCATCATCAACTCTTGCATGTCCTGCAAGGTCTCCATGAGTGCCGTTGGCTGTATTTCAGTATGATTTTCCAGCAAATAGCCAATAATGGACTGGTGCAGGCCTACGGAAATTTTCTGGATGCGATGGGAATAATCGACATAAGACAACACGCTTTCAAAATGATAAAAATTGCGGCCAATCATGCCGCCCAGCGTGGCGAGCGCCATCAGCAACAAACCTAAAAACAATAAGGCGCGGGTTTTCGCAGGGCGTGACAAAACCATTGATTTCATAAGCATTTCCTAATATTTAGAAACTCCGGCGTAAAAAAGCCCGGCAAACAGGCAAGCAACACCACGTAAAAACCGAAATATAAATAGGGGGACAGGCAAAGGGGGCGTACAATCCTTGGCGGACAATTTATTAATTTTAAAAGGAAAACGACCATGAAAAGAATAACAACAAAGTCGGTTTTATTGGCGTTGGCACTGTTTACCAGCACTGTTTACGCGGACATCACCTTAGAATCTAAAGACGACGTGCAAGGCACTTGGAAATTGCAATACACCCGCAATTCCGCCACGGCCAAAGAAACCATACCACGGCAAGACACCTGGGTGTTCAAAAATGGCAAAATCGCCATCCTCAACATCCCCCGCGATGAAGGCCACTACGACCAAACCCCGTTGGCTTATGACATTGAAAACGGCAAACTGAAAGTGCCGTATTTGGGCCGGTCAGGCTTTGACACGTTTGCGTTAGTGGAAAAAACAGACAGCTCAATGATTTTGAAAGGGAAGTTTGGCGAGCATTATTATTTTGTCAAAAAATGAGGGTGATTTGAGTTGTGGTGGTGCGGGTTCTTCATCACTGATCCACACCCGCCTCTGCAAACGTCGCCATCTCATTCAGAAACACCACGGCGGATTGCAAGATAGGGAACGCAACCGCCACCCCCGACCCTTCGCCCAAACGCATGTCCAGATTAAGTAGCGGCTTGGCGTTGAAATAGCTCAACAAAGCCTGATGGCCATGTTCATTGGAAGCATGGCTGAACACGCAATAATCCACTATCGCCGGGTAACATTGGCTAGCCACTAACAAGGCCGCGCTGGCGATAAAACCATCAACCATCACCACCATCCTCAATTCGGCGGCTTGCAGGTAAGCACCGACCATCATGGCAATTTCAAAGCCACCAAAACACGCCAAGGCTTGCAAAGGCAGCAAGCGGTCGGCCTGATGATATTGTGCGGCTTGTTGCAGAATGGCAGTTTTATGCGCCAAACCGGGATTGTCCAAGCCCGTGCCGCGTCCGACGCACTCAACCAATGGCAAACCCGTCAGGCTGTGCATCAGCAAACTGGCCGACGCGGTGTTGGATATACCCATTTCGCCAAAACCGATGCAATTGCAACCCGTGGCATAGCAATCGCGCACCAGTTCCGCGCCTTTGTGCATCGCCGCCAAGCATTGGCTTTCGCTCATGGCCGGGGCTTCCAGGCAGTTTTGCGTACCGTAAGCAATTTTGGCGTGGATTAGGCCAGCATACGCAGCCAAATCGGCATTGACCCCGGCATCGACTATCCATAAACCCAGCCCATGCTGGCGGGCAAAGACATTAATCGCCGCGCCGCCGTTTAAAAAATTGCCGACCATTTGCGCCGTGACGCTTTGCGGAAAAGCACTGACACCCGCTGCGGCCAAGCCGTGATCGCCCGCGAACACGATGATATGCGGCTTATTGAGCGTTGGGCTTAAGGTGTTTTGAATCAAGCCGATTTGCAAGGCCAAGGTTTCCAAATGGCCTAACGCGCCCAACGGTTTGGTTTTTTGGTTGATTTTGTTTTGCAACTCCACCGATAGCTTTGAGGCTATCGGTTTTATGGTAAAACGTGGCGGTGTACACCCAGTTTCAATCATCGTCATCGTGCTTTTTCTGGCCTTTAGGCATATCCACTAATGGGATGTGATACGCGGCGATGATTTTTTGGATGTCTTTGGCTTTCGCCTTAATTAACTTATCGAGCAGGGCTTTTCTGTCCTTGTCGCCGTTACGCACCCCCATGGCCATCGAAAATTCAAACGGGATGCCGGGTGAAGCGGGCATGGGAATCATCGTGAAACTGTTTTTGGGATTTTGCGAAATGATGTAGCCCGCCAATGGCCCCCACAAGATCACCATATCAATTTTTTTGGCTTTCAGGTCTTGATCCAATTGCATGGCGATATTGTTGTGCTCATCGCCGGACATGGATTGGTAAGGGATGCCTTGATCGAGCAAGCCGTTTTTTTGTATCCAGGCCGTACCGGGGCTGCGGTCAAACATCGCGATGCGCAATTTTTCCTGGCGTTCTGGTTCCATCAGCACCAATTGTTTGGTGTCAGTGATGTCATCCCAGCCCCGGCCTTTAGCAATCAACATCACATAGGTGGAGCGGTAATAAGGTTCGGTGGCCAAGGCCATATCCGAGCCTTCGGGGATATTCATCACCACGTCGCATTTGAAGTTTTTGCTGTCCACGGCCTTTTCGTCAACAGGCGCGTTGAGTGTGTTGCGCAAAAAACCGATACGTTGCGGGAACCACGTATATTCGAGCTTCTGCCCCAATTCCTTGGCGAACAATTCGGCGATTTTGTTTTCAAAACCGTCTTGGTTTTTACTGGAATACGGTGGGTTGAGCGGGTCGGCGCAGACTTTAAAGGTGTTGTCGGCGGTTGCGGAAACAGCCAGCATCGCCAAAGCCAATCCGGCACATAAGCTTGTGATTTTCATTTGACGCGTCCTGATTAATGGTCAATTTCTTCAATAAACGTATTTTCTATCGGCACTTGCACATAGTGTTTGTGCTCATCCCAAAAATAGTAATAGCCTTTTTCTGTGGTGGTCACTTTGCCGTTTTTGACGATCCAGGTTTTTTCGGTCGGGCCATTCGCATACGTCACCCGATAATCGCCATCTAACAATTCAACCGCTTTCCTAAAAAATTGATTTTGTTGGTCTTGGGTACAGGCCACTAATAAACCCGCTACCGCCACGAATCCGGCCAGTTTTGATATTTTCATTTTATACCTCTGATTTAATTGGCTATTCCAGCCATAAATGATGTGACAATGTAAAAGTATTTTACACATAAGCAAATTGAAATAATAACCACGGTCAGATTATGGACAAATATTCGTTCAGCGGCTAGACTTTTGCGGTTGAGGTGGCATGTTATGCGCCTCAATATCAGTTTGGTTTCTAACAGCCAAACACACAATAAAAAAACACCTGATGAGGACTAACATGAAAAAATCCATTTACGCTTTACTCTTGACTGGCGCACTGGCCGCCGTATCCAATGCCGCTATGGCGGGTTGCGCTAACTTGCCAGACCAAGCCGCATTAGCCAGCGCCTTATCCGCCGCGCAAAAAGAAGACAACGGTGGCTTTGCCCTAAACATGTGGGCGACCGTGGTTGACCGTGACGGCATTGTTTGCGCAGTTGCCATGACCGGGGCTAGCCGGGGTAGCCAATGGCCTGGCAGCCGCGTGATTTCCGCGCAAAAAGCCAACACCGCCAATGCCTTTAGCTTGCCTAAATTGGCCTTATCAACCGCCAACCTGTTTTCTGCCGTACAACCCGGCGGCAGCTTGTTTGGTTTGCAAGAAAGCAACCCTGTCAATGTTGAAGCGGCTTACCGTGGCCCTTCACAAAACTATGGCACAAAAAGCGACCCTTTAGTCGGCCAAAAAATCGGTGGCGTTAACGTGTTTGGCGGTGGTTTGGCTTTATATGACGCTGACGGCAAATTGCAGGGTGGTATTGGTGTGAGCGGCGACTCCTCTTGCGCTGACCATAACATTGCTTGGCGAACCCGCAAAACCCTAGGCCTTGACCATGTTTTCCAAGGTGTCAGCGCAGCCAATGGCGACGACAACATCGTTTATGACATCACAGGTTCAGCTAGCGCGAGCGGCTGGGGACACCCTGTTTGCAGCCAAGCCGCCAAAGACATTGCCGAAAGCTTTGCTAAAGCCGGAAGCTGATTTAGTCAGGTTTGGGTAAACAAAAAAGCCGCTACGGATAGCGGCTTTTTTTTGCGTCAATTTTTTAACACCGCCTCACACAATGCAGGCAAAGGGGGCGGTGGTGTCGGTTTGGCGGGCTTGGCCGGATGTTTGGCTTCCTCCGAAAACCACCACGCCAAACCCGCATCGCAGCCATCCCCGGCAGGCAAAGGCTCTTGGGATACGCAATGCGCGTTGCCCGGCGGACATTTCAGGCGCACATGGAAATGGTCGTCATGTTTCCACCACGGGCGGATTTTGCGTAGCCATGATGACGGCCCAGCACGATGTTGGCACAATTCCCGTTTGACGCTAGGATTGACAAAAATTCTCTCCACTTGTGGCATATTCGCCGCCAATTCCAACACCTTGGCATTAGCGGGTGTCCATTGGGCATAATTGATCGTGTCGGCAGGCCCTAATACCGATGTCGCGCTCCACGTTTCGCGCTCATTCGCCGACAAACTGCGCTTGGCGGCCTGTTGCGACAACAAAAACCAAATGTCCACGTCCAAGCCCGACTGATGGCTGCGGTGTCCGGTCAACGTGGGCCCTCCGCGCACTTGCCCCATATCGCCAATCAACAATGTCCCCAACCCGTGCCGCGCCGTTTCTTGGCCTAAGTTTTCGATAAATTGCTTTAAATCAGGATGACCGTAAAAACGGTTCCTGGACAAACGCATCACCTGATAGCCCAAACCATCTTGAGGCAAACTCACCGCCCCGCTCAAACAACCGCTGGTATACGTGCCGATACTTTGCGCCGTATTGGCAATATGGGCGGGCTGTGACGCTTTCGACCACGGATTGGCGTGGAGCTGAACCGACCATAACAAGGCCATAATCATTAAATATTTCATTTTTAACACGGGAACACCTGATAAGACATAAAAAGAGAAAAAAACACCCGTTCAACACAGCGTTTGAAATCATTCGGATAATGATCCTATAGCAAAAATTGTCCACGAACGCCACGAAAAAAACACGAAAATATAAGGCTATGTCACCGTTAATTGTGGAAAAGTGCTGGAACGGGTTTGCAACCCGTTCCGCAACGTTTTTAGTGGCTCTTAGAGAACTCAAAACGTTAAGGATGGGGTTTCAAACCCCATCCTGCATAGGATGCCCTCGCTCCAATTAAAGTATAGTCATTGCGTATGCTTTTTAATATTTTCGTGCTTTTCGTGCCGTTCGTGGACAATACTGAATTAAAGTTATTTTACACCAGCCAACCGTTTGGAGACTGACCATGAACACGCCTGAATTTACCTTGCTATACGATGGCCTTTGCCCGATCTGCCAAAAAGAAGTCGCTTGGCTGTCGCGTTGGAACAAACAAGGCCGCTTAGGCCTGCAAGACATCAACGCAGCCGACTTCTGCCCGGAAGCCTACGGCAAAACCTTTGCCGAACTGATGGCGGAAATCCACGGCGTATTTCCTGATGGTAGCATCATCAAAGGCGTGCCCGTGTTCCGCGCCGCTTACCAAGCCGTGGGCTTAGGCTGGCTGATGGCCCCTACAGGCTGGCCGATATTCAGTGGCCTGTTCGCGTGGTTCTATAAATTGTTCGCCAAACACCGCCTGCGCATGGGCGGCTGGCTGGGCGGGGGGCGTTGTGACGAACGTTGTAGTATCGACAAAAATTGATCTCTATCATTGAGAACTGTCCCTACACCAGGGCAAGTGCATATAAATAAATTATAATATCAATGACTTATGTTTTTACGTTATATAAATGAATGCTGGATGGGGTTTGTTACCCCATCCTTAATGTTTTGAGCCACCTCATCGGTAGCAAAAACGTTATGGAACGGGTTATAAACCCGTTCCAGCGTTCTTCTCTTGGTGCTGAGTTAATGTCAAAAAGCATAAAGGTCGTTAAATCAACAGTATTGCCCCTACACCATCACTTGCGCCTGCAACAATTTGATCTCATCACGCAATTTCGCCGCCTGTTCAAATTCCAGATTTTTCGCGTGTTGGTACATCGCTTCTTCCAGTTGTTTGAGCTTTTTGCTCAGTTGTTTAGGGGTCATTGCGTGATAGTCGGCGGTGATGTCGGCGACTTTGCTTAACGGTTTATTTGACGACCCGCCTGAACCCGGTACGGCGATTTGCAGAATGTCGGTGACGGATTTGAAAATAGTGGTCGGTTCAATGCCATGTTCGATATTAAAACGGTGTTGTTTTTCGCGGCGGCGTTCGGTTTCTTCTATCGCTTTCGCCATTGAATTGGTGATTTTGTCGCCGTACAAAATCGCCTTGCCGTGGGCGTTACGCGCCGCCCGGCCTATGGTTTGCACCAACGACACCACAGAACGCAAAAAACCTTCCTTGTCGGCATCGAGTATCGCCACCAGCGACACTTCAGGAATATCCAGCCCTTCGCGCAACAAGTTAATGCCCACCAGCACATCAAACTGCCCTAAACGCAGGTCACGGATAATCTCGACCCGCTCCACCGTGTCGATGTCCGAATGTAAATAACGCACTTTCACGCCATGCTCGTTCAGATATTCAGTCAAATCCTCAGACATGCGTTTAGTTAACGTCGTCACCAGCACCCGTTCTTTCACCGCCACACGTTTATGTATTTCCGATAACAAATCATCAACTTGCGTGGAAGCCGGACGCACCTCAACAATGGGGTCGAGCAATCCGGTCGGCCTGACCACTTGCTCGACAAACACGCCGGAATGTTCCTTTTCATAGACACTGGGCGTGGCGGACACATAAATCCGTTGCGGCGTTTTGGCTTCAAATTCGGCGAACATCAGCGGGCGGTTGTCGAGTGCGGACGGCAACCTAAAACCGTATTCGACTAAAGTTTCCTTGCGTGAGCGGTCGCCTTTGTACATCGCACCGATTTGCGGCACGGTGACATGGCTTTCATCAATAATCACCAAAGCGTTATCGGGCAAATAATCGAACATGGTCGGCGGCGGTTCGCCCGGCGCACTGCCGGACAAATACCGCGAGTAGTTTTCAATCCCGGAGCAATAACCCACTTCCATCATCATTTCGATGTCAAACAAGGTACGCTGCTCCAGGCGTTGCGCCTCGACCAGTTTGTTAGCGGCTTCCAAGTGTTGCACACGCTCTTTCAACTCGACTTTGATGGCCTCGACCGCCGCCAACAATTGCTCACGCGGGGTCACGTAATGGTTTTTCGGATACACCGTGTAGCGGGCGATGCGGCTGATGATTTCCCCGGTCAGCGGGTCAAACAAAGACAAGCGTTCGACCTCGTTATCGAACAACTCCACACGCAAGGCCTCAGTTTCCGATTCGGCGGGGAAAATGTCGATCACCTCGCCGCGCACCCGATACGTCGCCCGGCGCAATTCAATATCATTGCGCGTGTACTGCATTTCCGCCAAACGCCGCAAAATCGCCCGTTGCTCAATCAAATCGCCTTTCACCAAATGCAAGACCATCTGGAAATACGATTCCGGCTCACCTAAACCATAAATCGCCGACACCGTCGCCACGACAATGGTATCAGGCCGCTCAATCAAGGCCTTAGTCGCCGATAAACGCATTTGCTCGATATGCTCGTTCAAAGACGCATCCTTGTCGATAAACGTGTCCGAAGCCGGGACATAGGCTTCCGGTTGGTAATAATCGTAATACGAGACAAAATACTCGACGCTATTTTCCGGGAAAAACTCTTTCATTTCCCCGTACAACTGCGCCGCCAGCGTTTTGTTGGGCGCCATAATCATCGCCGGACGCTGCACGGCGTTGATGACATTGGCGATAGTAAACGTCTTGCCAGACCCCGTCACGCCCAACAAAGTCTGGTGGACTTCACCGTCATTCAAGCCCTCGACCAATTGTTTGATCGCGGCGGGCTGGTCGCCAGCAGGTTGGAAACGGCTGTGGAGTTTGAAAGGTTTTTGCATGGGATTAAGGAAAGTCAAAAAGCGGGTTAGATTGGAGTTTTTGGAGATTAGGAACGAACTTCGATAACGTGCCCCCTCTCCCCGTGGGTATAGGTATCTACACAACTTTTCTACACAGTAAAAACAATGGGTTGCAACAGCACCAAGCTCCCTCTCCTGCTGGAGAGGGTTGGGGAGAGGAGAATAAAATCAACTGGTTATATTCCCCCTCATCCCAGCCTTCTCCCTCAAGGCATAGGTATCTACACAAGTATTAAACATAATAAAAACATAAGGTTATATCATGGATTAACTCCCTCTCCCATTGGGAGAGGGTTGGGGTGAGGGTAATAAAATCAAGCATTTAAAGCCCCTCATCCCAACCTTCTCCCGGAGGGAGAAGGAGCTTTTAGACTTGTGTAGATACTGATGCCCTCAAGGGAGAAGGAGTGCCCACTTGTGTAGATACCTATCGTGTACCCAAAGGGCATAAAGGAGAGGGCTAAGGAGAGGGAAATCAAATGCCTAAGTTATTTCATGCCCGTTCCTTAGGTTTCCTGCCCATTAAAAACCGAAAACTTGACTGCTCAGAGCATATTTTTAGCCAAATCCTATGTTTTCGTGTTTTTTGTGGATAAAAAAACCTAAATCCTTACAAGGAAAAATAGGCTTATCAAAGCTGATCCAACGGACTCATCACGCCCAAGCCGCCTTTGTTAAGCACATGCGTGTAAATCATCGTCGTCTGCACATCGGCATGCCCCAACAGCTCCTGCACCGTGCGGATGTCATAACCCGCTTCCAGCAAATGCGTGGCAAACGAATGCCGCAACGTGTGCGGCGTGGCAGGCTTGGTTATTTCGGCGGCTTGCACGGCTTTTTTCATCGCCCGTTGCAAAAGCTTCTCGTCAATATGATGACGGCGCTCCGCACCACTGTCCATGCCCGATGGGGTACGCGGGTCTATGGAATAACTGCCGGACACAAAAATATACTGCCAAGGCCATTCCGTTGCCGCATTGGGATATTTACGCGCCAGCGCATCGGGCAAATAGACATCGGCCTTACCTTTGCGCTTGTCATCATCAAACAACACACGCCGTTGCACCAGATGCGCCTCCAATCCGGCCTTGACCGAAATGGGCAGCATCGTCACCCGATCTTTACCGCCCTTACCGTCACGCACCAAAATTTCGCCACGTTCAAAATCCACATCCTTAACCCGCAAACGCACACATTCCATCAGGCGCATCCCCGTACCATACAACAAATTCGCCATCAGCGCGTAAACCCCCTTCATCCGCACCAACACCGCCCGCACTTCAGTGCGCGTCAACACCACGGGCAGGCGTTGCGGACGCTTCGCCCGCACCACATTGTCCAGCCACGGCAAATCCACCAGCAACACCTCCTTGTACAAAAACAACAACGCTGACAGGGCCTGGTTTTGCGTAGAAGCCGAAACCTGCCCGACCACCGCCAAGTGCGTCAAAAAAGCTTCGATTTCCGCCGCCCCCATATCAGCCGGATGCCGCTTGCCATGAAACAAAATAAACCGCTTGATCCACTGCACATAAAGCTTTTCCGTACTGAGGCTGTAATGTTTGACGCGGAGGCGGTCACGCACCTGATCCAAGAGTCTGGGTGGAGGGGCAATCGGTGTAGAACTCATTTGCATAAAGAGGTTGCTAACAAAAAAACAGAGGAGTATATTCTTGAAAATTCAAAAAGGTGTGATTATGTTATACACCTTTTTGGGTGTAATTCAATGCACCTTTATAGGTGTATACTTAACGTTGGGCATTATTCTTTTCGGCACTCAAATGAATATAAAATTTGTCTTCTGGCTGGTTATTGGGTTGCAGTGGGGTAATTCGTGGGCACAACAACTTCCTATTCCTACTGAACTTACTTCTGAAGTGAAGCAAGCCGAAAAAATAGGTGCTGAATTGTTCCAAGTGTTTTCTGACGCAAAAGCTTTAACTTCACCAATTCTTCTAAAAGCTCAAAGCACTGCCGAAACAACCAGCCTAAACCGTTGTAATGCGCCTTACCGAACATTGGTTCTTCCATCAAAAAATGCGCAAGAGCCTATATCAGTTTATCTCATTGGTGTTCCATCACTAATGGCTGGAATAATGGGTGGCAGGCATTTTAGAGTAAAAGTTTCGCAAGATGGTGGCTCTGTTCTATCTGTTACACCTTCCACCCAAACATGTTTCTTTGTCACACCAAACGCTGTACCAAATGGTGCGAAGCCAGTTGGCGCATTTATGACTCATATTTTGTCAGCAGCTCCAACAGAATTTCATGTATTTCTAAGCCTGTACAATAAGCAGCCTATTTATGTCAGTACAAAAGCAGGCGTATGGACAATTGAAAAAGGCAAAGTCTCATATGTTGGTAATCCACATTAAATCGGCTAAGCAAGCCAAAGTCTCTTGGTTAATGTGTGTTTAACGATAGTTGGCATTGTTAAGCCCAACAAGTCGGTCAAAGGGACTGCCCGCCGTTCCGGCTGGCAAAGTTAGTTTTTTTCACAGGTAAGCGGCTTCGCTGTAGGCAATCTGGCGGGCAGCCCCTTACCGTAACGTTATTCCCCACGAATGGAGCTCAAAGTTCAATTAAAACAAAAACTTGAAAAATTCCGCAAAAAATGTTATTTGTGAAGCGAAGCCAGCTGAGGTGCATAACTGGAAGCGTTGATGCACCTCAGCTGGCTTCGCTTCACAAACCGGTGTTTTGCAAAGGCAGAATACATTCTCGGTGTAATGTATCGCATGGGCGAAGGCGTAATGCGGAATTATGCGGAATCAAACGTGTGGACTCGCAGAGCTGCAGAACAAGGTCACTCAAAAGCGCAATCCAACCTCGGTTTGATGTATTTTAATGGCGTTGGTACAGCGCAGGATTATAAAGAAGCCATAACATGGTTTCGCAAAGCAGCTGAACAAGGTATCGACGAGGCTCAATTCATGTTAGGCGTGATGTATGCCCAAGGCCAAGGCACAGCGAAAAACGACAAACAAGCCGTTGCATGGACTCGCAAGGCAGCTGAGCAAGGACACCCACAGGCGCAAGCCAACCTTGGTGCGATGTACACCAGAGGGCAAGGCGTGGCGCAAAACGACAATCAAGCCGTCTTGTGGATTCGTAAGGCAGCCGAACAGGGCAATGCGATAGCACAGGCTCTCCTCGGTGCGCGTTATGGCAAGGGCCAAGGTGTGGCGCAAGACAATATCCAATCCTATATGTGGCTAAGCCTTGCGGCGACTCAAGGCTTAGAGCTAGCAATAAAAGCAAAGGATGCGTTGGATAGTGCGTTGACACCTCCGCAAATTGAAGAGGGAAGGAATCTCGCACAGAAGTGGTTGGAGGCGCACCGGAAAGCACTGTTGACCCATTAAATGGCCGTAAGCCGAGCAATCGGTTGCTCCGGTTTTTTTATCGGTGCGGTTTTGTACTGTTTTCGTCAAACAGTCGGTAATGGATTTCGATTGGGTTGTTGGCGTTTTGGGGTTAGCAGTGTCAAATTCTGCCCAACAAGTCGGTCAAAGGGACTGCCCGCCGTTCCGGCTGGTAAAGTTAGTTTTTTTCACAGGTAAGCGGCTTCGCTGCAGGCAAACTCGCGGGCAGCCCCTTACCGTAACGTTGGGCGGACTGAATGAACACAACATCGAAACCTAAAGTCTACCGCGAGATTATTGACGAGTTGGTTCGTGAATGCCAAGTAGGTCAGGGTCAGATTGGAGCCAATCGAGCCAGAAAAGGGCTCTGGAATTCAAATGCAACAGAGGAGTTTATCCCCGATCAGTACGCAATCAATGTGTTGCTCGCAAAGCTGACCGATTACGAGCGCGAGGTCATTGCTCAAATGCTGGCACGTGAGGTAGAAGTCGGAGTATTCGAAACCCTAAAAGCGTTAGAGCGGTTCTGTGTCGAACCTTTCAATGAGGGCTATGAAGGCAGTCCCTACGAAGATTTTATAGGTCGCCTTTCAGACTGGGAATGGCCGGAGAAATGACAATGTATTCGCCCAACCAGTCGCTTCACCCGACCAAAAACCGCGATGCGGTTTTTGGTCGGGTGAGCTGGGCGTAGGACAGCAAAATTGTACGCATGACCGATATACAAACGATTACTGATGCGCGAGCACTCGAAGGTACTTGCTATATAGAGGTTCTTCCTGGATCTTACAAAAATAAATGCTGGAACGAGGGTTCTTTGTTCTTTCCGGAGGAAACGTTTGGCTATCTGGAACCAATAATCGAAAAGCATGTTCCTGAGTATGATCACTATGCCTTTACAGAAATCGAAAAAGAAAGGTGGCTCGCGATCATTGAAGCCTTCGAGACTCTAGCAATGAAGCTCGAAGGGGCTGAATCTTTTGAAGAAATCAAAGAAGTGGTGGGCTTCATATTCCTAGATACAGATAAACACTTTGAAGCGTCATTCGAAGAAAATCGAAATGCCCTGCTAAAAGTAGTTTACGATCTCACTGCTTGGCTTAGTAAAAGCCTCTCGGATCACGAAGTGGTAACTATCCTTGGCTTGTAGCGAAAAGCCGCTCAAGGCGAACATTGAGCGGTCTGAATTCAGGGCGGTTTTGCTTTCGTTGTGTTCTGCATTCAAGCCCAACAAGTCAGTCAAATGGACTGCCCGCCGTTCCGGCTGGTAAAGTCAGTTTTTTTCACTGGTAAGCGGCTTCGTTTTAGGCCATCGGGCGGGCAGCACAATTCGGTCAGAACATGCTCGATCTCTTAAATTCGCAACAGAAGGAGAAATTCTTGGATATATCTCAGTTTGAAGTAAATTAGGCATGGATTGCAGCCAAAGTCAATAACTAACCTTTCCATCTTAGAGACGGCAGCTTCAATGTGTTTGTTCTGGTAGATGTGGCAAGTACTTATGTAATTGGCCAATCCCCTGCTTCAATCACAGATGAATCGCCAGGAGTACCCGCAGTAGAGGAAATGTTTCAGAAGGGGTGGGAGGCAAAGCGCAGTTGGCCACAGATGCTGTTTCTTCCAGAGGGAATTTCCCAGACAAATGGCTTTGCCACTGTCGCACGACGGCACGGAATCCAAGTACACGAGGTTTCGGAGATTGAATTGACACCCATCTTGTCTGAGCTACGGCAGTCCTTTAACGAGCATGTTCGAAGTGCCACAGGTGATGTTTGACTCCTCATTTTGCCGCTCTTTCCGTTTAGGGGTAGCCGCCTGTTTTCTGGCTGTCGGGGCTAGCACTTACTTTGTGGTGTTTGTGGGCGGTGTTCGTTGGGTTGGGTTGGGTTGCCTTGGCTTTGGCGTTCCGCCTGTTGCTTAAATTTTTGGTTGTCTGCTTTCCCGTGGCAAACGGGTCGGTCACTTAATGCTTTTTTCCGTTGTCGTATTGGAGTATTGGAGTATTGGAGTATTGGAGTGTTGGAGTGTTGGAGTGTTGGGGTGTTGGGGTGTTGTGCGTTACCGTCCAGCCCAACATGGCGGTCAAGCGGGACTGCCCGCCGTTCCGCCCGGCAAGGTTTTTATTTTTCACGGGTTTTGGGCTTCGCTGGCGGTTTCCAAGCGGGCAGCCACTTACCTTTACGTTATGCATAGACCCAATGGCTACTGACTGGTTTAGACAAAAAGAGTGGAATGAGAAAATCGAGCAAGAGTTCTTTGCCAAGCTCGCACGCGCTCGAACACAGCGCGATCAATATCTCGTAATTCAAGCCCTAACTATTTCAAAGACCGTGCCGACGGTCGTACTTCGACTTGTAGACCTGTACTTTGATACAAAGAAAGACAACTTCGAAGATGTTCGCGCGCTAAGCGCGAAAGCCGATGCATACCTCGCGCTCGGCCAGACCGAACTTGCTATAGAGGCCATGAAAAGCATTCTTGCCATCGAAAGAGCGCGGCCAAATCACAAAACCACGAAGTATATCGATTACCCGTTTCTAGTAGCAACACAACATATCTTACCTGAATACCATGACGCTCTTGCGGTTCTCGAAGAACGCAAGAGTGATCTCATGTTCCCGCTTGATAAATTTAAATGGCACGCTGCAAAGAGTTTGATTCACCACTCCCTTCGAGAGCTTGATGATTCAAGAAGGCACGCGGTATTAGCTCTGGAGGCAGCAAAGGTAAAAATGTCCGGTTTTCGCTATCACCAAGATTTAGGTCTTGTGGGTGAAGAACATAAAGATACAGTTGCATTGCTGAGGCAAATCTATGCATAACCCGGTGCTCAACCTCGCTCCTTTCAGTCGCTGGACGCTGCGCGATAATAACTGGGGTCAGAGTAAACTTAAATTTCTACTATACTGTTTATGTTTATATCTATCGACTTCGGGAAAAACAAATGGCTAGACTGGCCCGTGCGTGTCCAATCGGAATTCCTCAGCATGTGATCCAACGTGGCAATAACCGACAGGCCTGCTTTGCCAACGAGCAAGATTTCGCAGCTTATGCGGGTTGGCTGAAAAGCTACTCAAAGAAATGCCAAAAAGGGAGTCGCTATTTTTGACAAAAGATTTCCCTTGCTCCTGCGTGGAAATCG
>CAYUQV010000065.1:0-16791 GCA_964446885.1 uncultured Methylocucumis sp.
AGTCGGCAAAGCGCTTTATGTCACTTGATATAATATCTGGGTAATCGTGTGCATTAAAATCTACACCATTAAAATTAGCTGAACATTCAAATTGAGCGCCATCAAAATTAACGTTTTTATGAAATATTGCACCTTGAAAATTTGGTTTTGAAAACTCTCCAAATAAAACCCTTTTGAAATTGGCTTTATTATTAAAAAAAGCACATGTAAAAGTTGTACGAGTATGAAAATTTACCTTCAAGAAACTAGCATCGCCATCAAAATATGCAGCTTCGAAATCTGCCGAACCCACAAAATTGGAATTATCAAATCTAACTTCACCTTCAAATCGAACCCTTGAAAAACTTACAACACGTCTAAAATTAGCATTATTAAACTTCGTTTTATCTCCAAAATTGGCTCCGTTAAAAATAGTATTCGTCTCAAATTTAACATTTTCGAAAAGTGCGCCATCACCAAAAATAAATCCATAAAAATCAGCACTATCACAAAAGCTAGCCCCACTAAAATTAGCAACATTTCTCCAGCTTTTTAGTTCATGTTTTTTAATTATTTCTACAGGATATTTCAAACGCCAAGCATTCCAAGCCTCTTTGCCCAACCTAGCCAACGCCAAACATCCTGCTTGCCTTATATTATCCGGCGTACCATTTTCCGGGTTTTCAAACACTGCCGCATACAGCGGATCAAGCTCTTCATTTTCCATTAATCGCCCCTTTTTTAACCCGTTAGAAATTAACGGCGGAAGTCTAACTGATTTTTGCACCGCCCACAAAAAAGGCCGCTCAATGCGGCCTTTTTCTTCACAGGCGAATCCAAGTCAATCTGCATCGCAGAAAGTTAATTCAAATATCCCTATTTTGACTCATCCCCTCCCCAACCGATCCTGTATATATCCAGCTTAACATCAAAAAAACGGGCCAAAATACACATACTTGACAATGCTAGCTATCGTCTATCAAAAGCATCGGCAAACGATATTAGCCCAATCTTGGAGTATTCCTATGTCAATTTTGGTGAAAAAGTCGCCGAAGAGTATTATATTTCACTACAAAAATGCTTGTTGACATTAAGTGAAAACCCGTTAATCGAACAAGATGGCGGGGCAATTTATGATTACGGGATTTGCAGAAGCATTTCCAAATTTGTCGTATAAAAGTTAAGCGATGTTGCGGGGCAAGATATGTTGGGGTGTGGCACGTAAAAAATAATTACTCGTTCAAAAAACAACTACACAAGCTTTTCCGTTAAGTTTAGCTTGGTAAAGCGCGTTGTCGGCTTGTTTAAAAAGCTGTTCTAATGGCGTGTTATGGCTGGATTCGTGTAGCGTAATGCCAATACTGACGCTATAAGGAATGAAGCTCCCGCCGTAGCTGACGGGATTTTCTTTTAATTTAACGAGCAATTTTTCACCCAGTTTTATGGCATCCGCCAAATTGATATGCGGTAAAGCCACGGCAAACTCTTCACCACCGATACGCCCTAACACATCACTTTTCCTTAAGCTGCTTTGCAGGACTTCACCAAAAGCTTTTAAAACCGCATCGCCGCCGGGATGACCGTAGGTGTCGTTAATTTTTTTAAAATCATCAACATCAATGTAAAAAATGGCTAAGGTGGCTTCCTTTCGGTTGACCGCATCGTAAACGCATTCGCAAGTGTTAAGAAAGGCGGTGCGTGTCATGGTGCCAGTGAGATTGTCGTAGCTGGCAATAATCCGCATTTCTTCTTTTAGTTGGTTGATTTTAATAGATAAACCAACGATATACCAACTGGCGCAAGGGGCAACCAACCCAGGCACTAACGCGGCTATAAAAATCGTTACGTCATCAATTTCACAATCAAATAAACGAAGTGATACGGTCGTGATTAACTCTGAGGCCAAAATTGAAAACAGCGTGATTAACGCAACTATTTTAAGCCGCCCAAATTTAACATCGTGTATGAGCATAAAATTACCTGATTTCGTTTCTGAGCGCGGTGTTCAGTGTAAATATCGTTAAAGGCTTACTGTTATCGGCTTTTTCGCCGGATCATGCAAGGGGTAACGCCTAACCCACATGCCATTTTGCACATCATCAGCATAGCTAATTTGACGCCCCCCCCCCAGATAACAAGCTTGTTTGGTTTCTAGCTCATGGATTTTTATATGAAACTTAATATCAGCCGTCAATAAAATGCCAGTTTGTGTTTGTCCGTCATCCCTAAGCCAATTGGTTTAAGAAAAGCGGTCTTGCAAATAATCCCGCCTCACATCAAAAATCCGTTGCAGCTTTTTTGCGATCAAAAGCTTATGAAACAAAGCCCCCAACACACCAAAGGGCATCGTATAAAAAATGATGTCTTCGACCAGGATCCCGGCGGGGCATTCGGTCAGGCGTACTTCGTGGCTTAGGAATTTAAACGGGCCGACGCGCTGCTGATAGATAAAACGGTAGGGGTTTTCGCAGTGGCTGACTTCTGAGAGCCATGCCATTGGGATACCAAATACCGCTTTCATGCGGTAACTAATCATCAGGCCTGCGTAGATGTCATCCGGCACGGGCGAGATGATGTCGACATGGAAAAAATCAGGGGTGATTTGATTGAGGTTATGCGGTGACGAAAAAAACGCCCAAGCCTGCGCCAAATCCATACGCAAGGTTTGTTGGCGATAAAGCCGATGAATTTTCATAAAACTGCCCGTCGATAAAGTGGTACGTCGAACCAATATATCGCGAAAAGTTTTTTTTGTGGCATAGTGCTTTATATGCCTTAGTTTAACTTCGCCCCTAATCAACTGACACCCATGAAAAAACTCATCACTTTATCCGCAAGCTTATTTCTGGCAGGTTGCTCCATGATTGGAATCCGTAATTATGACGAACCCGGCTACACTGTCCTGCTGGAACAGGATGGTGTCCAAATCCGCCAATATCCGCCCGTGTTGTTGGCTGAAACCTTAGTGCAAGCCGATTACAAAGCCAGTGGCAGCATCGGCTTCAAGCGCTTGGCGGGGTATATTTTTGGCAATAATATCAAACGCCAAAACATGCCGATGACCACGCCTGTGTACCGGGAGGCGGCCAGTGAGGACATTTCTATGACGGCCCCCGTTTTACAGCAGCCCCAAGGCGGACAATGGCTGATGTCGTTTGTGATGCCTGCCCAGTACACCTTGGCGACCCTACCGGAACCGATAGACAAAACTATTACCCTACGGGAAGTCCCCGCCAAAAAAGTCGCGGTGTTGCGTTATTCTGGTTCTTTGGATCAGGAAGCGATCACCGCCCATAGCCAAACCCTAACGGCTTGGCTGCAAGCGCATCATTACACAGCCCTATCCCCTGCCCGCTCCGCAGCGTTTGACCCGCCTTGGACAATTCCAATGTTGCGCCGCAATGAAATCCATATTGACATCCAATAGCCAAGTTTCCCTTTTATGGCCTTTTTAATTGAAAAAAACAGGCCTTTTTTCGTCAAACGTATCAATATAAGCCAGTAATGCCTCGTAAGGCATGGGTTTGCCAAGCAGATAACCTTGGACATAGTGGCAACCATTGTTAATCAGGAAATTCAGTTGGTTGGCATCTTCGACACCTTCGGCAACGGTCGATAGGTTAAAGGCTTTAGCCATTTGCAAGATAGCCAAGACCATCGCGGCATCGTTAGGGTCGGTGGCAATGTCACGGACAAAGGATTTGTCAATTTTGATAATATCGACGGGCACTTGTTTAAGATAACTGAGCGATGATTGGCCGGTGCCAAAATCATCCAAAGCAATATTGCAGCCACACGCCTTTAGCCTGTCCAAAAGAATTTTATAATCTTGTTTGTCTATCAGCTTGATGCTTTCGGTCAGTTCCAGGGTGATCAACCCAGCCTGCGCCAAAGGGTGGCTTTTTAAGGTGCTGATGAGCCATTCCATATGGTCTTGCGATAAAAATTCGGCCATTGAAATGTTTAGGGCAATGTGGAAATCCTTGGCGAATTTGTCCTGAAGGTTTTGGGCATCTTGTAAGCATTGGCCAATCAGCCATTCGGACATTTTCGAGATGACCCCGTTATGTTCGGCGATGGGGATAAATTGGTCAGGATAAATAAGCCCTTTTTCAGGATGTTGCCAGCGGATTAATGCTTCCGCCCCGGCGACTTGCCGGGTCGTCACGTCAATAATCGGTTGGTAATGGATGCGCATATGATGGTTTATCAGTGAATGCGTCAGTTCACTGATGACCCATTGGCGCTTGTCGGCTTCCTCTTGCATCTTAGGCGTGAAAAAACAATAGGTGTTACGGCCTTTGTGTTTGGCTTCGTACATGGCGCTATCGGCGTTTTTCATCAAGATGTGGTCAGAGTCGCCGTCAATCGGGAAAACGGTAATGCCAATGCTGGCACTGGTCTGCACCGTATGCCCGGCGATTTGTGTGGGCTGGCGGATGGCCTCAAGAATTTTAAGAGCCACGCTGACAATCCCGCTTGGGCTGATATCGTCGTCAACCAAGACGATAAATTCATCCCCGCCCAAACGTCCGACAGTATCGGTGTCCCGTAATACGGCACTAATACGCGAGGCCGTGATAAAGATCAGCTCATCGCCGGCAAGATGACCCAAGGAATCGTTGACGGCCTTGAAGTCATCCAAATCCATAAACATCACGGCAAAATGTTTTTGATCGTGGCGGGCGTGGACAATCAATTGCCGGACACGTTCTTGGATTAGGTTACGGTTCGGCAGCCCGGTCAAACCGTCATAATTGGCTTGGTGCTCGATAATCTGCAAGGCATTTTTGGATTCGGTGATGTCACTGAACACACCAATATGGCGGGTCACTTTGCCATCTTCCTCTTTTAGCAAGTTAATGGACAAAAATTCGGTGTACAGCTCGCCATTCTTGCGGCGGTTATGCAGCTCACCTTGCCATGTGCCATTGGTAAGCAGGTCATCCCACATCCTTTGGTAAAAATCCTTGGGTTGTTGCCCGGAGCTTAAAATACGCGGATTTTTGCCAATCACGTCTTCTGGCGCATAGCCCGTAATTTTGCTAAAAGCCGGGTTGACGGCAATGATCAGATTATTGGCATCCGTGATAATCGAGCCTTCGGCGGCATACTTGAACACCGAAGCCCATAATTTTAGCTTGTCATCCGCTTCCTTTTTTTCCGAAATGTCAAAAATGGTGATGACCACGCCTGTGACTACCGATACCTGTGAATTTTGGTCGTGGTAAGGGGTCAACCGCATCAGGAAATATTGCTGGGCATCGCCTTTAAATTCATATTCGCAGATTTGGCCAAACTTTATCACTTGCTGGACATGCTTAAGCAGTTCCGGCATCTCATAACGGCTATGGATTGTGGTCAGGCTGGCCAAGTTATCAACAGGTATATCAAAAAAGTTGAGGGCGATTTGGTTAAACCGGGTCACCATCAAATGGGTGTCAATCAACAATATGGCTTTGTACAGGGAATTGAGGACGTTTGACAGGTCATTGTTGCTTTTGGTCAATTCAAGTGTGCGTGAATTCAGCTCGTCATTGACGGTAATCAGTTCTTCATTGGAAGCCTGCAATTCTTCGTTAGTGGTTTCCAGTTCTTCGTTCGAGGCTTGCAATTCTTCATTGGCGGCCTGGGCTTCTTCATTTAAAGCCTGTAACTCTTCATTCGTGGTTTCCAACTCTTCAATGACGGTCTGGAGATTTTCGCGGTTCAGCACCAGTTCCTGTTCCAATTCAATGACACGGGCCGTGGCATGCAAATTGGGGCTGAGGAGGTGTTCTGGCTTGGATTCATAAACCGCCACGGTTTCAAAGCTGACCAGCAATAAATCAGATTCGGCTTTATTCTGGTCACCTGCATAGTGCGTGGCGACCCGATAAACGCCTTCTTTTCCGGCTATGTTCAGTTTGAACGGAGAGCTATAGGCACTCGATTTGTTTTTCGAGACCCGATGCACAAAAGCCCGCAATTCGGCCCGGATGGTTGGGGAAATCAAATTGTAGATATTGAAATTAGCTTTGCCTTTGCGGATGGACAGAAAACCGGAACAATCCCCAAAAACTTCTACTATTTCACCGTCTAAAGTAACCAGGACGCTGGGCGGCGAATACAGGTTCAACAGTTGTTCGATGGTACTGGTGTGCAGGTTCATATCGGGTATGACCGGCTTGGTTTCAGGCTGCGTCTCAGCCGCGCTTAAGTTATAGCGGTTACGCCCAAACGCGCCAATCACTGGCGTGGCGATGCTACGTTTAAGATAAATTTTGTTTTTGCGGTCAATTTCGGAAAACAACGAACCGCATTTCCCGACCGTTTCGGACTTGCCCAAAAACAGCACGCCATTGTCATACAAAGAATAATGGAAAATCCGCATGACTTTTTCTTGCAGTTCCGGCTTGAAATAAATCAGTAAATTCCGGCAGCTGATAAGGTCTAACCTGACAAAAGGCGGGTCTTGGCTAATGTCCTGGCGGGCGAACAAAATCATATCCTTAAGCCGCCTGTCCACCTGATATAAGCCGTTTTGCAAACTAAAATATTTTTTGATCAGTTCATCGTTCAAATCAGCCAGGGCCGCTTCAGGATAAACCCCGACCCGCGCCGTATGCACCGCTTCCATGTTGATGTCGGTGGCAAAAATTTGGATACGGTGCTGGGACAAGCGCGTGCCTAAATTTTCAATCAGCAAAATGGCGACCGAATAAACTTCTTCGCCTGTCGCGCAACCCGGCATCCAAATGCGTATTTCATCGCCTGGCTGTTTTTTTCCCAGCAGGGTTTTGAGGGTTTCACCTAACGCCTGAAAAGCGTCCGGGTCACGGAAAAATGAGGTCACGCAAATCAAAAAATTACTGGCCAGTTCGCGCAATTCCTGCTCGTGGCGGTTCAGATATTTGCCGTATTCCTTAATGGTGGGGATTTGTTTGGCCATCATGCGGCGCGAGATTTGCCGCGATAAGGTCGCCTCTTTGTAGGTGGAAAAATCCATCCCGGTATGGTTGGCGATTTGCCGGATAATGCCGAGCATCGTTGAGGGTGGCACCACGTCCAGGTCATCAAGGAGGGCGGTGCGCGGGCTATTGATCAAGGTGTTCAATTGGACGGCAATTTCGCTAGGGGGCAACACCAAATCGGCCCCACCCGTCCGAATCGCAGCATTGGGCATACTGTCGTATTTTGCCGACTGCGGGGCTTGGGCAATAGTGATGCCACCTGCGGCTTTGATCGCCTTAATGCCGTGTGCGCCATCAGAGCCTGTCCCGGACAAAACAATCGCAATACATTTGTCTTCCTTATCTTCGGCCAAACTCATAAAAAAACGGTCTACTGAAGGTTTGGGGCCCACCGTATTGGAGGGCTTGCTCAAACGCAAAAAACCCTCGGAAATGGTGACATCGGTGTTTGCCGGCGCCACATAAATGGTGTTGGCCAAGGGTAAAATATCGCTTTTTGCAGGCTCGACCTTCAAATTGGTTTCCCGCTGCAACAATTCCACCATTAGGCTTCGGTGGTCAGGTGACATGTGCTGGGCAATGATGTAGGTCATATTGGCCGCTTCGGGTAAATTGGCGACAAAAGGCCTAAGGGCTTCAAGCCCACCTGCGGACGCGCCAATACCCACATAATACAAAGTCGAATTTAGGTCGCTGCTGGTTATCAATTCGGCGATGTTAGCTTGTGTTTTAGATGATTTGGGCATGGGTAGATGGACAATCTGGCTAGATTTGCGGATTAATGGTTGCTTAGGGTTTAACGAAATATTATCGCTAAAAACGTAATGGCTACGGATCACATGACTTAAAAGCATGTTAGCCCTATTTTTCGTATCGAAAGGTTTTCGGGACAAATAGGCGTTATAGCCCTTCAGCCTAGTGCAATTGAGGCATACAAAAGCACATGCCCGTTTCCGGCTAGTGGCAAGCGTGAATTATATAACGGTTCAGCGGACTGCTAAAAAAAGCTTCTGCGTACAAATACCAATACAACACTGCATTTGGAATTTTTGCCCGTACAATTTCAAGAAAACGGAACACCGTCAAATCTCCCTAATTTGACAAATTAAGACAACCAGTCGTATTATTTAAACACCCAAACGCCATCACAACGTAAACGCCTAGTCCGCCAGACTCCGGTTTCCCGCTAACCCCATCCACCCCAAAAGGCATTATTTGACCCAACACCACTGAAATAAAAACGGTTTTACCCCAATAATCATAATAAATACGAGAGTAAGGATCATGGATACTAACAATAAACTGAAACCCCTAATACGAATACTCGGTAATGCCGCCTTGGTTGCGGCCATCGGCAATACAACCGCCTTTGCCGATGAAACCTGCCAATCGCCGTTCATGCCCAAAATCACCGGACAAGAAGATGTAGTCTACGTCTGGACGCTGGGCATGGAAGGTGTCGGTGACGAGCAGGACAAAATGGTCACGGTTGATGTCAACCCCAAATCGCCCACCTACGGCAAAGTCGTCAACAGCGTTTCTGTGGGCGGGCGTAATGAGGCGCACCACGCCGATTTCACCGATGACCGCCAATATCTATGGGCGGGCGGTTTGGACACCAACAAAATCTTTGTGTTTGATGTCCACACTGATCCCGCGAAACCCAAACTGGTCAACACCATCACCGATTTTGTCGCCAAAAGTGGCGGCGTGGTCGGCCCACATTCCACTTACGCCTTACCTGGGCGCATGATGATCACGGGCTTATCCAATAACAAAGACAATGGTGGCCGTACCGCCTTGGTGGAATACAACAATGCCGGTGACTATGTCGCCACGCATTGGATGCCCACCGACCAAAAACTGCAAGCCGATCCCAGCAAGGCGTATGCCGATGGTTATGGCTACGATGTCCGCGCTCTGCCCCGCAAAAACCTGATGCTGACCTCATCATTTACGGGTTGGTCGAATTACATGATGGATTTCGGCAAAATGCTCGGCGATGCCGAGGCCATGAAACGCTTCGGCAACACCGTCGTGCAATGGGATTTGCATACCCGCCAACCGCAAAAAATCTTTGAAGTGCCGGGTGCGCCGCTGGAATTGCGTTGTGCTTGGAAACCGGAGCATAACTACTGTTTCACCACCACCGCACTGACTTCAAAAATCTGGCTGATTTATGAAGACAAACCCGGCGTTTGGGAAGCCAAAGCCGTTGCCGATATTGGCGAACCCGCTAAAGTGCCGTTGCCCGTGGACATTTCCATTTCCAGCGACGACAGCAAGTTGTGGGTGAATACTTTCATGGACGGCAAATCGCGTTTGTTTGACATTTCCGATGCCTTCCATCCCAAACAGGTTTATGAGCAAAAAATCGGCGCACAAGTGAACATGGTGTCATCCAGCTGGGATGGCTCCCGTTTGTATTTCACCTCGTCATTGCTGGCGAACTGGGATAAAAAAGGCGATGACAATGAACAGTTCTTCAAAGCCTACCGCTGGGATGGCAAACAATTGCAACAACAGTTTGCGATTGATTTTGTGAAAGAAAAATTGGGTCGGGCGCATCAAATGAAGTTTGGCGCTTATTCCTTATATCCAGCAGCAACTAAAGCCGGATCGTAAGACAAGCTAACTCAGTTAAGGATTTTTCTAAGCCGGAACGGGTTTATTACCCGTTCCGTAACGTTTTGCCTGCTTACTGACCGTGCAAAACATTAAGGGCGGGGTTACAAACCCACGCCCCGCTCAGGAATGGAGAATGGAAAAATCCGCCCCGAAGGTAACGTTTGTATGCCTTCGTCCCCATTTCGATACTGTTGACTAAAACCGTTCATGGTGTAACCAAGGGCATAAAAGCTTGCGAACCATGAGCGGCTTTAGTTGCTCCTCTCTGGTAAGCCCACCATGCTCGCACGCTTGCTTTTATCCCTTTGCTTCATCAGTGCTGGTGTGCTGGCCGACAACGCTGCGCCTGCGCTCGCCCCCGGCTACCAACCGCTAGGCTACACCGCCCCGACACCAGGCAGTTACCAATTGCCCGTATTAGGTTCCGCCGCCGATGGCAAGGTCGTCGACAGCGACAATAAAGACACCACGTTACACCACCTGATAAATGGCAAAATCACGGTATTGAGCTTTATTTATTCAACGTGCAGCGATGTCAACGGCTGCCCGTTGGCAACGGCGGTGCTGCACAAAATCCACAGCCGCCTCAAAAAAGACCCGGAACTCGCCCAACGTATCCGCCTGCTTACGCTCAGTTTTAATCCCGAACATGACACGCCGGACACCATGCGCCGTTATGGCAGCGATTTCCAAGGGCAAAACCTCGATTGGCAATTCCTGACCACCCGTTCAGATAAGGACTTGCAACCCATCCTTGAAAACTATCGGCAAAACATCCAAAAAGTCTACGATGCCAACGGCCAATTCACAGGCACATTCAACCATGATTTGCGCGTTTACCTGATTGATGAAAAACAACACATCCGCAATATCTACAGTGTCGCGTTCCTCCATGCCGACACCTTAATCGGCGATCTCAAAACCCTGCTGCAAAGTGCAACTGATACGCCCGCCAACACTTACACCCAAGCCTTGGCGGAGCGGGTCGGCAAACCGACTGACCTCCTGAAAACCGTCCGGCAAGCGCCGCTAGGTTTGCCCGCCTTACCCGTACCTGCCGATAACCGGCCCACTGCCGCCAAAATCAGTTTGGGCCGTAAACTGTTCTATGACCGCCGCTTGTCGCTCAACAACACCGTTTCCTGCGCCATGTGCCACGTCCCTGAACAAGGCTTCACCAGCCACGAAATGGCAACCGCTGTTGGCATCGAAGGCCGCACGGTCAAACGCAACTCACCGACGCTTTATAATGTAGGCTATGCCCAGCTGCTGTTCCACGATGGGCGCGAAAACACCTTAGAACAACAAGTTTGGGGGCCATTGCTCGCGCATAACGAAATGGCAAACCCCTCTATCGGCTATGTCATCGACAACATCAAACACCATGCCGATTACCGGGGCTTGTTTGAAAAGGCATTCGGCAAACCCGCAGGCATGGAAACCATCGGCATGGCCTTGGCCAGTTACCAACGCACCTTAAATTCCGCCAACTCGCCGTTTGACCGCTGGTATTTCAAGCACGACAAAAAGGCTCTGGATAGCCAAGCCCAACAGGGTTTCCAATTGTTCACAGGTAAAGCGGGATGTGTGGCCTGCCATAGCATTGATGCCAAACACGCGCTGTTTACCGACCAAAAACTGCATAACACAGGTCTAGGATACGCCCAAGCCATGCAAGCGGACAGCAGCAGCCAAAAAGTACAACTTGCGCCCAACGTGTTCGCCGAAGTCTCCAAGCAACTCATTAAAAGCGTCTCTGAAGCCAAAACCAACGATTTAGGCCGTTACGAAGTCAGCCAAAATCCCGCCGACCGCTGGCAATACAAAACTCCTAGCTTGCGCAACATCGCCTTGACCGCACCCTACATGCACAACGGCAGCTTAGGGAGCTTGCGCGACGTGGTGGAGTTTTATAATTGCGGCGGCGTTGCCAATGAGAATCTGGACGGGCTGATCAAGCCATTGAATTTGACTCATCAGGAAATCGACGAATTGGTCGTGTTTTTAACCGCACTGACCGGGGATAATGTCGATGAATTGGTGGGCGATGCGATTGCCGCCCCGATTGGGGATACTCAATAAGCGTAGCCGTTTGATATTGTTAGGAAGTTAGCACACAACGCGTTGTAGGAGCAGGCCACGCCTGCGATAAACACCGAAGAAATTCAGTGGCAACCCAATGCGGGACAGGGTTTCAATACCCCCTCCTTAAGGTTTCAACGTTGCAATAGGCACTGGAAACGTTACGGAACGGGTAATAAACCCGTTCCAGCTCGTGTTACTAGTGGCGCACGGCGGGCAGGATACGTGAGCGGGACGAGGGTTTGTAACCCCGTCCCAAACGTTTTGAAACGTTGACAATCAATCGAAATATGCCTATGCGCCTAATGTTTCAACATCGCAATAGGTACTGAAAACGTTACGGAACGGGTAATAAACCCGTTCCAACTCCCGACACCGTGCATTAAGGTAAAAATAACAGCGATTAGCGGCTAACCGCAAACCCCTCAATCTGTCCACGGGGAATTTTTGCCCCCAGCAGTTTCTCAACCAATTTCAGCGCAGGATATTCGTCCTGCGACACCAAAGAAACCGCTTGGCCGTTTTGTCCCGCCCGCCCTGTCCTGCCAATCCTGTGCACATAATCGGCTGAAGACCTAGGCAGTTCAAAATTCACCACATGCGGCAATTTAGCGATGTCGATGCCACGGGCAGCCACATCAGTCGCCACCAATACGCGGATGGCCCCAGCCTTAAAACCCGCCAACGCACTGGTTCTCGCACCTTGGCTTTTATTGCCGTGAATGGCGGCGGCTTTGATGTTGGCGCCGTTGAGTTTTTCGGTCAGCCTGTTCGCACCATGTTTGGTGCTGGTGAACACCAACACTTGTTGCCAGTTTTGGCTCGTGACCAGATGGGCCAACACCGCCGTTTTGGCGGTTTTGTCCACCTGATAGACGATTTGGTCTATGGTATCCGCCGCTGCGTTTTCCACAGCAACCTCAATGCTGATGGGATTAAACAACAAATCACGGGCGAGTTTGCGGATGTCGGCAGAAAAAGTCGCCGAAAACAACAGGTTCTGGCGTTTTTTCGGCAACATCGCCAATATCTTGCGGATGTCTTTAATAAAGCCCATGTCCAGCATCCGGTCGGCTTCATCCAACACCAACACTTCGACCTTATCCAGCTTGACGGCGTTTTGGCTCACCAAATCCAATAAGCGTCCGGGTGTCGCCGTCAATATATCGACACCACCGCGCAAGCGCATCATTTGCGGATTGATTTTCACCCCGCCGTAAACCACATCCGACTTTAAACGCGGCTGTTGGTGGACGCTGTATTTCAATACCGATTCACCGACCTGGGCGGCCAGTTCGCGGGTAGGTGTCAAAATCAGCGCACGTACCGGACGGTTACGGCCATAATTGGTTTGCCCCAGACGTTGCAGGATCGGCAAGGTAAACCCTGCCGTCTTGCCTGTGCCCGTTTCGGCGGCGGCCAATAAATCCTGGCCTAATAAAATGGCCGGTATCGCTTTGGCCTGGATGGGTGTAGGGGTCGTATAGCCGGAATCGGCAATCGCTTTCAGTAAAGCCTCGGACAAACCGAGATTGGAAAATGGCATTAAAAATCTCTAACGAAAAGTGCTGTGTGAGTAAGCGTTAGCCGTGCTGATATTGGCTTTCATGTGGGGAATTGGCGATCAGCTTGTGATGATGAAATCCCTGGTGGCAGTTTATCATAGTAAGCCGATAACAAACCGTCAGGGTAGATTTACTGATGCTATGCGGCACTGTCTTATTCGCCGCCTTGAAACCAGTTAAGCGTGTTATGCAAGCTGACGACGGTGCCGATGATAATCAGCGTCGGGGGCGATATTTTTTCATGGGCAATTTGTGCGGGCATGGTCGCCAACGTGCCGGTAAAAACCCGTTGGGTGCGGGTTGTGCCTTGTTGCACCAGGGCAATTGGCAAATCCGGCGGGCTGCCGTGGGCAATCAGCGATTGGCAAATTTTTTCCAAACCCATCGAACCCATATAAACCACGATAGTTTGGCCCGGCTGGGCCAATTGCGTCCAATTTAAGTTGATGGAATCATCCTTCAAATGGCCTGTGACAAACGTGCAAGATTGCGCATGGTCACGGTGGGTCAAAGGAATCCCGGCATAAGACGCACACCCGGAGGCGGCAGTGATGCCCGGCACGACTTGGAAACGGATACCTTCTTGCATCAAGGTTTCAATTTCTTCGCCGCCACGGCCAAAAATAAACGGGTCGCCGCCTTTAAGACGCACCACGCGCTTGCCGGATTTTGCCAAGTCCGCCAGTAAACGGTTGATGGAATCTTGCGGCAAACTGTGGTTCTTGCGTTGTTTGCCCACGTAGATTTTTTCACTGTCGCGGCGGGCCAAATCCAAGACTTCGGGCGAGACCAAATGGTCATAGACAATCACATCGGCTTGCTGCATCAGCCGCAAAGCCCGGAAGGTCAGCAAATCCGGCGCACCGGGGCCGCCGCCGATCAGATACACTTCGCCTTGGTTGGCGGTATTTTGATAATTTTCCAACGTTTGCAACAAGGCCTGTTCGGCCTGTTCATGATGGCCTGCATAAACCTGTTCGGCAACCGGGCCTTGGAAAATGTTTTCCCAGAAAATCCGCCGTTGTTCGGGAATGGCAATGGCTTGCTTGACGGCATCTCGGCATTTTTCCGCCAATCCGGCCAATCGTCCGTAAGTGGGCGGGATCATGCTTTCCAGTTTGGCGCGTAGCAAGCGTGCCAATACCGGAGCGGCACCACCTGAGGAAATGGCGATCATTAGCGGAGAACGGTCAATTATCGCAGGCAGTATAAAACTGCATAACGACGGATTATCGACCACATTGACAAAGATATTATGGTCATCAGCGGCGGCGGCCACCGCCTGATTGGTTTCAGCGTTGTCGGTTGCCGATACGACTAACCTGAATCCACGCACATCGTCGGCGGCAAAGGATTTTTGGATGAGCGTCAATTTTCCGGCAGCCGCCCATCCGGTAATCGTGGCGTTGATTTCACGGGCAATCACAGTGATATTAGCGTCGGCACGTAACAGCAAATCAATTTTGCGGGTGGCAATGGCCCCTGCTCCGATAACTAAACAAGGGCGTTGGTTAAGATTGGCAAAAAGCGGGAAATAATCCATTAGGCTAAGGATGTGTCGAATGAAGTGGGGGTGATATTATAAGCACTCTAAATTTTGGTCGGGAAAAAAAGCGACAATGATTGAATGTAATGTAGAAGTGGATGCCAGTGGTTTGATGTGCCCGTTGCCGCTGTTGAGATTGAAAAAAGCCCTGAATGGCATGACCAGCGGCGAGATTGTCAAAGTGATTGCCACTGATCCGGCGGCACATTTGGATTTTGGCGTGTACGTCAACCAAGCCGGGCATGAATTATTGGATGTGGTGCGGGAAACAGGCCGCCAAACCTTTTATGTCAAGAAAAAATAAGTGCTGGAGTGCGGGCATCCTGCCCGCAGCGGGCAAGATGCCCGCGCTCCGGGTCAACAAGTGTTAAGGCCACGACTGTGAAAGAATTATTTTATGTCCACGAATACCCTCTGGGGTACAAGAATCACGAAAAAACACGAAAGCGGTAAAATCATAAAAAACTTAAATCATTGAAATTTATTATTTAATTGTTTCATGCGTTTCGTATTTTTCGCTTCGCGCTCTTCGGATTGTGGACAATCATTAATTCTTTAAGGCATTTTGCAAAACCTTCACAGTCTCGACCCATTACCGCAGCATTTCCTCCATCTGCAATTTCAACACAGGCTGCTTGGGCGAACCGACCGCCTGATGAATCCGCCGCAAACGGGCCTTGGCGATTTTGCCCGACAACTGGCCCAGCCAGCGTTGGCCGACCGCCACCTCACTAGCGGGTAACTCGTCCAGGCGTTGCAAGACCTGTTGCGCCGCGCTGTCACTGCCCAAATTCACCAAACCTTGGCCTGCCGCGACAAACACGGCTTCGTGGGCGCGATGACCCAAAAACGCCGAACTCAGCACGGTTTCGCTGTCAGGATTAATGACCTCGCCCATTGCCAAGAAAGCTGCGAGGGCTTGCTGTGCGCTACGGCCCACGGCAGGTTTCTGCATAGACGGCAACGCCGTGCCATTTTTCTCCACCGCTGCCAACAACAAGTCCACGCCGCGTGGTGTACCTAGTTTGGCGATGGCTAAAGCCAAGGTGTTGAGTTCTGGCTGGTTTAAATCAGGTTGTGACCACGCCGTTTCCAGCACCGCCGACAAATCGGCGCGGCGTGGCGGTTCGGGCAAAGAGTCGGCAACGGTTTTGATGGCGTTGCTAAAAGCCATAGCACATGGCGGGCAGTCCTTGGCCGACTGCGCCCCGTTGTCCAGCAACGCTTCGACCAAGACGTTTAAGGCCGCTGGCGTGGCGATTTCCGCCAACAATTGCGCCAGCCGCGCCCGTTCCAAAGCCGTGGCGTTCGTGTCCGCCAGATGTTGCTTGATGCCCGCCAATAAAGTGGGTTCATCATAGGCGCGTAACTTGATGCCTAACGCCACCGCCAAAGCTTGGCGGGTGTTGGCTTGCGTGTCGGAAGCGGACACTGCTAGCCATTGTTGCCAAAGTTGCTTCGCGGGCAAGGCCGCCAAACTGTCGTAGTCGTGGGACACGGCATCGGCGGGTTTTAACTCGGTCAGGGCTTGTTTGAAAACAGGCCGTGAGGCGGGTACACAGTCGCCAACCCAATCAAAACCCAATCGGCACATCATGTCGTTGATATGCGCGGTTTGTTCGGGTTCGTCAACGTGGCGCACTTTCAGCAATGGCTTATAAAGGGTTATTTTTCTCACTTTGGGCAAAGCCACTTGGCTGGCAGTGGTGACAATGCCATCGCCCTTGTAAGTTTTTGAGGCTCTATATGGTTTTCGGGGTCTTTTTAACTAAAACAGCCAGTAACGAAGACAGCAAGCTTTTACCGCGTTTTCTGACATTATGGACAAACTCAAAAAAGCTCAGGTACAGGGGCAACTTGGCTTGTGATATGCCGCGATGCGGGCGTAGCCAGGAACGCAGCAGCGACCAGAAGCCTTCCATGGTGTTTGAATGGACTTCCCAGAAACCGTCGCCGTCCTCGTCGCGGGCATATTCCCACGCTTCCAAGCGGCTATAAATGGTGTATTCGTCGGTATAAATTTGTGTGCCGGGCATAA
>CAYUQV010000066.1:0-16290 GCA_964446885.1 uncultured Methylocucumis sp.
TAACCCGTTCCATATCGTTTTTGCTACCGATGAGGTGGCTCAAAACATTAAGGATCGGGTAACAAACTCCATCCAGCATTCCGACTTTCCGGCATTTACTAGGCTGGAACGGGTTTATAACCCGTTCCATAGCGTTTTTGCTACCGATGAGGTGGCTCAAAACATTAAGGTTGGGGTAACAAACCCCATCCAGCATTCCAAGCTTTCCGGCATTTACCCAGCACCAAACTAAAACAGCCGGAACGGGTTACAAACCCGTTCCGGCTGTCGTTTTTCTTTTTCCAGAGAATTCCCCCCAAAAAAAACGATCACGTTTTCGGTTTTTAGTGAGAAGAAGCGCAATCGACATGACCGCGCTCAAAAAAACCGAAAACGTGACCGTTCAGGTGTATAGCCAATAAAGCCCAACACTGCCGACCCTTTTTTACCAGTTGCCAAAAAAAAACCTGGCAGGTTAAACAAACCTGCCAGGCCATCTTAAGAATCTTTGCCGCTAGATGCGCAAAGACGCTTACAGAACTTCCTTACAGATCATGTGCGAACACGTCAATAAGAACGTTGGTGTCCACTGGCACTAAGTCGTTGCACAATGATTTGAATGCCACTGTCTTGCCATTTGGGCTAATGACTGCGTCCCGGCTACCATTGGTGCCAGGGCCGCCGATACTGCCAGGAGCGCCTGGGGTGCAAGAGGTGCCGTCCATGCCTTTGCTGACCAAGGTAGTGGTTCCGGTAGTGCGGTCATGGACGTAAATATCATCGACCTTATTATCGTCTTCAGGGGCAAATGCCGACCAAGACCTAAACGCCACATATCGGCCATCTCTGGAGATGCTTGGCACTGAACTGTCTAATCTGCCTTGTTTGCCATCAGAGTCAACGCTAACACGGGTCGTGGTTTTAGTTTTGCGGTCATGGACAAACACGTCTTCATAGAAGTTAGTGTCACCGGCGACAAGATTGTTTGCACCTGACCAAAACGCAACATAGCGGCCATCAGCACTTATGCTGGGATGCCAAGCACCGTTGTTGGATTGTAAACCCGCAGAACTGACACTGGCCCGGGTGGTTTTCTTAGTGTTAAGGTCATAGACAAAAACATCCTCCACCTTATTGGTGTCTGATGCGACTAAGTTTTTGGCCGCCGATTGGTAAACCACATAGCGGCCATTGCCACTGATGTTGTTTTTCCAGCTTGAGCCATTAGCTTGTACGCCAGTTGATGACACGCTGACCCGGACTGTCGTATTCTTTTTGAGGTCACGGACAAAAATATCATTGAATTTGTTGGTGTCACCTGGCACTAAATTGTTGGCAGAGGACAAGAATGAAACGCGCATACCATCGTCACTAATATAAGGCAATCTGGAACCCAAATTGGCTTGGCTACCATCATTTGCGACATTGATCCGCTTGGTTTGTTGGGTGGTGCGGTCATAAACGAAAATATCAGTCAGGGCATTCGTGTCACCTTCAACTAAGTTGCTGGCGGCTGAGTTGTACACGATATAACGGCCATCAGGGGTGATACGCGGTTGTCTGCTTGTACCGTTACCCAAAGTGCCATCCGCTGCCTTGCTGATCAGGGTGGTTTCTTTGGTTTGACGGTCAAAGAGAAAAATATCCATGAATTTGTTGGTGTCATTCGGCACTAAGTTAGTGGCTGCCGATTGGTAGACCACGTAACGGTTGTCACCAGTCATATGCGGACGCCAACTGCGGCCTTCTATGGCTTGGGTGCCATCGGTAGCGACGCTGACCAATTCAGTGGATTCGTCGGCAAACGCCTGGGCTGATAGCGTGGTCAAACCGATTAACAGCAAGGATTGAATGGCGCTAAATAAGGTTTTTTTATGAGTTATAGACATAATGTCCTCTAAAGGAAGGTGATGTTACGTTAAAAAAAAAGCCGGACACTTGATCCTTTACTGGTTTTTAAAACCAAACAAAAAACGGTCCGACAAATGTTCTCTGCAAACACAAATGCAGAGCCATGCTCGCCATCAAGCGATTGCATACAGATAACGCCGATACTGAAAAACATTGCGTTGCATAAGCTAAACAGAACTGCTTGGTTTACCATGCACAACGTGTCAGTAAGGCGAGATTTCGGCTGGCGGTGCCTTAAGGAACGGTCACGAAATAACTTGAGCATTTGATCACCCTCTCCCGGCGGGAAAGGGAACACTTTGTCGAAGTTAATTTAAGTAGGTGTCCGTAACTTTTAACATTTATAAAATAACGCGGACTGGAACGGGTTTATGACCCGTTCCGTAACGTTTTCAGTACCTATAGCGGTGCTGAAACCTTAAGGACGGGGTATTGAAACCCCATCCCGCCCCCGTTACTCATGTTAAAAGACTTTTTCACCCCTGCTTATGCCCGTTCCTAAGCGGACACCACCAGCCAATGACTGCCAGTGATTAATGGTCGGCCCGAACAATCGTGCCGACGTGTTCACCATTGACAGCCGCTTTAATCAATTCGGGCTTGGTGCCATTAACGATCTGAAATTGTTTGACTAAGCGTGAAGTCTTTAACACGTCCAGCAACACTTCATCAAAAGGCAGGGTCTCCAGATTGAGGGCCTTTAATTCGGACACGGTAATGTCTGAAATAAACTTAGCCGATGGATGCGTTTTAGGATCGGCATCATATAAGCCATCGACATCTTTAACTAAGGTGACTGTTTTACAACCGAAGCACTCGGCCAGAATCAAACAGCCCGCGTCAGTCCTGTGCGGCGGGATACGGCCAACGCCGGGGGGGTGTTCCCACAGCGAATAAGGGGGTACGCCGTTAAAAATGGCACCCGGCGCGGTCTTAATGAATAAAGGCAATAAATGCCCAAAAATTTCTGGCGGAATGGCGACCACACCGTGTGGTGCCAATAAGGTACCGAGCATGTGGGCATTGCCGAGTGCATCAGCCACCGAAATTTGTGCCAGCGCACCCGTCGGCAAACCCAAATCACAGCCAATAGAAAAAACGTGTTTGCTGCGCAAGCCGCCGCCCACGCCTAATATCAGTTTTTCGGTTTTGAGCAATTCGCCTAACACCTCAACGACCGGATAGGTCAGGGCTTTACCTTTGTCGATAATGGAGCTAGAGCCAATTTTAATGACATGCGTTTCAGGGAGCATACGCACGACAGGGGTTTCCGATTCGGTCGAAGCCATGACATCTTTGTCAATTAGGCTTTCACGCATCAGAAAAGAGTTAAGGTGGTGACGTTTATCAGTTTGGTAGTTCATGATGGATTACAAATGTTAGTCGTTAGTCTGCGGTGATAATGGTGCCAACAGGCTCGCCATTGAGGGCCTTAGTGATGTTGCCTGGCACTAAGCCGTTGATAATCTGAATAGTGCGCCTAGATTCGGCGTTTTTCATGAATTCCAAAACGGGTGGCTCAACGACAGAATCTTGTAAATCCATAGCAATCATTTCATCGACCGTAATGTTGGGGATGAACTTGGCGTGCTTGTCCTTTTTAGGATCGGCGGTGTACAGGCCGTCTTCGTCTTTAATGTAAAGCATAGAGCGGGCACCAAACATTTCACTGATGAGATAACAGCCGCTATCGGTACGGTGCGCAGGCAGGCGGCCAATTTCTGGGTTACGTTGCCAGAACACATAAGGTGGCATACCAAAAAAAACCACGGCTTGCCGTTCGGCGAGATACAGCGGTAACTGCGGGAACTGTACGGGTTCAATGAAAGGGATACCGTGCTTGGCAAGCAGAAAATGAATCATCCGGGCATTTTGCATACTCACGAACGTGCCCATGACGCTCAGTACGCCAGTTGGCATACCCAAATCAACACCCACGCTGTAAGCATGACGCGCACGGGTGCCTGCACCGGTACCGATAATCATTTTATGATGCGGCAGGTTTTCAATCAGCTCGTCTAAAATAGGTAAAACCGCAGCGCGACCGCGATCAATAATGCTTTGGCCACCGATTTTGAGGACGTTAGCGTTAGGCAATATCTTAAACATCGGTTGTTCGGAGGTTTGTGCCAAAACGGCTTTATCGGTCAAGCTGCCATTGATTAATGTTTGACCTAGCTCTGTTAATAATTGATTACTCATTATATTTATGCTGTTGTTTTTGTTTATATTTTTATAGTTTTATCAGGTTTCAAGCCAGACAACCGCCTGCCATTCCAAGGCAAATGCCGCTTGATTCATGAAAACCTGGGCTTATGGCCCCTCGCTACTGCGGGAGTTTGATAAAGTTCAGTTATTGCTTTCTTGCTTGGTTCTGTCTCCATAGTTTGATTTAAAGTGTAGGGTAAGCTGTGCTTACCCTACGATAAGGATTAGCGGTTATCCAGATTCTGTATTAATTAGGTGTTCATAACTTTTTAACATTTATAAAAAAACGGGAGCTGGAACGGGTTTATTACCCGTTCCGTAACGTTTTCAGTACCATAGCGGCATTGAAACCTTAAGGACGGGGTATTGAAACCCCGTCCCGCCCCCGTCACCGCAGGCTGGAACGGGTTTATAACCCGTTCCGTAACGTTTTCAGTACCTATTGCGACGTTGAAACCTTAAGGACGGGGTATTGAAACCCCGTCCAGCCCCGTTACTCATGTTAAAAGACTTTTGCACCACTACTTACTTTGTCGTTAAGTCACGAAAGAACACATCAATCAAGCCATTGGTGTCTTTTGTGACCAAATCCGTGACTAACGACCTGAACGCCATATGTTGGCCATCAGGGCTGATAATCGCATCGCGGTTGCCGTTAATATTGATTTGAGTGAAAGGGCCGGTGCCTGATGTGCCGTCTAAGGTGACACTGACTAATTTAGTGGTGCCAGTTACCCGGTCATGGACGAAGACATCATCAACACCATTATCATCATTGGCGGCCAGATTAGAGGCCGCAGACGTAAAGCCGACATAACGGCCATCATCGCTGATGGTTGGGCGACTGCTCATGCCATTGCCTTTAGTCCCGTCAGAAGCCACGCTGACCATAGTGGTTTTATGGGTTTCCCGATCATGCAAAAAGACATCGTCCGCAAAGTTTTTGTCACCGGGGACGAGGTTGGACGCAGACGACCAAAACACCACATAACGACCATCCGCGCTAATAGCGGGTTGCCAAGCACCGTTATTCGCTTGGCTACCATCTGAGGCAACACTGACGCGGGTCGTTTGCTTAGTGACCATGTCATGCACGAAAACATCCGCTTGATTATTGGTATCGCCTTTAACTAAGTTGGTAGATTCCGATTGAAAAGCGACATAGCGGCCATTGGCGCTGAGTCTGAGCTTAAAGCATAAGCCATTGCCTTGGGTGCCATCCGACGCGACGCTGACACGGGTCGTCTTTTTAGTCTTGCGGTCATGGACGAACACATCGGATTCATTATTCGTATCCCCCGCCACTAAGTTGCCGGATGGAGACATGAAGGCCACATAACGGCCATCGGCGCTCAATGAAGGATGCGCCCTCCAGTCGCCGACTACCGCTTCGCTGCCGTCAGAGGCCACATTGACACGGGTCGTTTTCTTTGTTTTAAGATCATGAACAAATACGTCAGAACCTGAATTGTTGTCATCGGGCACTAGGTTAGGGGCATCCGAGACAAACCCGACATAACGGCCATTCGCACTGATAGCACCTTGGTTGTTCCAAGACGCTTCGGCCTGCGTGCCATCGGAAGCGACGTTAACACGCTTGGTTTTCTTGGTCTCGCGGTCATGGACAAAAATGTCAATGGTGTCATTGGTGTCGTTAGGCACTAAGTTGGACGCATCGGATTGAAACACGACATAACGGTTGTCAGCACTGACCATAGGATGCCAACTGGTGCCATTGCTTTGTCTGTTTTTGGAAGATACGCTGATCCGGCTGGTTTCTTCGGCGGTAGCGGTAAACGGCAAAACCAAACCGATCATTAAGGCGGCTTTAATGGCGGTGCGTAGGATATTTGGGGCGCGTTTGGCAGAGTGTGTTGTTAACATGGACATCTCCTAATTTAAAGGATGGAAAACACTAATTCGTAGGGTCTGCATTAGTTGGGTGCCGGCATTAATTTGCCTACAAAGCGGAATTTACCCACTTTATAAACACCGTTGGCACCTGCTTTATCGCCCCACCAGGTAGAAGACACCAGATTGCCCGATAAGACAAAAGTGTCGCCTGATACGCTGGTTTTGGTGTTGGCTGTTTCAAAAGCCGGAACACCCGCTTCACCATCAACTGAATTTAAATTTAAATGCGCGGTGATGTACCAGCCGTCTGTGCCGGGTTTACCGCCAGGAGCCCCGCCTGAATTCACTTCAGAACGGTTGGGGTCGTAGCGTAACGCCAGGTCGCCTACGCTGACATGTCCGTAACGTCCATTGACGCGAAACGCGCCACCCACGCCAATTTGTCCGGTAAAGGTGCCAACAGGGTCAGCGTTGTCAAACACCGCCGTGGTTTTTTGTGGATTGCGGCCACCTTTATCATTGGCTGGTTTTACAGGTTCTACCCCGTGCGGGTACATTTTGAAGACAGGCTTAGGCCAAGGTTCGCTTAAAGGCAAGCGATGCATCCCGGAGAGCTTGGCTGCATCATCATTGAGCAATGGGTTGGAGTTATGCAGCGCAATCAAGTTATACGCTACGGTGGCATTCATGATCTGTTTTGAAATGCCCATGACCTGATAAGCCGTTTTCGATGCTATTTCTTCGCTGGTAAACCAGTCTTCAAGATATAAGTCGCGGACAGAATAGGAATCCCCTGAAATTATCCCTTTCAAGCCGTTGTCAAAAACCAAGTTATCAATGTCGTCCTTATCTTCTTGCCATTGCTCTTCATTGGGACGGCCATATTTGTCAACACCGTTATAAGCGTTACCAGTACGTCTGGACATTGTCGCCAACGCAGCGGGGTCGAGCTGGACGGTTAGCGCACCTTGTTTTAATGACATAGGCGCGGCTTCCGCCGTTGTCGCATTAGTCAGTGCCAGTAGGACTGAAGCAGCCAATAAAAGCTTAGAATGTTTAGTGAAATGGTTCATTTTCATCGTTCCTCATTGTTGATTGGCGTAACCGCCTGTTTCATAGAGTATTATTATTTTTTACGATATTTTCGGGCGTACTAGAGTTTGATGACATTCAATTCATAGACCTCCTCACTTTCCACGGCTTGGCTTAGGTCAGTAAATAACGCTTGCGCCGTTTCCATCAGGGTGTCCAAGATTTTAGTTTTGGTGGCGGCATCCACTGCGTTACCTGCTATGCCATCGACACTTTCCCAAGATTTAATTGAGTCGATGGGCGCATTGCGCACAAGCCAGCGGGCAGCCGTGACGGGTGGCAGCTGTACCGCACCTTGTTGGCTTAAAGCAGTAAATAACTGGCGGCGATGGGTTTGGCCGCTGTTTTCAGTTAAGCCGTAACTCGCCAATACCTTGTGCATGGCTTTACGCATCATGGCCTTGGCGGATTGCTCAGACCGCTTGACATTGCCTAAGATCAGCACGGCTCCTGTCGGTGCGGCAAGCCGGGCCAGTTGCCCTAAGACATGGGCGTGATCGAGCTGATGGAGTGCCCTGGAACTAAAAAAGACTGAAACGCTGCGTTCGGGTAGCGGCCACGGTAAATTAGCATCCGTGTGTATCAGTTCTGGCACGTCAGACAGATTGGCATAACGCGCCCGATAAACTGCCAACATGCCTTCGGACAAATCAATGCCGGTGTAGCGCAATGGAAGCTTGGCCAGATAAAAGCCTATTTCCCCCGTCCCGGCGCCTATGTCCAGCAACTGTCCGTCCCGGTAAGGCGCACTGAGTTCATCAATAGCCAAAGCAATAGCTTGGACGATGTCTTCGCCTAGCCCGGTACGTTGATCGTAATAGTCCGCCTGTGTATCAAATTGCATAAAATCCGGGCCTGTCCTGTATGTTGATGTTATTGGCATTTAAGTAAAAAACCTCAGGGCTGTATGCCCCGACCACGCCTTGTGGGCAGTTGGCTTAAGTTGCTTAGGCATGGCTAAATTGTCATCTTGATTGGCGGCTGACTTCGCCAAATATCGCAACCCACCTAATGGCCTGAATAGCAGCAATGCAAAAATCAAACCATTTATTGTATTATTTTGATTTTATTCATTTATTTCTTAATTTTTGGCTCATAAAAGGCGGTAGACCAGAGGACAGTAGGTCATATCACCACCTTAACTATGTTATTTCACACGAAATAACTAAGCAGATAAGTAGTGGTGCAAAAGTCTTTTAATATGAGTAACGCGGGGTGGGGGCTGGACGGGGTTTCAAAATCGCTATAGGTACTGAATACATTACGGAACGGGTAATAAACCCGTTCCAGCTCGTTATTTTGGATTAGCTATATTTAACAACTACTTAGAGGTATACGCGGCGTAGGATTTGGCTATTTTTATGGCGTATTGGGATACCAAAGCCTGGAAGGGGATATGGAAAAATATTTTAGTTAGATAGGTATGTTTAATAAATAATGCCTTATTTTTTACTTAAAAAGCATGCACTTAAATTTATGTGTGGGGCATTTCACTGCAAAACTGGTCATAGTTAATTTTATGCTTGCTTGGGTTCATTTATAGTCGGTGCAGATTTATTTTTGGGTAGAGGGGAACGCCTTAAATCTTCCCAAATATATCTCCAAGCCATTGTGGCTGATTAAAACAATGGCTTAAATACTGAAAACATCCATTTAACGGAGAACTCAAATGCACACACAAAACACTGGCGGTAGGCCAGATAAGCAAACCCCATCCAACACCTTAGGCATCCGGCTGAAAAAATATATTTGGCCGCTGCTGTTGCCTTGTTGCTTCGTATTGCCTGCACAAGCCGCTGACACATCCGGCACACAAGGTTTCTGCCCACAGATTGGCTGGGCGGAAGGTTTAGCCAATTACCTGAACGCCAATGCCGCGTTTCCGACCCAAGACACCCCCATCGGGGCCGATGATTGCCAGTTCCACCAATGGTCATGGGAGGCTTTCGTATGGGCCACCGCTCTGGACAGCAATGGCGTGCCGCGTTTCATGAACTTACCAACGCCTTCCCAACTATTGAATGCAGGGACACCATCGGGCAAACGGACAACGCCGCTCAAACTAGCCGCCCGCTCGTCCACCCCGCATGGTGTGGCGGGATTTGTTGAAGGTGCCGGGGCGATTGTCGAAGCGGACGGCAACATGTTGGTCGCACCCAACGGTTATCCGGTTTATGCCTCCGTCCATATGAACCCAAGCTATTTCGGCACGGCACAGAAAAATATGATCGCCAATGGCGGCTATGTGTCCCAACCTGCCGATTCCTATTTCAATGTCGGCGATGCCGTATTCAAGGCGACTTGGTTGCGTTTGGAAGATGGGCAAACGCCACCCGCCGGAGCCTTCGTGACCCAAGCCCAAGTGCCTATTTTGCATGTGCTGCGCACCAAAACCACCGCCGCTGTCGCGCCTAATGGGCAATACACTACGGTCAGTGTCGCGTTGGTGGGTTTGCATGTGGTAGGTTACACCATCAACCACCCCGAATTTCTTTGGGCGACCTTTGAGCATAAAACCAATGCGCCGATGCTGCCGGACAACACTTTTTCAACCAGTGGCAGCGACCCCAGCAATTACACGTTCTACAAGGCCAACACCCCGTTCACCCAAGTCAATTTGCAAAACAGCAGCCCGGCGACGCTAAATTTTGATATGGCTACCCAGAAATTCTCACCACCCACCAATGCCGTGCAGGAAAACCGCACCGGCGGCGAGAACAATTCGCCAGCCGGCCCGCAAAATATCATGAACATCAACCAAGCCTCGCAAACCGTACTGACGGGCCTGAAAAGCCCGCAATCCACGTTTGCCAACTACAACCTGATAGGCACGGTTTGGATGCAGCCGAACAGCTATTCCTTAAGCAGCAACCAGATCAATGGTGTGGGTTCGGTGAACTTGGCGAACAGCACCGCAGAAACTTTTGTGCAAGCCGCCAGCAACAAAGACCCCAGCAAAGTGCTGAATTGCTTTTTGTGCCATAACGCCAGTTCGTATTCCTTCCAAAAATATCCGCCACCCTTAGCTAACCGCCGCATTGCGATCAGCCATGTGTTAGGCGAAGGCAGCCCCTACGCCGTGCCGAACGTGTTGCCCGTCAAAATACCGGGGCAATGATTTAGCCTAAGCACGGCCTGGAAAACGGATGTTGGACACGTTTGCCGCATGAGGACGGCCAAGGATGAAAAGAAAGTTGCGCGTCAAATGACGCGCAACGTTTTACGAGGACAAGCACAGCGGTTATAGCTTAATCACAAATTGGCCGTAGCTGGGCTAGCCTCCTGCACCCGCTTCAAGGTTAATACACCCATCTCCTTTCAAGATACTGTATCGATGTTATTTTAAGACATTGAATTTTAAATATTTTTTAAAATATCAAAACAGTACCTTCAAGCGAATTGTCGCTATATATAGCGATAGAATGGAAGGCAATCCAATATAAATTGATGAGGACTGCCCGCCCTTGAAAGACGCGCAGTCCTTTTTGCCGCCATTTTCGTATCATCAATTTATATCGGATGGCTATGCCTATGATTGCACAACATCCGTTACAACGAATTTCCAAGCATTTTCTGAAAAAAACCGGACACTTGATCATTTAACATAAAAAAATCCTAAATCCCTATGCCTTCGAACATTTTCCAAAATATCCCTGCCCTGCTCCCTGATGAACTGTTTGAAACGCTGTATAAGCACGATGCGGTGCATATTGAGCGCATCGTTTCCAAAGGCCATGTGACGGCTACCGATCATTTGTATGACCAAGCTTGGGATGAATGGGTGTTGGTGCTGCAAGGCGGAGCAGTGTTGGCGTATGAAAACCAGACTTCTGTTAACTTGAAGGCCGGGGATTATGTGCTGATTCCTGCGCATACCAAGCACAAAGTGGCGTGGACGGCAGCGGATATTGAGACCATTTGGCTAGCGGTGCATATCGGCACGGCTACTTAGGCTCGCCATAAATTTCTGTAGAAACAGGTATGAGAACGATATACTCTAGCTATCAAGCCGTTAGAAAAATTTTGGCGGCCCTGATTTGCTCCCACCTGCACCGTTTAGGCATCTGTTATGAATAACCGCGACATTAATTCCCAACTTGAACAATTGGTAGACATCGGCGTTTCCCTGTCATCGGAAATGGACACAGGGGTTTTGTTGGATAGGATTGTGGCAGGAGCCAGACAAATCAGCCATGCGGATGGCGGCACGTTGTACCGGATTCATGGCGATCAGATCAGGATGGAAATCGTCCAATCAGACAGTTTAGGCATACGGCTTGGGGGCTGTTCGGGTGTTCCGGTGAACATGCCTGACATTCCTTTGTACCTTGAAAACGGTTCACCTAATTTAAGTAATGTCGTCAGCTGCTCTATCCATAGCAACAAAACCATTAATATTGTTGATGCGTATCACGATCAAGCCTTTGATTTTTCTGGAACCAAAGCTTTTGACGAAAAAAATGGCTACCATTCGCAATCATTCCTCGCCGTACCGATGAAAAGCCATGACGGCGACATTATCGGCATTTTGCAATTGATCAATTGCCTCGATCAATCCACCCACACCGTGACCGGGTTTGATAGCGTCTCGCAACATATCACCGAAGCCCTCGCCTCACAGGCGGCGATTGTGTTGACCAAGCAACGCCTGATTGCCGATTTGGAAAACTTATTTGAGTCCATTATCGAATTGGTCGCCACCGCGATTGACAATAAATCACCTTATACGGGCGGGCATTGCCGCCGTGTGCCGGAATTGACGATGATGCTCGCCGAGGCAGCGCACAACACCGACACGGGCTATTTGCAAGCGTTTAAAATGAGCGATGCCGACCGTTACGAGCTGAAAATCGCCGGGTGGCTACATGATTGCGGCAAAATCACCACGCCGGAATTTGTCTTGGACAAGGCCACCAAATTGGAAACGGTGTTTGACCGCATCAACTTGATTGAAACGCGCTTTGAAGTGCTAAAACGTGATTTGGAAATTGATAAACTCAAACGGGAGCTTGCGCTTGCCAAAGGCGAACCCGTGGCGCAAGACGAGCCTGATTACGCTGCGGCCCTCGCCAAACTGGATGCGGATTTGGCGTTTATCCGCCAAGCCAACACGGGCGGTGAATTTATGTCGCCCGACGACCAAGCGCGGATCAGTGCCTTCAAAGCGCAAACTTGGAGTTTACAAGGCCAAACCTTGCCGCTGTTGTCGGATGATGAAATTTATAACCTGAACATCGCCAGAGGCACGCTGACTGCCGAAGAGCGTGGGATTATCAACCACCATATTGTCGCGACCATCGCGATGTTGGAAAAAATCATTTTCCCTAAACATCTGCAAAATGTCCCCGAATATGCAGGCGGACATCATGAAAAAATGGACGGTACGGGCTACCCGAAAGGTTTACGACGGGAAGAAATGTCCATCCAGGCGCGGACGATGGCGATTGCCGACATATTTGAAGCCTTAACGGCAAAAGACCGCCCTTACAAAGTCGGGAAAAAACTCTCCGAAGCCTTGGCGATCTTAAAGAAAATGAAAGAGACCAATCACATAGACCCCGATTTGTACGATGCCTTCATCGCCCAAAAAGTCTATAAACGCTACGCCGAACGCTTCTTGGAAGCGTATCAAAACGATGTCGATTGAAGCGGCGTGGCCCCGCCCACGCCTTAGCACTTGGGAAGCCGCTAAAAATCTGTAAAATAGTGGCTTTTTCCAGCTAACTTAGACTTTATATGCGCACAAGCCAGTTCCCACTCAACACCGTCAAAGAAACTCCCGCCGATGCGGAAATTATCAGCCATCAGCTGATGATACGCGCAGGCCTCATCCGCAAACTCGCCGCCGGGCTTTACACCTGGTTGCCGTTAGGTTTGCGGGTCATGCGCAAAGTCGAAAAAATTACCCGTGAGGAAATGGAAAAGGCCGGGGCTTTGGAAGTGTTGATGCCGACCTTGCAACCTGCGGAGTTATGGCAGGAAACCGGACGTTGGCAACAATACGGCCCGGAACTGGCACGTCTTAAAGACCGCCACGAGCGCGACTTTTGTTTAGGCCCCACGCATGAAGAAATCATCACTGATTTGGCGCGTAACGAACTGAAAAGTTATAAACAATTGCCCATCACTTATTACCAAATCCAAACCAAAATCCGTGACGAAATCCGCCCGCGTTTTGGCGTGATGCGCTCGCGCGAATTCATCATGAAAGATGCGTACTCTTTCCATTTGGATCAGGCTTCGTTGCAAGAGACTTATGATGTCATGTACCGCGCTTACACCAATATTTTCAATGAATTTGGCCTAAAATTCCGCGCCGTGATTGCCGATTCCGGCTCGATTGGCGGCGCAGTGTCGCATGAGTTCCATGTCTTGGCCGATTCTGGCGAAGACGGGATCGCGTTTTCCACGGAAAGTGAGTATGCGGCAAACATCGAAAAAGCCGAAGCCCTTGCGCCCACCGACCCGCGCCCTGCCCCGACTGCCGACAAGGTGTTGGTGGATACGCCCAACCAACATAGCATTGAAGAAGTCTGCGCCTTTTTCGGGATTGCCGCCAGCCAATGCCTGAAAACCTTGATCGTTAAAGGCGAGGAAGAAAACACGCTCGTGGCCTTGTTATTGCGCGGCGACCATGAACTGAACAAAATCAAAGCAGAAAAAATCGCGGGCGTATTTTCACCGCTGACCTTTGCCACGGAAGCAGAAATCATCGCGGCCTGTGGCTGCAAACCTGGCTCGATTGGCCCAATAGGTTTGTCCATGTCCATCATCGCTGACCGTAGTGTGACCGTGATGGCTGATTTTGTCTGTGGTGCGAACCAAGACGGCCAGCATTACCAAGGCGTGAACTGGGAGCGGGATTTGCCCGTGCCGGATGTCGCTGATTTGCGCACCATCGTCGAAGGCGACCCAAGCCCGGACGGTAAAGGCCAGATCACCTTGGCGCGTGGCATAGAAGTCGGCCATATCTTCCAGCTTGGCAACAAATACAGCGGCGCGATGAAAGCGGGCATCATCAATGAAGCGGGCAAACACCAAATCATGTTGATGGGCTGTTACGGCATCGGCATTTCCCGTGTCGTTGCGGCGGCCATCGAGCAAAACCACGATGGGCGCGGCATCATCTGGCCGAAAAATTTGGCTCCGTTCCAAGTGGCGTTATTGCCGATGAACATGCACAAGTCCGAACGCCTGAAAGCCTTGGCGGAACAGCTCTATGCCGATTTGCAGGCGGCAGGCATTGAAGTTTTGTTCGATGACCGTAAAGTCCGGGCTGGTTTCATGTTCTCGGATATGGAACTGATCGGCATCCCGCACTGCATTATCGTGGGTGACAAGAGCGTTGAAGAAGGGGTGCTTGAATACAAATCCAGAACCTCGCGTGACAACGAAGAACTGGCATTGGCTGATATGATTGGCTTTATTAAAGCAAAATTGGCTTAAAGCAAAAATAGGTGAAGGTGGCCAAGTCCGCCAAGGTTTTGGCATCCAGGCATTCATCCGGAGGCCAAGGCGGCGGCAAGCTAGCCCTGTTGTTGTAAATCCCGTATTTCAGCAAGTTGGATGGACATGATGGGTCGGTGTACAAATAAAAAAACCTGGCAGGCTTTACCTGCCAGGCCGTTGGGCTTGGCTTGGTGTTGTTTGTTACACAAATACGAAGTGGCTGCTATCCAAGCCAGATGGCAGGCCTGTCACCGCGACTTGACCACTCAATACCGAAGACCGAGAAAAACCTTTCGAAATTAATTTGGCTTTTGTTGCGCCTACCTCCCAATCTACTCCATCAACAATACTTATAGATTTCCAGCCATAATGAGTGCTAGAGTATGAACTTTCTTGGATGTAGTAATCCCCTGGCGCATCGCCATAGTGGGGGTTGTAGTTAGGCAACGCGCCGTCATGCATAGCAATGATCAGCTTGTCTTCAAGGCCGAACCCGGTCAGGTCTATTTGGCTTAGTCCATAATCACTGTAGGCTTTGCCGCCGAAGTCGATGGTGATATCCTGCTCCTTGCTGTTAAAAATGTGGCTGACGGCGGCGGTGCTGGCGGCATCATGGATGGTGTATTGGGCGAAAGTTTGGATGCTGCCTATTGCCGTATCGACTTTTAAGATCGCCGCGCCTTGAGTAAACGTTTTGTAGCCATTGATGATGCCCTTGTCCACCCATTGGTCGTCCATAACTAAGGTGTTGCTGCCTTTGGCGACCACTGTCAGGGTGTCGCTGTCGCTGCTCATGCTGATGACGCTTGATGCGTCCAGTTGGATTGTGCTGTTGCTGTTGTCGGCAAACGTGATGGTTTCAACGTTTTTGATGGCGGTTTGGGTGGTCAAGTCCAATGATTGGTTGCTGCCAACCACTTGTAAGGTGTCGTTGCCCAACCCACCATCGACGGTGTCCTGCAAGTCAGTGATGATGGTGTCGTTCCCGCTGCCACCCCTGATGTTGTTCACGGCAGCGTTACCGATCAAGGTGTCGTTGAAGGCGCTGCCGATTAGGTTCTCGATACTAATTAGGGTGTCCGTACCTGAACCATTGGTATTTTGGGCACTGGTGAGCAACAGGTTTATGCTTACAGCCGCCGTCGCGTTGGTGTAGCTGGCAGTGTCATTGCCATTGCCGCCGTTGAGTGTGTCGTTGCCGTCACCTCCATTTAGGGCGTCGTCGCCGTCACCGCCATCCAAACGGTCGTTGCCAGCCAAGCCGCTTAACTGGTCGCTGCCATCCAAGCCCTCAATTTGGTTGGCTTGGGCATTGCCAGTCAGGGCATCGTCTGAAGGTTGCCATAAAAAGTAAAAGTCATCGTAGAAGCCATCAGTACCGCGAAGGTTCTCAATATTTATCAGTGTCTTCGAGGTGCTAAGGTCAACCGTGACCCCTTCGTAATCCTGATCATATCTGTGGGCATAGACTGCCCAGTCGCTACCTGCACCACCATCCAGGATATTGTTGCCATCGGCATTGTAAAGAATGTCATCGCCGTTGTCGCCGTATAGCATATTATTGCCTAACCCGCCATCTAGGGTGTCATTGCCGTCACCGCCTTTCAATTGGTCGTTGCCCGAATTTCCAACCAAGTTGTCGTTGCCTGCATTGCCGAGCAGGCTATTGTCACCACTGTTGCCGGACAGCACATCATTGTAGGCGCTGCCGTTGAGGTTTTCGATGTTGAGCAGGATGTCGATGCCGGCGCCGCCGGTGTACTGGGCAGTGGTTTTGGACAAGTCCACGGTCACAGC
>CAYUQV010000067.1:0-16289 GCA_964446885.1 uncultured Methylocucumis sp.
GGTGCAACCTTCCAAATACGACACATGGCTGCCTTCGTCGGCGATAATCAGCGTGCGCTCGAATTGTCCGGTGTTGGCGGCGTTGATGCGGAAATAGGTGGACAATTCCATCGGGCAGCGCACGCCTTTGGGGATGTACACGAACGAGCCGTCGGTGAAAACGGCGGCGTTGAGCGCGGCGAAGAAATTGTCGCCAACAGGTACGACGGAGCCTAAGTATTCTTTGATTAAATCAGGATGGTCGCGCAGGGCTTCGGAGATTGGGCAGAAAATCACGCCAGCTTCTTTCAGTTTGCCTTTAAACGTAGTGGCGACCGAAACGCTATCGAACACGGCATCGACGGCGATGCCTGCCAATTTTTCTTGTTCATCCAGCGGAATGCCGAGTTTTTTGTAGGCAGCCAACACTTCTGGATCGATTTCATCCAAACTTTTCGGGCCGTCTTCTTTGCGTTTCGGCGCGGAATAGTAGCTGATGGCTTGGTAATCAATCGGCTCGATGTTGAGTTGCGCCCAATCGGGTGATGGCATGGTTTGCCAATGTTTGAAGGCTTTCAGGCGGTATTCGAGCATGAAATCCGGCTCGTTTTTAACCTTCGACAAGTTGCGGATCACGTCTTCAGTCAAGCCCGGCGGGAAGGTGTCGGTTTCTAAAACCGTGACAAAACCTTGTTTGTAATCTTGGTTAATCAGGTTATTGATTTCTTGGGTGCTGGCTGACATAAGCTTCTTTTAGTGACGTGAATGTTGGAATTCAAGAGTTGTTATTGGTATAAACTGGCTACGGGTATGTAAACTTCTTCCGGCTTAGAAACGGGGCGGATCAGGTCAGCCAAAGTCACGGACTCCAGGGCATTATGAATGGTCTGGTTGATAATGTGCCAATTGGCTCGGATGCCGCAACCTGCTGCCTGACCACAGGCTTGTTCGGAAATGCTGCATTCGGTGAGGGCAATTGGCCCTTCCAAGGCACTGATAATGGCTGCCACGGAAATGTGTTCGGGTTCACGGGCTAACATGTAACCGCCTTTTGCACCGCGTGTGGACATCAGTATTTTAGCATTGACTAACATTTTGAGTATTTTGCTGACCGTCGGCAACGCCACACCTGTCACCGCCGCCATTTCCATTGCCGCAAACACGCGGTTTTTATCCTTCGCCATGACGCTGAGGATCACTGTCGCATAATCAGTTAGTTTGCCAACCCGTATCATTCTTTGCTCCGTTTATTGGGGACTATTTTAGTCCTATTTAATTCCTGAGTAAAGTAATAGGTTTTTAGTATGCGTCAACCATAAATGCCGCTGCTGATGATTTGCTGGATAACGGCCCGGCTTTTCAAGGGCTTGCCTTGCAAATGGCTGTCAATGACGGTACGCATCAGCCATTTGGCTTCGGTTTGGATTTGGGGGCTAGCAAAATCATACGCTGCCAAGGCGTGTAAGGTTGTGCCTGATAGGGGGCCGTTCGCAGAAGCCACTAAGCCAAGGCCTTTTTTGAAATGATATTTTTTTTCAGGGTCAATCGGCTCGAAGGTATCCGCAGTTTGGGTGAAATCTAAGCCATAGCCGCAATGATTAAGTAATTCCAATTCAAAAATGCGTAACGCGGTTTGAAGCTGATGATGATCCGCTAGCCCCTGTAAACAGGTTTGGTAAGCCCAAAATACATCGGGATTAGGGTCGTAGGTGTGTAGGAAATGCCCCAGGAGTTCGTTGATATAAAACCCGCAGTAAATCGCCAAGCCGCGTAAAGGGGAGGGCGGCGATGATGGTTCAACGTGGGTCAGCGTCCCTAGTTCGGTTTTGCTGTGATAGGTGATCGTGATGGGGACAAACGGTTGGAGTAAAGCGGCGGTTTTGGATTTGGGTTTCCTGACCCCTTTGGCGATTAATGGCACACGGCCAAAATCGCGGGTCAGGACATCCAAGATTAGGCTGGTTTCGCGGTATTTTTGCTGGTGCAGGACAAACGCAGGTTGTAAGTCTGCATTATGCGTCATGAAAGCCAAGGCTTTGCAGGGCCCGTTCACTATCCGACCAGCCGGATTTCACTTTCACCCACAATTGCAGATAGACTTTTTGGTCGATGAGCCGCTCAATGTCACGCCGGGCATCGGTGCCGACATTTTTGAGCATTTCACCGTCTTTGCCAATGACGATATTTTTTTGCGAGGCTTTTTCTACCCAAATGATCGCGTAAATTTTGGAGATTTCGGGCTTTTCTTCGTAACGCTCAATTTCCACGGTCATGACATAAGGCAATTCCGCACCTAAACGGCGGGTCAGTTTTTCGCGGATAATTTCGGCGACCAAGAAACGTTCGGGGCGGTCGGTGACTTGGTCTTCGGGGTAAATCAGGTCACGTTGCGGCAACAATTCCATGATTAGGCCTTCCAGCAAATCCAAGTTAGTGTGCTTTAACGCGGAAATGGGCACTAAATGTTGGAAGGGAAAACGTTGCTGGGCATCGGCGAAAAATGTCAACACGGCATCTTTGTCAGCGACTTTATCGATTTTGTTGATAGCCAAAATCACCGGAAGGCCAGCTTGTTCAAGTTTTTTGAAAATCACTTCATCGTATTCGTGCCAATACAAGCCATCCAGTAACCAGACAATCACATCCACACCGGTCAAGGTAGTTTCGGCGGTGCGGTTTAGGTAGCGGTTGAGGGCGCGGTTTTGATTGCCGTGCATCCCAGGCGTATCGACATAAATGGCTTGCCCGGCTTCGGTGGTGTTGATGCCTAAGATGCTGTGCCGCGTCGTTTGCGGTTTGCGGGAGGTGATGCTGATTTTTTGTTTCAGCAGATGATTCATCAGCGTGGATTTGCCGACGTTGGGCCGCCCGATTAGGGCAACGTAACCACAATTCATTGATTGGCCTTGTTAAGTAAGGAGAGCATTTGCTCGGCGGCGGCTTGTTCGGCTTTTTTGCGGCTGATGCCAACACCGATAGCGGCCTCGTCGAGTATGGAAATAGTGCATTTCACGGTAAAAGTCTGCTCATGGGACAATCCGGTCATGCTCACTAAGGTGTATTCGGGCAAGTCGAGCTTTTTCGCTTGCATCAGTTCTTGTAACTGGGTTTTGGGGTCTTTCTGGCCGCTGGTGGCTGACAGGCTGTCGAGCTTTTCGGCAAACAGGGTTTCTATCCATTGTTGGCAAGCGACAATGCCCTGGTCTTTGAACAAAGCGCCCATAATGGCTTCAAGCGCATCGGACAGTATCGAATCGCGCCGGAAGCCGCCGCTTTTCAGCTCGCCCTGGCCCAAAAATAAGTAATCACCCAGATTATGTTGCCTAGCCAAACTCGCCAATGAGGATTCATTAACTAGGCTGGCACGTAGGCGGCTAAGTGTGCCTTCACTGGCTTCGGGGAAACGGTCATAGAGTTTTTGGGCAATGACAAACCCTAAAATGCTGTCGCCTAAAAACTCCAGGCGTTCATTGTTTCTGGCACTAAAACTTCGATGGGTTAAGGCCATGGCAAACAGTTGGGGATTGTTAAACGTCAGCCCCAACTTTTTGCTCAATACATCTGGCTTTTTTAGCACTAACCGCCCACCTCAAAAGAATCGTCAAAATTAACCAAAACGCTTAAATTGCCGATAATCGGTTCGACCACTTCATATTCGATTGACACCTTAAGATAGCCGCCACTTTTGGTGATCCTTATATCTTCGGGTTTCACGTCGTAAACGTAATTCATATTAAATTTTTTGGCAAAGCTGTCACGGATCTGGTATTCGCTCTGATTGACAATCCCCTCCGTTTCTTTAATTTGCTTTACGGCATTGGCGACTTTATTGTGTTCCAAATAGATAGGGCCAATTTTTAAGATCAGTAAGGCCATAAAACCAATAAAGCCTAACATCATAATCAAGGATATTAGGGTCAATCCCTGCTGATTTCTATAAGGTGCTTTCATCGTCTTTCTCCAGTCAAATTATCGGCAATCATATCAGTCAGAATTTATTGCAAAATCGTGCCAATCCTATCGAAGCCCAACATGCCTTTGCGCTCCCAGTCCCAGCTCATCCAAATGAAAAACGCTTTGCCGACCAGATTTTTCTCAGGCACAAAGCCCCAGTAACGGCCATCATTGCTGTTGTCACGGTTATCGCCCATGACAAAATACTGGCCTTCAGGCACTTCATACGTGCCTTCTTTGGATAAGGCTTCATTAACCACCAATATAATATGGTCAACGCCTAATAAGTTTTCGCGCAAATGCTCTGCGCCTGTCATGTCTTGGCCTTGGCCGACACCTTGATACCTGCCTAAAGAGACTTGCAGGATTTCTTGGCCATTAACGGTCAATTTTTTGTTTTGGTAAACAATCTTATCGCCGGGCAGGCCAATCACGCGTTTAATATAATCAACTGTCGGGTCTTTGGGGAAACGGAACACGACAATATCACCACGTTCTGGCTCATTAAGCGGTAGGATTTTTTGGTTGATGACGGGCAAGCGGATGCCATAGGTGAATTTGTTGACCAAAATAAAATCGCCCACTAACAGCGTTGGCATCATGGAACCGGAAGGGATACGGAACGGTTCGGCAAGAAATGACCGCAACACCAAAACGATAAATAAAATCGGGAAAAATGAGCGGGCGTATTCAACCAATAACGGTTCGTTGGCTTCGTCGAACACTTCGCCTTTCGATTTGAGCATCCATAAATAACCACCCCAGAGTGTGCCAGTTATCACCGTGCCTATCAGTAAGAAAAAGGAAAAATCAAAATCCATAATAAAGTCTGTGTGTAGTTAGAGGAAATCGGTTAAGGGTTTGTCTTTATTCCTTGTTAAGCTGTAAAACTGCCAAAAACGCCTCTTGCGGGATTTCAATGCTGCCCACTTGTTTCATGCGTTTTTTTCCGGCTTTTTGTTTTTCCAGCAGTTTTTTCTTACGGCTAATATCACCACCATAACATTTTGCTGTGACATTTTTACGCATGGCTTTGACAGTGGAGCGGGCGATCACTTTCGAGCCTATCGCCGCCTGAATGGCCACTTCGTACATTTGCCGGGGGATTAAGTCCTTCATTTTTTCCACCAAATCCCGGCCCCGGTTTTGGCTCATATCCTTATGGACGATAATCGACAAGGCATCTACTTTGTCACCGTTAATCAGCACGTCCAACTTCACCAAGTCGGCTTGCTGAAAACGTAAAAATTCATAATCAAACGACGCAAAGCCGCGGCTGACCGATTTCAGACGGTCAAAGAAATCCAGCACTACTTCGCTCAAGGGCATTTCATAATGCAAGGACACTTGCCGTCCGGCAAACTGCATATCTTTTTGGACACCGCGTTTTTCGATGCACAAACTGATGACTCCGCCCAAATAGGTTTCAGGCACCAAAATATTGGCGCGGATGATCGGTTCCCTGATTTCATCAATAACGCCGCCTTCTGGCAGCTTGGCCGGATTGTCCACCATCACGATGTCACCTGTTTGGGTGATGACTTCATAGACTACCGTCGGGGCGGTGGTGATTAAATCCACATCGTATTCGCGCTCCAAGCGTTCTTGGACGATTTCCATATGCAACATACCCAAAAAACCACAACGGAAGCCAAATCCCAAGGCTTGCGATGTTTCGGGTTCAAATTGCAGGGCGGCGTCATTGAGGTTGAGTTTGTTCAAGGCTTCGCGCAAGTCTTCGTAATTATCGGCACTGACCGGATAAAGGCCTGCAAAAACCCGTGGTTGCACCCGTTGGAAGCCTGTCAATTGTTCAGGTGCAGGGTTGTCCGTCCAAGTGATGGTGTCACCGACTGGCGCACCAAAAATGTCCTTGATGCCCGCCACCAAAAAGCCCACTTCACCCGTGTTCAGAAGGTCTTTTTCCAAACGTTTCGGTGTGAATACCCCTACTTTTTCCGCTAAAAATGACTTGCCCGTGGACATGATGGTGATTTTTTGCTTTTTGCGGATACTGCCGTGCATGATGCGGATCAGCGACACGACACCTAAATAACTGTCGAACCAAGAATCAATGATTAAGGCTTGCAACGGGCCTTCAGGATTGCCTTGTGGAGGCGGCACTTTGATGACCAATTGTTCAAGCACATCTAATACGCCCAAACCAGTTTTGGCACTAATCAGCAAAGCTTCATCGGCAGGGATGCCAATGACTTCTTCAATTTCCGACTGCACCCGTTCCGGTTCGGCAGACGGCAAGTCAATTTTGTTCAAGACCGGAACGACTTCCAAGCCTTGCTCTATGGCCGTATAACAGTTGGCGACACTTTGCGCCTCAACACCTTGCGCGGCATCAACAACCAATAATGCGCCTTCACAAGCGGCCAAGGAGCGGGATACTTCGTAAGAAAAATCAACGTGCCCCGGCGTGTCGATGAAATTTAACTGATAGGTTTCGCCATCTTTGGCCTTAAAATCCAAGGTTACGCTTTGCGCCTTGATGGTAATGCCACGTTCGCGTTCGAGATCCATGGAGTCCAGCACTTGGGCGGACATTTCCCGGTCGGATAAGCCGCCGCACAATTGGATGAAACGGTCGGCCAAGGTTGATTTGCCATGATCGATATGCGCGATAATGGAAAAGTTTCTGATATGTTTTAAATCCACTGATGTTCTGCTAGATATGAAGTTAAGGGGATGTGTAGGGCGTGGATACGGACGGTGTCCGTATCGCTTAGATTATGCTGGCATTGTAACAGATTTAGATACAATTACGGCGTTTGGCGGATCATTTGCAATTTCCATTAGCATTTGCAGGCCGTTTGCCTGGGATGCTCAGCGTGTCCCGAAAACCACAATGGTTTTACCGTGGGCGGTCAATAACTTTTTATTTTCCAGCTCTTTTAAGATACGCCCGGCCATTTCCCTGGAACAGCCTACCAGACGGCCTATTTCTTGACGGGAAATATGCAGCTGCATGCCATCAGGGTGGGTGATCGCATCAGGTTGTTTGCACAAATCCAACAACGTCCGGGCAATACGGCCTTCGACATCCATAAACGCCAAATCAGTGAATTTACGGCTGGTGGTCAAAAGCCGTTCCGACAATTGTTCACCGATCATGTACAGCAAATCAGGTGCATATTCCAAAAGTTCATTTTTGAGCATATCCCGAAAACGGTCGTAGCTGACTTCCGCCAAATAGCATGGGCAACGGGTCTTGACTGTCACCTTACGCATCTCCGGTTCTTTAAAAACCCCCACTTCACCGAGGAATTCGTTTTTGTTCACATAAGCCAGCATCAATTCCTGTTTGCCTTCGCCGTCTTCTGCACAAACGCTTACTGAACCTTCAATAATAAAATATAACCTGTCACCGCTATCCCCGGGTTTCATAATGACGGATTTGGCTGGATGATGTTTTTTATGGCAAAGCTTTAAAAACTCTTCCAATGCTTCCGTTCTGTAGTGCTTTTGTTGGTTATCCGGTGTCATACGAATCGTGAATCCTATGCTTTATTATCTAATGAAAATTTGTCCCCGAATTTTAACAAAAAAATCAATTCAGGAACGTTATCTATGCACATTTATATGCTAACCTATGCGTCTTTTTTCGCCAGGGGGCAAAAATAATTATGCAAGTGACCATCAAATGGATAGACGGCGTTATGTTTCTTGGCGAAACGGGCAGCGGCCATACCGTTGTCATGGATGGCCCGCCTGATCACGGAGGCCGTAACTTAGGGATACGCCCTATGGAAATGTTACTATTAGGGGTAGGTGGCTGCTCATCCTTTGACGTTGTGCAAATCTTGCAAAAAGGCCGTAACGACTTTGTGCACTGCGTCACGGAAGTGACGGCTGAACGGGTCGATGCCATCCCTAGCGTATTCAGCAAAATCCATTTGCATTTTAAAGTCACCGGCAAAGGCCTAAAAGCCGCAGCGGTGGAAAGGGCGGTCAAGCTGTCCGCTGAAAAATACTGTTCTGCTTCTATTATGTTAAGCAAAGCAGTTGAAATCACTCATGATTTTGAGATTATCGAGGTTTAATCATTGAACAAATTGCAATTACACGGCTTTAACAATCTGACAAAGTCGCTCAGCTTTAATATCTATGATATTTGTTACGCCCCCGCCGAACAACAGCAAGCGTACATCGAATATATTGATGAAGCCTATAATGCCACCCGGTTGACACAAATCCTAAAAGACGTGGCTGAAATCATCGGAGCCCAAATCCTCAATATCGCGCACCAAGATTACGACCCTCAAGGCGCGAGTGTCACCATGCTGATTTCTGAAGGGGATGTTGCCCCGCCTATGAGCATGAACAGCCAATCGCCAGGGCCATTGCCTGACACCGTGCTCGCGCATCTGGATAAAAGCCATATTACGGTGCATACCTATCCTGAAAGCCACCCTGACAACGGCATCAGCACCTTCCGCGCCGATATTGACGTATCCACGTGCGGGCGCATTTCACCGCTGAAAGCCCTAAATTATTTGATCCACAGTTTTGAATCAGATGTCGTGACCATGGATTACCGTGTCCGAGGCTTTACCCGCGACATTTCCGGTAAAAAACATTACATTGACCACAATATCACATCCATCCAAAACTATATTGCAAAAGACACGCAAGAAAGCTATCAGATGATTGATGTGAACGTGTATCAAGAAAACATTTTCCACACCAAAATGATGCTCAAAGAAACCGAACTTGAAAATTACCTGTTTGAGAAAGAGAGCAATTTAAGCGGCCCTGAAAAAGCGGAAATACAAAAAAAGCTGCAAAAAGAGGTCACAGAAATTTTTTACGGGCATAACTACCGCAAAAAGAAAATCAAAGTGGCTGATTAATCTGGCCAGCATAAATTTAAAGAAGCCCGCCATGCTAACCGCTTGGCGGGCTTTTTTTTGCCCGGATTTTCCGATGCCATCGTTAAAATCCAAGCGTATAAGCCTGGCAGATAGCAGGTTGCCCCACAAAATCGCCCCGATACAGGGCGATTTTGATTTGTATAGCCTCTTAAATCCATAATGCACCAAATTGGCAATACCAATTAGCCCTAAATTGGTGCATTATGGATTGCTTAATCGCTACGTGTAGCCATAAATAAAAACCACATCACATAATGCGTTATCTAAACGGCGCGTTTTTCTATAAGCAGGTATTGGCCTGCTAATTGCTATTAAATACGGTATTCAAAATGGACTTAACCATCACCATGTATAAACGCATACTTGACCATCTCAACACCGCTATTTTGGTATTTGACAAGGAATTGACCCTCACCTACATCAACACGGCAGGCGAAATATTATTGGCTGACAGTTCGCATCACTTGGTGGATCAAAGTGCCTGCGACCTATTTAAATCATCCGACCCCGCTTTGCTGCATAACTTAAAACAATGTTTGGCAATGGAAGAGCCTTTGGTTGAACGCTCCTTGACATTAAGCCGCATGAGCCAAAATGTCACCGTCAATATCAGTGCCACGCCATTGTTGCAAGACGAGAAAATCAGCGAAATACTGCTGGAGCTGCAACAAGTGGACACCCATTTGCGCATATCAAAAGAAGAACGGCTATTGACCCAACAAAACACCGCCCGGCTGTTGGTGCGTGGCTTGGCGCATGAAATCAAAAATCCATTGGGCGGCTTGCGTGGCGCCGCACAATTGCTCGATTTGGAACTGAACGACCCGGAATTGAAAGAATACACGCAAATCATCATCGCCGAATCTGACCGCTTACAGGGTCTGATGGACAAAATGCTCGGCCCCAACAAATTGCCGAACAAAATCAATTTGAATGTCCATGAAGTCTTGGAGCGGGTCAGGCAACTGGTACATGTCGAGTCCAGCGGCAACCTGATGGTCAAAAGCGACTACGACCCTAGTATCCCTAATATTCTTGGCGACAAAGACCTGCTTATCCAGGCGATCCTGAACATCACCCGCAATGCCGTGCAAGCCACCGAAGGCAAAGGCCATATCACCCTCAAGACCCGCATCCACAGGCACATGACCATAGGCCGCAAACACTACAAACTAGCCGCCAAAATAGATGTCATAGACGACGGCCCTGGCATAGATGCGGACATGCTCAACCAGATTTTTTACCCCATGATTACGGGCCGTGCAGAAGGCACTGGATTGGGCCTATCCATTGCCCAATCGCTGATCAACCAGCATAACGGTATTATCGAATGCAACAGCGAACCAGGAAACACCGTATTTTCAGTTTTTTTACCTGTGGAGACCGGCAATGAATAAGCCCGAAACCGTCTGGATCATTGATGACGATAAATCTATCCGTTGGGTGGTTGAAAAAGCCTTACAAAAGGCCGCCATCAACACCCGCAGTTTTTCCGGCGCGAAAGACCTGTTGTCTGCACTCGAACACAATGTGCCCGATGCCTTGATCACAGACATCAGGATGCCCGGCATGGACGGCTTGGAATTGCTCAAAAAAGTCCAGTCTAGCCATCCTAATCTGCCTGTGATCGTCATGACCGCCCATTCCGACCTAGAAAGCGCGGTCTCGGCTTTTCATGGCGGTGCATTTGAATATCTGCCCAAACCCTTTGATATTAAAGAAGTGGTCGATTTGGCGCACCGTGCGTGTATCCACGGCAGGCAACACCACTCCAATGTCGAGGAACAGGCCGCGATTGAAGCCACACCGGAAATCATCGGCGCGGCTCCGGCTATGCAGGAGGTGTTCCGCGCCATTGGCCGCTTGGCAAAATCCCATATCACCGTGCTGATTAACGGCGAATCCGGCACGGGCAAAGAACTGGTGGCCAAAGCCCTGCACAGGCATAGCCCGCGTGCCAAAAACCCATTTATTGCCTTGAATATGGCGGCAATACCGAAAGATTTGATGGAATCTGAATTGTTTGGCCATGAAAAAGGCGCGTTCACAGGCGCGGCGGCGCGGCGTTCCGGGCGTTTTGAACAAGCCAACGGCGGCACTTTATTCTTGGACGAAATTGGCGACATGCCCGCCGAATTGCAAACCCGCTTATTGCGGGTCTTGGCTGATGGTGAATTTTATCCCGTTGGAGCCCACGCCTCCATCAAAGTCGATGTCCGCATCATCGCCGCTACCCACCAAAATTTGGAAGTGTTAGTGCAACAAGGCCGCTTCCGTGAAGACTTGTTTCACCGCCTCAATGTCATCCGCATCCATATCCCGCCATTGCGTGACCGCAAACAGGACATCCCGTTATTGTTGCGGCACTTTTTAAATCAGGCCGGGCAAGAGCTAAACACCGAAATCAAAACCCTCAAACCCGATGCCGAGGCTTTTTTAAGCACTTTGGAATGGCCGGGCAACGTCAGGCAACTCGAAAACATTTGCCGCTGGCTGACCGTCATGGCAACAGGGCGGGAAATCCATTTGCATGATTTGCCGCCGGAATTATTGAGCACACCGGCAGAAAAAATCAGTGTCGGTTCCGACTGGGAATCTTTATTAAGATCGTGGGTAGACCAGCAACTGCTTAATAAAGAAAGTGAAGTTGCCAAACACACTATCCCTACCGTGGAAAGCATCCTCATCAAATCCGCGCTCAATTTCACCCACGGCAAACGCCACGAAGCGGCGATTTTATTAGGTTACGGGCGAAATACACTGACCCGGAAAATAAAAGAATTGGGAATTGAAGAGTGACAGGGATTTTGCTTTGGCGACGTAAAAATAGGTTTTGAAATCCCACGCCAAGTTTGAAAAAGCGGAGTTTTTTGTTTAGGTCGCCATCTGCAAAATGCCGGGCGGAAGCAGGTTATCTGTTGGGTTTAAAGCCAACGCAAAAGTAATCTTGCTTGGCTTTTATAAGGATGTATCTAAGCGGGGGAAGTCGCTTTAATGATTAGTGTCTGAAACTTTCCAATAAAAATTCAATATGATCAGAAACTTGTTTGGAAACAGCTTGTAATGACCCAAAGCGTTTATGCTGCATAAAATCAGAAAATCCGGGCAGGTCTTTTAAGGTTTCAATATTAGGTGTGGCGAAGCCCATCGCCCAGTCCCCAAAACCACGCTGTGAAATGGCCTTTTTATAGATTTGTAAAACGGTATGATGGCGGCTGTCTTTTTCGATACGCTCATATAACGCATCAATTTCTTTTTCAGAACCTTCCAACGCTTGGATAAAAAATCCATCCCTGTAAAGCAACAATCCCGTCAAATCCTTTGAGGCATTGTGCTTTCTGGCTATTTCTAAAATGCCCAACAATTCTTCTTCAGGCATTTCTTTACTCGCTATGCTGATATAAACCAACGTATAAAGTGACATTAATTAAGGCTCCATAGGCTTGCTGTTGGTCAGATAAACCGTACTGTTTGCATAACTGATTTGTGTCAGCAATTTTCTTTGCGGATTATAGGTTTCAGTGTTAGAAAATCCAGTGAACGCTTGTTAGCGGGGGACTAAAACCACTGATTTTGATTTTGGCAATGTCCACATGGCACCCGTTAACGGGTCAACAACAAACATGCCCACCCCCCAGCCAAATAAAATATTACCCCAATACCAGTCATTCAACTCGGCATCCAAAGGTGCGTTTTGGACACCAAAACCTTCTTTTTGAAATTTCACGGTGTATTTTTCACCTTTAAAATACCCCGCATCGCTTTTAAGCGTGATGGTGGCCGGGGTTTGTCCGGCATTGACCGTTTTGCCTTTTTGATCGACCACGACAAAATCGGCGCGGTCTGGCAAGCTGGAAATCGTGACTGTACGTTGTTGATGACTGACAATGCTTGCGCAGCCTGTGACTAAAAGTAAGGGGAGGGAGACAATAAAATATTTATTTAAAAGCATGGTTAAGCCTAAAAAGGGGTTGAATAGGGGGGGCAAGCGTTATTTCATCATTTGTTTTTTGAACAATGTATCCAGTTTCCGGTTGGTCAGGTCTTTGGAATAACCGACATTATCAAGCCCTTGCCTTGGCGGGACAGTTACAGAAGCTTGCGGTTTTACGACAGGGATTTCCGGCGTGGCAACAACCATGTCATCCGGTGGGCATTCATCAAGGCGGAAAGTGTCGCCGTATGTGGTGGTGGCATCGAAATCATCCCAAACATTTTGCGGATAAGCAATGGGCTTAGTAGGGATGGGCAAGGACAACAAATCAGCCAGACTTGTGCCTATGCGCCCGGCGGTATTGAGCGTGCCTTCAATGACACCACCAATTAAACCGTAAATGATGTTGCTTTCGTTCGTCGTGTTAACGATGCTTTTAGGTATTTCCAACAAGCTAGAATCAAAGTTTGACACCGCTCTTAATGCTTTTTCGTTGATTTTTTGCTTATAAGTGCATTTGGGTTGGCTTTGGATGGCATTGACTGTGTCGGCCAATTCAATATTATCAGCAGCCCCTTCTGCCATGCTAGTGGGCAGATAAGCGGCCATCAGCCCTGTGCATAACAACAACACATAAAATCGTTTAGATTCAATCATGGCAAATCCTGTCAGTGAGTTTAATTATTGGCTTAGTATAGCAGAGCTTGCCATTTTATTTTCCCAATGCCTTGGCAAAAACATCAGCCATTGTGCCCCGCACCGGTTCCGTTTTTTGTGGTTTTGTAGCTGGCTTTGACTGCGTCTTCACAGGCTTTTCTGGACGTGCCGCACGGGCATCCGGCGCAGACTTCATGCTCAAGGCAATCCGCTTACGCGCTACGTCCACTTCCAACACCGTTACTTTGACAATATCGCCCACTTTGACGGCTTCTTTCGGGTCTTTGACAAAGCTGTCTGACAAATGCGAAACATGCACCAAACCATCCTGATGCACGCCTATGTCAACAAATGCGCCAAAATTGGCGACGTTACTGATGACGCCTTCCAATTTCATGCCCACTTCCAAATCAGTAATCTTTTCGATGCCCGCCGTAAACGCCAAGCTTTTGAATTCAGGGCGCGGGTCGCGTCCGGGCTTTTCCAATTCCTGCAAAATATCAGTGACCGTGGGCAAGCCAAAATGCTCATTGGTGAATTGCTGAGGGTTTAAGTTACGCAAAAATTGGCCTTGGCCAATAATATCGCGGATAGATTTGCCCGTTTCCCTGCTGATGGCCTCCACAACCGGATAAGCTTCTGGATGCACCGCCGAAGCGTCTAAGGGATTATCGCCATTCATAATCCTTAAAAATCCCGCCGCTTGTTCATAGGTTTTATCACCCAAGCGGGGGATTTTTTTCAGTTCGGCACGGCTGCGGAACGGGCCATGCTCGTTACGGAACGCAACAATATTTTCACTGACGCTGGCTGACAAACCGGACACTTGTTTGAGCAGCGGTACAGAAGCTGTATTGACATCAACCCCCACGGCATTCACACAGTCCTCAACCACAGCATCCAAACTCCGAGCCAATTGCACCGGATTGACATCATGCTGATATTGGCCAACCCCAATCGATTTAGGATCAATTTTAACTAATTCCGCCAAAGGGTCTTGCAAACGCCGGGCGATAGAAACCGCACCACGTAAGGATACGTCCAATTGCGGGAATTCTTTGGCGGCAAATTCGGAGGCCGAGTAAACCGATGCCCCCGCCTCTGAAACCACGATTTTCGTGACATTTAACGCAGGATATTGCTTGATGACGTCAGCGACCAATTGGTCAGTTTCACGCGAACCTGTACCGTTGCCAATGCTCACCAAATTCACGCCATGTTTTTGGATCAATTTTGCCAACGTTTCGATGGATTCGTGCCATTGTTTGCGTGGCGGATGCGGATAAATCGTTTCAGTTGCCAGCAATTTGCCAGTCGCATCAACGATGGCGACTTTCACGCCCGTGCGTATGCCAGGATCCAAGCCCATCGTGGTTTTATTGCCAGCTGGAGCGGCCAGCAACAAAGCCCGTAAATTGCTGGCAAACACTTTGATTGCTTCCTGTTCGGCGGCTTCACGCAGGCGCAATTTCAAATCCACATCAATGCGTGTGAACAACTTGATTTTCCAGCCAAACCGCGCCGTTTCGGCCAACCACGCATCAGCAGGACGGCTAAGGTCAGTGACATTCAGATGCTGCGCAACAAATTGGGTGCATATTTCATGTTCAGTCTTATCATCGGCGGCTGGCTTCAAATGCAAAGCTAACAAATCTTCGTTACGGCCACGCAATAAAGCTAAAGCACGGTGTGAAGGGATTTTGTTGATGGCTTCACTGTAATCAAAATAATCTTTAAATTTTTCCGCTTCCTGCTCTTTGCCGGATACCACCGTCGCTTGCAGGACACCTTTTTGCCAAACCCTCTCGCGCAATTCCGCCAATAGCTCTGCATTTTCAGAAATGCGCTCCATAAGGATTTGCCGCGCCCCTTCCAGCGCCGCCGAAACATCGGCAACGCCTTTTTCTGTATCCACAAACTGCACGGCGAGCTGTTCAGGCATTACACAACGATCAGCCAAAATCGTGTCGGCAAGCGGCTCTAAACCTGCTTCGCGGGCAATTTGTGCTTTGGTGCGGCGTTTGGGCTTAAAAGGCAAATACAAATCTTCGAGCAAGGTTTTTGTGTCCGCCGCATTAATTGCCAGTTCCAACTCCGGTGTCAATTTATCTTGTGTACGGATACTGTCCAAAATGCTGGCGCGACGGTCATTGAGTTCACGCAGATAGATCAGACGCTCTTCCAACAAGCGCAATTGGCTATCATCCAACCCCCCCGTAGCTTCTTTACGGTAGCGGGCGATAAATGGCACGGTCGAACCTTCGTCCAAAAGCTGGACAGCCGCGTTGACTTGTTTGGGATTTACGGATAATTCTTCGGCGATACGGGAAATGACGTCCATTTTTCGATATTTTTGCAGTGGTAAAAGCCTCATTGTAGCCTGAAAGAGGGATTTTTTTGACAATTACATAGGATAAAAAAAACGGTTCATAAATCGCTTAAATATCATGAATCTGCAACAAATTCTGCGATTCTTGGGGAATGAAATTTAATCAGCAAAGATCACACCATGTCAGGTTTTGATTTTTATTTGCGAAAAAAACTGTTATCATGCGCACCGTAAGTTGGATGCTGTGTAAGAACAGTGAGTTTTTAATTACATTAGGGAGAAACCATGCTTATACTGACTCGCCGAGTAGGGGAAACTTTAATGATTGGTGACGAAGTAACGGTTACCGTCCTTGGGGTTAAAGGGAACCAAGTTCGCATCGGTGTCAACGCACCTAAAGATGTTTCTGTACACAGAGAAGAAATTTACGAAAGAATAAAAAAGGAACAGGCCGAGTCAACCGGTTCCGAGTAGAAGTTTCAGGAGGGATGGCCGAGAGGCTGAAGGCGCTCCCCTGCTAAGGGAGTATGGGCTTTAACTCCCATCGAGGGTT
>CAYUQV010000068.1:0-16169 GCA_964446885.1 uncultured Methylocucumis sp.
TGAAAACACAAGCCCTATCGCTTCTGGGGACTACTCGACTCCTGTCTCGCAGCGAGCGACAGTTAGTGATGACTGCTAATCTGCGCTGATTGGAGTGGGTTTAATCAACGATACCGCATTTTTCACGTGACGCATCTACGCGGTCACGAAGCTCTTTACCTGGCTTAAAATGAGGTACGTACTTTTTTGATAAGGTGACAGACTCGCCTGTTTTCGGATTACGTCCAACACGCGGTGGACGCATGTGCAGGGAAAAACTGCCAAAACCCCTGATTTCAATTCTTTCACCTGTCGACAATGCCTCATTCATTTTTTCGATGATACATTTGACAGCCGATTCCACATCTTTTAAAGCCAGATGTGGCTGTTGCTTAGCTAGGGCTTCAATTAATTCGGATTTTGTCACATTCTATCCTATGTTTAAATCCACACCCGTGCATCCGATGGCCGAAACACCACCCATACAAACTAGATGGGCGGATTCATCCTCTCCGTCAGCGACGAGGTCTACCAAAAACAACGGCACTGCGTCTACAGTGCCGTCACCTGTCAATAATTCCCCTAAAGAGAGAAGTTCGCGAAAAACAAGAACGGGAGAGGAGGCCTCCCCCTTCTTCCGGCTTATTTTTCTATTTGCTTAAAGATGTCAGCAAAAGTCGGCGATGCGCTAGACTGCTGGGAATGATCTTTAATGGTATGGCTTTCTTCATCCTGTTCTTTGGCTTTAATGGACAAAGAAATGGATTTGCTCTTTTTGTCCACACCAATGAATTTGGCTTCTAACGTGTCGCCTTCTTTCAATAAAGTGCGGGCATCTTCAACGCGGTCACGTTGGATTTCAGAAGCACGCAAGTAACCTTCAACGTGGTCAGCAAGGATAACGACTGCACCTTTGGCATCAACTTCTTTGATCGTGCCTTTGACCAAGCTGCCTTTTTCATGGGTAGCCAGGAAGTTTTGGAAAGGGTCTTGCTCCAATTGTTTAATACCTAAAGAGATACGCTCACGCTCGGAATCAACGGCCAAAATAACGGTTTCCAGCTCGTCACCTTTTTTGAATTCACGGACTGAAGCTTCACCGCCTTCTGCCCAAGAAATGTCGGACATATGCACCAAGCCATCAATGCCGCCATCCAAACCGATGAAGATACCAAAATCAGTGATAGATTTGATTTTACCGGAGATTTTGTCGCCTTTATTGTGAGTTGCAGCAAATTCATCCCAAGGATTGGTTTTGCATTGTTTCATGCCCAAAGAAATACGGCGGCGTTCTTCGTCGATTTCCAAGACCATGATTTCAACTTCATCGCCCAATTGAACCAATTTGGATGGGTTGACGTTTTTGTTAGTCCAATCCATTTCAGAAACGTGAACCAAACCTTCAACGCCTTCTTCGATTTCTACGAAGCAACCGTAATCAGTTAAGTTGTTGACTTTACCGAACACGCGAGTGCCAGCTGGGTAACGGCGGGCAATGTTTTGCCATGGATCTTCGTTCATTTGTTTCATGCCCAAAGAAACACGGTTTTTGTCTTTGTCGTATTTCAGGACTTTTACTTTAATTTCTTGGCCGATTTCGACACACTCGGACGGATGACGTACGCGTCTCCATGCCATATCAGTGATGTGCAACAAACCGTCAATGCCGCCCAGATCGATAAACGCGCCGTAATCAGTGAGGTTTTTGACCACGCCCACAACGGTTGCGCCTTCTTCCAAAGTTTTCAACAATTCTTCGCGCTCTGCGCTGTATTCTTTTTCAACGACGGCACGACGTGACAAGACAACGTTATTACGTTTTTGGTCGATTTTGATGACTTTAAAGTCAAGGTCACGGTTTTCCAGGAATGTCGTGTCACGGATAGGACGGACATCGACTAATGAACCCGGCAAGAAGGCACGCAATGCGCCGACAGCCACGGTAAAACCGCCACGCACTTTGCCAGTGATGCGGCCAGTGATGGTTTGGTCTTTTTCAAACGCAGTCTCAAGTTCAGACCAGGCTTTGTTTTTCTTTGCTTTATCGCGTGAAAGAAGTGTGGCACCCAAACCATCTTCAAATAAGTCCAATGCGACTTCAATCTCATCGCCGATAGCAACTTCCAATTCGCCGTCGTTATTCAGGAACTGCCATTTAGGAATGACACCTTCTGACTTTGAATGGGTGCTGACGATGACCATATCGTTTTCGATGTCAATCACTGTACCCATCAACATAGCACCAGGACTCATTTGGGTCTTGGTTAAACTTTCTTCAAGTAATGCAGCAAAGCTTTCGCTCATTTTCTATTCCCAAGCCGGTGTTACACCAACCAGCCTTTTTGTTATCTAAAAGTTAAAAAAAACTGCACAAGGTTATGCAGCCGTAAAAATCCTCAGCGGATAAAGTTTATGACTTGAGCGATCACCGCATCTATAGTCATTTCAGAAGAATCAATAAAAAGTGCGTTTTCGGCCATACACAATGGCGCGGTTGCCCGCTCCCTATCACGACGGTCACGCTCTTCAATCTCTTCTGTCAAGCGCGTAAGATTAGCATCAATTCCTTTTTCTTTCAACTGTTTATATCGACGCTCCGCCCTTTTTTCACTGCTTGCCGTCAAAAACACTTTATAAGGCGCATCCGAAAAAACCACTGTCCCCATATCCCGTCCGTCTGCAACCAAGCCGGGTAATCGCTTGAAATCTTGTTGTTTTTGCAACAACACACTTCTGACTTCGGGCACGGCGGCAATAATGGATGCCATATTGCCTGTTGTTTCCAATCCTAGCTGGGAAGTAATGTCTTCACCGTCCAATTTGACGATAAGCTCATCACCGCACTCAAACGCCAAGACCATAGACTTGGCCACACTCACAATGGCGGCAATATCGGCCAAATCCACCGCTTGTTTTGCCAAGGCAATCGCTAACGAACGGTAAATAGAACCGCTGTCCAAATAATGCCAACCCAATTGCTTGGCCAACAAACGGCTGACCGTACCCTTGCCTGCCCCGCTAGGGCCATCTATTGTTAAGACCGGGATCACCACGCCTTATTCCTCGGTGCAAACCAAATTCAAACCTAATTCTTTCACCAAATCTTTAAACTCAGGGAAAGAAGTGTTGACGTTGGCGCAATCCAAAACGGTGATCGGTGCATTGGCACGCAAGCCCGCGATAGAGAATGACATGGCAATACGATGGTCGCCATGCGAAGTCACCACACCACCGCCAATCGGTTTACCGCCATTAATCACCATACCATCTGGCGTTGGCTGGGCATCGACACCCAAAATTAGCAAACCATCCGCCATCACTTGGATACGGTCAGATTCTTTCACGCGCAACTCTTCCGCCCCACTCAAACGGGTTTGGCCTTCGGCGCAGGCGGCCGCGACGAACAACACAGGAAATTCGTCAATCGCTAATGGCACCAAATCTTCTGGAATATCGATACCTTTTAATGGGCTGTAAACGACATGTAAATCGGCAACAGGCTCTCCACCGACTTCACGCGGATTCAACACCTCAATATTCGCGCCCATCAAACGCAAAATATCAATCACGCCCGTACGGGTCGGGTTGATACCAACGTGCTTCAATGTCACATCAGAACCCGGCGCAATCGACGCGCCGACCAAGAAAAATGCCGCTGATGAAATATCGCTAGGCACATCAATATTCATCGCTTTTAAACTGCCCTCAGCAGAAATGATCGCCGTGCTGCCTTCACGTTTGACTGGATACGAAAAGCCCGCCAACATGCGCTCAGTGTGGTCACGGGTAGGCGCTGGCTCTGTGACACGGGTTTCGCCTTGCGCGTACATACCCGCCAACAACAAACAGGATTTGACCTGGGCACTGGCAATTGGCATTGTGTAATCAATGGCTTGCAACTGTCCGGCTTTACCGGTGATATGCAGTGGCGCAGTGCCTTTTTCAGTGGTTTTGATGTCCGCACCCATTGTTGCTAACGGATCAGTAACCCGTTTCATAGGACGGCCAGACAGGGATTTATCGCCCGTCAACACGCAATTAAAAGGCTGGCCTGCCAACAAGCCGCTCAACAAACGCATGGATGTACCGGAATTACCCAAATACAACTCATTTTTAGGCTCTTTCAAACCGTGTTTACCCACACCGTGAATGGTCACGCAACCATTAGTCGGGCCTTCAATTTCCACGCCCATATCCCGAAACGCCTGCAAAGTCGCCAATGCGTCTTCTGCTTCCAAAAAACCCGTGACATGGGTCACGCCGTCTGCCAAGGAGCCGAGCATAATCGAGCGGTGCGACATAGATTTGTCACCAGGAACACGGGTTTCACCGTGCAGTTTGCCGCCGGGTTGGATATGGAAAGTGATTGATTTTGACATAGTAGTTTCGATTTGATTAAGAAAACGTTGCCGCGCCTGGTTGGCATACGAAAAGGTTGAAAAAAGCTGCTGGCGGCTATCGTCCTCCAGCATTTGGTAAATTTTGCCCAACTCGCTTTGCAATTCAGCAATCAAGGGCAAGATAGCCTGTTTATTCGCCGCGCAAATACCCATCCACATGGTCGGGCTACTGGAAGCAATACGCGTAAAATCCTTAAACCCACCCGCAGCGTATTTAAAAATTTCACTTTGCTCGTCTTTATGGCCGAGCATATCGACCAAGGCGAAGGCGAGGATATGCGGCAAATGGCTGGTTGCCGCCAAAATTTGGTCATGATGGGCGGCATCCATAATGGAAACGGCTGAACCCAAGCCCTGCCAAAAACGCTGGATTTTCCGTAAGGCTTCGGTATCGGTGCTGGCTGTCGGTGTAATAATCAGGCGTTTATTAGCGAACAAACCATCGACTGCCGCCAACACACCGCTTTGTTCGCCGCCGGCAATCGGATGGGCGGGGACAAAATTGGCAGGCACATCACCAAACACCGTTTCAGCAGCGGCGAGCACACTGCCTTTGGTGCTGCCGACATCCGTGTAAAGCGCATCATCCGACCAATACGGCTTTAATGACGCTAGCACACTGGCAATGCTCGCCACAGGCGTAGCAATCACCACCAAATCGGCTCCGGCGACGGCTTCGGCCATATCCAAAGAAAAACCGTCTATCACTCCAATTTGCTGGGCGGTTTGCAAATTCTGCAAATCCTCGGCGCGGCCAAAACCGACGATGGTGTCAGCCAGTTGCTGCAAACGAGCCGTTTTGGCAATCGACCCGCCAATCAAACCAACGCCGATGACGCAAAGTTTTTTGAACATCAGGCCAAAACTTCGCCTAATGCCTGCAAGAACAAGGCATTTTCGGCAGGCGTGCCGATACTGATCCGCAAGAAATTGGGCATTTCATAATTGGCAACGGGACGGACAATCACACCTTTACGCAACAAAGCATCATAAACAGGCATCCCTTCGCGCTTGACATCGACGGACACAAAATTGCCCGCTGACGGTATCCACTCCAAACCTAAGGCTTTAAAGCCATCCGTAAGTTGTTGCATCCCTTGGCTATTATTAGTGATGGTGTTGTGCAAATGTTCAAGGTCGCCCAAAGCCGCTTCTGCCGCCACTAAAGCCAACGTGTTGTTGTTAAATGGCTGGCGGACGCGGTTTAAAATATCGGCGATTTCAGGGCAAGACAAGCTGTAACCGACACGCAAACCCGCCAAACCGTATGCTTTAGAGAAGGTGCGGGTAATAATCAGGTTGGGGAATTTTTTCAGCCAAGCGATGGAATCAACGGCTTCGGTTTGGCTGACAAATTCAAAATACGCTTCATCCAACACACACACAACAGTATCCGGCAACGCACCAATAAACTGCTCGACATCGGCTTGTGGCAATAATGTGCCCGTCGGGTTGTTAGGATTGGCGATAAACACGAGGCGGGTTTTTGGGGTAATCGCTTGCGCCATAGCCTGCAAATCATGCCCATAATCTTTGGCTGGCACGACCACCGCCGCTGCACCCACCGCTTGCGTCACCAGCGGATAAACCGCAAACGCATGTTGTGAGAACACCACATCACAATCAGGCGTCAAAAACGCCCGCGCCACCAACTCCAAAATCTCGTTCGAGCCGTTGCCTAAAGTAATTTGGCTGGCATCAACAGCGTATTTTGTCGCCAAAGCCTGTTTCAGATGAAAACCGCTGCCATCAGGATACAAAGCGAGTTCCGGCAATGCTTTTTGGATCGCTTCCACAGCCTTCTTACCTGGGCCCAATGGATTTTCATTGGAAGCCAGCTTGATGATTTGCGTCAAACCTAACTCGCGTTCGAGTTCTTCAATCGGTTTTCCGGCTTTGTAGGGGATTAATTGTTGTACGCCAGGGAGGGCGAGGTTATATAAGTTTTCGTTACTCATGAAATAGTCGTACTGCGGCTTATTTTGCAAAGACTTCTTGCAAGTTGATGGTCAATTCAGGAAACAAGAACGGGGCAGCGTTATCTTGTTTGGAAAACATGGCTAATAATTGGTAGCGTTCGGTTTCTTCGTCCAAGACAAATTGCGAAACCGTGGCTTCGTAGGGATAAACCAGCCAATATTCCTTAACCCCGGCTTCTTGGTAAAGCTGGAATTTGGTTTGGGTGTCTTTTTGCGCGGTGCTTTTCGAGAGGATTTCAATAATCCAATCAGGTGCGCCTAGGCAGCCCCTAATATCAAGTTTGCTTGCATCACAAATGACGCATAAATCCGGTTGCACTACGGTGTAAATATCTTTATTGGCGAGTACCGACTTTTTCCTATCATATAGGCGCACATCAAAAGGCGCATCAAAGACCTTGCAAGGCTTGTTCTTTAAATAATAACCAATTTCCACTAACAAATTTCTGGAAATGCTTTGATGATTAATATTTGGCGCCGGACACATCAGCGATATTTTGCCGCGTATCAACTCGACCGTTTCTTCAAACCGCCACGTCAAATAGTCAGCGTAGGAATATTCAGCATTTAAGTCCAGCTGAGATAATTGGGTAATTTTTGCCATATCAGAACACCGCTTTTGGATAAGAACCCAATATTTTCAACATATTGACTTGATCTTCTAACGCCGTCAAAGCTCCGGCCACTTGCGGATCATCGGCATGGCCTTGGATGTCGATGAAGAACACATAATCCCACAAACCTTGATGCGACGGCCTGGATTCGATGTTCATCATATCCACGCCAAATTTGGCGAACGGCTCTAAAGTTCGGTGCAACGCGCCGGGCTTATTGCCCGTGGACACAACCAAAGAGGTTTTGTCCTTGCCAGTGGATGTGGAAACTTGCTGGCCGATAATGATAAAGCGCGTGGTGTTGTTGGCCACATCTTCGATATTTTTTTCAATCACGGGCAATTGATAAACATCGGCAGCTGCAATCCCGGCAATAGCGGCCATTTTTTTATCTGCCGCCGCCAACCGCGCCGCCTCGGCATTGCTGCTGACGGCAACGCGGTGGACGTGCGGCAAGTATTTGTCCAACCAATGCCTGCATTGCGCCAGAGATTGCTGGTGTGAATAAACGGTGGTGATCTCCGCCAAATTTTCCGCCAGACCCAGTAAATTCTGATGGACGCGGATTTCCACTTCGCCACATATTTTTAAGGGTGACACCAACAATCTATCCAAAGTATGGCTAATCACGCCTTCGGTAGAATTCTCGACCGGAACGACACCGAATTGGCACAAGTGGGTTTCCACTGCGTTGAAAATCTCATTGATGGTCGCCACCGGCACCGTATTGACGGCATGGCCGAAATGCTTGAACGCCGCTTGTTGGGTAAACGTGCCTTCGGGGCCCAAGAAGGCGACATCCAAGGGTTTTTCTAAGGCCAAACACGCCGACATGATTTCCCGGAAAAACCGGATCGCCGTTTCGTTCGACAAGGGGCCAGGATTCAGGTCTTGGATGCGCCGCAACACCAGCGATTCGCGGTCAGGCCGATAAAATGTCCCCTGCTCGCCTTGGGCAATTTTGGTCTTGGCAACCTCCATCGCACACTTAGCCCGCTCATTGAGCAAATGCAAGATTTGCGCGTCAATCGCATCGATTTTTTCCCTTAATTCGGCAAGCGGGGTGATGGCAGTCATGGCAACAAATCCTTGGGCAATTAATGGGTACGCTCAAATTCGGCCATAAAGGCAATCAAAGCATCAACCCCGGCATCCGGCATCGCGTTATAGATACTCGCCCGCATCCCACCGACCGAGCGGTGGCCTTTCAATTCGTACAAACCATTCGCTTCAGCGGCAGCAATGAAAGCCTTGTCCAAGCTTTCATCCGCGAGGATGAACGGCACATTCATGCGTGAGCGGTAAGCGGTTTGCACCGGATTATGGTAGAGACTGGATTGGTCTATCGCTGCGTACAACTTTGTGGCTTTGGCAATATTGCGCTGTTCCATCGCCGCCACACCACCTTGGGCTTGCAGCCATTTCAGCACCAAACCGACCAAATACCAGTTATAGGTCGCTGGCGTGTTGAGCATGGATTGGTTTTTCGCTTGCTCGGCATAATTAAATACGGCAGGCGTGGTTTTGGGTGCATAGCCGATCAAATCATCGCGGACAATAACAATAGTCACACCTGATGGCCCCATGTTTTTCTGGGTTCCGGCATAAATCAAACCCAATTGGCTGACATCAACCGGACGCGACAAGATGTTAGAAGACATATCCGACACCAACGGCAGACCTTGCGAATCAGGAATAGCCGAAAACTCTACGCCATGAATAGTTTCATTGGATGTGTAATGCAAATAGGCCGCATCAGGGTCAATCACCCAACTTGCCACATCAGGGACATGGCTGTATTTTTCCGCTTCGGAACTCGCGGTCAAAACCACTTCACAATAATTTTTGGCATCGCTGGCGGCTTTTTCTGACCATGCCCCCGTCTTGACGTAACAGGCTTTGGTTTTACCGTTGAGCAGGTTTTGCGGGATCAAGGAAAACTGCGCGGATGCCCCACCTTGTAAAAACAGCACTTTATAATTGGCCGGGATGCCCATCAGGCTGCGCAAATCGCTTTCCAGCTCTTCGGCAATCATGGCGAAATGTTTGCCACGGTGGCTCATTTCCATGACAGACATACCGCTGCCACGCCATTCGACCATCTCTTGCTGGGCTTGTAACAAAACCGCTTCCGGCAAAGTGGAAGGGCCAGCACTGAAATTGTAAACCCTAGACATTATTCTTCTCCTGATGGCTGTAGGTCATCGGTGGTTTCGCCAAGCATTTCATCGTCACTGGTAGGTTCATCATCACCTGCCAACCCGGCAATCCTATCAACACCAATCACTTTTTCGCCTTTGTCCAAACGGATAATCGTCACGCCCTGGGTGTTGCGGCCTACGACGGAAATTTCATCAACACGGGTACGCACCAACGTGCCGCCGTCGCTAATCAACATGATTTCATCGTTGTCATTGACCAACACCGCACCGACTACCGCTCCATTCCGTTCGGAGGTTTGGATAGCGATCAGGCCTTGTCCGCCGCGTTTATGGCAGGTAAATTCTTCCAACTTAGTACGTTTGCCATAACCGTTTTCGGTGATGTTCAGCACCGTGCCTTCGGTGGCGATAATCAAGGAAATGACTTTGTGGCCTTCCTGGACACGCATTCCGCGCACACCGGATGCGGTGCGGCCCATAGAACGTACGTCCGTTTCGTTAAAGCACACCGCTTTGCCGGAACTACAGAACAACAAGACGTTTTGCTCACCGTCCGTCACCGCAACACCGACAAGAGTGTCGCCTTCGTGCAAATCAATAGCGATTTTGCCCGTACTGCGTTGGCGTTCAAATTCATTGAGCGGGGTTTTTTTGACCGTACCTTCGGAAGTGGCCATGAAAATGAACTTGTTGTCGCTAAACTCACGAATCGGCAACAAGGCATTGATCTTTTCGCCTTCTTCCAAAGGCAGCAAATTCACAAACGGTTTGCCACGTGCCGCCCGGCTGGCAACGGGCAATTGGTAAACCTTCAACCAATACACTTTACCTAGCGATGAGAAACACAAAATCGTGTCATGGGTGTTGGCGACAATGAGTTTGTCAATGTAATCGGTTTCTTTCATCGCCGTGGCCGATTTGCCTCGTCCGCCCCGGCGTTGCGCTTTGTAATCGGTCAACGGCTGGGATTTGACATAGCCTTCGTGCGACATGGTGACGACCATGTCCTCTTCAGTAATCAAATCGCCATCAGACAAATCCAGTTGGTTTTGGACAATTTCCGTACGGCGCAAGTCAGCGTATTGCTCTTTAATCGCCAATAACTCTTCTTTGATAATTTCCATCAAGCGGCTGTCGTTCGCCAAAATGAAAAGATAACCGTCAATTTGCGCCAACAATTCTTTATATTCGCCGACGATTTTGTCTTGTTCCAAACCCGTCAAACGATGCAAACGCAAATCCAAAATGGCTTGGGCCTGGGTCTCGGAAAGCCGGTACACACCGCCATGAATGCCAAATTCAGCAGCCAAATCTTCAGGTCTGGAACGGTCTGCATCGGCACGTTCCAACAAGGAGGCCACCAATCCGGCATTCCATTCTTGTCTCAACAGGCGTTCTTTGGCTTCGTCGCGGCTCACGGAGGTTTTGATCAGTTCGATCATTTCATCAATGTTTGCCAACGCCACCGCCAAACCTTCCAAGACATGGGCGCGTTCACGGGCTTTACGCAGCAAATAAATGGTGCGGCGGGTGATGATTTCACGGCGATGGTCGATGAACGCGGCGATGATCTCTTTCAAGTTCATGCAGTGCGGACGGCCATCTAACAAGGCCACCATATTGATACCAAACACCGTTTCAAATTGGGTTTGTTTGTAGAGGTTATTGAGCACGACATCAGGCATTTCGTTGCGTTTTAGCTCAATCACCATCCGCATACCATCTTTATCCGACTCGTCGCGCAGGCCGGAAATGCCGTCGATTTTGCCCTCTTTCACCAATTCCGCGATTTTTTCCAGCAAACGGGCTTTATTGACCTGATACGGCAATTCGGTGACGATAATCGCTTGGCGGCTGGTATCGCCAATGTCTTCAAAATGGCAGCGGGCGCGTAAATAAATTTTGCCGCGTCCCGTGGTATAAGCGCTGTAGATACCGGACGCACCGTTAATAATCGCGGCAGTCGGGAAATCAGGGCCGGGGATATGCTGCATCAGCTCAATCACGGTCACATCGGGATTGTCGCACATCGCCAAACACGCGCTGATGACTTCGCCTAAATTATGCGGCGGGATATTGGTGGCCATACCGACGGCAATACCGGATGAGCCGTTCACCAATAAGGTGGGCAAACGGGTTGGCAATACGTGCGGCTCGGATTCGGACTCGTCGTAGTTAGGGATAAAATCGACGGTTTCCTTATCAATATCGGCGAGCAATTCATGGGCAATCCGCGCCATGCGCACCTCGGTGTAACGCATCGCGGCGGGTGCATCACCATCAACAGAACCGAAATTGCCTTGGCCGTCGATGAGCATGTAACGCATTGAAAAAGGCTGGGCCATGCGTACCATGGTGTCATACACGGCAGTGTCACCATGCGGATGGTATTTACCAATTACATCACCGACAATACGTGCAGATTTTTTATAGGGTTTGTTCCAGTCGTTGCCCAATTCGCTCATCGCATAAAGTACACGGCGATGCACGGGTTTTAGGCCATCGCGGACATCAGGAAGGGCACGGCCAACGATTACGCTCATGGCGTAATCAAGATAGGACTGTTTCATCTCATCTTCGAGATTGACAGCAATAATTTCTTTAGCGAAGTTTGACATTGATCCCCATATAAACATAGATGCCGGATAACGGAATTGTCCGGCCCGTTTTAACAACTTTGTAAATGGATGGCAACAAAGGGCGGGGCATTCCTTGGCACAACACACGATGAAACAAGCCGGGCATTATAGCAAACAGCAGGCAGTGAGTCGAAGCCGTATGAAGTTTTATCTCCGAATCCCATAGGACAAGCCGCATCTGGGCTGGCTTAACGGATTGCGTCTATAAGATTTAAACGACCAGTTTTTTTCGGTTTGGGAACAGTGCCATCCTGGCCGCAGATATAATTTGATGTGATTCTTAAGCCCAAAGGATAGGCTGAGGTTTTATTAGCCTGTTCAACCGCAGCAATCCCTGTCTCTTTGGCTAGGTTGCCGTCCGCCAAAGTTGCAACTGGCGATCCAACAAGGCCTTCAAGCGGCGGCCTATCCCCTGGCGGCGGCAATCTGGCAATACATACAACGACAACAGTTCCGTAACGGGCTTGCCATGATCGGCAACAAAACCTTCGGCGATGGCCAAGCCCACCATCTCGCCCTCCACCGCCGCCGAAATGCCCAATAGCTCACCCCGTAGCGGGTGTTGCCGCCAGCGGTTTTGTAGGCTCGGATAAGTGAAGGCTTCATAAGGGACGAGGTTGTCCGGGTTCAGATGGAATACTTGCTGGTATTTCACCGAACCTGGAGCCAACACGCGGACGTTGGCGGATTTGGGGATGCCCGCCACTGGCAATGCGGTACTGGCAGGGCGTTCCGCTGTAGGTTTGGTGGCGACCAAACCGCCGGAGCCTGGGAAGCTGACCAAGCGTTCAACCCCATCCTGCTGTAAACCAATCGCTTGTGGGCGGACTAGGCCAGGCAACACCACAACATCAAACAACTCTTCCACCGCCCCATCAATCTGCAACCATTGGCAAAGGGTGCCGGTACGCAAATCAATAACCCACAGCCCACATCGGGCCGCTTCGCCTTGTTCTGCCAAGCGGCTTTCCAAGGCCAAGCCAGTGAAACTTTGTGAACGCAGTTTTGACAAACCCAGCACCGCATAATCGCCTGTGAAGGCCAAACCCCGTGCGAAACCTGGACAAAACAACACAGGCACAAACCGCTCCCCGTCCAGATAGCCAAACTCCCCCGTCCCGGCGTTCAACAACCACAACCGCCCCCGATACCAACGCGGCGAATGCGGCATGGACAAACCGCCAGCCACCACGCTGTTACTGGGAATATGCAACACCACGCCGCCATTGCGCCGATGTTGCCGCCACCCGGTGGCGGTGTCGGTCTGGCTACAAGCCGTGGCGTACAGCGGCTGGTTTTGGTGCAAGGCCAAGCCGTTCAAATGGCAACGGTCTTCCGCCACCAATTTGCTGATGAACGGCGGTTGCCACAAAGGCTGAAAACTGTGGCCAGGGCATAACGCCGCCAAGCAACTAAAATCCGTGTTGACAAACAGCAGCTCATGGCCGGAAGTGACCACCACTTCATGTACACTAAGGTCGCCTGTCGTATAGGCGATGCTGGGCATGAACAAAGCATCGGCACCTTGATGGAAATGGCCGGGTGGCAAACGGTTATCAAATTGCCAAAGCTGGTAACGGCAAGCCATATACAGGCGGTCGCCACGTACGCACAGGCCCATAGGCTTATCGAACAGGCGTTCATGGACTGCCAGCCGCCCGTCCGGGTGGCGGCCCAGCAGAAACAAACGGTTGCCTTGGTAAGTGGTGAAAGCCAGACTAACATGCTGCTGGGCCAACCACTCCCAAAAGCCTTCGGAGCCGTGGACGCTGACGGCGGGTGATGTCGACATGGGTAGCTTATCGGTGTGGGGAGCTTAGGTCTCTTGCCCGCAACAGGCAAGGACATGCGGCTGTTATCTCTTGCCCATCTAGCCTATTGCGGGCAAGAGACCTAAGCTCCAATTTATGTGAGCCGGAACGGGTTTATGACCCGTTCCATAACGTTTTCAGCACCTATAGCGGCGTTGAAACCTTTAAGGACAGGCAGTCCTTCGTCAGGCTTTTGAAGACGCACAGATTTGTTTGGCTTAAATGACCATAAAATCAGCCGTGGTCAAGGCCAAACCCTTGCCTAGCAGGGCGATTTGCACCGCTGCATCCACGCCGTTACCATCGGCATCGTACAACAACGCGCCTGTGGTGGCGTTATAGACCAGCGCATCATCGCTGTCCAACGCGGCAGAACCGATCACCAAACGTCCGGCGGCCAACTTGCCATCCGCGCCCAGGCTGGCGAACACCGCATTGTCCAGCGAAAAGGTATCATCCTTGACGTTAAAATCACGCACACTATCCACACCGCTACCCAACGCAGCGGCGAACACAAACGTATCCCGGCCAGAACCGCCCACCAACACATCCTTGCCACCGCCACCATTGAGCGAATCATTCCCTGAGCCGCCCTGCAAACTGTCACTGCCGTTGCCGCCATTCAAGGTATCGTTACCGCCCTTGCCGTCCAGCACATCATTGCCACCTAGACCATGCAAGGTATTGTCGCCGATGCCGCCCACCAGCACATCAGCACCATTAGTGCCAGTGATGACCGCCACTTGCACCGGGATCGTGGCGGCACTGGCCACACTCTCCGCTGTGCCTGCGCCATCGGTGTAACGGGCGAGCACACTGACGGATTTGCCGACTTGCGCAGCCGTCAGTGTGTAGCTGTTGCCCGTGGCATCGGCAATATCCAAGCCGTTGGCTTGCCATTGGTAACTGACCTCACCTAAACCCTCGGCATCTTTTAAGGTGTGGCTGACCGTCAAAACGTGGTTTTCGCTGGCTATCCCCTTGATGGTCACAACGCCAGTGGGTGCGTCATTGACCGCCGCCACCGTAACTTGTGCCTGTACCGCCACACTGGAGCGCAGGCCCTCATTATCCTCGGCGAACACAGTAAAGGCTGGCAGCGTACCGTTAGCGTTGCGGGCCGGCATCCAAAAAGCGCGGTGGCTGGCATCTACCGTATCATTACTGCCTGCTTGCCAAGGCGTGGCACTGGCTTTGCTGGCACCGATCAGCAAACTGCCGCCGCTCACCGCCTGCACCACAAAACCCGTGACCGTGCCATCGGCATCGCTGGCATCACTGGCGGCCAACAATTGCGCATAACTGACAGTAATCACACTGTCTTCCAAGCCGCTGGCCACCGCTTGGCTAAAGGCAGTCAAGCTGGGTGGGGTTTGGCTAGGTGGGGATTGGTTCAGGAACACCCGGATATTGCCATCGGCGTTACCGATGAACGCATCCAGGTCACCATCAGCATCCAGGTCGGCAAAGGTGGGGCTGGCATACTTACCGACATCGGCCAACCCAAAGGGATTGCTGCCACGGTCAGTAAAAGCCGGCGCCTTGGCCGTGCCAGTATTTTCAAAATAGCGGGTGTTGCCGTAGGATTCGCCGATGAACGCGTCCAGGTCGCCGTCGCCGTCCAAGTCAGCAAAGCTGGCGCTGACAAAACCACCGACATCGGCCAACCCGAACGGATTCGTACCCCGGTCAGTAAAAGTCGGGGCCTTGGCCGTGCCAGTATTCTCAAAATAGCGGGTGTTGCCGAAGTATTCGCTGATGAACGCATCCAAGTCACCGTCGCCGTCCAAGTCCGCGAAGGTGGGGCTGGCAGCATAACCGACATCAGCCAGTCCAAACGGATTAGTGCCTTGGCCAGTGAAAGCCGGGGCACTGGCCGTGCCAGTGTTCTCAAAATAACGGGTGTTACCATAAGGTTCGCCGATAAACGCGTCCAGGTCGCCATCACCGTCCAAATCGGCAAAGGTTGGGCTGGCATAATTGCCGACACCAGCCAGCCCAAACGGATTAGTGCCACGGTCAGTAAAAGCCGGAGCCTTGGCTGTACCAGTATTCTCAAAATAGAGGGTGTTGCCATTTTTGTTGCCGATAAACGCGTCCAGGTCGCCGTCAGCGTCCAAGTCAGCGAAGGTAGGGCTGGCATAACCACCAACATCGGCCAACCCGAACGGGTTATCGCCCGCATCTTCAAACTCCGGGGCACTGGCGGCTAGGATTAGGCTGTCAATATGAGATGACAACGCCCCGGCACTGGCTTTACGCACAGATGGCTGGGTGTTTTCTGGCAAATCGGTCATGGAAAATCTCCTAAAGGGGCGGATGGGCAATGCCGTTAAGGCCTGTTTAGCCCAAATAGCAGGTGATTGTAGCCGTTTTGTCAAACCTCGCCTAGTTTGAAGCCCGTTGCAGTTAGTTTGCGCCAAATAACCGCAGCGTATGCACGAATCCAAAATAGGTTTTGGCTTCCGTAACCAAGCCGCAACCCGCCGTCATTTTATTGATATGATGGCAGTTTGATCTTAACCCCTTAAAAACCACACGATTACCCACAACTCCCAAAATCAGCGATGATATTGGCTTTTCGC
>CAYUQV010000069.1:0-16111 GCA_964446885.1 uncultured Methylocucumis sp.
TCCTTATATAAGTGCTGGTAAACCTTTTCTTATTGTTATTAACCAAGTCGATAAAATCTACCCATTTCGAGAATGGGATATTGAAAACAATAGACCTTCTAGCAGGCAAGCTATTAATATTGAAGAAAAACATAAAATAGTCGCTGGTATTTTTGACCGTCCATTGGAGCAAGTTATTACCGTTTCTGCTAATGAAAGATACCATCTTGTCGAACTTGTAGATGCTATTATTCATGCACTTCCAAAAGATAAAAAGAGAGTGGTATTTGACCAAGTTATTGAAGAAAATAGGTCTGTATATACTACTGCGTGTCGTTGGTTTCAGTAGTAGAATAGAAATCAGCTTTGCGCGGGGCGGGCTTTGTAAGCCCGACCCACACGTTTCAAATCACTTTGAGCATCATAAACCTCGTCTGGCCTTGCGTTTTATTTAAACTTGGCTGGAGTGGCTTCCTTCTTGCCATCACCCATTATGGACAATCGGAATTTTTGGGGTATCCTCGACAGCAGGCTATTTGCCAAATAGCCTCTATAACTAAATGACTTAACTGAGGAGGGAGGACTTATGGGGCCTTATTACCGTGCCACGGCACAATCGACCGGGGCATTTTTTGACAGTTTTTATGAACACCCCATCTTGATGGTTTTGGTGGTGGTGGGGATTATTGCTGGGGGCATTTATTTCTACCGGAGCAAAAAATCTGAAGATTAAGCCAACGCTGGCAAACCCGTTTGGAACAAGGCCTTTCAGTTGAAAGACCTTTGTTTTTATATAGCTATAGCACTATAAATTGATAAGGACTGCGTGTCCTTGAAGGACAGGCAGTCCTCCGTCCGGCCTCTTGTGGGCATCATCATTTTATATCCTATTGGCTATAGGCGATGGTGCGCCCGATGCCAGCCAAAATAAGCGATATAAGCATAACCCAGCACGGGCAGGAAAAACGCCAATTGGATGCCAAGCTGATCCGCCAACAAGCCTTGGATGACTGGCAAAACCGCCCCGCCGACAATCGCGGCGCACAAGATGCCGGAGCCTTGCCCGGTATGTGGGCCTAAGCCTTCTAAAGCCAGCGAGAAAATGGTCGGGAACATAATCGAATTGAATAGCCCCACCGCCAAAATCGCCCAGATTGCCAAATAACCGCTGCTAAACATCGTCAGTACGACTAATCCGGCGGCGGCAAGCGCATGGGCCAGCAAAACCCGCCCCGGTTGGATTTTTTGCATGACAAACGCGCCGACAAACCGGCCCACCATCGCCCCGCCCCAATAAAATGACACATATTTGGCGGCTTGCTGTTCCGGTAAATCTCCTGTATTGCTGATAAAACTGACCAAAAAGCTGCCGATGGACACTTCCGTACCCACATAGACAAAAATCCCTATCGCACCTAACAGCAAATGCGGGTAATGCCACGCCGATTTGCCGCTGTCCGTGGCTTTTGATGATGCCTGTTGCGCTTGGATGGCAGGCAATTTCAGCACCGCAAAAACCGCCGCCAACAAAAACAACACGCTGGCCAAGAACAGGTAAGGATTACGCACCGCCGCCGCTTCCGCCGCCTGATACGCGGACAATTCGGCGGCATTGAGCAGATTGATTTCATCGACGCTTTTAACGGCGGTGGCGAGGATAAACAACGCGCCAAAGTACGGGGCGATGGTCGTGCCTAAAGAATTGAACGCTTGGGTTAGCGTCAAGCGGCTGGATGCGGTGTCCGGGTTGCCTAACAAAGTCACATAAGGGTTGGCGGCGACTTGCAATAAGGTGATGCCCGAAGCTAACACAAAAAATGCCGCTAAGAACAAGGCATAAGAACGTACCCCCGCCGCCGGATAAAACATCAGACAGCCCGCACCCGCTACCACCAAACCGATAATAATGCCGTTTTTATAACCGCATTTTTCCACCAAATACCCGCTAGGCACGGACACCACAAAATACGCGGCAAAAAAGCAAAATTGCACGAGCATTGCTTGCGCGTAATTGAGCGTGAACACGGCTTTTAAATGCGGGATCAAGATGTCATTCAGGCAGGTGATGAAGCCCCACATAAAAAACAGCGAGGTCAATACTATCAGCGGCAGTGGGTGGGCATTGGGTTTTGATAAATTTGGCATGTTAATCACTGATATTTCACAGATATTTTCTGCGATATTGAAGAGTCGCTATCGCGACGAATCATTTAATCGGGTTCTAAATGCCGGATGGGGTTTGAAACCCCATCCATAACATTTTGAGTTATCTAATCGGTACTAAAAACGTTACGGAACGGGTTACAAACCCGTTCCAGCATGGGAACGTCAGTTAATCAAATAGGCGGATGTATAAGATTATTCAACGGTAAACCGTACCGTTTCATTGCCGACCATCACGTCAAACTCGCCCGGTTCAACAACCCGTTTCAAATCCACGCCGATAAACGACAAATCCTCTGGCGTGAGCGTGAAGCTGAGCTGTTTGCTTTGCCCCGGTTCCAATTCGACTTTTTGGAAACCTTTCAATTGCCTGACCGGGCGGCTGACTGACGCGGCGACATCGTGCAGATACAACAACACGGTTTCTTTGCCTTTGATCGTCCCTGTGTTTTTGACCGTGACGGTGGCGGTCACGGACTGGTTGGCTTTGATGCGTTTTTTGTCCAGCGTCAGGCCGTTGCTGGTAAAACTGGTGTAACTGAGGCCGTGGCCAAACGGATATAAAGGGTTATAGGCGTTTTGTTCAAAGGCTTCGATAGGCTTGTAGTCATACAAGGTCACGCCGTTGGTATGGCGCGGATAAGTGATGGGCAATTTGCCGTTCGGGTTATAGTCACCCGCCAGAATGTCGGCAATCGCTGTCGCGCCTTCCATACCCGGCAAAAAGCCCAACACCACCGCAACGGCGGAGTCGGCAATGTCGGTCATCAGGCGCGGGCGGCCTTCCAGCATCAATAACACGACGGGCTTGCCTGTGGCAAGCAACGCTTTTGCCAAATGGGTTTGCGCCTTGGGCAGCTCCAAGGATTCGATATTGCCCAAAGTTTCGGTGTAAGGTTTTTCGCCCAGACACAGCACAATCACATCGTGTTTTCTGGCTTGGGCGACGGCGGCATCTATATCCAGTTCACTGTCAAACGTGCTGCCCGGTACATAACTGACATGGCCTGTGAATTTGTCCTGCAAGGCTTTTAAAACGGTTGGGTGGTTTTTGGGATAAAGGCTTTCATTATCGCCTTGCCAAGTGATAGTCCAGCCGCCATTGAGGACGCTCAGTAAGTTAGCGGTGGGGCCGGCCACTAAAATATTGGTGGATTTTTTCAGCGGCAAGGTGGCGTTGTTGTTTTTCGCCAAAATGATCGCTTCATGTGCGGCCTGTTGGTTGATGGCTTTGGCTTCAGCGGTGGCGAAATGCTGTTCGGCAGATAAGGGGGCAGGGCGCGGTTCGAACAAACCTGCTTGGTATTTGACGGTCAAAATCCGGCTGACCGCTTCGTCAATACGGGCCATAGGCACTTCGCCTTTTTCGACCAAATCCAGCAACAGCCAGTAAAACGAAAAATCAAACGGCACCATACTCATATCTACGCCCGCCATCACAGCCATTTTCACGGCTTCTTTGGGTGAGGCGGCGAGCTTGTCGCGGGTGTACAAACGGATAATGTCTTCCCAATCCGAAATGGTAAAGCCCTTAAAGCCCATTTCACCGCGTAAAATCGTCGTCAAATACTGATAATTGGCATGGCCGGGAATGCCGTCCACTTCCGCCGAGTTGATCATGACCGTGGGTGCGCCCGCTTTGATGCCTGCTGCAAACGTAGGCAAAAAATACTCGCGCAACGTCCTCTCGCCCATCAAGGCCGGAGTACGGTCTTTACCATTAAAAGGCAGGCTGTAACCGACAAAATGTTTCAGGCAAGTCGCGGCCTTGTCGGGTGCGCTAAAATCGCCGCCCTGATGGCCTTTGATAAACGCCGAACCCAACTCAGAGGCCAAATGCACATCTTCGCCATAGGTTTCCCATAAACGCGGCCATAACGGCTGCCGTCCAATGTCCATCACGGGCGAGAAATTCCACGGCAAACCGGACGCGCGGATTTCGCGGGCGGTGATTTCACCTTCTTTAAAGCTCAGATCGGCATTAAACGTCGCCGCCATGCTGATCGCCTGCGGGAACAGCGTGGCTTGTTGTGTGTAAGTTGCCCCGTGTATAGCGTCAATCCCATAAATGACCGGAATTTTTAGGCGGGTTTTCTCTGCCGCTGCTTGGATGGCTTGGGTGATTTTCTGCCACGTAGCTATCGGTTGGGCTTGGTTGTTGGGGGTAAAAGGCGTGTTTAAAATGGAACCAATGTGATGTGTGACCACCGCATCTTCGAGCTTGAGCGGGTCAACCGTGGGTTCCCAATGTTTGTCATCAGCAACGCCCACCAGGGAAAAATCAATTTGCACCATTTGCCCGACTTTTTCTTGCACGGTCATCTGTTCCAACAAATTTTTGACTTTATCGGCGATAGCCGTTTCAGCATGGGCGTTTGTCATTTTCATTGTATTTCCGGTCATCACGATTACAGCGATCAAGAGGGTTTGGGTTCTTATGTTCAAGGTATCAGACTACAGTTAATAAGTCATGGCAGTTACCGTAAGCCGCCATGCAAGATTGATGGGAAATTCCTGGTGCGCTTTGTGGCCTCAGGTGCGCCTAAAAAAACTGTTTATCTTGAACTATAGCGGGTTGATGTGCAAGTGAGGGATATTGTTGATTTACTGGCGGGATTTTATGCGGAGGCAGAGTGTTAGATGGTCTTGACCATTCCAATCCTCACTCCAATCGGATGACTAGGGTTCGGGGGGTATTTAGCATAGACGCTAATCTTTCGGGTCATGGTTTCTGGTTTAATGAATCGCAAACAACTGGCAGATATACGTTTGTACGGCAATAGGGTTTACAGAGGGGTTAACTAAAAACAGACTGCCAATCTTTCAACAAGACCACATGCCCGAATTGGGCCGTTTTTGACACATGCCTGCTGTCAGCCGTAATAAAAATGCAGTGATTGGCGATTGCCAAGGCATGGTAGCTGGCATCGTAAAAAGACGGGAAGCCGGATTTAGGATGGCTTGTTTCACATATTTCAATGGCCTTCAAGATACACGGCTTATCTAAGTCAACCAGCGTTAAACTGGCTTTTTGGTATAACTCAAGCAATTCATAGGCTTGTTGTATCGGGAAATTGCTCACACTAGCAATGGTCAGCACTTCGTAAAGGAACAAATTAGGAACAATGACCTGATAATGCCTCTTGCTGAGTTCCGTTATAAGCTGGATGGCTTGTTCCTTGTCGTTTTCGTCTAAAAATAGCTTATTGAAAACACAGGAGTCTAAAACAACCTTATTTTGCATGTTTCATTTTGCTATCAAGTAATGCTTGCCCTTTCCCTTCTCTGAGCATCCTGACCATATGTTCAGATGAATGCTCTGTTTTTACAGGCTGGATGTCGGAGAGCATTTGTAGAAATTTCTGGACATTCTCTTCCCGTTCGATTTCTTCAAGGGCATTGGCAATCGCTTTATTCATCAAGGCTGTTTTTTGGCCTCTTGGGATACGGTCAAGCCGCTCCCGATTTTCTTGGGTAAGGTACAACGTCGTCCTAACCTTAGCTTGTTCTGGTGGTGTTAAAGTAGTCATGAAGATGGCATCTAACGTTAGTCATTTAATAACACCATTATATGGCACCTATCAATTATCTCCCAAGATTGGTAAATTTTTGACAGAACCCCGAAGAGCATTTAAACGTAGCCAAGCTTTTGCAAGCTGTTTGCCGCACGTAATTCTAAGGCTTTCGCACCTTGCTGGCGGCTGATGCTGAGGGCTTGCCGGAAATAGGTTCCGGCGGCTTCTGATTGGGCCGGGGCAAGGGCTAATAGGCAAACACCTTTGAGGCGGTAAAATTCGCTTTCAAAAAAGCGGTCATTTTTTGCCGTCACGACCGCTAGGGCTTCGTTTGCCAAGGCCAAGGCCTCGGCATATCGTTCCAGCGCAATATAGGCTTCCAATAAGGGGGCTAGGAACAATATCTTCGCACCGCTCATGATCGCATCGACCGCTTCCAAACTTTCCTGCATGGCGGCGATTCCGTCACTCTGGCCTTGCATCGCCAAAGCCCAGCCATAAGAATTGACTCCCATCCCTAACCAAAACGACAAACCAAATTGCCGGGACAGGGCGATGGCTTCTTGTGCCAATAGTTCGGTCTCTTCAACCCGCCCCAGCCAACGGTTCAGCATCGCGGCATTGTTGAGCGCAAACCCTAGGCTAAACGGATGGTTTATCTGCCTTGCCAACGCCACTGTCCGTGCGCTGACGGCCTGCGCTTGGCTTGACTTCCCCAACAACCATAGCACCAACAACAATAACGCCCCGCTAGACACACAAATGTTTTCGCCAAACTGGCTAACCATTGGCTCGTGGTGTTCAGGCAGATACAACGCGATGGCTTGTTCAAGGTGGCGGCGTGCGGGTTCTGGCTGGCCTGTCCAGAACAGACTGTTGCCCATCGCGTAATGCGCTTGCTGTAATTGCAGCACATCTTGGTTGTGTTCGGCTTGATCCAGCAATTTATGGGCGAGCTCAAGCGAATGCCCGTGGCCGATCCGTGAGCTGGAAGTCAGCCACATCCCCCATAACGCGTTGAACAAACGGGTGTTGTCACCGATGCTTTCGCTCAAGGCCAAGGCCTGTTGGTAAGCTTGGCAGGCCTCACTGGAGCCATACCCCCGTGCGGCAATCAAAGCTGTCCCTAAGTTTAGGTTTAGGGTGATCTCCCATTGCATCACTTCGGCATCCGGGATTAGACCCATCAAGCCTTCAAGTCCGGCCCGGCAATGCGCGATGGCTTCCAGATTGGAAGAATTCAAAATGGCCCGTTGCCCGGCCTTATGCCAGTAAACAATGGCCGTTTGCATTTCACCAGCCGAGGCCAAATGTCGGGCGACCAGCTCTGGCTGGCTGTTGGCGGATTCAGGAAAATCATGGATCAGCACTTGGGCGATGCGGCTATGCGTGGCTTGGCGCACGGGTTTGGTTTGGGATTGGTAGGCGGCTTCCTGAATCAGGGCATGTTTGAATTGGCAATGGTTGCCGTCCACTTGAAATAATAGGCCAATCTCTTGTAACGCCTGTAAATAGCCTGCCAAAACATCGGCAGGATAGGGCGACACTTGGCCCAGTATCGCCGATGCAAATTCGCGCCCTAAGGTGGCGGCAAGCTGGGCGGTGTGTTTTGCTTCACCGAGCGTGTCCATCCGCGCCGCCAACAGATCGTGTAAGGTTGTGGGTATCTCCGTGTGTTTGTCGAGGCTGACCATTTTCGCCATTTCTTCAACAAACAACGGCACACCATCGGCGCGTTCGATGATGCATTGCAAGGTCGGAGCCGGAATGTCCTTGTTCAAGGCAATCACCATGTCAGCCACCTCACTCTCAATCAGCGGGCCTAAGTTCATGCACGGACTCAAGCCTGCCTGCCAAGGCGGCATAAATTCGGGGCGGGCGGTCAATAAGGCCAGGATAGGCGCGGCTTGTGGTGTTTTGACGAACAGCGTCAACAACTCCAATGTAGAAGGGTCTATCCAGTGCAAATCCTCGACAATCAGCAACACAGGTTGCTGGCTTGCCAAGGCCTGCAACAAATTCAGCAAAATTGATATGATTTGGCCTTTTTGTTTTTGCGGCGAGTAATCGGGCAATGGATATTGCGCTAAGGGGGGCAACGACAATAATTGCGCCAGTAGCGGGATGGCATCTTGCGCCGATGACGGGTAATGGGCTTGCAGATAATCGGCTAATTTGGCCGATTTGGTTTCTGCCAGGTCACGCTTGTCAAAACCAAACAGGCTTTCCAGCATCGCGATGAGCGGATAAAACGGCGACTGGCTAAATTCTGGGAAACAGCGCAATTCCCGAAGCGAATAAACGTAGTTGGTCAATTGCCTTTTCAGCGTATGCAGCAATCTGGATTTGCCGATGCCCGCATCGCCTTGGATCAGCAAAATATGCCGATGGCCAGCCACTGACCCGGCCCATAACGCCATCAGTTTGGCCAATTCAAGCTTACGTCCAGACAGTGGTGTCAATTGGGTTGCCGCCTCTAAGCGGGTTAACGCGCCACTCGCCCCTAGCACTTTAAAAATTTCCACAGGCCGGGCAACGCCCAGCAAGCCCTGGGCTTCCATCGGTTGATAGGCAAAATAGCCATCCACGAGGCAATGCGTCTCTTGGCTGATGACGATGTCATACGGGGACGCGCTATTTAAAAGCTGGAGGGCAATCCGCGATGTCCTGCCCACGGTGTCCGGTACTGACGTGCCGCCACTGGTGATGATCAGGCCGGTATGAATGCTGGTACGGATGTCAACGGCCCCCGTTTGGCCGTCCGTGATGGCCAACGCCGCTTGCACGGCATGGCGGGCGGCGTGTTCGTGCGCTTGTGGGTAGCCAAAATACGCCAATAAACCGCCCCCGTGCACTTGCTCGGTATGCCCGGTGTGCTGGCGGATGATGTCCATACAACGGGCCAGAGGCTCGTGCAGCAACGCCATCGCCTCATCAGGATCATCGCTGGCGGCAGCCGACAATTCACAATACAACACCGTCACTTGCCGCCGTTCTGCGTTGGTTTTATTGGCAGTTGCCAGCACTGGCGACCGTTCGGGGCGCAACGTGCCGCTTTGGATGCGTCCAAACAGTTCACAGGTGGCGGCATCGGGTGTCGTGCCATAGTCGTTTTTTAATAGGCGGCAACAAATTTCATATTGTTGGGTAGCCGCGCTGGCCTGATTGTTTAAAGCATAAAACCGCATAATCTGGCGGTGCGTGTTTTCGTTCCAAGGCTCCAATTCGGTATGGCGCAAGGCAAATTGCAAGGCTTTGCCGTAATCGCCCGCTTGTCCATAAAAATCCGCCAATTGTTCGAGCAAGGCCAAGGCATGGCGGTGCAAGGCTTCCCGTTGTATTTGCAGCCAATATTCAAAATCCGGGCTATCCGGCAAACCTAAGCCTGCCAAAAATTCGCCTTTATAAAGTCCGATCACCCGTTCCGCATGGCTTATCGTGTTGGAAGATAGGCTAGAGGGCTTACCCTGAAAATCCAGCACATCAATATAGGCATCGGGAATGAAACGGAGGGTGTGTTTGCTGGCGGCAAATAAACATAAGCCGCTAGGTGCTTCCAAGGCCCGCCGCAAATTCGATAAGGTGCGGCGCAGGTTATCCCGTGCACTTTGGGTGCTTTGGCCACCCCACAACAATTCCGACAAGCTTTCACGGTTGTGGTCTTGCTCCCGTTCTACGGCGAGATAAGCCAATAAGGCCCGCATTTTGTTGTAAGAAAAACCGGGCACGGGACGATGCTCCAGGCGGGCATCAAAGCCACCCAGCAAATTCAGGTGTAGGCAATGGTCAAGTGGTGAGGTGGGCATGGTTCGGTAATCCGTTACTTTCCGTAAGGGTCATTTGGGCGCAATGACCCGCCTTGACAGGGGCGTTTGCCGCCACAAACAAAATGAATAGGTGTTTTGGACGATTCATGGACGTTGGCAGTATAGGCTAATTATTCCAGAAAACGCTTATTTTGATAGCCCTTTTCTGGCCCTTCTTGCCTGCATAAGCTTAAGTTGCGCAAAAGGGTAAGCAAAAATGCTTAATTAACTGACACAAAAGGAGACTCACCAATGAAGAATTTATCTGCTGCAATATTGCTCGGTATGGCAGTGTATAGCACGGCTAGCCTTGCTACCGTTCTGCCGAAGCCAGAAATGGCGCTCAATTTTTCTACGCAAAAAGCAGACGGCAGTTTCACCGACAGTTCCGGCAAAGGCCACCACGCAAACTGTTTCTATTTAGAGCCTACACTGCCGGCCTGCATCCCCAGTTTTAACGCTGTGCGGCTAGATACTGACTCGTTTAATTGGGGCTGGCTGGAAGTACCCGATTCACCGCTGTTGAATCCTGATGACGAGTTCAGTGTGGCTGCGTGGATTATTCCGCAAAAGCTGGCATCGCTTGATGGGGAAGTCATGCCTAGCAAAATACTTGGCAAAGTCACCGCAGATTTTAATGGTGGCTACCTCCTTGGCTTGGAAGCCAACCCAAGAAACCCCTACGAATATATGCTTTTTGCCGAAGCCTGGGATAGTGCTGGCAAACGGTTCAACATCAAAAAAGGGGCTATCGCTTGGAATGAGGCCAGCCACGTTGCCTTGACCTGGAAAACCAATGGCACAATGAGGACATACGTTAACGGTAAGCTAGTCGGTTCCGTCACAACCGGAGCCAAGCCAATTGGGCACAACAGCAATCCGCTCAGAATAGGGGTTGCGCCTTGGGACACCTATGCCTTCGCGTTTGATGGCTATATCACCAAGGTCGAGTACTTTAGGCGGGCATTATCGCAAGCTCAAATACTGACGCTGATGAAGCCCAAAATCGTGCCGTAACCGGGTGTCCCATCATCAAAACCAATCATCAGATGACCCAAAGGCTCTAGGTGGACTGTGAGTTTTCCGCCTAGAACTTAAATAAATCAAATACATCAGGAGATCGACAATGAAAAATCAACATATTATTGGCTACGCACTGGCATTGGCCAGCCTTTCCAACCCTTCCCATGCCAATTTTTTCAATGGCGTGGCAGCGGGTGATGTCACACAAGATAGTGCCGTGGTCTGGGCGCATAACAATAAAAAAGCAACGGATGGTTCCATTTCGGTGCTGTTTAAATACAGCACCGACCCCAGTTTTGGCACATTGGCAGGCAGCCAAACCGTTGTGCAAAACAGCTACATTGAACCGGCAAAATTAAAACTGACCGGATTACAGCCCGGTACTACCTACTACTACCGCGCTGAAGATTCCCTGGGCAAATTTTTGGATGGCCGATTCAAAACCTTACCTGCCAGTGACTCACAGCCTCGGTTAAAGTTTGGCGTGTTAGATGAGGTGAGACGCGCAACAACAGTATTTCCGAACAATTTAGCTGGCTTGAACAATGATTTTAATATTGCCAATGGCTCATTTTTGCCTTCTGGCCGTTATTCTTTGTTGGCTTATGTGTCATCTTTCAATTTACCGGGCATTCAAGTTAGCCTGCACGAAGCCTTAAAAAATACCGATGGTGTGGGCAACAAATTGACAGGGTTAAGACGTTCAGCCGCAATTTTCCAAACGCTCAACCCGCTGGACATAGGCTTGCCACCATATACCGCAGGGGGCGCGGCCCCTAATACGTACCCCACTGATTTTGATCAGACTGGCAATTATATTAACGAAACCAGACGCTTTAAGGAGGGTGTCCTCGCTTTCCAATAATACACACCCAGGGAAGCCGTTAGTTATGGCGCAACGGGTGACCCGCGCACTGCCGACAAAACCAAGCTTTACCAGCACATTGATTATGGCAAAACCGCCACCGTCATTATGATCGACAGCTATGCTTTCCGTGACAAAGCCATTGCGGGCGCGGCCAACCCTACCGATCCGGCGCAAGTGCAGCAGTTTCTAATTAATGCCTATGCTCCAGGCCGGACGCTATTGGGCGCACAACAACTTGCCGACCTCAAGGCCGATTTGTTGGCGGCACAGCAAAATGGCATCAAATGGAAATTCGTGCAAGGTACGCCCATGATGCAAAATCTTGGCTCCTTGAGTAGCGGCGAAACCCGTTATGAAGGTTATGCCGCTGAGCGTAATGAGTTGCTGGCGTTTATAGAAGCCAATGCCATTAAAAATGTCGTCTTCATCAGCACCAGCAGGGAAGGCATGTGGATCAATGATCTCAGTTATCAAGACGCGCTGGGCGGCTCGCAAAAATCCACAAACAGTTTCGACATCAACGTGGGAACCGTTTCTACTGACAAACAGTTCACCAGCTCTTTATTGCGTAGCTATACCGTCGGCAACACCATTGTCGAACTTGGCATAGCCGCTGGTTTGATTAACGCCCAACAAGCGGCTTTCTATGATGCCTTACCTGTTGCGCCTGACACCGACTCCGCATTGAATGACAAAGATGATTTTATCAAAACGGCGATCAACGGCAGTGTGTTGGCACCGTTAGGTTATAACGCGCTGGGCTTGCAAGACTCAACCATCAACGCCACTTTGTTGGAAGGCGATTACGTGCATTTTCAGAAAAATACCTGGGCCGCGTTTGACATCAATCCAAGCAACTTAGCGTTGACCGTCACCGTCTTTGGGGCAGACAGCGTTGCCACAACGGCACTGGTTGATCCTCAGGCCGCAAAACGCACCCCTATCAGTGTTGTTTCAAAGTTTAAGGTTCTGCCTAAATAAGTGACAAGGCCGATCAGGCAGTTTTGCGCTATCCATCGTTTTTAAATCGCTAAGGACAGGGTTACGAAACCCTGTCCCGATCAAAGCCAAACCGTCTATTCTGTAAACCTAAACAATAGGCCACTCCCTCCATGAAAAAAACCTTACTCGCCGCCAGCTTAGGCTTGGCGTTTTTCTTGCCCGCCGCCGAAGCGGCCCTATTTAATTTTTCCTATACGATGGCTGACAGCCGCGTGCTTTCAGGGCAACTGGACGGCACCTTACAAGCCGACAACAACAGCGTGTTGGTCAATTCCATCCTGAATTTTGCCAGTTTTGGCGGATCGCCGTTGCCCTCAATGCCGTATATTGAAAGCAGTGATGGAGATGACTTTCCCACGTTGACGTTTGATGGCAGTTATATGAACTTCAGTACTTACTCTGAAAAAATTGACGCCGTTTCTTTCAGCTTTAATGTTGACACAACCATTGGGAATAGAAACTATGGTGATGATTTTTTTAGTATAGAGTTTTACCGTACTAGTACTTATGATGGTGAAAGCTTCAACCCAGCCAATTGGAGTTTAAGCTCAGACTCAGAAAACCTACCAATTCCCGCAACACTGCCGTTATTACTGATGGGCGGCGTGGTGATGGCCTACCGTCGGCGCAAAGTGTCTTAAGATTTTTTACATCGTTCCCACGCTCTGCGTGGGAATGCCGCCTGTGACGCTCCAGCGTCGCTTTACGCAACGCTGGAGCGTTGCAAAGATGCGTTACCACGCAGAGCGTAGGAACGATAAAAAGCCTCTGCACCTAATCTGCACAATCACGCCCTAAATTTCCATATCCGCAACATCCTGCCTGCAAAACGGTTGATTAAAGTGTCCCCCGATGTCAAACCATTGGAGAACCTTTATGAAAAACCGTTTTTATCTGAAATTGTCCACGATTGTCGCCTTGATTTTGGCTTTGCTGTTGCCAAAGAGTTTTATGTTGGATTTGGTGCAGGAGCGCACCCATTGGCGTTATCAAGCGTTTGATACCGTTGAGCGCAGTTGGCCGGGAGCGCAGACCTTAGGGGCGCCTGTGCTGGTAATCCCTTATGATTTGACCTATAAGTCAAAAGAAAAAGTGCTTGATGACAAATATGTTGTCAATGAAATCATCACCGAAAAAACCCTGCACCATGTCACCTACTTAATGCCCAAACAATTGGCTGTCCATAGCCAGCTCGAAAACAACTTACGCCAACGCGGTATTTATAGCGTGCCTGTTTACACTAGCCATATTGAGGTCAAAGGCGAATTCAGCAATCAGGCGTTATTGGAATTGTTAGAGCGAAACAAGGACAGCAAAATCACGTGGGGAAAACCACAATTGTCCGTATTGGTCAGCGACCAGCGTGGCATTGCCGCCCAACCGGATTTGCTGTGGAATGGCGAAAAAATCGCTTTCCAGCCGTCCAGCCATTTACCGGGCACAGAGCAAGGTATGAACGCGCAATTGCCGGAATTGCCTAGCAATGAGGTGAAGAATCTACCGTTTGCTTTTACGCTAGATTTGCATGGTATGCAGGGTTTGCATTTTGCTTTGGTGGCAGAAAATACCGATGTGCAAACGTCTGCCAATTGGCCGCATCCTAGCTTTACGGGCGGTTTGTTGCCGGAAACCCATGACATCACCGATAAAGGTTTTACCGCACGCTGGCGGGCTTCGTCGTTTTCTTTGAATGTCGCGGGTGCTTTGGAACGTTGTTCGAAAAATGAGTGTAGCAGCCTGCTTGGGCCAACGGTGGGTTTTGAGTTAGTGCAGCCCGTGGATATTTACCAACAAGCCGAACGCAGCATCAAATACGCAGTGCTGTTGATTGTGCTGACCTTTGTCGCGTTGATTTTGTTTGAGTTGTTAAAGCAATTACGCATCCATCCTATCCAATATTTGTTGGTCGGCATGGCTTTGTTGGTGTTTTATTTGTTGCTGATTTCCTTATCCGAGCATATTTTGTTCTTATATGCTTACGGTGCGGGCGCGGCGGCTTGTACGTTGCTATTGACGGTGTATTTTGGCGGTATCTTGCGTAGCGGCAAGCTAGGCTTGTTATTGGGTTTGGGCTTGTCGGTGTTGTACACGGTGCTGTATGTGATTTTGCAATCGGAAGAATGCGCGTTGTTGATGGGCAGTGTCTTGACCTTTGTGGTGTTGGCGGTGCTGATGCTGGCGACACGGCATTTTGATTGGTACGCGTTGACGCGGCAATCTGAGCAAGATGCTGAATGGGTTACGCCCAAATGAGCAAATTCATTGTCCTAGTCGCTTTGTTACTATCAGCGGGCTGGTTGATACCGGAAGGCCATGAGATTCCGGTGGCAGGTGCCAGCTCCGCCGACTGGAACCCCAACTCGTTCTGGCATTCACCATGGGGACGTTCGGGTGTGCATAAAGGCATCGACATTTTTGCCAAGGAAGGCAAACCCGTCGTTGCCGCCAGCCCTGGCTTAGTGGTTTACACAGGCTATAACGACATCGGCGGCAACGTGGTGTTAGTGCTAGGCGCAAAATGGCGGTTTTATTATTATGCTCATCTGCACAGCACCTCTAGCCATGCGGGACAATGGTTGGCGACTGGCGATGTTTTAGGCAGCGTCGGCAGCACGGGCAACGCGCAAGGTAAGCCACCGCATTTACATTTCGCTATCCGCAGCTTGATGCCTTTGCTTGGGCAATATCAGGCGGATAAACCGCAAGCGCTGCTGACGATGTTTTATGTTGATCCTGGGGTGTATTTGGTTGGGGCGGGACGGAGTTTGTAACTTCCCTTTAATTTAATGTAACGGAATGGGGTACAAACCCATTCCGGCTGAGTTGTTGGAGTTTGAATATGCCTTTTGTAAAAGAACCTGTATCTGATACCGATGCAGAAAAATATGGCTTTGAAGCGTTAAGTAAAATGTTCCGCACGCCTATGTTTCATTTAAAGCACTGTTGGACAATTGACCGTGAACAAAATATTTTTTTAAGTTGGCTACGCAGCGGTAGGGAAGAATATTTCGCTGACCAAGATTTTTTATTGTGGTGGGATGGTGTTCCTATAAAAGTTTACATAACAGGTTCATCTACAGAAGACTCACCTGGAAAAATTGTAACAACTTGGGAATCACCCGGCTTACAAATTCCAGAAAACTTCCAGCACACCCGAGAGGAAGTCATTTGCGTACTCAAGGATGCGTTTAAAGCATTTAAAACTGTTGGATATTATGATGGTCAACAAGGTGAACGCAGTGCCGTTTTTAAATTTTAGCGGGATATTAATCATGGCTTTTATAAATGAAGAAGTATCCGAAGCAGATGCAATAAATTATGACTTCGCAAAGCTAAGCAGGTTGTTCCATAAAGACGAATGGCAACTTAAATCTTGGTGGACAATTGACAGGGATAGAAATATTTTTTTGATCTGTTTAGGTACTGGCCGGGAAGAGTTTTGTATGCAACATCGTTTCTTATTCTGGTGGGATGGTGTTGTTCTTGATATCAGGCTTGATGGCACAAAAGAAGGAAATCCTTTTGGAAAAATTATTAGCAGATGGGATTCATTGTCGCTTGGTATTCCTACCGACTTCCCCTCTACACGGGATGATTTGATTGGTACGCTAAAAGAGGCACTGACTGTTTTTAAGTGGCATGGATATGACAATCAGGATGTAGAGCACACTGCAATTTTTAACTTCTAACTCCACTGGTTACCAGGGCAATCGCACTTAAAAGTTCTTGAATATAGGATTTAGATAAGGTAGTAA
>CAYUQV010000070.1:0-16028 GCA_964446885.1 uncultured Methylocucumis sp.
CTATCGTGCCAACGTTGACATGCGGCTTACTACGCGAAAATTTTTCTTTGGCCATTTGCTTTTACCTTATTTTTTTCAAAATTATGAAGATTTTTTAATTATACCGTCTGCAATATGAGCAGGCGTCTCGTTGTATTTTTCAAACTGCATACTATAAGTTGCCCGTCCTTGCGTTGCAGAACGAAGATCCGTTGCATAACCAAACATTTCAGCAAGCGGCACCTCACAACTGACTACTTTCCCTGAAGGCAAATCATCTAATCCTTGTATAATTCCTCTCCGTCTATTTATATCCCCAACGACATCACCCATATATTCTTCGGGCGTCACCACTTCCACTTTCATAATTGGCTCAAGCAAAACTGGTGAAGCATCGTAAAGACCTTCCCTAAAACACATCGAGGCTGCTATTCTGAATGCCATTTCATTTGAATCCACATCATGATAAGAACCATCAAACAGCGAAACCTTTACATCTAATACAGGGTAGCCACCGAGCACGCCACTTTTTAGCTGCTCCTGAACCCCTTTATCTACGGCGGGAATAAACTCTTTTGGAACGACACCACCAACAATGTCATTTATAAAAAGATACCCTTTTCCAGACTCTTGTGGCTCTATCCTTAGCCAAACATGACCATATTGACCACGCCCGCCCGTTTGCCTTATAAACTTTTTTTCATGCTCAACTGATTTTCTTATGGTCTCTCTATATGCAACCTGTGGATTTCCAACGTTAGCATCGACACTAAACTCCCTTTTTAGCCTATCAACAATAATTTCAAGATGCAGCTCACCCATGCCAGATATTATTATTTGCCCCGATTCATCATCAGCACTTACCCTAAAGGAAGGGTCTTCTTGAGCCAACCTAGCCAAAGCAACAGACATTTTATCTTGATCTGCTTTAGTTTTAGGCTCAACAGCCACCGATATAACCGGATCAGGAAAATCCATTTTTTCCAGAACTATTGGCGATGCGATTTCACATAAAGTATCGCCAGTAGTAACTTCTTTTAAACCGATTGCTGCTGCTATATCACCAGCAAGTACATACTTAACTTCTTCGCGTGAATTTGCGTGCATCTGAACCAGACGACCAATACGCTCTTTTTTCTTTTTTTTGGGGTTATAAATCACATCACCCGTGCTCAGCACCCCTGAATAAACCCTAAAAAAGGTCAGTACCCCCACAAATGGGTCGGCAGCAATCTTAAAAGCCAATGCTGAAAACGGCTCACTATCGTTTGCATCCCTCTGCGCCTTAGTAATTTCGTCCTCAAGAACACCTTCTACGGAAGGAATGTCGACAGGCGAAGGCAAATAGTCAATTACGGCATCAAGCATCGCTTGGACACCTTTATTTTTGAAAGCAGAGCCGCATAAAGCCGGAACGATTTCGTTAGCAATAGTTCGTAAACGAAGACCCTCCTTGATCTGGGCATCATCAAGCATCCCTTCCTCTAAATATCTTTCCATGAAAGCTTCGTTTGCCTCTGCCGCAGCTTCAACTAACTTTTCTTTCCACTCCCGACACAGCAAAACCATATCACTTGGAACATCATCTTCGACAAACGACATGCCCATCGTAGAATCATCCCAATAAATAGCTTTCATTTTTATTAGGTCAACAACACCCTTAAAACTTTCCTCAACCCCAATTGGCAATTGCAACGGCACGGCAACAGCACCTAGGCGAACTTTAATTTGGCTTATTACCCTAAAAAAGTCCGCACCAACCCTATCCATCTTGTTTACAAAAACCAACCTTGGCACTTTATACTTATTAGCCTGACGCCATACCGTCTCAGACTGCGGTTCCACACCACCCACCGCGCAAAACACAGCACAAGCACCATCTAATACCCGAAGGGATCTTTCAACTTCAATCGTAAAATCAACATGCCCAGGCGTGTCTATTATATTAATCCGATGCTCAGAAAACTGCTTGCGCATACCAGACCAAAAACAAGTTGTCGCTGCGGATGTTATGGTAATACCACGCTCTTGCTCTTGCTGCATCCAATCCATTGTTGCAGTACCATCATGCACCTCACCTATTTTATGAGACACACCTGTGTAATACAGAATCCGCTCTGTGGTCGTTGTCTTCCCAGCATCAATGTGAGCCATTATGCCGATATTTCGATACCTATCGATAGGTGTCTTACGATCCACTCTACATAAAACCTATAAAATTAAAAGCGGTAATGTGAAAACGCCTTATTAGCCTCAGCCATCCTATGGGTATCCTCGCGCTTTTTAGCTGCATTTCCTTTCCCTTCAAAAGCATCCATGAGCTCGCCGGCAAGCTTTGAGGCCATGTTACGCTCGTTTCTCTTACGCGAAGCATCAATCAACCAACGCATAGCAAGTGCCATTCTTCTGGAAGGCCTTACCTCAACAGGAACCTGATAAGTTGCCCCGCCGACACGACGAGATTTAACCTCAACACGGGGCTGAACATTCTCAAGCGCCTTTGACAAAACATCTAACGGCACAGCATGACCCTTGACCTCTATAACATCAAGAGCCCCATACACAATCGATTCAGCAATAGATTTCTTACCGCTTTCCATGATCATATTCATAAATTTAGTCAGCATTACACTGTTAAATCTCGGATCAGGAATAATCTCTCTTTTGGTTGCTACTCTTCTTCTTGACATTTTTACTATCCAATCAATTAACTTTTAGGGCGCTTAGTTCCGTACTTAGAACGACCGCATTTTCTGTTATTCACGCCAGAAGCATCAAGACTACCGCGAACAACGTGATAACGGACACCAGGCAAGTCTTTTACACGGCCACCACGAATCAAAACAACGGAGTGCTCCTGAAGATTATGACCCTCACCACCAATATAACTACTAACTTCAGACCCATTGGTTAAACGAACCCGCGCAACTTTACGCAAAGCCGAATTCGGTTTCTTAGGAGTGGTAGTATAAACACGAGTACAAACACCCCTTCTTTGCGGACACGCCTCTAATGCAGGGACGTTACTTTTTTCAATTCTTTTAGCACGAGGCTTACGAACCAACTGATTAATCGTGGTCATATTTTTTTCTCCGATCGACAACTAATTGTCAGACAATAAATCAGCAACTCCCCAAAGCATTTGCTTTGGGGAAGCGCAATTCCATTTACCCTGCCAGAATCGCTTTAGCTTACGTTAGCAGGACATTCTACTTGACCATATATTTTCGGTCAAGAATAATTTTAAAATTTTACATTCAATTAAATATTTAACGCTTGTTTCAATGCCTCTTCCGTATCAATTATCGGAGTTACCAAATTTTCTGATTCATGATTGTGGACATATCTATTTTTTCTGTTCTCATGATAAGCCAAACCTGTACCAGCAGGAATCAATCGACCCACAATAACATTCTCTTTTAAGCCTTGCAGGCTGTCACTCAATCCTCTAACAGCTGCGTCGGTCAGAACGCGAGTTGTTTCTTGGAAAGACGCTGCTGAAATAAATGACTCAGTCGCTAAAGATGCCTTGGTTATGCCTAAAAGGATAGATTCGAAACTTGCAGGTATTTTTCCTTCGGTTTCCATCTTGTCATTTTCAACACGCACTGCCGCACGTTCGACTTGATCGCCTTTCAAGAAAGTAGTATCCCCTGAGGCTGTGATCTCAACTTTTCTAAGCATTTGGCGAATAATACACTCAATGTGCTTGTCGTTAATTTTTACACCTTGCAGACGATAAACATCTTGAATTTCTTTGACCAAATAATTCGACAGCTCTTCTATCCCTCTCAGTCTTAAAATATCATGAGGAGTCAATTCACCTTCTGCAATCGTCTCACCTTTTTCGACGTACTCACCCTCAAATACAGTGATATGACGCCATTTAGGAATCAGCGTTTCAACTTGCTCACCTTGGGCATCAGTAATAATTACGCGTTGCTTACCTTTGGTTTCTTTACCGAACGAAATAGTCCCGCTCGTTTCGGCTAATATCGCAGGATCTTTTGTTTTTCTGGCCTCAAACAAGTCAGCTACGCGAGGCAAACCACCGGTAATATCCCTTGTTTTACTAGATTCTTGTGGAATTCTAGCCAAGACGTCACCGACTTTTACTTCACCGCCATCTTTAATACCCGCAATCGCACCTGCTGGTAAAAAGTATTGGGCAGGAATTTCTGTTCCGGGTAAGTAAATTCCATTTCCTTCGCTGTCAATCAACTTGACCATTGGCCTCAATTCCTTACCAGCACTTCCGCGCTGCTTAGGATCAGTGACCACTAACGAACTCAATCCTGTCACTTCATCAGATTGTTTTTGTACGGTGACACCATCAACGAAGTTAACCAACTCGACAAAACCATCTACCTCTGTTATGACAGGGTGTGTAAATGGATCCCAAGTGACAATAATATCGCCCGCATTTATTTTGCTGCCTTCCTGTACAGACAATACCGCGCCATAAGGGATTTTGTAACGTTCACGTTCGCGGCCATAATCATCGACCACGCATACTTCACCAGACCGGGATACGGCCACCAAATTGTTTTCACGGTTAGCAACAGATTTCAGATTACTGAGCCTTACTGTACCCGCTGATTTTACCTGAACGTTACTAATAGCCGCCGACCGTGAAGCCGCGCCACCGATATGGAAAGTACGCATAGTCAACTGAGTGCCGGGCTCGCCTATAGACTGTGCTGCGATAACACCAACAGCTTCGCCGATATTAACAAGATGTCCACGACCCAAGTCACGGCCATAACAGGCCGCACAAACACCATGTCTGTTTTCGCAAGTAATAACAGAACGGACGATTACTTGGTCGACGCTATTTGAATCAAGTACGGAAACCCAATGCTCATTAAGCAATGTGCCAGCTGGGACAATGATCTTTTCACCACTGTTATCCATTACGTCATTGACAACAACACGCCCTAAAACCCGTTCCGACAATGGCTCAACAACGTCGCCACCCTCAATGATTGGCAGCATAACCAATCCGCTTTTCGTGCCACAATCAGTTCCGGTAATAACCAAATCTTGCGCAACATCAACTAATCGCCGTGTCAAATATCCTGAGTTTGCGGTTTTTAAAGCCGTATCAGCAAGACCTTTCCGTGCACCATGTGTGGAAATAAAGTATTGCAATACGTCCAAGCCTTCACGGAAATTTGCAGTGATTGGAGTTTCAATAATCGAACCATCCGGTTTTGCCATTAATCCGCGCATACCGGCCAGCTGACGAATCTGAGCCGCCGAACCCCTTGCTCCCGACTCCGCCATCATAAAAATGGAGTTGAAAGATTTTTGTTTGACAGTCTTGCCTTCAGCATCAACAACGGATTCTTCACCCAGGCCATCCATCATCACTTTCGCTACCTGATCGTTGGCATGTGACCAGATATCGACAACCTTGTTATAACGTTCACCGTCGGTCACTAAACCGGATGAATACTGGCTTTGGATCTCATTTACCTCGGCTTCAGCAGCGGCAATGATGTCAATTTTCTTAGCTGGTATCGCCATGTCTTCGATACCAAAAGAAACACCAGAAATGGTGGCGTACCTGAACCCTAAATACATCAGCTGGTCAGCCAGCACGACCGTCTCTTTATTGCCTAAATAACGGTAACTGTAATTGATGAGCCGCGAAATGTTCTTTTTGGTCATATCACAGTTCACTAACTCATAGGGCATCAAGCCAGGCACTACTTCCCATATCAAAGCTCTACCTACAGTGGTCTTAACACGATAAGTTTTCTCCTCAATTTCACCCTGTTCGCTCAGCGTCTTTTGGGTAATACGCAATTCAATCTTAGCTTGTAATTCAACTGTTTTGGCTTGCAGTGCCTTATGTATTTCACCCACATCAACAAAAATGCTACCGTCCCCTTTGGCGTTAATCTTTTCACGGCTGATGTAATACAAGCCCAAAACCACGTCCTGCGAAGGGTTAATGACAGGTTCACCATTAGCCGGGGACAATATGTTATTGGTTGCCATCATTAAGGTTCTGGCTTCCAATTGCGCTTCGATTGACAACGGAATATGCACCGCCATTTGGTCGCCGTCGAAATCGGCGTTGAATGCGCTACAGACCAGCGGATGCAACTGGATCGCCTTACCTTCAATTAGAATAGGTTCAAAGGCTTGGATACCCAATCTGTGCAAGGTCGGCGCACGGTTCAACAAGATAGGATGTTCACGGATCACTTCTTCGAGAATATCCCAAACTTCAGTGCCTTCACGTTCGACCATTTTTTTAGCGGCTTTAATTGTCGTTGCTAAGCCACGGAACTGCAATTTGCTGAAAATAAAAGGCTTGAACAATTCCAAGGCCATTTTTTTGGGCAGACCACATTGGTGCAAACGTAAAGTCGGCCCCACCACGATCACCGAACGCCCTGAATAATCGACACGTTTACCCAACAAGTTTTGACGGAAGCGGCCTTGTTTGCCTTTAATCATATCGGCAAGCGATTTTAACGGCCTTCTGTTTGTGCCTGTAATCGCACGTCCACGACGGCCATTGTCCAATAAGGCATCAACAGATTCCTGCAACATACGCTTTTCGTTGCGCACGATGATGTCAGGGGCATTTAAATCCAACAAACGGTTCAAACGATTGTTCCGGTTGATGACGCGCCGATACAAATCATTCAGGTCTGAGGTTGCAAAACGCCCGCCATCCAAAGGAACCAAAGGACGCAATTCGGGTGGCAATACAGGTAAGACCTGCAAAATCATCCATTCAGGACGATTTTTTGAACTAAGCAAAGCATCCATAACTTTCAGACGCTTGGCATATTTTTTAATCTTAGTTTCTGAACTGGTGGAATTGATTTCTTCACGCAAGACATTAACTTGCTCCTGCAAATCAATGGCTTTCAGCAACTCATAAATGGCTTCCGCACCCATTTTGGCTACGAAATCATCACCATGCAATTCGACGGCATCCAAATATTCGTCATCGGTCAATAATTGGCCTTTTTCAAGCGGAGTCATGCCTGGATCTAAAACAACGAAAGATTCAAAGTACAAAACCCGTTCAATTTCGCGCAAGGTCATGTCCAACAACAATGCGATTCTGGATGGCAAAGATTTTAAAAACCAAATGTGCGCAACTGGGCTAGCCAAGTCAATATGCCCCATCCGTTCACGACGGACTTTTGACAGGGTAACTTCGACACCGCATTTTTCACAGATAACACCACGATGCTTCAGGCGCTTGTACTTTCCGCACAAACATTCATAATCACTGACTGGGCCAAAAATCTTGGCGCAAAACAAACCGTCGCGTTCAGGTTTGAACGTACGGTAGTTGATGGTCTCAGGTTTTTTAACTTCCCCATAAGACCAAGAGCGGATCATATCTGGCGAGGCCAAACCGATGCTAATTCCGTCAAAGTCGTCTGCACGGCCTTGGCGTTTTAAGAAGTTCATTAAATCTTTCAAGAGCTTGTCCCCTTTAAAATTATCTCTGGCACAATCCAGAGCAGGCAATCATGTCGTGTATAAATGACGCGGTTACTCGCGTTCCAATTCTATATCAACGGCCAATGAGCGAATTTCTTTAATCAAGACATTAAATGATTCTGGCATACCTGCTTCCATTTTATGATCCCCATCCACGATGTTTTTATACATTCGGGTACGGCCTGTCACATCGTCAGATTTGACAGTCAGCATTTCCTGCAATGTATATGCAGCACCATACGCTTCAAGCGCCCAAACTTCCATCTCACCAAAACGCTGACCACCAAATTGGGCTTTACCGCCCAACGGTTGCTGCGTAACAAGACTGTAAGGGCCAGTTGAACGGGCGTGCATTTTGTCATCGACCAAATGGTTCAACTTCAACATGTACATATAACCGACCGTCACTTCCCGCTCGAAAGCTTCGCCCGTCAAACCATCGTAAAGGGTGATTTGGCCGTGTTCAGGCAAATCGGCTAATTTCAACATGGTGCGGATGTCTTCTTCATTGGCACCATCGAAAACAGGCGTCGCCATCGGAACACCGCCCACCAAATTGGCGGCCATTTCCAAAATTTCCTTATCGCTAAAAGAGGTCAAATCTTCTTTACAGCCACTTGAGTTATAAATTTTGTCCAAATATTCGCGAATGTCGTTAATTTTGGCTTTCGCTTCGAGCATTTTGCCAATTTTTATACCCAAGCCTTTAGCCGCCCAACCTAAATGGGTTTCCAAAACCTGACCGACGTTCATACGCGAAGGCACCCCTAATGGGTTCAACACGATGTCCACGGGATTACCGTCTGCTGTGTAAGGCATATCTTCAATCGGGCGTATCATGGAGATAACCCCTTTGTTTCCGTGCCGTCCAGCCATTTTGTCACCTGGCTGAATACGTCTTTTAACGGCCAGATACACCTTGACCATTTTCAATACGCCAGGAGGCAAATCATCCCCCATAGTGATCTTCTTACGCTTGATTTCAAATTTCTCATCAAAATCTTTACGTTGTTGTTCGATTTGTGCCGCAACGGTTTCTAATTGCAGGTTGATTTCTTCATCCTGCATTTTGATTTTCAGCCAATCAGATCGTTTTAGTCCGTCCAAATACTGTTGAGTAATTTCAGTACCTGCCCGCAAACCTACGCCTGACAACGCAACTTTTCCGACCAATAACTTTGCCACGCGCAAGAAAATATCTTGTTCGAGAATTTTCAATTGATCATCCAAATCTTTGCGGTAGCTCTTGATTTGATCTTGTTCAATATCCAAGGCGCGTTTATCTTTTTTGACACCGTCACGGGTGAACACTTGCACGTCAATAACGGTACCTTCAATGCTGCTTGGAACGCGCAAAGAAGTGTCTTTGACATCAGCTGCTTTCTCACCAAAAATGGCACGCAACAATTTCTCTTCTGGGGTAAGCTGGGTCTCACCTTTTGGTGTCACTTTACCAACCAAAATATCGCCACCCTTAACCTCAGCTCCGACGTAAACAATCCCTGATTCATCTAATTTTGCCAACGCTTCTTCGCTAACGTTTGGAATATCGGCCGTTATTTCCTCAGGGCTATGTTTAGTATCACGGGCAACACAAGTTTTTTCCTCAATATGGATAGTCGTAAATCGGTCTTCTTTAACGACCCGTTCAGACACTAAAATAGAGTCTTCGAAGTTGTAGCCATTCCAAGGCATAAATGCGACTAGCATATTTTGGCCTAATGCCAATTCACCCATATCTGTAGATGGGCCATCAGCAATAATGTCGCCGGCATTGACAGTGTCGCCGGGCTTAACCAAAGGTTTTTGGTTGATGCAGGTATTTTGGTTAGAGCGGGTATATTTAATTAAGTTATAAATATCAACGCCTGGGCTGCCTGTTTCGGTTTCAGTATCATTCACCCTGACCACGATTCTAGCGGCATCAACGGCTTCAATCCTTCCACCCCGTGTTGCGACTACAGTAACACCGGAGTCTTTTGCAACCGTACGTTCCATACCGGTTCCTACTAACGGCTTTTCTGCACGCAGTGTCGGTACTGCTTGACGCTGCATGTTAGAACCCATCAAGGCGCGGTTCGCGTCATCATGCTCCAAGAACGGGATGATCGAGGCTGCAACAGAAACAATTTGCTTAGATGACACGTCCATGTATTGCACCGTGTCAGACATCGCCAAGGTAAACTCGTCTTTATGGCGGCAAGACACCAAACCATCGACCAGTTTGCCATTTTCATCAACGGCCACACTGGCCTGGGCAATAACAAATTCACCCTCTTCAATCGCTGACAAATAATCAACTTGATCGGTGACATGGCCATTGACCACTTTACGATAAGGCGTTTCCAAGAAACCATAATCATTGGTACGCGCATAAACCGATAAAGAGTTGATAAGGCCAATGTTTGGCCCTTCTGGCGTTTCAATAGGGCACACACGGCCATAATGGGTTGCGTGTACGTCGCGGACTTCAAATCCGGCGCGTTCACGAGCCAAACCACCTGGCCCCAATGCCGAAACGCGACGCTTATGGGTCACTTGCGACAATGGATTGTTTTGATCCATAAACTGCGACAATTGGCTAGAACCAAAGAATTCCTTCACCGCCGCTGAAACTGGCTTTGCGTTGATGATTTCTTGCGGCATCAAGCCTTCGGAATCGGCTAAGGTCAGACGTTCCTTGACAGCACGCTCAACCCTGACCAAACCAACGCGGAATTGGTTTTCGATCATTTCACCCACAGAACGGACACGACGGTTGCCTAAATGGTCGATATCATCAACGTTACCGTTTCCATTACGGATGCTGATCAATTCTTTCAAGACATCAATAATGTCTTCTTTCGTTAACGTACCAGTGCCAACAATCTCTTCGCGACCCAACCTACGGTTGAATTTCATCCGACCGACAGTCGATAAATCATATCTGTCATCAGTGAAGAACAAATTTTGGAACAAATTTTCCGCTGACTCTTTAGTTGGCGGCTCACCAGGGCGCATCATACGGTAAATTTCTACCAACGCTTCCAGGGTATTTGTAGTCACATCCAAACGCATCGCATTGCTGATATAAGGCCCGCGATCCAGATCATTCACAAATAAGGTATTGATTTCACGGATGCCTTTTTCTATGCAACGCTCGATTAACGCATCAGTGATTTCATCGTTAACGTTGGCAACCAACTCACCCGTCGATTCGTCAATGAGGTTATGGCCTAAAATCTTACCCATCAAATAGTCACGCGGCACTTCGACTTCGGTCATCCCGACTTTATTCATTTCGCGGATGTGTTTAGCCGTGATGCGGCGGCCTTCTTCAACCAATACTTGACCGTTATACTTGACATCAAATGCCGCTATTTCTCCACGCATCCTTTCAGGGACAATATGGAATAGGCATTGGCCACCGTTCAAGGTAAATTTATTGGTTTCGAAGAAAATTTTAATCATTTCTTCGTTGTCGTAACCTAATGCACGTAACAAAATAGTTGCGGGAATTTTTCTGCGCCTATCTATCCTTACATAGACACAATCTTTGTGGTCAAACTCAAAATCCAACCAGGAGCCACGGTAAGGGATCACACGGGCATTAAACAAAAGCTTGCCTGATGAATGCGTCTTGCCTTTATCGTGGTCAAAAAATACGCCAGGCGAACGGTGTAATTGTGAAACAATAACCCGTTCAGTCCCATTAATTACAAAAGTTCCATTTTCAGTCATTAAGGGCAATTCACCCATATAGACTTCTTGTTCCCTAACATCTTTTACAACCTTAGCATTAGCAGGTGCGTCTTTATCGTAAATGACCAACCGGACTAAAACCCTCAATGGAGCCGCATAGGTCGCACCACGCTGTTGACATTCCCTGACATCAAAAACTGGATCACCTAACCTGTATCTGACATATTCGAGCACCGCATAACCGGAATGGCTTTCGATAGGAAAAACACTAGAAAAGGCTGAATGCAAGCCTATATCCGCACGTTTTTCAGGGGTAACACCTAATTGCAAAAAGCTGGCATAAGAATTTATTTGCGTTGCCAGAAGATAAGGGACTTCGAGCACTTCAGTGCTTTTGCCAAAGTTATTTCGAATACGCTTTTTTTCGGTAAAAGAATAGGACATATCGCTTCCAAACTTTTTCGTCATGAAATGTTTTACTGCACAATCGTTGTAAACAGTAAAAGGCCGGTGACTTGTGGCCACCAGCCGTACTTAAAAAGACCTAAGTCTTGATGTGGGTCAATATTATTACTTAATATCGACGGTAGCGCCTGCTTCCAACAGTTGCTTTTTCATTTCTTCAGCTTCTGCTTTAGGCACACCTTCTTTCAATACTGTAGGAACGCCTTCAACTGCGTCTTTCGCTTCTTTCAATCCCAATCCTGTGATGCCACGGACGGTTTTGATGACGCTGACTTTATTCTCGCCAAATCCTGTCAGGACGACGTCGAATTCAGTTTGCTCTTCAACAACTGGAGCTGCAGATGCGGCAGGGGCTGCTGCAACAGCAACAGCGGCAGATACGCCGAATTTTTCTTCGAATGCTGACACTAAATCAACGATTTCCATTACGGTCATGTTGGCGACTGCGTCCAAAATGTCTTCTTTTGATATTGCCATTGTGTGTTTCTCTAATTAGTAGTTTTAAACCGTCAAACAAGACGGGATAACAGATTTAAAAAAATTACGCCGCTTCTTGCTCTTTTCTCTGGTCTCCCAGAGCAGCTATAGTACGAACCAATTTTTCTACAGGTGCTTTTATGACTGACATTAACAGGGCGATGCCTTGGTCGCGTGTTGGCAAACTTGCCAAACGGGACAGCTCAGAAGCCCCATAAGATTGACCACCAATGGCAACAACCTTAGTGATTAATTTGTCATGCGTTTTAGCAAAATTGCTGATCAAACGTGCGGCAGCACCTGGGTCTTCCATCGAGAATGCTACTAACAAGGGGCCGACTAAGGCGTCTTGCATACATTCAAACTCAGTACCTGCCACAGCACGTCTTGCCAGTGTATTTTTTACCACTCGCAAATATACGCCCGTTTCTCTTGCTATTTTACGCAACTCAGTCAATTCCGTAACTGTCATGCCACGGTATTCGGCTGCGATAGCTGAGTGAGCTTTTGCGGCGATTGCAGCAACTTCTTCGACGACAGCTTTTTTGCTATCCAAATTTAGCGCCACGCTTACCTCCGATAATTTCTGAATTACTCAGATTAATAAACACATCTTTTTACGGATGCTCCTTAACACGGTTTTCCCTAGTCATTTTTAGGTACTATCTCCGTCTACGCAGGAAATTAAGTTTCACAACACCTGCGGTCTTTGACGGCCATCGCATAAAATGCGGCGACCCAAAGATTTTTAACTTGCCAAACTATTAGGATCAAGCCATAGGCCTGGCCCCATTGTAGAAGACAAGGTAATTTTTTTAATATAAACACCTTTTGCTGAAGTTGGCTTAGCTTTTCTCAAATCCGCCAACAAAGCTTCCAAATTGCCTTGGATTGCTTCAGCATCAAAACTGACTTTACCTAATGTGCAATGGATAATCCCGCCTTTATCGGTACGATACCGGACCTGACCTGATTTCGCATTTTTTACCGCTGTTGCAACATCGGCTGTCACTGTACCAACTTTAGGGTTAGGCATCAGGCCTCTTGGCCCCAAAATTTGACCTAATTGACCAACAACACGCATTGCATCTGGCGAAGCAATAACAACATCAAAATTCATTTCACCTTTTTTAACTAGGTCGCTTAAATCATCCATACCCACAATATCTGCACCGGCTGCTTTTGCCGCATCGGCGTTAGGGCCTTGGGTAAATACAGCGACACGGACTGTTTTACCCGTACCGTTAGGCAAAACAGTTGCGCCACGGACGTTTTGGTCTGATTTACGCGGATCAACACCTAAATTTACACTGACATCTATAGCTTCATTGAATTTAGATGCGCTCAATTCTTTTAACAAAGCGACTGCATCCGCTATTGGATATTGCTTAGAACGGCTTACTTTTTCTTTTATTAATTTTGCTTTTTTAGATAACTTAGCCATTACAAACCCTCCACATTCAGACCCATGCTACGCGCGCTGCCTGCAATTGTTTTCACAGCCGCTTCAAGATTTGCGGCATTTAAATCTTCCATTTTAATTTTAGCAATATCTTCCAATTGTTCGCGGGTCACTGTACCCACTTTCTTAGTATTTGGATTACTGCTACCGCTTTTCAATCCAGTTGCTTTTTTCAGCAAAACTGTTGCTGGAGGCGTTTTTGTTATAAAAGTAAAGCTACGGTCACTATAAACCGTAATCACAACTGGCAAAGGCAAACCTTTTTCGACATCTTGAGTTTTTGCATTAAATGCTTTACAAAACTCCATGATATTGACACCACGCTGACCCAGTGCAGGTCCTATTGGTGGACTAGGATTAGCCTCACCTGCCTTTACTTGCAGCTTTATATACGCCGTAATTTTTTTTGCCATTTTTTGCTCCGATTCGGGTGCGAACGCTTTTCGGCTCCCCATAGAAAGAAAAATCCCAACCTTATTCAGGAAGGGATTGTTTTAATTACTTATTGCATTATCACTAGCTTTTTTCAACTTGAGAAAACCCGAGCTCCACAGAAGTTGATCTTCCAAATATCAACACAGATATTTTAAGTTTATTTTTTTCGTAGTTAACTTCTTCGATTGCACCATTAAAGTCCTTAAAAGGACCATCTACAATCCTAACCACCTCACCCACTTCAAACAATATCTTAGGCCTAGGCTTATTCACACCTTCTTCAACCCTGTTCAATATTGCCATAGCTTCTTTTTCAGATATCGGAGCAGGCCTATCTGACACACCCCCAATAAAACCAAGAACTTTAGGTATATCTTTAACCAAATGCCATGTCTGATCAGTCAACTCCATTTGAACCAATACATAACCAGGAAAAAACTTTCTTTCGCTTTTACGTTGCTGACCCATTCTCATTTCCACAACCTCTTCAGTTGGAACAAGAATTTTTCCGAAAAACTGCTCTAATCCTTCGCGCTTAATACGCTCTTCTAATGACTGCTTTACCTTATTCTCAAAATTTGAGTAGGCATGAACAACATACCATCTTAGTGACATCCTAGATTACCCGCCCTGTCCAGTTAATAATCGCACACCCCAAAACAAAGAAGTGTCAAGCAACCACAAAACAATACCGACCACAGAAACCATCACAAACACCATCAAGGTTGTCCGCGTTGTTTCTTCACGCGTCGGCCAAACCACTTTTTTGACTTCTACTTTAGACTCAGCAATAAAAGCCCAAACAGATCGACCAAGATCAGTTGTCAACATCATCGCAACGACCGCAGAAAGGACTACGAGCAGACCAATCACACGGAACAACAGCTGAACTTCAGAAAAATAATAGAAAGCCCCAACACCGGCAATTATCAAAACGACAGAAAAAACCTGCTTGACGACATCAAGCACGGACACATCAGTTTCAACTTGGGTATTCATGAGCAATTGAGTGTGAAATATGGGAGAAATTGAAAATATTTTTCTGAGTGGCAGGCCAGGAGGGTCTCGAACCCCCAACCCGCGGTTTTGGAGACCGCTATTCTACCAATTGAACTACTGACCTGTTTCAGAAAAACTTTGTATAGCAGGGTATTCTATACTAAAAAACACTTTACTCAAGCTAATTTATTGAGAGCATCCATGCCCTCACCACAAATTACTCAATAATAGAAGCCACAACACCCGCACCGACGGTACGGCCACCTTCGCGGATCGCAAAGCGCAAACCTTCTTCCATGGCGATCGGCGAGATCAGCTTCACGGAGACGGAAATGTTGTCGCCAGGCATGACCATCTCGACACCTTCAGGCAATTTGACCGCACCGGTCACGTCAGTGGTGCGGAAGTAGAACTGCGGGCGGTAGCCATCGAAGAACGGGGTATGGCGGCCACCTTCCTCTTTTGACAGGACGTAGATTTCTGCATTGAAGTGGGCATGGGGCTTGATGGTGTTTTTGTGCGCCAACACTTGGCCACGCTCAACGTCATCACGCTTGGTGCCGCGCAACAACAGGCCGACGTTGTCGCCCGCCTCGCCCTGATCCAGCAGTTTGCGGAACATCTCAACACCGGTCACGGTGGTGGAGACTGTCGGACGGATACCGACGATTTCGACCTCTTGACCAACTTTGATCACGCCGCGCTCGATACGGCCTGTGACCACGGTGCCACGGCCTGAAATCGAGAACACGTCTTCGATAGGCATCAGGAAGGCACCATCAACGGCACGCTCAGGCAGCGGGATATAGCTGTCCAGTGCCTCGACCAAACGGACGACGGAAGGCGCGCCAATTTCACTGGTGTCGCCGTTCAACGCCAACAAGGCGGAACCTTTAATGATCGGGGTGTCGTCGCCAGGGAACTCATACATATCGAGCAGCTCGCGGATTTCCATCTCGACCAGCTCCAACAGCTCCTCGTCGTCAACCATGTCGGCCTTGTTCAAGAACACGACGATATAAGGGACACCGACTTGGCGGGACAACAGGAT
>CAYUQV010000071.1:0-16021 GCA_964446885.1 uncultured Methylocucumis sp.
TAGTCGCAAGAGAGTGAAACCGATTAGCGATGGACTTTCAAGCCTCTTATTTATCTTTTATTTAAATCAATGCGTTAGGTTTTTTGTCGTGTACAGAGCTCTTCAATACTGACAATGTGGACTTCGCCATTAAATTCAAAAAACACGCGGTAATCGCCAATCCGCAGACGGTAACTGTAGTTGTGATTGACGAGTTTTTTAACGTCTGGGCAATTCGGGAAATCAGCCAAGGATTGTGCTTCACTATAAATCCGTTTGCGCTATTGGATTTTTTGCGTTTGCTCGCGCATACAAACTTTGGAAATGCCAACTTTTGGGCAGTCAGATAGATTCTGCAATTCTAGCCGTTTTGTTAGGTTTACGACATCAACCCATGTTGTTTATTTGGCTTTACGTCATGGATACATCACCCGCAAAGCCTTTGCTGTAAGGCTTTCCAGCCAATCATAGCCAAATTACGCCAGTTTGGCCTCATTATTGAATGCCACTTTGAATTACATAAATCTATAGGCCAACGCCGCATAGATTTTTAATCAAGGAAAGCCCATGCACCCAGCCAATAATGCCGATAGCATCGCCCAATTTCATCGCTATTTCGCCGAACAAAAAACGCTACTGACCAGACGCTATGAAAAATTGCTGGCTCATGATTTGTCGCAGCAACAATGGGACGGCTGTTTCGGGCGTAATGTGCTGGTGGTGTTAGGCGGTGCTTATGATGAGGCGTTGGCGTTTGTGAAAACGTTAGCTTTTGATAGCAGCACCGTGCCAGTCAATCGGGGCTTGTCGGATTTGACCAAAGCCTTATTGGCGGCTTTTGATGGTTTTGTCGATGCGTTTTTGCTGATGGTCGTCGATAAGCACCGCACTTCCTGCGCTTTATCCAATTTCCCCGATGAACACAAGCCGGATGCGGTTTACGTGAATGCGGCGCGACATCGCAGGTTTATGGCAAAACTTCGCCGTCAATGCCAACGCTTATATTTTGGAATGCTGATGAAATTGTACATGACACCAGGTTCGTGCTCGACAGGCATCCATATTTTGCTAGAAGAATTGGATTTGGTTTTTGAAGCACATTTGGTCAATCTGATGGCGGGCGACCATACCACGCCGGAGTATTTGGCGATCAACCCTAAAGCCACTATTCCGACTTTGGTGCGCGATGACGGCAGCGCGTTGACCGAATTTCCGGCTATCGCGTATTGGTTGGCGCGGCGTTATCCTAAAGCCAAGCTATTGCCGGATGATATTGAAGGCGAGACGCGGGCTATCGAGCTGATGAGTTATGTGGTGGGTACGATTCACGGGCAAGGGTTTGCGCGGATTTTCACGACTGATAAGTTCACCGTCAACGCCGCTGATACCGAGGCGGTGAAAGCCCAAGGTCTCGATATTGTGGGCAATGCGTTTACTGTCGTTAATGCCCAATTGCCGCCGCAAGGTTATGCGCTGGGTGCGTTCAGCATCGCCGATGCCGCTTTGTTCTATGTCGAATTTTGGGCGGACAAGACGGGTATTGTGTTGCCGGACAACTGCTTGGCGCATTATCACCTGATGCTGACGCGTCCGGTGGTTAGGCGGGTGTTGATGGAAGAAGGTTATCGTGTCTAGCAACAAAAAGGGTTACATCATGAATGGGGTACAAAATGGCATTGCTTGAAAAAACTGCCGCGTTAACGGTGGCTAATGATGCGATAGACAAGGATCACGAGGAATTCATCGATCTGTTGAACGCCCTGGACATTGCCACGAACGCCGATTTTCCGGGGTTGTTTGAGCAATTGTACGGACACACCGAACAGCATTTTGAGCGGGAAAACCAGTTGATGACTCAATCGGCCTACCCTGGGATAGCCGACCATAAAGCCGAACACCAGCGGATTTTAGGGGAATTTAAGCAGTTCAAGTCGCGGGTGGAAAAGGGCTTGATTGTGTTTGGACGCGCCTTTGTCAAAGATCGCCTGCCGCAATGGTTGGCTTTGCATGTGACGACGATGGACACCGCGCTGGTTAATCACCTTAACCATCAACCGCCTGTTTGATGGCTTTGCAATCAAGCTGCCCCGAACTGGAGCTGATAGACGGTTTTTACGATGCCGCCGAAAGCGCACGGCTTTATCAATTGTTGCACGGACAAGATTGGCCTGATAACCGTTATCACGTCGCCGGACGGCAATTTATCTTGCCTCGGCTGCAAACGTGGCACGCCGATCCTGGCATCCGTTACAGCTATAGCAACAATTTGCTGGAAACCCGTCCGTGGACACCGTTGCTGTTGGCAATCAGGGCGCGGGTCGAGGCCCATTTACAGTTTTCGTTCAATTCGGTGTTGGTTAATTTATACCGCAACGGTGAAGATTATGTCGGTTGGCATTGCGACAATGAACCGGAGTTGGGCGGACAACCTTTTATTGCTTCTTTAACGTTGGGCGCAACCCGTCCGTTGCAATTTCGGCACAAACAAACGGGGGAAATCGGGCAGGTTTTCTTGCCTAGCGGCAGTTTGCTGGTCATGCAGCCGGATTTTCAACATGATTGGCTGCATCGCGTTCCGCCAGAACCGAATTTGATGGCTGGGCGGATCAATCTGACTTTCCGTAAGGTTGTGCCTGTGGCTGATTCCTTTCACAACTAATCAAGGGTTTTACGTTTATGACCACTTACGCCATCGGCAGTGTGAAAGGCTATTATCAGCCGCTCATGGAATTGTTGGAAAAAATCCAGTTTGATCCTGAAAACGATTGCTTATGGTTTGTCGGCAATTTAGTCAACGAAGGGCCGCAATCTTTGGAAGTGCTGAGGTTTGTTAAAAACTTAGGCAAAAAGGCCGTCACTGTTTTAGGTCATCAGGAATTGCAGTTATTGGCTATCGCTGAAGGTTTTGCGCAACCGGAGGCGGGCGATACGTTGGACGGCATCCTGAACGCACCGGATCGCGACGAGTTATTGAAATGGCTACGCCGCAGGCCGCTGCTCCATCACGACAGCAAACTGAATTTTACTTTAGTCCATGCAGGCATCCCCGCCGAATGGACGTTTAGCCAAGCGTTGACTTTCGCTTGCGAAGTGGAATCGCTGTTATCGCAAAGCACTTACCGGGCATTTCTTGAACACCAAGGCCAAGACCAATCGCGCTGGAATGCCAAACTCAACGGCTGGAAACGGGCGCGGTTTATCAGTAATGCCTTTACCTTGATGAAATATTGCAACGAACAAGGCAAATTGGATTTTCACGCCAGCGGTGGTGTTGCCGGACAATCTGATGATTTAATGCCGTGGTATCGGCTCCCGGAACGTATGACCGCCCATTTGAATATCATTTTTGCCGATGATGCCAACTTTGCCGACACCCCCTGCCCTGGCATTTTCCCATTGCCCACGCAAGGCAGTTTGTTGGCGTTAAGATTGGCAGCGACACCTGAAATCATCAGCGTGGCTTGTATAGCTAAAGCACTATAAATTGATAAGGACTGCGCGTCCTTTAAGGACGCGCAGTCCTGCGTTCGGCGTTTTGGCATAATCAATTTATATCGGATTGGCTATAGTGCCGAGACACTTTTAATGTTTAACACAATCATCGCGTTAGGCTAGGAGGACGCATGACCAAAGACCACGTCGCCCGCTGGGTGCAGGCGCATCCGTTAAGCCCTATCCATGTCGATTGCGCTGTCACTGTGATGCTGAAAATTTTGGATGGCAAATGCAAAATGCGAGCAGCGGAAAAGCACGTGATGGAATGGCTTTATGACGAAGTGAAAAATCAATCCGGTTTGTTGCTGGATACGCCAGTGCATGGCTTAATCCAGCAAGCCCGCGCCAATCTTGATGAAGCGATGAAAAATATCATCTATGAAAATCGGTTACTCGCGGAAACCGCCATTTCCCGTCCGGTGATGAAAGCTTTTAAAGCGATGATCCGGCAGGAGGGTTTGTTGGATGATACGGAATCGGACGAAGTGTCTGATTAATGTCGCAAATCCCCCCATCCCCTTTGTAATTGTCGTTATACGGTAAACATTGCCCTAAACTTGATGCACAAAAATAATCTATCTTAATGAAATTTAATAAGAAAATTATTCATTTCATTTGGTGCAAAATTTGCTGGCCTTTACTGAAACTACACAAACTTTAAAGGGTGAATTATGGGCAAAATCGGCATTTTTTTCGGAACAGACACGGGCAGTACGCGGCTGGTGGCTAAAAAGATTTACAGCTTATTGGGCGAAGGCGTGGCGGATAAGCCTAAAAACATCAACAAAACCAGCCCTGCCGACTTACTCAAGTACGACGCGCTGATTCTGGGGACTCCCAGTTACGGTGTGGGTGAACTGCCCGGTTTGGCGACAGGTTGCATGGAAGCCAATTGGGCGGAGTTTGTGCCGTATTTGGATGATGCCGACCTGTCCGGTAAGCGCGTTGCTTTGTTTGGTTTGGGTCATCAGGAACGTTACGCCGACCGCTTCGCCAGTTCCATGATCCATTTGTACCGGATTTTTTACGGCTACGGTGCCGACATCGTCGGTCAATGGCCTACCGAAGGCTATCAATTCAAGCACTCCCATGCCATTGTCGATGGTCAATTTGTCGGCTTAGTTTTAGATCAGCGCGGACAACCGCATTTGACTGATGAGCGGCTGAAAATCTGGTTAGCGCAAATCACGCCACAGTTGCTGCCCACCACCGCTGAAATAGCCTAGTTTGGAGAAAAGCCCGATGGCTACAGACAGTGCCGATATGACACCCTTAGCGGACTGCTCGCAATGTGGCTACCAAGAAACCTTGCTACCATCAGGTGCTTGCAAGCCCGGTGATTGCTGCATTTTGGTGGATAGCGGGCGGCAAATCGACCGATTTTTCCGCGCCAATCCCAACCTTGCCGCCGATTATTGCCAAGATGGTTTCTGGGAACGACGGGCCATCGCCGCCCGGTATCTACCAACCAGCGAGTTGCAAGCCATGCTGACTGATCCCGACGAAGCGGTCAGGCGGGTGTTGGCTTATCGTGTGCCTTTGGAGTGGCTGAGGGAATTGCGCAACGATATTGACCGCGAAGTCAGGATTACCGTCGCTGACCGATTGCCAGAGCAAGAATTGGAACTGATGGTGCAAGATCCTGATTATTTAGTCCGCGCCTATGTCGCCAAACGCCTACCCGAAGGCCGCTTATTCCGTTTGGTCGCTGACCCCGACAATGAAGTCCGGCGTACTGTTGCCGAGCGCATCCCTACCGTTAGCCTAGGCTTGATGGCTAATGATCCCGAAACCAGCATTCGCCGCATCGTCGCCCAGCGTATTGCTCCCGATGAACTCGACTTGTTGGCGGACGATGCTGACTGGACAGTCCGCTATGAAGTGGCCTTACGCGCTTTGCCTGATTTGCTGCAACAATTGTTGGATGATGTTGAAGAAGATGTCCGGCTAGTCGCCAAGCAACGCTGTGAAGAATTGGTTTAGTACCGCCAATAAAAATTCAATTGAAGCTCATCTAAGCAAGTTTTATAGCCAATACGATATAACTTGATGATGCCGAAAAGGCGGTAGTAAGGACCCGTCCTTGAAGGACGCGCAGTCCTCATCGTCTTATCTTGATTGGCTATATAACATAATTATCGGAGCCCAAAACCTGTTTTGGACTCCTGTATCCTCCTGCAAAACGTTGCCTCTCTTTCGGTTTCTTAACCACCAACTACCGCTTAAGCCTTCAAATCGGTAAGATGAACCATTAATTTCAATTTCCCATCAGGATGCGCCCATGAAATGGTTTGTACGTGCCGATATTGACGGTTTTTTTGGTTTGGCGTTGGACAATCTCGTGCAATTGTTGGTGATTGTCGGTTTATGTAGCCATGTGTTGGGCTTTTCTGATGACTTAATTTATCGGCATATTTTGCCCGGTGCGGCGATGTCTTTGTTGGTCGGCAACCTTTATTACGCTTACCAAGCCAAGCAATTGGCGGCTTTAACCGGGCGTGACGATATTTGCGCCTTGCCTTATGGCATCAATACCGTGTCTTTGTTCGCGCATATCTTTTTGGTGATGTTGCCCGCGAAAATGGTTGCCGTGGCGGCGGGGGCGGCGAATCCTGACATCATCGCGTGGCAAGCGGGATTATTGGCGTGTTTCGGTTCGGGTTTGATCGAGTTGTTCGGGTCGTTTGTCGCCGAACGTTTACGAAAAGCCACGCCCCGTGCGGCATTGTTATCGACTTTATCCGGCATTGCCCTGACTTTCATTTCCTTAGGCTTTTTGTTCCGCACTTACGCGCATCCGGTTGTCGGCTTGGTGACGTTGGCGGTGATTTTATTGGTGTATTTCGGCAAGCTGAAATTTCGCGGCAATATTCCAGGCGGTTTAGTGGCGGTGTTATTAGGCGTGTTGCTGTCTTGGTTGATGGGTTTGGCACCGGTGGGCATCAAGCCAGAAAACGACTTGGGCTTGTTTTTGCCGATACCGGTTGTCGGTGATGTGTGGGCGGCGTTGGCTTCGCCGCAAAGTTTGACGTATCTATCGGTGATTATCCCGATGGGTTTGTTTAACGTGATTGGCTCTTTGCAAAACATTGAATCGGCAGAAGCGGCAGGCGACAGTTTCCCAACGAGTCCGTCGTTAATGGCGAACGGTATCGGCACCTTGGCGGCGTGTGTGTTTGGTTCGTGCTTCCCGACGACGATTTATATCGGTCATCCTGGCTGGAAAGCGATGGGCGCACGGGTGGGTTATTCGATCATGAACGGCGCGTTTATGACGGTGATTTGCCTGACCGGAAGCTTGTCGTACATCGCGTGGGCCGTGCCGATTGATGCAGGCATGGCGATTGTGTTGTGGATAGGCATTGTTATCGCTGCGCAAGCGTTTCAAGAAACACCCAAAAGCCACGCGCCCGCCGTGGTGTTGGGCTTATTGCCGGGCATTGCCGCGTGGGGAGCGTTCATGGCGAAAAGCGGAGTACGCGCCGCCAGTGATCCGAATCAAAGCGTGTCTTTATTTAACGATGCCTTAATCAGCCGCTTCCAAATGGCGGACATTTGGATACATGGCGCATTTGCTTTGGAACAAGGCTTTATTTTCACCGCGATGATTTTGGCGGCGATGACGGTCGCGGTCATTGAACGGCAATTTGTTAACGCCGCGCTGTGGAGCGGAGCGGCAAGCCTGTTGTCCGCCAGCGGTTTGATCCATTCCTACCGCTGGACAGCTAGCGACACGGCTTTGTCATTAACGCCCGCTTGGGAATGGGCGTTGGCTTATGCGTTGATGGGCGTGGTGTTTTTCTCGGCAAAATGGCTGTGTGTGGCCGATAAAGCTGGGCATTAACCGCCTCCATGCCATGTTTAGGCTTAGCAGGCATCTGTCCCCTCTGGATTAGGGGCGCAACAAGCCGATGTTTTTTTCCCGATGCTAGTGATGGGGATATTGACCGGTACACAGCAAGCGGTATTGGCTTCGGGAACGGGGATGTTGTCTTCGCCAAAGGTGGGCGCGTCGGATAACGTGAGGAAATGTTCCCAAGCCAAGCCTTGCGGGTCTAATGTCCAATGTTTTTCGCTGTTGGCATAGCAACACGCGGTTGCGCCTTCATCCAGCACATTGTCTGCCGATGCGGTTTGGGCGTGTTGTTTCAGTTGCGCCAATTCTTCTTCCGTTTCGACTTGAAACCCAAAATGGTTTAGCCCCAGAGCATGGCCTCGGGCGGAAATGGCAAAATTCACTTTTGGGTCTTCGAGCATCCATTTGGCGTAATCGACTTCTTGTTTGCTCGGCGGCTGGCCAAACAATTTGCTGTAAAAAATGACGCTTTCTTGGATGTTGTTAACGGTAATGTGGACGTGGAAACGTTTCATGGGGGTTCCTGTGGATGACAAAAGGGTTAATCTTAAGGAACGGTCATGAAATAACTTGAGCATTTGATTGCCCTCTCCTTAGCCGTCTCCCGGCGGGCGAGGGGACACGTTGCCGTAGTTAATTCATGCCCGTGCCTAAGCAGTCGGGTCAGTTAAGGTTTACAATCCCAAAAATTTGGTGTTTTTGGTTTTCGCTTTCCATACCGACGTACATAAATCCGGCAGGTAAGCCCACTGTTTTCGTGTGCATTTCAACGATGTGGATAGCATCATCGGCGGAAAATTCGCCATCGTCTTCCAACTGCGCTAGCTCCTGCCGATAGCCATCATCCAGCAAATCCAATGATGTCGCAGTAAAAAATGCGGTATAGGTTGCGGCAACACCCAATTGTTGCGCGGCTGATTGGTTTTGTGCAGGACTTAATCGGCTCATATTTTTCTCGGTTTATTGACTGGTTAATTTTTGGATAAAGGTTTGCAATCGGCGGTTGTTGAAAATATACCGTTGTTACGCAATTTTGTCGCCAAAATACCAGCAGGGCAACTAGGTTCTTATCAGCTACCAAACCACTACCGTCCTAAAACTTAAACGATACGGTAATTACAGCATCCATTTGCAAGACACGATTAAACTGCCTTATGATTTGGGCTTTATGGGTGGTTTCCTTGGCGGCACGGCGATAAGCTGTTGGTTTTGTCTTGATGAAACCTCAACAGAAACCTAGGCCACCGAAGGGCTGCCTGTCCTTGCCAGTGCCCTTTGTGGGTAAAGGACACGCAGTCCTTATCATTTATACTTTAAAACGGTCAAGTTTTCGGTTTTTGGAGCGCGGCCATCTTGGCCGCAACCTGCGGGCAGGATGCCCGCGCTCCTTCCCACTAAAGACCAAAAACTTGACCGTTCACAGTATATATGGGCATCTGCGGTGGGCATTTTTTTACCTTGTTTAGGAGTGAACTATGACCCGGCAGTTTTGGGTGATTATCCATCGTTATGCCGGTTTGGCTATGGCACTGTTTTTAATAATGGCGGGGCTGACCGGGAGCATTTTGGCGTTCAATGATGAATTGGACGCTTGGTTAAATCCGGGCGGCTCCCCTACCCGTATCCCGGTGGCGGTGCAAGCATCGCCACTGCTTAATCCGCTTGAACTTCATGACCGGGCGGCGGCGTTGATTCCCGAAGCCCGTAGCGCGTCCATCAATTTACAGCCCAAACCCGGCGAAGCTTACATCATCGAGTTAAAGCCACGTATCGACCCACAAACCGGGCATCCGTATCCTATCGAGTATGACACGCTGCAACTGGACCCTTATACGGGCGCTGAAATTGGCCGCACTGAAAGCGAAATTCCTGATGATGAAGAAAGTTATTTCCCGCTGACACGGGCCAATGTCTTGAAATTTATTTTTGTCCTGCATTCCCAGTTGGCTGTAGGGGAAATGGGTGGTTGGGTGCTTGGCTTTGTCGCCTTGGTTTGGTCGCTGGATTGTTTTGTCGGCTTTTATTTGACCTTACCTAAAAATTCCTCGGCCCGCGAAACTTCCGTTTATCGGCAACGTTATTGGTCGCGCTGGCAACCGGCCTGGGCGGTCAAATGGTCTGCTTCGGCATTACGCCTGAATTTTGACCTGCACCGTGCAGGTGGCTTATGGACGTGGCCGTTATTGTTCGTTTTTGCGTGGTCGGGGGTGATGTTTAACCTGCCACAAGTTTATGACCCCGTCATGGCGGCTTTATTTTCAACGCCTCCAGAAACCGCCACGACCGAAGCAGCCGCACGGGCGACCCATCGTGAGCCAGATTTTCGCGCCGCTTACCAAACCGCCCAAAAGCTGATGGCGGAACAAGCGCAGTTGCACGGGTTTAAGGTGGTGCATGAAAGCGGCTTGTTCTATTTTGAGAATGAAGGGGCATTTATGTTCTCGGTATCGAGTGACCGCGACATCAGCGAAGAATGGTCACAAACCCAACTGCTGTTTGATGGCGAATCAGGCAAATTGTTGCGCCTAGACCCCTTGCCTTCCGGGGAATATTCCGGGCTGACCGTGCGCTATTGGTTGTGGTCGTTGCACATGGCAAAAGTTTGGGGCTTGCCTTACAAAATAGTGGTGGCCCTTATGGGTTTGGTTGTTGCCATGCTATCAATAACGGGCATTTACATTTGGCTAAAAAAACGCAAGTCCCGGCAGTTTTCAAAAACCCGCAACCAAGCCGTTTCAAAATAGCAGCCAAGTGCTTGGCTACGCTTTTTCGCCAATGAACCCTACCGATAACTATCGGTTTAAATTTAGTTAAACCATGCAACTGACCACCGCTTTTCGGCTTTTTATCGGCCCTTTTTTAATCCGTCCACGCCAGCATACCCGGTCAAGCAGCCCGGCTTTGCAGGCCTTGACTGCCGCCGCTTTTGCCCTGCCTGGGCTGATGCCATCACCTGTGTTGGCCGCTGATGAAGAAGTGGACGTTTTATATGGCCATTATCAGGAAGGCAAACGGGATTTGTTGGGCGTGAACAGCCGATTTAAGCCGATTGAGGTTGAAAGCCTGTTGGGCACGGCAAAAGCGAAACTGACTGACCGGGTGAAATTCATTTTTAATTACACGCAAGACACTTGGTCAGGGGCAACGCCTATCACCACCTCGCCCCTGTCGTTTGGCGGCAATAGCCGTTGGGGAACCGCTTATGCGGATTCCCAAATCATCAATGACACCCAATCCGGGGCGACACCTTATTTGTTGAATCAGGGCTTTATTGCCCTTGATAAAAACCTCAAGCCACTAAAAGAAGACCCATTGACGCATGCATTAAGCCGTGACATGCAATTAGTCCATACGCTGTCGTTGGCATCACCGGAAACCCGCAAGCAAGGCGATTTTAAATTGGGCTATGAATGGGATGAAGCTGGCCTGGACATCGGCGGCGGCATTTCTTTGGAAAATGATTATGAATCCCGATTTGGCAATATCGGCGGTTATTTGGATTTCAACCAAAAACTGACACGTTTAAATTGGAGTTTAAGTTACACGGCCAGCGACACTCAAGCGTTAATTGACCATGATGCCGCGCCGTATTTTTATGAAACTTCTTATGGTTTTCCGACCTACAACAAGCCATCGCGCAGCAGCCGTCTGGTCATGGACAATGGTAACGGCAACATCATTTTGTCCGGCAAGCGAGACGATTGGGAAAACCATTTCAGCCTGACCCAAATCCTCAACAAAAATGCCTTGCTGGAAACCACGGTTAGTTATACGCACAGTGCGGGCTATATGGCCAACCCGTATAAAGCGGTTGAAGTGGCTTTCATTGATCCTGACCAACAATTTTGCACGGGGGCGGCTACGGGGTTTTGCGCGGATGCTTATGGTTTGTTGGAGCAACGGCCAGATGAGCGCAACCAAGGCACCATTAGCACCCGTTATGTCCAACATATTGAGGCTTTCGATGCCGCCGTCCATCTGGATTACCGTTTTTTTCAGGATGATTGGGGCATATCTGCGCATACCTTTCAGGCCGATTGGGCACAGCCTTTAGGCGATAGCTGGACACTGACACCACAAGTGCGTTATTACTCGCAAGAAGCCGCCGATTTTTATTACCCCTATCTGGTTTCTAACCAGCCCGTTAACCCTAAGATTATCGACCCCATCAAAGGCACTGTTTATTACGATGCCAACGTTGGCGAAAACGGCAGCCATTACTATGTCGACACGTCTTATAGCGGCGAGGACATCTACGGTAACACCATCAAGAATGGCTATTACGAATGGGGCGGCTCGGCCAGTTTTAAGGATGCCCAAGGCAACCGGGTGCTCAACGCGGATGGCAATATTGTTAACCTAACTGGCGAATTTGACCGCAGTAAACTCCCTGGCCATTATTCCAGTGACCATCGGCTTTCCGGCTATGGCGCATTAAGCGGCGGCATCACGCTCAGCAAACAATTCGCCAAAGGCATCACCTTAAATGCAGGCTTTGAATATTACGCCCACGCAGGTTCTTTAAAAATGGGCGGAGGCGGCGAAGGCGATTACGCCGATTTTGATTATTGGGTCGCTAACGGCAGCTTAAAAGTTGATCTGTCAGCAATGTCGTTCAAGAACAATAATGGCCACCTGCACGAGTTTCACCCTCATCATGCCAATGCCGTACCCGCTGGGGTCATGTTCGGCCATATGCTTGAAAAATCCGGCGAAGTCATGATTGGCTACCGCTATATGTATAACCCCCAATCGGGGGCGTTACTGCATGGCACGGATACCGTCACGGATCAGACCATTGTCCAGGGTGGCTGTGACGGTAATCCCTGCTTTATCGCCCCGACCGAGATGACCATGCACATGCACATGCTGGATGTGATGTATGCACCGACCGATTGGCTTAACCTGATGTTGATGCCGCAATTTGTCGATATGGGTATGGAACAACGCCAACTTAACGGCCCTTGGCCGCGCGATCCGGTTAATGAAGAGCTGCGGCTTATCCAACACCACACCTTGCATGAACATACCACAGGCGGTATTGGCGACACCGGATTGTACGCGTTGTTTAAAATCCTCAATAAATCCGGCCATCATCTCCACGCCACGCTAGGGATGAGCGCACCCACTGGCGATGTCGGCATCAAACTGCGCGATACCCACGGGATTAAAGCCGGATTTGTCCATTACGGAATGCAACTGGGCAGCGGCACCTGGGATTTTAAGCCCAGTGTCACCTATACAGGCCAAGCGGATGCGTGGTCGTGGGGGGCGCAAATCGGTGGCACGGTCAGGCTTGAAGACAGTAATGAATCAGGGTTTGTCTTGGGTGACATGTTCCAATCCAGTCTATGGGGTGCGTATCAGGTATTGCCGTGGCTCACGGCCACGGTGCGGGGCGTGTACACCGCTCAAGACAGGCTTCAAGGCGAATTTAACGGCCTTTTTTACAAACTCGGCCCGGTGGATTATGGCAGCAGTTACGGAGGCCGCTATTGGGATATGGGCTTTGGTCTGAACGCCGCCGTGCTGCATGGCGATTTGCAGGGCAATTCAATCAGTTTTGAGTGGCTGCAACCTGTACAGACCGATGTCAACGGCTATCAGCTTAACCGGGACGGAGCCTTGTCGCTTAATTGGAGTTATGGATTTTAAGCGGATTCACCTTAACCTGTCTGGCATTCAACAAATTCAAGCAATCTGGCACACCTAAAACCTGACCGCCTTGCCACGCTAGCACGTATCGCCGTAAAACCTTCAACGCCCTGACAGGCACATCCTTAGCGCGGCTGCTTCCATTGAGTGGCGACTCATTATTTGCCGCACTATCCCGGCTGGAGGCGAGTAGTTGAGCAACACCGCAACGCCACATCCCAATGGCTGCCTAATGCCGCCTGGGGACTTTTCAACAAAAAACGGCGACCTCGGCTTTTTTTTTAAAAATTCTGGGATATTTTTAATTTTTTTAAGACAACGCCTCTCTTTGAGATAAAAAACGGCATTAACGGATTACCGCAAGAGCAACTTATCGTTATTCAATGCTATGGATGAATGTCTGGTTGATTTAGGCATGATATTTGCTTTTATGGTATTTCTTAGTTTAAGTCCAGTATTTTGAGGAGCATTTATGAAAACCCACCCAAACCTAAATCCTGCCATCGTCGCCCTGCTGCTGGCAGCGGTTTGTTTTAATGCCCACGCAACAGAAGTCGGGGAAGCAGCCCCCCAATTCACCTTACTCACCCTTCAACAAAACCAGCCCACGACACTCAAGCAGTATGCGGGGAAAGTGGTTTACTTGGATTTTTGGGCCTCTTGGTGCGCCCCGTGCCGCACGTCTTTCCCGCTCTTGAATAAAATGTATGAAAAATTGAAAGCGCAGGGCTTTGAAGTGGTCGCCATCAATTTGGATGAAGACAAAGCCAGCGCCGAAAAATTTTTAAAAGAGATTCCGGTCAGCTTCACCGTGTTGCACGATGCTAAGGGCGAGTGGGCGGACAAGTTTGTCGTCGAATCCATGCCAACGTCTTTTATCATTGATAAACAAGGTGTTGTCCAAGTCATCCACAACGGTTTTGCCAGTGACGACATTAAAGAATTGGAAGCGAAAGTCACGGCTTTGTTGGCAAAAAAATAGGCATTTATTATGAAACTTATCGTGCGCTGTTTAGTGTTTGCCCTCATTTTCAGCTGTGCCGCGTGTACCGAAGTCCTACCCAGACAGCGCGGGAATTTGGCCCTGCCACAAATGGCCCTTACAACCAATGCCCTGCATTTTGGTCTGCGTCAGCATACTTCTTTTAGTAAGGAAGCGGCGGCAGGTGGTTATGGTGGCGGCGGAGGCGGTTGTGGTTGTAACTAAAACCCTCCCTTTCTTGACCCAGCTGACCTGTGCGGCCTTGGCCTTGCCAGGGCTGGTGCAGACCGCTGCCGCCGGGCGTGTCGAAGAGACTTATAACGCCGATTTTCAGTACGGGCACTATTCCGAAAGCCATAAACGCATGGGCGTTGATATTTTTGAAGGTTCGTTATCAGCGCCCATCGGCAAGTCGATGACCGCTTCGGTCAACCTCGTCCGCGACAGCATTTCCGGCGCATCGCCCGTTTATAACGCCCGCAATGCGCAAGGGAAAATCACCCAAACCTTAAGCGGCGCATCGCCGACCAGCGAATGCGGTGCGTCAATCTGCGAACAGCGCGATGCGATCAGCACCAACCTGACGTATTTCTTTGATAAGGCGGCACTAGGGTTTGGCGGGGGCTATTCCAGGGAACATGATTATGCGTCCAAGTTTTTCAACACCACGGCCAGCCTGGATTTGAACAAAAAACTGACTACGCTTAACTTCGGCGCGTCGGCGGCCTTTGACAGGATAGAGCCATCACCCTCCGGCTACACCGCACCGCCGTTTGATTCCACATCCGGTTTTATAGGCCATAAAACCAGCCAACAGTATTTGCTGGGCATCTCGCAAGTGATTGATAAAGATTCAATTATCCAAAGCAATATCAGCTTTGGCTACCATAATGGTTATTTGACCGACCCATATAAGCAAGTGGCTTTTTATGGCAATGTGAATTACGTCGATTTTGGGTTTATTGCCCCCGATCAAGAGACCATCATTTCCGAAAAACGCCCCAGGGAACGCTTTGAATGGGCTTGGCTGACCCAATATGTCCGGCATTTTGAAGGCCTTAACCATGCCGCCCTGCATACTGATTACCGTTTCACCACCAATGATTGGGGCGTGAACGCCCATACCGTGGACTTAAGTTGGCATCAGCCTGTGGCTTTTGGTTGGCAAGTCATCCCGACGTTCCGGTATTACTCGCAAGACCAAGCTGACTTCTACAAAGCTGTTTTTAATGGCGATATTGTTTCCACCTTCGATGCTAACTTTAACCTCAACAACGCCCCGAAAAACCAGCAATTCTATTCCAGCGATTACCGGCTTGCCGGCTTTGGGACGATTTCGGGTGGCGTACAATTAAGCAATGAAATCAATGTCATAAAGCCATTTAGCCAACTCAAGCTCCAAGCAGGCATTGAATATTTCTCCCACAAAGCCGATTATCAATTGGGCGGCAGCGGACGGGATTCTTTTGCTGATTTCAATTATTATTTGGTGACGGCTTCGTTTAACCTGAAATTTTAGCCAGTCCATTTCCCCCTATAAGCTGTTTATCATAAGCGGCTTATTTTATGTAGGAGCCGGGCATGGCCTGCTCCTACCCCATCATCCCCCTCAACTTACGTCCCCGATTTATTTTGCATGGGCTATGCCTGCAAATTCCGTCTGTAAACCACGCAAAAGATGCATGTGTACCCCGCAAAAGATGTGCTTCCTTCCCTGCAAAATTCGTATGACCCAAGGATCATTTGCCAAGAACTTCAGGAATGGGGAAATGAATGGCCCATTACTATCCCTATTATCCATTGATAATTAAGGACTTTATTATATTGGCATAGTTACTGCTTTAGTTGGTTAATAAATGTCCGTGTGTGCTTGCCGTATTGCAAACACACGGATCCCTCTAATAAAACGTCTAGGTAACGCCATGAAAAACTTACTATTTATCCTAATGCTAAGCCTGGGCATTAGTTTGGCGTATGCAAGCCCCAACGCGGACTTAAGCATCACGCCCAGCAACAGCGGCCAGTGGCCCGCGCAATACCGCCTGACCTTGTCC
>CAYUQV010000072.1:0-15737 GCA_964446885.1 uncultured Methylocucumis sp.
TTGAAGTCGGCAAAGCGGTTTATGCCACTTGATATAATATCTGGGTAATCGTGTGTTTTAAAAGGCATAGCAAACCCCGAAAGTTTAGAAACCCTGTTTAATGCTTAAAATCGTCAAATTTCAAAGAGGAGCCGCCCATGAATTTATCCGCCCAAGAAATAAATGCCCAATTTTTAATGCTGCCCGAACCGGAACAACAAAAAGTCATTGATTTTGTTTTAGCGCGGCAAACAAACTTAAACCAAAAAACACTCAAACCAACCAGCGAAACCACTCCCCAAACGGAAGGCGAAAGAATTTTAGCGATTTTAAAAAAAACAGGGCTATTAGGTTGCATGGAAGGTGCTGATGAAAATTTATCAGAAAATTATAAAGAGCATCTGTGGGGCAGCGAATGATTATTGCTGATACTGGCTTTTGGATTGCGTTATTTAATCCGCGTGATACGCATCACCAAACCGTATGTACCTTTACAGTAAGGATTAACGAGCCTTTAATTACAACATTGCCGGTTGTAACAGAAGTTTGCTATTTGTTACAAAAGCGTTGTAATCCTTTTAAAGCTGTTGCTTTTCTGAATGAACAACGTGCTGGCTTATTCAGTTTATTTGCAATCAATGAATCGCATTTGCCGCGCATGGCGCAACTGATGAACCAATACGCTGATTTACCAATGGACTTTGCCGATGCGTCTTTAGTTTTATTAGCCGAACAGTTAGGACATGGCAGAATCTTAAGCACCGATCAACGCGATTTTCATACGTACCGCTGGAAAAATACCCAACCGTTTTCTAATCTCCTAAGCCTTTAAAACTCAAAAGTTTAGAAACCCTGTTTAATTCCTAACTATCCCAATACCTGCATGAACCTACTGACAGAACAAGAACTAAAATCCCTTTCCGCTGAAATCGACCAGCATCTCAGCGAATTGGAAACCGAAAACGCCAACCTAGATAATTTGCGTGAGGGTGATGCCATCAGCAGAGCCGGAAAAAACCGCCGAAAAGCCATTCCCAACAAGCAAAAGCAACAACTTGAGAAAATTACGGGCGAAGATGCGGATTCATTTCTAAAAAAATTTTCACGTGCAGCCAAAAATGACTTGTGCGAGGAAGGCGGTGCGCTTAATGCCAAATGGAAAAAGTACGGCGATTTGGAAAATGAAGATATGCTCAAAACCTTTGGCGGTATTTTAGTCGGCATGGGCGTGCAAGGTGCGGTTTTGCAAACGCTGCTTGTTACGGTGATCGTTGTTATCGTGCATATCAGCCTCAAAGCTTTCTGTGAAGAGGGAAAAGCTAATGGTGAAAACTAGCCGTTTATAGGATCGGTGAACGATTGCGAAATGAAGAGCCAGCAAGCCAAGGATGCGGTGTTTGTGGTCGATGACTTCAAGTCCTCGATTAGCCAAAGTGAGGCGGCCAAACTCCACGCGATGGCTGAAAGGCTGATACGCAACACAGGCAACCAAGCCGGACGCGGGCGGCGGGATGCCAATATGCAGGCCAAGGCCGCGCCTTATAACCGCTCCTTGATGATCGTGACCGCTGAGGACTTGCCGCGTGGGCAATCCTTGCTTGGCCGCTTGTTGGTACTGGAAGTGACCCGCGCCGATGTCGATAACGCGGCCTTGACCCGCCTCCAGGAAGCCGTGGCCGCCGGACAGTTTGCCGGGTTGATGTCGGCCTATCTGCAATGGCTGGCCACCCGCCTGGACGACTTGAAAAAGGCCTTTCCCAAGCAGGTCGAAGCCTTCCGCAATGCCGCGCACCGGGACGGCTTGGCCACCTCACACCCCCGCGCCCCTGAGATTTACGCCAATTTGGTGGCGGGGGCTGAAACCTTCCTAGACTTCCTGGCGGACAGCGGCGCGTTAGGCGATGGGCAAAGCGGCCTGATGGCCGACATTGAAAGCCATTTACAGCAGGCATTCAGTGAACAGGGAGCCTACCAAACCGAACAGGACGAAACGCAGCGTTTCCTGCAACTGCTACGCGCCGTGTTCAGTTCCGGCAATGGCCACATTGCTTGTCGGCTAAAACAGCGTGAACCGACGTTAAGGCCGTATGCGTGGGGCTGGCGGGTAGACGGTGCAAACCTAGTGGGTGAAAAGGCCTATAGCCCGATGGGTGACTGTATCGGCTGGTATGCAGACCCTGCAACGAAGTACAAAAACCTGCAAGCCTAAGGCTTAGCGGGTTTTTTTATGTCCAACGACAAATTTCCTACCCAACATCAAAGAAGGCGGGTACGACGTAGCCTTAATCCGGCGCACTGACAGCTGCTGTCAATGGCCATTTCTCCGGCAGTCTAAGCAGCCCCCGGAGAAACGCTTGGTTAGGGATAGGCTTGGATGTTAGCTTTCCACTAAGCTTTGCAAATTCTCCAAGCCTTCTTCAAATTGCCCACCGACCATTTGGTCGCAGTTCATAAACAATCCCATCGCTTTGGCCATAAAGTTGTTTTTGCCGGACATGCTCCAGGTCACGATGGTTTCGTCGTCTTCAGTTTTGAGGGTAAATTCTGATAGGTTATTGGCTTTAAAAGGCTTTTCAAAATCCAGTTTGAATTGGATGTATTCGTCTGGGCGGCTATTGATGATGGTCATGCTGCCTACACCAACTTTATTATTGCCCGCCCAGCTCATTTTTGCGCCGATGCCGGACTCTGGGCCTTCAAAAGCATTTTTGGCGTTGGGATCCAGTTTTGCCCACGGCGACCACGCATCCCAATTTGATAAGGTATTGATATGGGGAAATATGGCCGCTGCCGGGGCATCAAACTTGGCGGTGCGGGTGATGCAGAATTCGTTGGGTTGCCGGAGCGCACCGATCAAAAAAACGACGGCGCTTACAGTAAATAAGACTAATAAAATGGTTAGCATAGGGCATCCTCAGGGTGAACGTTCAGAGCCTTGAATTATAGCCTATATCGCCTGCAAGCTTACTTGATTAACAAAACGTGCGGACTCACCAGCGTTAGAGCAACTGTTTTATCCAATTTGTCGGTGTCCTTAGTAAGCTTAAAAAAATTAACAGGAAAAACAATAAGGTCAGGCGCGGGTTATCGAACGGGCTATCGACCCAACCAACCAACATGAAACCGCTAAACGATGCCAAAAAAATGGCGTTATAGACGTTTTGCCGTGGCAATCTGCGGTAGCAGGTGTAAAGGCTATTGGCAAACAATGCGGTGAACGCCAGTGCACCTAGCCAGCCCAAATCAAATAGCAGGTGTACCCAAAAATTGAAAATATGCCACGGGTTATGTTTTTCGGTGGCAAAAAACCACAAATCACTGCCTGCATTAAAATCACCATTTGCCAGTAAGTTTTTGCCCGATGGGTCGAGCAATTTGACGTTATCGACATCAATTAATCTTCCGGCGGCATTGCCATTGAAAAATGCCAATTGAATCGGGCGTTTGAGCAAACCGCCTGCTACGGGTTCGCCGACATCTTGGCTGTCGATGGTTTGTTCTATATGTTCCCATCCGGTTTTTTGGGTTTTGGTTTCGATGCCGTTACAGCGTAGCGAGTATTGGATGGATTTTTCGCAGAGGGATGTGGACAAGCCCAGTTGTGGGAGTTCGCTACGCATATCCAGCACCAGGCGGTAGCTTGTGTGCGGTTCTGCGTTTATCAATTGCCCAAAAAACAGCGCATCGCCGCCGCGCAAACGTAAGAAAATATTATCTGGTTCGCTGGCGGTTTCATACGTGCCGGGGCGGGTGTCTTCGGTGTTTAGCCAAAAAAACGTCCGAGGGTAGCTGCCCAAGCCCATGCCGAATAATTCAGTGCTGATGTCGTCATCACGCATGGCCAACGCGTCCGCCCAATGGTAATTGCGGCTATCGCGGTCTTTGTCCAGCACTTTAAAACGGTCTTGGATCATGCCGCCTTGTAAAACAGGTAAGGCCATAGCGATGCCAATTGCCAAAAAAGCTAGGACTAGCCATGATTTTTTCATGGCGGGTTGGTGTTTGCTAAAACAAATGGCTAGGGTGATCAGTAACACGATGAATCCTGCCAGAAACCCGAAATACCCCCCGCGCGAAAATGTCACCAATAAAGTATGTACGCCGAGTATAAACAAAGCCGCTCCTGCAAGGCTTTTGCCTAAGGTTTGTGCAGGATTGACAAACAAGCGGGCGATGAACGGCAGACTGAGCATCAGATAGGATTCGAGATGCCCGCCTCCGGTGTGCATGGATGAAAAAGTCGCATTGATCCGGTAATTGGTTTCAAAATCAAATAGTTCGACAAAGGTAAGCCGTTCGTAAATGGCAAATAAACCCAGTCCGGCGATGCTTAATAAAATGCCATAGGCAAAATAATCGGTTGCATAGCGGTATCGCCGAATGCTGAGCTGTAAGTACGGCAGGAGCAGCAAGCTCCAGAAAAATCCTTTACCGACGCGCAAGCTATTGTAGTTGCTGTAGTAATTATTGAAGGCGTTGGCGTTCAAGTCAGGGAAGGGCAGCAGGCCTTTCAACAGACTGACGGTATAGAGGATGCTAAAGCCCACTAACAATAAGCGGCTAGTGCGGCTTAGCAGTGAACGTTGCTTGATTTTGGGCTTTTGCCAATAGTAAACGGCTAAAGTTGCGAGGATGAGCAGGTCAAATTCATCAAAGAAAAAACGTCCTGTCCACGGCGCAAAGTCCATGATCGGCAGTAAAGCCGGGACGGCAATCAGCCACGCAAACGGATAGCGCATCAATAATACCGTATAGCCCATCAAAACTAACGCCAAAGCCAGGGGGGCGATAGGGTAGGCGAACACGTTGACAGCCATCACTAGCCAAAGCAGCCCAGATACGATGCGCCATTTTTTATCAGTTTCATCAGTGGCTAAGCATGTTATTAGCGGCTCGTCTTGAGTGGCGGGTGTTTGTGCCGGGACGGTTGGCGCAGGTGATGGTATCGGTTGCAGACGGCCTGCCAGCCATTGTGGTAAATGCTCGATGACCCAGTAGACTAAGGCGGCAGATAGGAACGCCAACCAGACATCGCTAGGGTCAGCGTGTTTTTCAGTTAAAAATAATTTGCCGACTTCATTGATGAATGCAAAAACCGCCGCCAATAGGCCGACATAAGCCCAGTGCGGGCGTTTCTGAAATGCCCAGCACAATAAGCCAATGGGCACATATAAGCCTATGATGCTTAACAGGCTAACAAAAGCTATGCTTTCTGTGGTGAAATAAAAATAATACAGCGGCAAAAACCGGGTTTGGGCGAGTTTTTCCACGGCTTCTCCCATACTCAGCCAACTGCCTGAAAACCAACCATTGATGGCAAGCACCACTAGCAAATAGGGGACGGTTGCATAGTAGGCTGCGCGTTTTATTAAGGCCATCAGCACGGCTATATCATGTTGTTTTGTCCATGCGTATAAATACACGCCAACCGCCATGCCACCCATCCTGGTCAAAACTGAAATCCCTTGCGCACTGCCTGATAGTAAAAACAGTTGCGTGATTTCAATCACGACGCCTAATAAAAATCCCAAAATTAACGCTAAGGTAAAACGCAGGCGTAAATAAGGCAGGCAACTGAACAAATAGCCTAACGGCACTAATGCCAAAGGTTCCACCATCAGTCTGGCCAGACAGTGTAAAGGTTCGGCGCTACAGGAATCCCAAGCCAAAATGAGCGCATCATTTCCCGCAGCCAGTTTGGTGTCCAATTCGTCAAAGGAAGTGACAAAATCAAAAGGGAATAGGCTTGCCAGGAGGTAAAGCAATACATAAAAAACAATCGCGGCTTGTATTGAGAAAAAGCTGCCGCGTAGCAGTTGTGTGCTGAGTTTTGAAAAATAAGCGCCGAAAAATTGCCAACCCAACAGGCCTAAAACGCTACCGAGTGTTTCGGCAATCAAGTCGTTTAAAGAAACCGTCCGTTGCGGAAAATATAATTGCGTAAACTCCACGCCCAAAGCGGTTGCCAAGCTAAAAAGCAAGGCGGCTACTGATAGCACCGCCCGAATGGCAGGGTTAGTAAATTGGCTAAATGAAGCACACGCCCCAAACGCCAATGGGATGTAGAGGATGATGTTGGCTATCCAATCGGCCCTGGATTCAGCCCCTAAATCAAGGAAAGGGATGTTATGAAATTTTTGCAATGCCGTTTCTAGGGGCAGGTCTTTAAATTCCAGCGGCACCAAGCTGCCGTAAATCACAAAGAGCCAATAAGCAAACGTAAAGAAAATGAAGGGGCGATTCATGGCAATTCTTACCTTGGCGGAGGGAAACTAAACCTTAAGTGGTCAAGTTTTCGGCTTTTGGATTGTGGGCAGAATGCCCGCGCTCCTTCCCATTTTAAACTAGGCCTATTTTAAAAGGCTTTTTTACGCGGAAAAAAACCGCTAAACCTATAAGGCGTAGCGGTTTTTTAGGTTCCCCGTAGCGTTTTATCGGCTAATTGACCACTGAGGCCTGATAAATGGCCGTGAAATCATTTAGATACCCCAGTTCCACAGGCAATTGTTCCGCTTTGGCGGGTTTGAAGGCGTTGACACCGACCCGTGACAGGTAAAACACTTGGTCTGGCATGTAGTTCCCGGCAGCGCGGATTTCACCTTGATACCCGTAGCGGCTGCGTAACAGCCACGCATGGGAAAACAAGCGGCCATCGGCGAAGTCAGGGAAGTCCAATTCAATCAAAGCGATGTTGTCCAAATCATCGGCAAAATCAGCAACGCTATCAGCAGGGCTGATACGCAGCCCCAATTTGCCGCTGTGGGCGAGCAATTGGGCTTTGTTGGCTTGGAAACGGCTGACAGAAACGCACACATCGCCGGACACCAGTTCGGCATCATCGGCCAGCGAGTGCCAGGTGTCGTCAATAATGTGTTTGTCTTTAATGAGTTGCATACACTTGCTCCTTGAAAGGGTCGATTCCTACCCGTTTTACCATGTCCAGAAAGCTTTCATCTTCTAGGCGTTGCTTGACGTAAACGTCCAAGATGGTGGTGATTGCGCCAGTGACTTCGTGCTTGGCAACCGCAGGCCCTAAACGTTCGCCTATTGCGGCTTCGTTTTCGGAAGAACCGCCCAAGGTGAGCTGATACCATTCCACGCCTTTTTTATCCACGCCTAAGATGCCGATATGGCCGACACTTTGGTGGGCGCAGCCGTTCATGCAGCCGGACATGTTGATTTTGACATCACCGATGTCGTGCAAATAATCCATGTCATCTAAAGCTTCGTTGATTTCTTTCGCGATACCGATAGAACCTGCGTTGGCCAAGGAGCAAAAATCCAAACCAGGGCAGCAGATCATGTCGGTGACGGTGCCGATGTTGGGCGTGGCCAAGTTGAGGCTGGCCAGTTGTTCCCAAACGGCAAACAAGTCGGCTTGTTTGACATCGCCGAACACCAAGTTTTGGCGGTGCGTGGTGCGCACTTCGCCAAAGCTGTATTGGTCAGCCAAGTCGGCAACCGCGTCCAGTTGCGCATCGGTGATGTCGCCAGGCGGCACTTCGGGGGCTTTTAAGGATAAGAACACAGCGCGGTAGCCCGGCACTTTATGGGTGACGGTATTTTGTTTGTACCACGTCGCAAATGCTGCGTTGTCTTGCAGATGCTGGGCCAATGTCGTGTCAGCGGCGGCCTCGGTATCATAATCGGGTGTCGTAAAATGGCCTTGGATGGCGGCGATGCGGGCATCGCTGAGTTCCATGCCGTCTTTGATCAACTGCCATTCAGCTTCGACCATGTCAGTGAACGTGTCCAGCCCCGTTTCTTTAACGAGGATTTTGATACGGGCTTTATATTTGTTGTCGCGACGGCCAAACAAATTGTAAATCCGCAGGATAGCTTCGAGGTAAGACAACAGGTGTTTCTTTTCCAGGAACGGGCGGATGACTTGGCCGATAATCGGGGTACGGCCTAAACCGCCGCCCACGAGGATTCTAAAGCCGATTTCACCTGCATCGTTTTTGACCAAATGTACGCCAATATCATGGAATTGGGTGGCGGCGCGGTCATGTTGTGCGCCACTGACGGCAATTTTGAATTTGCGCGGCAAGTAATCAAATTCAGGATGCAGCGTCGTCCATTGGCGGATGATTTCGCAATAAGGACGCGGGTCTTCCAGTTCATCGACACAAATGCCGGCCAGATGGTCGGAGGTGGTGTTGCGCATACAGTTGCCGCTGGTTTGGATCGCGTGCATTTGTACGGTGGCGAGTTCTGCCAATATATCAGGCACTTGTTCCAATTTTGGCCAGTTGTATTGGACATTCTGGCGGGTTGTGAAATGGCAGTAATTTTTGTCGTAGGTGCGGGCGATATGGGCCAATTTCCGCACTTGGGCGGTATTGAGCAAACCATAAGGAATAGCGACCCGCAACATCGGTGCATGGGTTTGGACATACAAGCCATTTCTTAGGCGTAAGGCGCGGAATTGGTCATCCGTGAGTTCGCCCTGCAAATATTTTTCGGTTTGCCGTCTGAACTGGGCGACCCGTTCATCGACAAGGGTTTGGTCTATTTCGTTATATTGGTACATGGTGCGTTTTGAAGAGCCTATGGGGCGAAAAATCATGGCCTGCCATCATATACGCTGTGTCATAAAATGACAAAATTTATTGGATGGTGATACTATTAACTGTTAAATTTTGTGCATTTGTTTCATTTATACTTAAAAGAGAGGGGGATATAGTGGTTCGTTATTTATTGGTGTTGTTAGTGGTCATGCTAATGCCGCAGTTGGCAATGGCGGAGACCGAAGGGTTTGCGAACCTCGACATGACGGGGACGCAACGCGGCATTTACACCGTTTTGATTTTTATCATTGCATACGGCTTTGTAATGACCGAAGAATTTACGCACATGCGTAAATCTAAACCTGTGATTTTGGCGGCAGGCATTATTTGGGCACATGCTGCGATTTTGGCGCAACAAAAAGGCGTTCCTGCCGAAGAAATGCACGCGGCTTTCGAACATGACCTGAAAGAATACGCCGAGCTGATGCTGTTTTTGTTGGTGGCGATGACGTATATCAACTCCATGTCAGAACGTAATGTCTTCGAAGCCTTGCGTTCTTGGTTGGTCAGACGCCAATTTGGTTACCGCAAATTGTTTTTAATCACTGGCGTGATCACGTTTTTCTTGTCATCCGTCGCTGATAACCTGACCGCCGCTTTATTGGTCGGTGCAGTTGTGTTGGCAGTCGGTGCGGACAACCCAAAATTCGTCAGTATCGGTTTTGTGAACTTGGTTATCGCCGCTAATGCCGGTGGTGCGTTCTGTCCTTTCGGCGACATCACCACGTTGATGGTATGGCAAGCTGAATATGCAGAATTCTTTGATTTCTTTAAATTATTTATCCCGTCAGTGGTCAACTATGCAGTCCCGGCGGCAGTGATGTATTTTGCCGTGCCTGATGAACAACCTAAAGAAACCTCCGAAGCAGCCGTGCAATTGAAACCCGGCGCAATCGTCATTTGCGTGATGTTCCTGTTCACGATTGCTACAGCGGTCAGCTTCAAACAAGTCCTGCATTTGCCACCTTTCATGGGCATGATGGTCGGTTTGTCTGCTTTGATGTTGTTTGGTTTTTACTTGAAAAAGAACCATGCCCCAGCAGACGGCCACGGCCATGGTTTTGACATTTTTGAAGGTGTCAAAAATGCCGAATGGGACACCTTGTTGTTCTTCTTTGGTGTCGTGTTCGCGGTAGGTGGTTTAGGTTATATTGGTTACTTGGAATTGTTGTCCGGCGCGATGTACCAAGGCTTGGGCGCAACGACCGCCAACATCATGGTCGGTCTGATTTCTGCGATTGTCGATAACATCCCTGTCATGTTCGCGGTCTTGAACATGGGTGTGGATATGGACTTGTACCAATGGTTGTTGGTCACGTTGACCGCAGGTGTGGGTGGTTCATTGTTGTCTGTCGGTTCTGCGGCAGGTGTGGCTTTGATGGGTCAATCTGACCACAAATACACCTTCTTCAGCCATTTGAAATGGACACCTGCCATTGCAGCAGGTTATGCCGCCAGTATTTTCACCCATTATCTGATTAATGGTTGATAGTCTGATTAGCACCGTGCCTTGCGCACGGTGCGTTTTTCTCCAGGTAAGGCTTTATGGCGAGCAAACACTGGCATAAAGCCTTTTCCATTTATGCGCAACCGTGTGTCGTGCGCATGACGTTTTTAGGGTTTTCCGCAGGATTGCCTTATCTTTTGGTGTTTTCCACGTTGTCCGCTTGGTTGCGTGATGAAGGCATCACCAACACCGTGATTGGCTTTTTTAGCTGGGTCGGTGTCACGTATTCCATGAAAGTTTTTTTGGCTCCGGTCATAGACCGCTTGCCGTTGCCGTGGCTGACCCGTGTGTTGGGCAAACGCCGCAGTTGGATGGCCGTGGCCCAAATCGGCATTGCCTGTGGTTTGGTGGCGATGGCCAATACCGATGTCCATAACCATTTGGAACTGTGTGCTTTGTTGGCGGTGGGTGTCGCGGTTTGTTCGGCCAGCCAAGATATTGCCATAGACGCGTACCGTATCGAATCGGCAGTGGAAGAATATCAAGGCGCGATGGCGGCAACTTATGTGTTAGGGTATCGCATCGCCTTATTGGTCGCCGGGGCAGGGGCGTTTTATATCGCCGACTTTTTCAGTTGGCAGGTGGCGTATCAGGTCATGGCTTGCACCATGTCGTTAGGGCTGCTCACCACCTTGCTGATTAGCGAACCTGAACATCCGCCTGTCACCCGCATTTTTGCCGCACCGACCACTAGCCAATCATTTTGGCGGCGGTTTGTGCTGGGTTTTTCCGAGGCTGTATTAAGCCCGTTCATTGATTTTTTTAAGCGCAACGGCAAAACAGGTTTGCTGATTTTGTTGCTGATCGCGTTGTATAAAATGAGCGACATCACCATGGGCGTGATGGCGAACCCATTTTATTTGGATTTGGGATTCAAAAAAACCGACATTGCCGATGTCAGCAAAGTGTTCGGTTTTTTCATGACCATTGCCGGAGCCGCGTTAGGTGGTCTGTTAGTGGCAAAATTCGGTATTATGCGCCCGCTGTTGCTAGGTTCGGTAATGATCGCGTCAACCAATGTCCTGTTTGCACTACTGGCGGTCAATGAACCCAATTTATGGTTTTTGGCGGCAGTGATTAGCGCCGATAATTTAAGCGGCGGCCTAGCAGGTTCGGTGTTCATCGCTTATTTGTCCAGCATGACCAGCACCGCTTATACCGCCACGCAATACGCCCTGTTCACGTCGTTGATGATTTTGCCCGCGCAATTATTGGCTGGATTTTCTGGTGTGATAGTCGATAAGTTGGGTTATCCGGCGTTTTTTGTTTACACCGCCACGTTGGGTATTCCTGCCGTGTTGTTGGTGACGCTATTACTGTGGCGCCAGCGCGGTGCGGCATCTGGACGATAACAGCATCCACACAAAAACTATTCAAAACTATACTTTCGACTTAGTTTTTGGTTTTTAATGGGTGGGAGCGCGGGCATCCTGCCCGCAATTGGCAGGCATATCTGGCGCACTATAATTTGATTGTGTCATATAGGCCAGACAAAGGACTGCGTGTCCTTTAAGGACAGGCAGTCCTTATTGTTACCAAAACTTGCCAGCCAGCCTTTTTTGGATTAACGTCCACGCTTTCTGTCTAACGCTCATCTAAAGGAGCCACGCCCATGCACTTTTTATCCTCACTTACGTTACCCCTGTCCGCCTTGGTGCTGGCCGCAGTTGCGGTCAGTCCGGCGGTTGCCGCCACTTGGCGGGTCAATGTTGGCCCGGCCTTCCAGCGCATTGATTTGAATTGGCGTGCCGTGGCTAATGCCGACCATTACCGGGTCTGTATCGCCACGGTCACCATCGCCGATCCAAATCTATGCGCCAGTTATACGGGGGGCGGTTTGCCACGGGATACCACCGCCAAAGTCATGGGATTCGGCGAACTGACCAACAGCGTATCCTACCACCTGCGGTTACTGGCTGTGGATGGGGCAGGCAACACGCTGGCGGACAGCGGTGACCGTCTGGCCACGCCCAGAACGCAGGCCTTGAACGACACGGGCATCACCACCTGTTCCGATAAAACCCAAAACCGCTTACCTTGCCCGGTGGCGGGCTTTCCCGGCCAAGATGCCGACTCAGGCCGTGATGTCACGCAAAACAACCCTAAAAACGGACATGCCGGGTTTAAGCTCATCAAAATCAGTGCCACGGGCGAAGCTTTGCCTTCCAAAGCCAAGGCCTGGGCTTGCGTCAGGGACAAAGTGACCGGACTGATGTGGGAAGTGAAAACCAATGATCGCGGTTTGCATGATAAGGATTGGCGTTATTCTTGGTACGAGCCAGATGCCAGCAAAAATGGTGGTTGGGTAGGTCTGCAAAATAACGGCCATTGTAAAGCCAGCCGTTGTGACACCCACGCCTATGTCCGGGCCGTCAATAAGGCAGGTTGGTGCGGCCACCGGGATTGGCGCTTGCCCGCCCGCAGGGAGTTGACCAGTATTGTCAACCTGAACCACCGGGCGTTAGACACCGCCTATTTCCCCAACTCGCCACATTTCTGGTATTGGTCTTCCTCGCCTGTTGCCCACGATAGCAGTGCCGCGTGGTTCGTCGGTTTCGACGATGGCCACGACGATTGGGGCTATAAGGACGACGACTACTACGTCCGGTTGGTTCGAGGCGGACAGTGATTGGGCTTTTGGCTTGGGCTGATGTGCCAAGCAGGCCTGCCCCTTAACTCGCCAGGACTGCCTGTCCTCCCAGGACACGCAGTCCTCTAACACACAAGTGACACAAACATGAGGAACAACCGATGAAAAAAACCTATCTGGCCTGGTTTATGGCCTTATTGCTAAGCCCCAGCCTGAACGCCCAAACCTGCAAACCTGACAGCATCCCCGCCACCACGCCCAGCAGCCGCTATACCATCAACGCCGATGGCACGGTGGTGGACAAACACACCGGACTGATCTGGAAACGCTGTAGCGAAGGCCGAAGCGGAGCCGATTGCACGGGCGGATTCCTCGTCAAATACTCTTGGCAAGGCGCATTGCAGAGGGCACACACCAGCAAGTTCGCTGGCTACCCAGATTGGCGTCTGCCCAATCGCCAAGAACTACGGACGTTGGTTGAGGAACAGTGTTATTTGCCAACCATTAATGCCGCCGTATTTCCTAATACGCCATCTTCCAAGTATTGGTCTTCCTCGCCCGTTGCCAACTATAGCGGCAGCGCGTGGATCGTCGGTTTCGGCTATGGCTACGGCGATTGGTTCTATAAGGACCTCGGCAGCTACGTCCGGTTAGTCCGAGGCGGACAGTGATTTGGCTTTTGGCCGAGGGCTTGTAAGCCGATAGGACTGCCTGCCCTTAGATGACACTTAAGCCGGACGGGGCAGGTTGCCCCGTCCGCAACGTTTGATGGCATTTAAAAATAGAGTTGGCTTTAAAACGTTAGGGACGGGGTTACAAAACCCCGTCCCGCCTCCTTACAAAACACCTTTGACCCGTTACAAAAAACTATCCGACGCGTTACCAAACAACATCCGCCGCCCGGTGATTAAACCCACCATGCCGGAACGGGTTTATTACCCGTTCCGTAACGTTTTGAATGCCCATATGATGGCCTTAAGCCGGACGGGGCATGTTGCCCCGTCCGCAACGTTTGACGGCATTTAAAAATAGCGTTGGCTTTAAAACCTTAGGGACGGGGTTACAAAACCCCGTCCCGCCTCCTTACAAAACGCTTCCGCGCCGTTACAAAACCTTATCCCACCTCAGTTAACGCAATTTACCTTGCCGATAGCGCCACAAAACTTGCCAGCCAGCCTTTTTTGGATTAACGTCCAAGCTTTCTGCCTAACGCTCATCTAAAGGAGCCACGCCCATGCGCTTTTTATCCTCACTTACGTTAAACCTGTCCGCCTTGGTGCTGGCCGTTGTTGCGGTCAGTCCGGCGGTTGCCGCCACTTGGCGGATCAATGTTGGCCCGGCCTTCCAGCGGATTGATCTGAATTGGGATGCCGTGGCCAATGCCGACCATTACCGGGTCTGTATCGCCACGGCCACCATCGCCGATCCAAACCTATGCGCCAGTTATACGGGGGGCGGTTTGCCACGCGACACCACCGCCAAATTCATGGGATTTAGTAAACTGACCAACGGTGTGGTTTACCACTTGCGGGCATTGGCTGTGGATGCGGCGGGCAACACGCTGGCGGACAGCGGCGACCGGCTGGCCACGCCCAGGACACTGGCCTTGAACGACACGGGCATCACCACCTGTTCTAATAATACCCGAAACCGCTTACCCTGCCCGGTGGCGGGCTTTCCGGGTCAAGATGCCGAATCAGGCCGTGATGTCACGCAAAATAAGCGCAGGAACGGTCATGCCGGGTTCAAATTCACCAAAATCAGTGCCACAGGCGAGGCCTTGCCCGCCAATGCCACGGAATGGCATTGCGTCAAGGACAAAGTGACCGGATTGATGTGGGAGGTGAAAACCGATGATGGCGGTTTGCATGATAAGGATTGGATTTATTCTTGGTATGAACCCGATGCCAGCAAAAATGGTGGTGATGCAGGCAAGCAAAATGGCGGCTCTTGTCAAGGTAGCCGTTGTGACACCCTCGCCTATGTCCGGGCCGTCAACAAAGCAAGTTGGTGCGGCCACCGGGATTGGCGCTTGCCCGCCCGCAGGGAGTTGGCCAGTATTGTCAGCCTGGATCGCTATGACCCGGCCATGGACACCGCCTATTTCCCCAAAACGCAAAGTACCGGGTATTGGTCTTCCTCGCCTTCTGCCTGGGCTAGCAACTTCGCGGGGATCGTCCTTTTCCACAATGGCAACGGCAGTTGGGGCAATAAGAGCGACAACTACTACGTCCGGTTGGTTCGAGGCGGACAGTGATTGGGCTTTTTGCTTGGGTTGATGTGCCAAGCAGGCCTGCCCCTTAACTCGCCAGGACTGCCTGTCCTCCCAGGACACGCAGTCCTCTAACACACAAGTGACACAAACATGAGGAACAACCGATGAAAAAAACCTATCTGGCCTGGTTTATGGCCTTATTGCTAAGCCCCAGCCTGAACGCCCAAACCTGCAAACCTGACAGCATCCCCGCCACCACGCCCAGCAGCCCCTATACCGTCAACACCGATGGCACGGTGACCGACAAACACAGCGGACTGATGTGGAAACGCTGTAGCGAAGGCCAAAGCGGGGCAAATTGCACGGGCGGAAGACCTGCCGAATACTCTTGGCATGGTGCATTGCAACAGGCACACACCAGCAAGTTCGCTGGCTACCTAGATTGGCGGCTGCCCAATGTCCAAGAACTAAGGACGTTGGTTGAGGAACAATGTTACGAGCCAGCTATTAATGCCGCCGTGTTTCCTAATACATCTGGCGGGTATTGGTCTTCCTCGCCTTTTGCCTACGGTAGCGACGGCGCGTGGTTCGTCGATTTCTTCAATGGCTACGACCATTGGAACTATAAGAGCAACTTCGGCTACGTCCGGTTAGTCCGAGGCGGACAGTGATTTGGCTTTTGGCCGAGGGCTTGTAAGCCGATAGGACTGCCTGCCCTTAGATGACACTTAAGCCGGACGGGGCAGGTTGCCCCGTCCGCAACGTTTGATGGCATTTAAAAATAGCGTTGGCCCTTAAGCCGGCAGGGGCATGTTGCCCCTTCCGCAACGTTTGATGGCATTTAAAATAACGTTGGCCTTAAAACCTTAGGGACAG
>CAYUQV010000073.1:0-15618 GCA_964446885.1 uncultured Methylocucumis sp.
TAGCGAAAAGCCAATATCATCGCTGATTTTGGGAGTTGTGGGTAATCGTGTGCGTTATAGTCAATGGCGGGCACTTCAATATCATGCAATATCAGATTGGTCACTGCCAACATAAACGGCAAGGGTTTTAACTCGGAGCCGCGTATATTTTTGGCTAACAGCTGCAAATCGTCATCGGTTTTGACTTCTTTGCGGATGTGTTCAATGGCACAGGTCAAAAAGCCGCCCGTACCGCAAGCGGGGTCTAGTACGATTTCACCTAAACGCGGATTTAACAGCTCGGTCATAATTTCGGTGATCGCCCGTGGCGTGTAAAACTCGCCATAATTGCCCGCGCTTTGTAAATCCTTCAAGATGTTTTCGTAAATATCCCCGAATACATGGCGGTCTTCGGAATTATTAAAATCAATTTCGTTAAGTTTGTTCAGCACTTGGCGAATAATCGTGCCGTTTTTCATGTAGTTGTTTGTGCCTTCAAATATCTCTTTGACGATAATGGTGCGTTTATTGCCGCTACTGATATCGAGATTTTTCAAGGTTGGAAACAGGTCTTTATCAATAAAATCGCGCAACGCATCGCCAGTTAAGCCTTCCGAATCGGCTGCCCAGTTCCGCCACTTTAACGGCTCAGGCATGGGCGATTGAAAGTTATCATCCATTGCTTCTAATTCTTGGTCTTTATCGTCCAGAATTTTTAATGAAATCATCCAGCCTAATTGTTCAATGCGCTGGGCATCGCCTGACACACCTGCGTCTTTGCGCATGATGTTTTGTAAGGTTTTGATGATATTCCCTATGTTTTTCATTAGTTTACCTTAACCCATTTGTCATCAATCAATTTAACCGTGGCTAATTCGGATTCATTAAAGGGTTCTTTTTTTTCCTTACGCCATAATCCCTCCGATTGGACAGTACCGGTTTTTGGATTCATTAACATTTTTTGTGAGTTTAAGCTTTCTACTATTTTTGCTTTGGCCTGCTCAAGTTCTTGCTTTTGCTCATCAGATAGCAAGGCTTCTAATTCTTTCATTAGCTTTTCATTTTTCATTGTTTGTTTATTCCGCCATTTGGTAAATTTCTGTTTCCAGGTTTTTTAACGCGGTGAGGTATTTATCTTTGCCGCCGAACCATTTAAAAATTTCCAGTGGTGTCCCCATTTCACGGATGACTTCATCGGCTTTTAATACGCCTAATTCTTCTATGTGTTCAATGCCGACATCGGCGTATTTGTCCAGCAAGGCCCGCAATACTTTTTGCGCTTGTTCACCGTATTGGCTGAAATAACCGCGTTTTTTGACATTGTTAGCGCGTTCCCGGCGGGTTAATGCGGGTTTATCCCAAGCGATATGGCAAATTAAATCAAAGACATCGAGGTCTTTTTTTATTTCTTCGCGTAAATTTTCCAACAAAATGCCGTGTTGCTCTAGTTCTTCAATCATGGCTTTTTTCTTATCGCTACTGTTCCAACGGTTTAAGAAACTATCAAGGCTACTAAATTCTTTTAGAAGGCTTCGGCGCGTATAATCTTTTAAGCTTTCAGTGATGAGCTTGCCGTTGGCATCTAAGTGCTGCACCCGTTCATTCAGCACAGTGACGGTTACGCCTGCGACATAAATTTTACGCGGCTCTTCGATAATATTGCCACCGTCTATAATTTCAGGCTTTTCTGGCTTTGCATCGGTTTTAGGTTCTGGTGGTGGAGCCATTGGCGGTTCTTCAGGCGGGTCGAAAATATCCATGTCACCCGGTTCGCTGTTTTCGTCTATCGCCGTTATTTCTTTAATCATTATGGGATCACCGTCAAAGTCTTTATCGGCAAATTTATTGCTGACACCTCGAAAATCTATGATGGTGAAAAACAGTTTGCCGTATTCCTCTTCTACGCGCGTTCCACGTCCAATAATTTGTTTAAATTCAGTCATTGAGCCAATATTGGCATCCAACACAATCCATTTACAGGTTTTGGCATCAATGCCTGTGGTCATTAATTTTGACGTGGTGGCAATCACAGGATAGCGTTCTTCTGAATTGGTGAAATTATCTAGCTCCCGCTTGCCTTCATCATCATCGCCCGTAATTTTCATGACGTATTTATAATTTTCCAGTACCAGTTCTTGTGCTTCATTGACAATGGCTTGGCGCATTCGGGTGGCGTGTTCAATGTCTACACAAAAAATAATGGTCTTATCGTAAACGTTGGTTTTGCGTAAAAAGGCCATGACCCATTTTGCAACTAATTTTGTCCTTTCATCAATCACCAAGTTTCTATCGTAGTCTTTTAAATTGTAAATTCGATCATCAATCAATTGGCCGGTTTGATCTGTTTTGCCTTGTTCGGGCCGCCAGCCTTCCAGGTCAATATTTAAACCTAAGCGAATGACTTTATACGGTGCGAGAAAGCCGTCTTCTATGCCTTGCCTGAGGGAATAGGTATAAATCGGATTGCCAAAATAGTGGATATTCGATATTTCGTGGGTTTCTTTGGGGGTGGCGGTTAAGCCAATTTGGGTGGCGGTGGTGAAGTAAGCCAAAATTTCACGCCACGCGCTGTCATCTGCGGCACTGCCGCGATGGCATTCGTCAACAATGATTAAGTCAAAAAAAGTGCGGCTAAATTCGCGGTACGCGTCTTTATTGTCATCGTAATTGGTTAAGCCTTGATAAAGGGCCAGATAAATTTCGTAGGCTTTATCTATTTCCTTGTGCTTGATGATCGTCATTTTGTCCTTAAAATGCTTGAAGTCGTTGCGCTTGGCTTGGTCAAGCAGGGCGTTTCTATCGGCTAAAAACAATACCCGTTTTTTTGTGCCGCTTTTCCATAAGCGGTAAATAATCTGAAAGGCGGTGTAGGTTTTGCCTGTGCCTGTTGCCATCACCAATAACAAACGATTTTGGCCGTTGGCGATTGCTTCTACACTGCGGTTAATGGCTATTTCTTGGTAATAGCGCGGTTTGCGTCCGGCAGGGTCGAAAAAGTAGTTAAACGCGGCTATTTTTGCGGCTTCTGGGGTTTTGATGCCTTTGTAATGCAGGTATTTTGTCCACAGTTGCTGCGGGGATGGGAAATTATCAAGGCTATGGTGAGTTTCAACGTTGTTTGAATAGCCTGAGCGGTCATGTTCAATAAATCCATCGCCGTTGGTGCTGAATACAATTGGAATATCTAAAATCGCACCATAGTTCAAAACTTGTTGCATTCCAGCACCTAAGCTCAAGGTGTTTTTTTTAATCTCGATAATGGCAACGGGAATATTGGGTTTGTAATATAAAACTACGTCAGCAAATTTTTTTTCGCCGCGTGTTATTTTCTTGCCATTGATATAAATACGTCCATCAGTGAAATAAACGTTTTCACGAATTTGTTTTTGTAAGCCCCATCCGCTGTTAATCAGGCTAGGCAAAATATAATGGGTATAAATACTGTTTTCAGAAAGTTGTTTTTTGCGAGCCATTAAATTTTCCTTTTAAAAATCAATATTTTTTGTTGTCGCCAGACTGGGTTTTTGTAAGCGTCTTTTCCTTTGGGTTTTTAGTGGGAAGGGGCGCGGGCAGCTTGCCCGCAGGTTGCGGCCAAGATGGCCGCGCTCCAAAAACCGAAAAGGTGACTCTCTGAATTATAAGGTATTGATTGTAAATTTATTTATGCTGCTGCCCTGTTTAGGCACGGGGCTTTCCATTATTTCCGCGCTTCAATCAGTTTCACCATGTCGTTGCTCTGTTCATCAATGCGCACGGACACAAACGGGCAGGATTTGACGTTTTTGATGGTGTTGCGGTCAATATTGGCCCCAAAACAGCGTAGCACCAACGGGTTGAGGCGTTTCATCAGCCTTGCCATAAAGGGTTTGGAACTCAGCACGTGCTCTAACAACAGCACTTTGCCGCCGGGTTTGCAGACGCGGTGCAATTCTTTCAGGCCTTTGATCGGCATGGGTACAGAACAGAACACAAAAGTGGCGACCACCACGTCAAAGCTGTTGTCGGCGAAGTACAGCGATTGCACGTCCATCAGCTCCAAATCGACCCTGACGTGTTTGCGCTCTTTTTGGGCGGCGGCTTGTTTGAGCATGCCGGGGCTAAAATCAATGGCGGTAATTTGGGCGTAACTAGGGTAGTAAGGAAAATTTTTGCCCGTGCCGACCCCGACTTCAAGGATATGGTAGCCATCATCAACCCTTTCCCAGAGCTTTTTGCGCAGTTTTTTGAAAAACAAGCCTTCCATAATGGCTTCTAAAAACTCGAAATACGGGGCGATGCGGTCATAGCGTTTTCTGATGGTTTCACTCTCTGTTTTCATGACAAATCAGCCAAAGCTCAATTGAAAGCGGGCATGGTACAGCGGGGCAAGCGGGGGCGGCAATTAAATTTTGGCGATTTGTCGGTGGTGCGGGCGTTTAGCGTTTGCGGTAAATTTTTAGCACTAAGTTGTAAAACCACGCAGGGCGGAACAGCACCACCCAGATCAGCAACAGGCCGCTAATTGGGATAGGGCCGATTTCTAGGATAGTGATGAGCAATAGCACCAACAAACAGAAAATACGCATGACAGCCCTGCCTAATGTTTAAAAGTTGATGAACACAGACCCCATAATCAGGTTGCGCATGGTGTTGTGGGTGTGCGCGGCATCATCAAGATATTGGTTCATATAGCCCAATTCCGTCCGTACATGGTTATTGAATGTCCAACCCAGCCCCGCAAACGCCCGGTTTTGGTCGAAACCTGCTTGGCCACCATACGGCGTGTCGTTCAGGCGGACAAAAAACTCGTCCCAGGCAATGATATTCAAACGTGGCTCAAAATCCATCGGGTGCATAAAGCGTATCATTTGCCGGGGTCGGACACGCACATGATTGTCTTGCAAGAAGTTGCTTTCAATTAAGGTACGGAACGACAAGGTGCCAAAACTAGTTGGCAACACATAACGGAAGCCCGGCCAGACATCTTGTTGTGAAACCAATGGCTTATTGATGTTTTCGGTAGGCAGCCAAGTATAACCCGCCCAGAGGGTGGCGCGGTCAGTCAGTGAATAACCCAGTGCTACCCGCGTCATGCCTTGGTACCAATGGCTAAAATCGCCATTATAACGGGATTGGCCTTCCAGCCAGATGCGGGTCTTTTCCAACGATGGATCAAGGACTTTTAAACTGCCTTCACCAACCATTTGCAGCCAACTGCCATCGTCTTCCACTAAATTGCCGTTGGCTTGTGCGGTTGCTGATAAGGCCAGCAGGTTAAAGCACAACAACATAGGTGTCAGTTTTTTAAATATGTCCATGGTTATTACCTATCCGTGTCAGGCCGCCTGAACACGCCAATGCGTTGGCGTGTGGGGCGGCAAAATTTGGGTGGATTGGCTAGCAGCCAATTTTGTGTGGGATTTTGCAGAGGGGCTGGCGTACGCATGTGATGCGTACGCCGATAAGGTTTTACTTAGACGAACTTGCGTTTGCGGGCGGCTAAAGGATGGTCTGAAAAGGTGTCGTGGTATTCCAAGCCATAAAACTCACATTTGCCGCCTTTCGCTTCATAGTCATGCTGAAAATGGTGCATGAATTCCATCACGCTGTGGTCGAGCAAAAACGCATCATTCAGTTGAAAAATAACGGTTTTGCCATTTTCTAAGGCCAGTACGGCATCTTTTAAGGCCAAGAAATTTGAGAAAATCGCCGCCCCGCTGATTTTGACCCACACGGTATGGGTTTCCGGGTGTTGGATTTCAAACTGGATTTTGAACAAATTGCCAAATTTCACGCCGCAAGCGGTGTGGATCAACAGTTTCGCAAAAATCCCTAAGGCTACGCCAATCAATAAATCCGTGGCGATCACGCCGATGATGGTCAGTACGAACAAGAAAAATTGTTCTTTGCCCAAGCCTAACACTTTGCCAAATTCTTTAGGTGATGCCAAACGGAAGCCTGTGAACACTAACAACGATGCTAAGGCCGATAACGGGATGCTGTGGATCAAGCGGGGGAAAAAGGCCACGAACAATAATAAAAATGCGCCGTGGAAAAAATTCGCCCAACTGGTTTTAGCGCCGTTGTTGACGTTTGCCGAGCTACGGACAATTTCGGCAATCATCGGCAAGCCGCCTAATGCGCCAGCCGCCAAGTTGCCCGCACCGACCGCCATCAAATCTTTGTCCAAATTGGTTTGGCGTTTGTAAGGGTCCAGTTTGTCAACGGCCATCGCGCTTAACAAACTTTCTAAGCTGCCGACCAAGCAAATGCTCACGACGGCTTCCCAAAATTCGGCGGTTGCCAGTTTGGAAAAATCAGGGAAGTAAAAACTGGACATGAAATTATCGGAAATGGACACCAGAAACTTCGGGCCGACGGTTTCGGCGTGATGCGGTAAGAAAGCCACATCAGGCAAAAATAAATACATGTGTTCATGTTCCAAATCAAAAAACTGGCCCAAGCCAATACCCACCAACACCACAATCAACGGGGCGGGGATCATTTTTAAGTAATGGTTTTTGACAATCGTCCACAACATCAGGATAAACAACCCCGAAAACCCGATAATGGCAATTTCATGGTTCATGTTCATGACACTATTGGGAATTTGCATAATGGTGGAAATCAGGCTGCTACCTTTTTCCGGGGCATTACCCAGCACCACATGGATTTGTTTGGCCATGATAATGATGCCAATCGCCGCCAACATGCCGTGGACTACCGAAGCCGGAAAAAACGAACTTAAACGGCCTGCTTTAAAAAAGCCCAGCAAAATCTGGAACGCGCTGGCCACTACGATGGCGGCCAAGGTGTAACGGTAGCCTGCCATCGCATCGCCTTCGCCCAAGGACTGTACCGCACCGAGCACGACAACGATCAAACCCGCTGCCGGGCCGTTAATGGTGACGTATGAACCGCTGATGCGGGACACCAACACCCCGCCAATGATTGCCGTGATGACTCCCGCCGACGGTGGGAAGCCGGATGCCATTGAAATGCCTAAGCATAATGGCATGGCAATCAGAAACACCAAGAAACCGGACAGCAAGTCACTGCGCCAATTTTCTTTCAAACCGGCCAACCCCGTTTTGGGCAATGCCGACAGATTAGTTACACTCATAAATGCTTCCTTTACATGATTGGATTGTTTAAGAGTGCTGTAAGCGATTACTGTGCCATTTTTTGAAGTATTTTTAAGCTATTGTTTTTGAAATAGTATGTAAAATATTTTTGAAGTTTTTGGCGATGCGCAAGAGCCTTGATTGGGCAAATAAACCCGCGTCCGGTGGATTTCAACCGTAGCGTGAAAATAACCGTGCAAGGCAAAAGCTGGGTTGTGGTGTTGGTTTTTTTGAAATAGGGGAAGGGCGGCAAACAGTAGGGCATACTGTGTGCCTTTATAAAATAATCGCTTGCTTAGAGATTTACGGTGACAAAAGACGTTGCAGGGCAACGTCTCTACGATGCTTGGCCGAGGGGGGTATCTCAATCTACCACGCCAGCTTTGCGCAATTGTTCCCGCAAGGTTTCAAGCCGCCGACGGTTCACGCCAAAATCGCTGTGTCCGACCCGTGACGTTGAACGGATATGGATCAATTCGCCTTCTTTATCGAGCATAACATTAATGTCATCGACAAATTGGAACATCAGGCTGGTGGCTTCGGCGTGTAAAGTGGTGGGGGTTTCATGGGTGATAATCATGCGCGGTTGCTTGATGATCGCCATTTTTAACGCTTCCCAAGCTTGTTCTGGCTTGGTTTTGATTTCAAACGGCAAAATGAAATGCTGTTTGTCGCGGATTTCGGCTTTGCTGGACACGCAATTGGGCGCGTTACCACAGGATGGCAAATGTTTGTCACTTGCAGACGCATGGACAAGGCCAGTAGATGCCACCGCAATGATGACGGATAAAGAAAGGCTTTTAAATTTCATAACTTAAGACAGGGTTTAGTTCACAAATACCCTATCAATTTGACATAAACTTGCGTGGAGTCAAATTTAAGCGTGATGAAGGATAAAATCGGGTAAATACAGACATTACCCGGTATTGTGACTAGAATATGGGGCATTCACATAACAAGCCATCGCATTAATCCTAAGGGACAACTCATGTTTGAAGACTTACGCGACCTCTACCAGGAGGTCATATTTGACCATAACCGTAACCCGCGCAATTTCCGGGTCATTGAGCCTGCCGACCGTAAGGTGGAAGGCTTTAACCCATTATGCGGCGACCGTTTGACGCTGTACCTGAAAATGGATGGCGGCACTATCCAAGATGCCAGTTTCCAAGGTTCCGGGTGCGCCATTTCCACGGCTTCCGTGTCTTTGATGACGGAAATTATCAAAGGCAAGACCGAAGCCGAAGCCGAAGCTTTATTCAAGACCTTCCATGAAATGACTACAGGTAAGGGTGAGGACATCCAACTTGAAGCGGTGGGTAAATTGGCAGTGTTGGCCGGGGTGCGCGAATATCCAGCCCGCGTCAAATGCGCGACCTTGGCTTGGCATACTTTAGATGCCGCGTTGAAAAACGAAACCCAGTCCATTTCTACCGAATAACTTTTTTAGCTAAGAAGAGCGCAAAGCCATTGGTTTCGCGCTCTTCTTGATTGTAAACAATCCTTCCATGTCCCTATCACATCCCTATACCGGAAAACTGGCTGTGCTTTATGAAGGCCAGGGCGATCAGTTTGCGTATCAACAATTGGCTGACCAACTGGGCGTACCGCTTAGATATTCAAATGAAGCGGATTTTGCCGGACAAGAAGCGTTTTTCTTAAGCTGGCGCGATGATTGTCTGAAATTGCTCGACCATGAGTTGCTGAAAAAAGGCGGCATGAGTGTGGACATCGAACCGCGCCCCGGTGAGCAACGCTCGTGGCCTGCGCCTAAAGATGGCGCGTTGGCGAAAGCCTTGGGGCGCAAAACTCAAATCGTAGTCGATGCCACGACGGGCTGGGGGCAAGACAGTTTGCACATGTTCCGTATGGGGTATGATTTATTGTGTATAGAACGCTCGCCATTGATGGCGGCTTTGTTGGCTGATGGTTTCCGGCGTTTGGCCTTGGAAGATTGGATGCAGCGTTTGCAATTACAGCCGCCGCGTTTGTTGGCTGGCAATGCGATTGACTTATTGGCGAATTTATCGGAATCGCCCGATTGCATTTATCTCGACCCGATGTTTCCGCCTAAACGCAAAAAGTCGGCGTTGGCGAAAAAATCCATGATGGTGTTGCGCGATTTGTTGGGTGATGATGACGATAAGGAAGCGTTGTTTGCGGCGGCGATGCAGGCTACTGGTAAGCGGGTGGTGGTCAAATGCCCTGATTATGCGCCGCCGTTAGGGGGCGGTAAACCTAGCGACAGTTTTCACGGCAAGTTGCTTCGTTATGATGTGTTTTTGAAATAATTAGTCGTGCATAAGTTCTTTAACATTTTTGTTGGAGTCCAAAACATGTTTTGGACTCCCGCATCAAGGCATTGCAACAACCGCTATTGTTAAAAAACTTTTGCACAATTACTTAAGAGTAAAAGATTTGTCCACGAAAAACACGAAAACGAGGCGGATTCAAAAACTTAAGTTTTTCGTGTTTTTCGTGGACAATTCCTAACAAACAGCCAATAACGGAGAACCAACTATGTCAGATTGGATAGATGTCATTGCCGAGCAAGCCTTGGCGGACGGTGAAAATATTGTGGTCGATGTCGATGGTGTCGATGTCGCCGTGTTTAAGATCGCTGGCGCGTGTTATGCGATTGAGGATGTCTGTACGCATGACGGTGGCGAGATTGCCAGTGGCGTGTTGGACGGTGACGAGATTGTCTGTCCACGGCATGGGGCGCGGTTTTGCGTGAAGACCGGGGCGGTCAAATCCGCCCCGGCTTATGAAGATGTCGCCTGTTTTCCTGTCCGTATTGAGCAGGGCGTGGTGCAGGTCAGGGACGAACGTTGGGATTGACGATGGCACGGGCTTGTGCGCCCGTGCCATCGGGGGCGTTTATAAACTGCCGTTAGCTTTTAGGTAGGTCAATAACTCGCGTAAGGCTTCCGGTTTGTTGGTGGGTGACGATTGGCCGATTTGGTCTTTGGTGTTGACACCGTGGCAAGCGGGGCAGGTGCGGATTTCACCGGGTTGCATGGACAGCCAGTTACGTTCGCGGACGACAAAATTGCCTTGCGTGTCGGTCAATTGCCAGCTTAATGCCCGACGGGTCGGTAGGAGCATGGCGACTGAGCCATCATTGGCGATTTTGACGCTGCCTTTCGGTGCGCCAGCCGCTAATGGAGGGTTGGCGGTGACGCTGTGCAGCGGTTGCGCCAAAACGCGGCGGCCTGCTCTGGGTGTTGTCGAATAACCGCCTGTCCAGCCCCGGATTTGGTCGGCTTGGAAGGCTTGGAAATGCGCCACTTCATAGATTTTGCCTTGGCCTGTGACGGTTTGTGTGCCGGAACCTGCCACCGCCAGATTAAACGGTTGCTGTTTGTCGCTGTGGTCACGTTGCGTGACATTGCGCATGATTGCCAACGCCAACCCTTTGCTTTTCAGGTATTGGCGCAAATTGGCTTCGCTCACGCCTTCTTCCTGCAATACTTGTTGTTCTGGCGTGTCCAGTGTCGGCGCCAATTTGGCGGGTTTAGACCGTGCTTTCACTTCTACAGGTTGCAGTTCCCATAATTCATCCGAGTAATGGACTAAAGCATCAGGGCTGTAATAGGTGATGTTTTCGCTGATGCCATTGGTGAGCGGTTGGTCGGCAGTCCAAGTGCCATTGGGCAATTGTTTTAAGGTGCGTAGCCGGAACGCATAGCGGGCTTTGGGGTAGCTGTGCGCATAATCGGGTGAGGTCGTGCCTTCGTTGCGGTCTTGGCGGGTTTCAAAGGTATGGGCGGCCACTAATGTGCCATCCGATAAAATTGCCGGGTCGCGGTAATGCCCTGAGTTTTCCGGTGCGGGTGTCGCCCCGTCCGCGACGGTTGAAGAAGTCGATTTGTCGGTGAGGTAATCAATTTTCATCTCATCGGCATTATGCGAGGGCGCAACATTCGTTAAACGCACGATTTGCCCGGACGCATGGGTGGCAAATTCGGGCGCGTTGATGCCAATAAAATAATTGGGATTGGTCGGGTCTTGCCTGACTTGGAACAGGTTTTGGATTTTGTTGGGGTTGGTGTTGTTGGTTTGGTCGGTCAACAGCGGATCGTCGGTGAACACGCCGTTGACATAAGAGCCGCCCAATTCATGGCGGCCGATATGGTTGACCAGCTCCAATTCCGTGCCGTCTTCATGCATTTGCCAAGGCAAAAAATGGTTAAAGCTGTGTCCGTTTAGGTTAGTGCCTGCCAGCGATACGGTGTCAAACGTCAGGGGTTCTGGGAACACTTCTTTGCGGCTTTTGAGGATTTTTGCCGTGGCGGCTTCGCTGGAATAATTGAATGTGCCGTAATGGCCGGAGCCGTTGCGGTCGCCAGCGGCTTGTTGGTCTTGTTGCAAATGATCCCAGCGGGTAAAAATCACCCGCCCGTAGCTGTCCACAAACGGCGTGAAATCACCGGATGGCGAATGGGTCAGCATGACTTGTTTGCCTGTGGTGGGATTTAGGCTCCAGACACCCGTGTTGGACGGGGCTTCTTCGTACTCGTCCAATTGCGGGTACAAATGCGCCAAGCCGCCGCGTGGCTGGTCGGAGACAAAAATAATCCGCCCATCTGTGCCGTAAGTGGGGGTGATGTTGTTGTAGTTCGCTGCTTGTCCTGCCACTTTGGTGATGACGGGCGTGTCATCCTTGCCAAGTCCAGTGATTTCATACAGTTGCCAGCGGAAGGATTTCACTTGATAATGCTGCGGCGCACCAATGACCATACTAAAAATGATTTTTTTGCCGTTCCAATGCACTGCTGGGTCACGCACTTGAATGGCTTGGTTGCCTTGGTGGCCATTTTCGCCAAATCCGGCCAACGCTGTCAGGTTTTTTAGCGAGCCATCAGGATAGCGTATCCACAAATCGCCGCCGCGCCCGGAGTCGTCTATGTCCGCCTGATGGTTGCAAAAGGTCGCGTTGGCGGAGCAAAAATCCGTCGGGATAGGCACTTGGGTGACGAAGGCGATGGGGTGATCAATCGCCGCTTGGGCAGATGCGGCAAATTGGGTCAGCAGTGCCAAGCTTATTGCGGTCAATTTTGTGTTCATGGTCTTCTTCTCTCAAGAGGGTTTTAATGGTTTGCCCAACGTGGCCTAGAGCCAAAGCGGGTTGCTGTTTGTGTCTGGCAATCATTAAACCACCCCTGTAGAATGAAAAATGTGCTATACCTACTTAATCAATGTGACTTTTGTACATCCTAAACTTTACTAGCCTGATGATAGGAACCTCCCCTTATGCTTGAAAATGTACCGTTGTTTGAAACACTGTCCCCGGAAGACCGCGCAGAGTTGGAATTAGGCATACACACCCAATTTTTCACCCGTGGTTCCATTTTGGTAGGCCAAGGTGAAGTCTCCAATAACCTGCTGTATGTTGTCCTGTCAGGGAAACTGAAGGTGTTCATGGGCAATGAAGAAGGCCGTGAAGTGTTGTTGGATTATCTGCAAGAAGGCGACACGTTTGGCGAATTGTCATTATTCGATGACGAACCCCGTTCCGCCACCGTGATGACGGTCGAAGACTGCCGGATTGGTTTGTTGCCGCGTGCGTATTTGTTCACCTGTTTGCAAAACAACCCGAATATCGCCATAGAATTGTTGCGCACGGTCATCAAACGGATGCGCAACACCACCGAACAAGTCAGCAGTTTGGCGTTGTTAGACATTTATGGCCGTATCGCCAAGGTGTTGACGAACATGGCAAAACCCCATGACGATGACCGTCTGATCACTGATACCCTGACCCATCAGGAATTGTCAACGATGGTTGGTTGTTCGCGGGAAATGGTCACGCGCATCCTCAATGACTTAAAACGCGGCGGCTATATCGTTATAGACAACCACCGCATCGAAATCAAAAACCGTTTGCCCTTACGTTGGTGATAGGGCCGGCAGCTTGTGGCACTGTCTGACAAACAAAAAAGCATCCTTAAAGTGCTTGCGGATGGCGAATTCCATTCCGGTACCGAATTGGCCGACACGCTGGGCGTGAGCCGTTCGGCAGTCTGGAAACAATTGGCGGGTTTGGCGGAATTGGGTTTGCCGTATGGGGCGGTCAAAGGCAAAGGCTACCGCCTAGAAAAGCCTTTGGAACTGCTTGATCCTAGCCAAATCCTCGATGGTTTGTCGCCCCCGTTACGCAAATGTCTGCACAAACTCGAAATCCACGACCAAATCGACTCCACCAACGCGTATTTGTCGCAACAAGCCCATTTAAACGCAGCGTCCGGCACTGTCTGTTTCGCCGAACACCAAACCGCCGGAAAAGGCCGCCGGGGCAGGCAATGGGCCTCGCCGTTCGGCAGCAATTTATATCTGTCCATTCTCTGGCGCTTCCAGAACGGTTACGCCAGCACCGCAGGCCTCAGTTTAGTGATGGGCGTTGCCGTTATCCGCGCTTTACGTGAACAACACATCCAGCCCGTTGCCTTAAAGTGGCCTAACGACATCCTCAGCGCAGGCAAGAAACTTGGCGGCATTTTGATTGAAGTGTCCGGTGAAAGCGAAGGCCCCTGTGCCGCCGTGATTGGTTTGGGATTGAACGTGTATTTGCCGGACACCGCCGCCCAAGGCATCACCCAAGCGTGGACAGACATCCACAAAATCCGCCCCCATTTACGCATTAGCCGCAACCCACTGGCCGCCAGCACCCTTAACCATATCCTGGCCATTTTGGCGGATTTTGAAACCGTGGGCATGGCCCATTACCTAGAGGAATGGCGGCAATACGATTGCCTGCAAGACCAAGCCGCGACGCTGTTTATCGCCGAAAAACCGTATCCGGGCATGGTTAAAGGCATCGACGACAATGGCCTGTTGTTGCTCCAACATCCTGACGGGCGCATCCAGGCTTTTGCGTCGGGTGAAGTCAGCTTTAGCCAGCCTGCGCCATGATTTTATTGATTGATATGGGCAATACCCGCCTGAAATGGGCGATGGCCGAACACGGGCAATTGCACGGCCAAGCCGCCTTGGCGAATGTGCAATTGGATCGTGAAACCCTTAAGCAACAGTGGCAAACGTTGCCCACACCGCAACAAGTTGCTATTGCTTGCGTCAGTGCCAGCCCATTACTAACCTTGGTGCAAAGCATCAGTCATGAGCTATGGCCGGAGGCAACGATAGTCCAAGCCAAATCCCAAGCCCAAGCCTTAGGCGTGACCAACGCCTACCAACAACCCGAAAAACTAGGCGTAGACCGATGGCTGGCACTGATCGCCGCGCATTGGCATTACCCCACCGCCGTGTGCGTGGTCGATTGCGGTACGGCCATCACCGTTGATTTGCTCGAAGCCAATGGCGAACACCGTGGCGGCTACATCAGCCCAGGATTAGCCTTGATGAAAAAATCCCTGGCACAAGGCACAAACGCCTTGCCCCTTATTGACACCTCGTATCCAGACCAACCCGCACTATCCACCGAAGCCGCCATACATAGCGGCACGTTACTGGCCGCCCGTGGCCTGATCGAACACGTCCTGGCAACCCGTGCCGCACCCAGCCAATTATTGCTGACGGGCGGCGATGCCCACATCATCGCCGAGCATTTGAATATCCCCGCCGAAATAGACAATGATCTAGTCTTGCGCGGCCTGTTGATTGCCGTCACCGCCAGCCCATGAAAATCCTATTCTTCCTGATCCTCATCGCCAATTTGGCCTTATTTCTTTGGGAATACCGCGCTGGCGCGTTTACTCAACCTGAAACGGTGGTCATGGAAGGTGAGCCGATATTTTTGGTGGGCGAGGATAAGAGGCCAGTGAAGGCTAGAAATGAGTGATGGCCAGTGTTTCAGGGCGGTCGCTTAACGTTTTAAATCGGAGCCCCATTATTTTTCAATACGCTTTGTAAAGGCAAAGAGGAATGCAAATATGGAACAACCTATCTTAAAAGCATTTGGACGGTCACTTGGTGATTTTTCAGAACTTTATTTTGCTGAAAAAAAACTATTGGAAGCTTGCCAAATTGGCAGAGATGCTTTCTTGTCTGATAAACGGCCTGAACAGAAAACTAACCAAAATGTAGTTCGCTCAGAATTTTTGCGTTTTCTCGCATTAGGGGGTGATGAAAATGCACCGGTACATGAAAGAGGCGTGAATATCCAAGGTGCATGGATAGAGGGGGACTTAAAAATTGAAAGCGTAACTTTGCCACATAACTTGGGATTAGGTAATTGTTATTTGAGTAAAGTCAATTTATGTCATAGCAATATCCATGGATCCGTAATGTTTAAGGATTGCTATATTAAAGAGGGTATTACTGCGGATGGAATGAATTGCAAAGCAGGTGTATTTTTAGAAGGGTTGATTGTTAATAATGGTTCAGTTCGTTTAATAAATGCTTTTATAGGTGGCAATCTTCAATGTCAACGAGCCAAAATAGATGGTAAAGGGAGTGATGCTTTAGTATGTGATGGGGCCGTGATAAAGGGCAGTGTATTTTTTAATGATGGCTTTACAGCGCACACGATTACCCACAACTCCCAAAATCAGCGATGATATTGGCTTTTCGCTAA
>CAYUQV010000074.1:0-15403 GCA_964446885.1 uncultured Methylocucumis sp.
TTACCCCATCCTTAATGTTTTGAGCCACCTCATCGGTAGCAAAAACGATATGGAACGGGTTATAAACCCGTTCCAGCCTAGTAAATGCCGGAAAGCTGGATGGGGTTTGTTACCCCATCCTTAATGTTTTGAGCCACCTCATCGGTAGCAAAAACGATATGGAATGGGTTATAAACCCGTTCCAGCCTAGGTAAATGCCGGAAAGCTGGATGGGGTTTGTTTACCCCATCCTTAATATTTTGAACCACCTCATCGGTAGCAAAAACGATATGGAACGGGTTATAAATCCGTTCCAGCCTAGGAATAGTAAGGATAGTGTCGCCTAAGTACTATTGGAAAAGCTACACTTTGAATGGTCAAATTTTCGGTTTTGGGGCGCAGGTTTTTTGACCGCAGGTGCGGGCAAGATGCCTTTATGCCCCAGAGGGTACGCGCTCTTTCCTACTAAAAAACGGAATAGAGGGTATTGAAACCTGCCAAGTCTTAAATCAGGAAGTTGATATTGGCCAAACCCTTATTGGTTTTGGATTATCCGCCACGCCAAACCAGTTTGTACCCCTGTTTTGTTGCGGCAGGCGAGCTTACCATCATAAAGCTCCGCGCCTTTATGGGTAGCTACGGTGCCTGTATAGGCTGATTTATTGATTTTTACCGAATAGGTGGCATTTGCACCGCCAGTCAGTTTGGCAAGCGGACTGAAATTGGCATCACCATCTACCGCATCGTTGGCTACAGCCGATACGCTCGCGCCTTTTGTGACTTGTGCGCTGACGATGGGTAATTTAACAGGTGCTTTATCCCTGACTGAAGCTTCCAGCGATACCGCATCTGAAGTGCACAACACCTGATAAATATCCACTTTTGCCAAACCTGAATTATTTAAACCGACTGAAGTGCTAGGCAACTCATTCAGTTTGAGTTTCAATTTGGTCAATTTACTACGATCCTGTTGGTACGCTGTCGAATAACCGGGCTTAAGGTCTTTTTGGCTTGCGATGTCTGAACCGTTGTTATGGCAAGCCAAGCAATTCCAGGTCGTGTTTGGGGTAGGAATGACTTTTAAGGCAATCGCTTGGGCTTGAATTTGGGTGGAAGCTTGCGCATTGGCAATGAACACTAAAGGCAATAACGTGCCGCACAACAACGGCAGATGGCTTAAAATATTTTTTGTCTGACTAATTAACTTCATGATGTTCCTCAAAAAAAATGAAATGAAAGAATGGCATCCAGCCAAGTTGTTGCATCCTTCGTCTGCCAATAAAACCATAATAAGTAGCTGCACAATCGCGTTTTCAGTACTTATAGCGGCTTTGATACCTTAAGGACGCGGTTTTGAAACCCCGTCCCGTCACCGGACTGCCTGTCCTTGCTAGTGCCCCTTGTGGGTAAAGGACAGGCAGTCCTAATCAATTTATAGTGCTTTAGCTATAAGTTTTAGATGCCACCTGTTTGTGACCACTTATCAAGCTCGGCAATCATGGCATGCACTGCTTTGTAGTCAGTACCTGACCATGCAAGTTTGCCGTTAGGCAAAATAATCGCAAAATAAGGCAAGCCGATTTTTAATGGCCGATGGTTTTTGTCTTCGCGGAATTTTTCAAACTCCGGCTCCTTATCAACCAGCTTCACGGCGACGGCTTTATCCCGCAAGGCTTTATTGAGCTGTTCGTTTTGGGCGGCTTCTTTTTTAAACTCCAAACAATTGGCGCACCAGCTTGCGTAAAAATCGATAAACAACGGTTTTCCGCTTTGCTGGGCAACTTTTTGGGCAGCTTCGTAATTTCTATACCAAGGTATGCCAGCTTCATGCTCTATCGGCTGCACGTTTGTAGTCGATGCCACCGCGTTTGCAGATGCTATGGGCATCGGCGATATTTTGCTGAGTAAGGGCAGGTGTTCCAACCCTGACACGATCAACCATCCGCCCAACAACAAACTGACAACACCCAAAAAGCGGTGCATTTTTTCTTGGGGTTGGTGGGTTTCTGATGTCAGACTCAATACTTGGCATTGCACAACGGCGAACCACAGCACAACCAAGCCAGCAGCCAAGACTTGGCCTACCTGAGGCTCTGCACCCAAGACTCCCAGGCCTTTTTGCAGATAAGTATAAGCAAAGTACAAAATCATAAAGCCGAAGGCATACTTGACTTTATTCATCCAAAGGCCTGCTTTAGGCATTTTTTTGAACTTGACCGCCCCTACGGCAAAAAACGGTAAGCCCACCCCTAGGCCAAAACCGCCCATCATCAAGCTGCCTTGCCAAGCGACCGCTAACTTATCCCAGAAACCAAACGCTTGGTTGAGCTGAGCCATTGCATCGGCTTTTTCGGCAATCGAATCAGCAACGCCAAGCAACAAAGCAAACACGATGGGCCCCACACACGGAGAAATGACCAAGCCAGCAACACAGCCCATCAGTAATGTTCCAGAGATGCCTTTTACTTTTGCAGAGTGCTGATCCAACGTATGCACTTCATTCTGCATAAAGCTCAGCTCATAAAAACCGAGCAGGGATAAGCCAAAAAATGCAAAAAACACGGCAAAACCAATATTGACCAACGATGACTGCATAAAGGTGTTGAATGCCCCACCTGTCATACCTGCCAGCAAACCCAAAACCATATAGCTGATAATCATGCCAAGCAGGTAAGCCAAGGCGTGTTGCTTGTCTTTGCCTGCCACGCCTTTTGCCCGGCCAGTGATGAACATGGAGGTGATGGGCAACATGGGATAAACGCAGGGTGTCGCTACTGACAACAGTCCGGCGGCAAACATCAACCAGAACATGATTAAGGTATTGCCCTTATTGTTTTCAAACACTTGTTGCAGTTGTTCCATGAAGCCTAGGGATTGGGCTTCCTGGGCAGGAAGGGAGCTGACAGCGGGCAATGGCAGGCTTACCTCCGCCGTTTTAGGCCTGTAGCAAACATGGGTCAGCTCATTGCACAGTTGATAAACAACTTTTAACTGGGCATTGGATGCCGGCGATGGGGCAGGGGATTGGGATGCCATCAGTTCCAGCATAAAGTCATTGCTGCCACGCAAGACGGTTGCTTTTACTTCTGGGTCATTGACGCCAGACGGCTTTTGCAAATTGGTAATCGTCAGGCCCGATCCGCCTGGGCCAGTATCCAACGTTAATTTGACGGGGATATAGGCATTTTCTACTCCCGCATCTAAATAAGCATGATGGTCAACAGGCACTTCTAACGTTAATTTGTATTTGGCTGGCCAGCCATCGCTATTCAGTGGGGCGACTGAGACTCCAGCGTCCGGGCTTTGGGCGTAAGCGACAGAAATGCCGAGAAGAACCAAGGTGATGAGAGCAAATAATCGTTTCATACAAATTTAGTTGGGTGATTTGATCGGTTTGAAATGGGTAGTCCTGCAATACGGCGGCGTACCCTTATAGTATTGAGGGGGGACTGGCGAACTAGGCCATTATCAAGTCGCCCAGTAGCTCCGAACCGCTGCCAAAAAGCTAAAGCACAAAACGCGCCAAAATTGAAAAATAATATCTTCGGGTTGTAAGGATACGCAGTGTTGCTGGGTTTTATCACATCAAGCTTAACGGGTGGCCTAACAGGGCGATGTTTGAAAATCCCAGTTGGTTGGCTCATCAGGCTCCATGAGGCTTCCGGTTATCGGACAAACGATAGGCGCACAGACATCTTGTTTAGGGACGTTCGAGACCGTTGCGCCTTCACGCTAAAACCTCTCCCACTTCAAAATTAAACCGTTGGTCAACGATTTTCTAGGATGATGGCGCGTCTGAGTTTGCAATGGCAAAACCATGTAGCTAAAAATGGGGGATATGCCCTAATTAACACTGTCAAATAACGGAGTTGCAATTTTATTGGGGTGTGCCGCGCCTAATCGGTCATTTGGAAGTGGTTTTAGCGTTGTTTTAAGGCTGCTCATTTTTGGTTAAGGAACGGTCATGAATTAACTTCGACAACGTGTCTCCTCTCCCTTTGGGAAAGGGCTAGGGAGAGGGAAATCAAATGCGCGAGCGGGACGGGGTTTCAATACCCCGTCCTTAAGGTTTCAATGTCGCATGGATACTGAAAACGTTACGGAACGGGTGATAAACCCGTTCCAGCCCGCGCTAAGGCGATTGGGCAGTTCGAATGGGCGGTTGATGATGCTAACGGGGAGCGGGACGGGGTTTCATGTCGCATGGATACTGAAAACGTTACGGGTAATAAGCCCGTTCCGTAACATTTGGAAGCGGGACGGGGTTTCAATACCCCGTCCTTAAGGTTTCAAAGTCGCATGGATACTGAAAACGTTACGGAACGGGTGATAAACCCGTTCCAGCCCGCGCTAAGGCGATTGGGCAGTTCGAATGGGCGGTTGATGATGCTAACGGGGAGCGGGACGGGGTTTCATGTCGCATGGATACTGAAAACGTTACGGGTAATAAGCCCGTTCCGTAACATTTTGGCTGCTTAAAGCTATGCAAAATATTAATGGCGTGATTACAACTCCCTGCACATCAGTTATTTAGATTAATGGAATGATGTGCCTGCTTGGAAATATGGAATTGGGGGAGCCGGGGCTTGGGTGACTGGCGTAGGGCACGTCATCGCGGGGTAGGCGCCACTTGCACTGTTCCGACTTTTATAGCCAATCCAAAATAATCTGATAAGGACTGCGCGTCCTACACTAAGTAGTGGTGTAAAAGTCTTTTAACATAAGTAACGGGGGGCGGGACGGGGTTTCAATACCCCGTCCTTAAGGTTTCAAAGTCGCTATAGGTACTGAAAACGTTACGGAACGGGTAATAAACCCGTTCCAGCCTGCGTTATTTTATAAATGTTAAAAAAGTTATGGACACCTACTTAGTACCCCTTGTGGGTAAAGGACGGGCAGTCCTGGCTACCGCCTTTTTGACACCATCCATGTCTATCGGATTGCCTATAGTTTGCGTAGCAAATAGCCAACTCCCAAAGCAGGCATATTTTTTGCTTTAGGATCAATTGAATTTTTTCCATTAATTGAGGATGGCGTTAAATGAAAATAACTAAAACAATAGGTGGCTTGATTTTTTCCGTTTTAACTTTAGCAGCATACGAAAATTGTGGTGCAGTGGAGGTCGGGCAAGCCGCGCCTAAATTTACCTTGCCCACTCTGCAACAAGGGCAACCAACCGCATTGAGCCAATATGCCGGGAAAGTGGTTTACCTGGACTTTTGGGCTTCCTGGTGTGCGCCCTGCCGCACTTCCTTCCCGCTGCTGGACAAGATGCGGGAAAAATTCAAAGGCCAAGGTTTTGATGTGGTCGCCATCAATTTAGATGAAGATAAAGCCAATGCCGAAAAATTCCTCAAGGAGATTCCGGTTGGTTTTACCGTGCTTCATGATGCCAAAGGCGAGTGGGCCGACCAGTTTGTTGTCGAATCTATGCCAACCTCTTTCATAATTGACCGTCAAGGTGTGATCCAAGCTATTCACCACGGTTTTACCAGCGATGACATTAAAGAGTTGGAATCCAAAGTGTCCGCGTTAGTGGCAAAAAAATAGGCGGCGTTAAATGAAACATATCAAACTGTTTTTTGCGGTTGTCCTGATTTTTAGTTGCGCCGCTTGCACCGAAGTGTTACCCAGACAACGTGGCAATTTGGCATTGCCGCAAATGGCCCTGACCCCTAACGCCTTGCATTTTGGCTTACGCCAGCATATCTCTTTCAGTAAAGAGGCGGCGGCAGGAGGCTATGGCGGCGGTGGCGGCGGCTGTGGCTGCAATTAATCTGTTCCTATTGGGATCACCCACCTGTTCGGCGCATTCAGTTGCCCATCACTTCCAGCAGAACATCGGCACAAACAACAAATCGTATGAAAAATAACCAGTTTTCCACAGTATTAACACAGCTAACCTGCGCCGCATTGGCGCTACCCGGCTTATTGCAAACAGCAGATGCCGCACGGGTTGAAGAAGATTACACCGGCGAATTTCAATATGGGCATTACTCTGAAAGCAATAAGCGTATGAATGTCGATATTTTTGAAGGCGCTTGGTCTGCGCCTATCGGTAAGTCCATGACCGGATCAATTAACTTGGTGCGCGATACGATGGCAGGGGCATCCCCCGTTTACAACGTACGCAAGAATGGCAAGGTTGCCCAAGTGCTAAGCGGCGCTTCACCGACCAGCGAGTGCGGTAAATCAGTGTGCGACGAACGGAATTCTGGCAGCGGCAATTTGACGTATTTTTTCGATAACGTCTCGGTGGGTGTTGGTGGCGGCTATTCGGCAGAAAATGACTATCGGTCAAAATTTTTTAACGGTTCGCTCAGCATAGACCTGAATAAAAAACTCACCACGTTGAATTTTGGCAATACCTTGGCCTTCGATAAGATACAGCCGTCGCCGACGGGTTATGCCAGCCCGCCGTTTGATTCCACTTCCGGGTTTATAGGCAGCAAGACCAGCCAACAGTATTTGATGGGCATATCGCAGATTATTGATAGGCATTCATTAGTGCAGAGTAACATGACGTTTGGCTACCATAATGGCTACATGTCCGACCCGTATAAACAGGTCACTTTTTATGGCGATGTCAATTATGTCGATTTTGCCTTCGTATCTGAGGATCAGGAAACGATTTTTAATGAAAAACGCCCTAGAAAACGCTTTGAATGGGCGTGGCTAACCCGTTATATCAGGCATTTCGAAGGGCTCAATAACGCTGCCCTGCATGCTGACTATCGGTTTAGCACCAACGATTGGGGCGTTAATGCGCAAACATTTGATCTTACCTGGGATCAACCGATTGCGTTCGGCTGGCGGGTTATCCCCACGTTCCGCTACTATTCGCAGGATCAGGCAGATTTCTACAAAGCTTTGTTTTACGGCGATATTTCGTCTAAAGTCACTGACTTTGCAAACTTTACCATCAGAAACAGCCCTGTAGGCCGCTCATTTTATTCAAGCGATTACCGTTTGGCGGGGTTTGGGGCGGTCTCAGGCGGTGTACAGCTGATTAATGAAATAACCGGGATAAAGCCGTTAGGTTCGTTAAAGTTTCAGACGGGTATCGAATACTATTCACGCCAATCTGCACTAGAAATAGGTGGCGACGGGCGGGATTCATTTGCCGATTATAATTATTATTTGGTCACTGCCTCGATCCATCTCAAATTCTAAACGTTATTGGCACAGGGGTCACTGTGGGCCGGGCAGGATATTAGAGATACCCGGCCCGGCTTTGTCAGGCACTGTGTTTGGGCACGGGGCGGTACAGTACAAGCCCATAATCGCAAGTAACGGGGCAGGACGGGGTTTCAAAACCCAGTCCTTAAGGTTTCAAAGTCGCTATAGGTACTGAAAACGTTACGGAACGGGTCGCTTAATGCGCCTACTGTTGGAATAAACCCGTTCCGGCTCAGGTTGCCCGTCCTTCAAGGACGCGCAGTCCTTCCTAGCGCTTGTTTTGGCATCATCAATTTATATCGTATTAGCTATAACGGACAGAACGGGATTTCAAAACCCAGTCCTTAAGGTTTAATAGTCTCTATAGGTACTGAAAACGTTACGGAACGGCTCGCTTAATGCGCCTACTGTTGGAATAAACCCGTTCCGGCTCACTTTATAAATCATGGCATCCCTTCTAAGGGTTTTCATATTGTAGACAATACCTGCCGTAACATCAGTTATCTTATTTCTTAATTTAATGGCAGTGGCGCCAGTGCCTTGGCTAAGCTCCTGCCTACTTCCCCTCCATAATCATGAACTCATGCACAGCCATAGCAACGCATCTTGCCAGGATTTATCAACGATAATTGATCTTCATCAGGTCAACAAAACCTATCCAAACCAACTGGCGGCACTTGATAAGGTCAGTCTTTCAGTATCAAGCTCTGAATTGATCGGCTTGATTGGCGGCAATGGCTCAGGCAAATCAACGTTGTTAAGGATCATTGCCGGGCAATTAAAGCCAGATCAAGGCCGGGTGGACGTTTTTCGCCACAACGCATTAAAACACCCCATTGAATTGGCTCATAAAATTGGCTATATCAGCCAGCATTGTGCGCTCGACCCGGAGATGAGCGGTAAGGATTTGTTGGGTTATTTCGCGGCCTTATACGGTTTGACGGCAACGGCTGCCAAACAACGGGCAGAGGCACTGATAACCACGTTTGATCTGCAAGCGTTTATCGGGCGGCGGGTTAGCTCGTATTCTGGAGGGCAGCAGCAACGTCTGCATTTGGCTATTGGTGTGATTCACCAGCCTAAGCTATTGTTATTGGACGAACCGACCAATTCGCTTGATCCGTCGGCAAAAGCGTTTCTATGGCATTTCTTGGGAACGTATCAGCAATTAGGCAATACTGTGCTCATTATCAGCCACGATTTAGACGATATACAGCAGCACTGCTCACGGGTGGTCATGATGGATCAAGGGCGGATTATTGCCGATGCGGCACCGACTGAACTGATGCGCGGACAAATCCAACCCGTGCTGTTCATTAAAACAGCGGGGTCTGTGGCACATCCTGCCAAGTTAGCCGAGAGTTTGCGGGAAATCTCGGCAGATGTGGCAATTCACCCTGGCCGCGAAAGCATTCGCTTAACATTTCAAGACGGTAACAACTCTGATTTGCTGCTAAAAACGATGCAAGTGCTTAGCAGCCATGGGCAAGCCATTTCCGAATGCCGTTGGCAAGACCCTGGCTTGGCGCAGATTTATTTCAAATTAACAGGATCGGATTTGGCGCGGCAGGTGCCTCCACAAATCCATAACCATAAACCCGGCTCGAGGAAACGCCATTGACATACGCTGCTTTCGCGGTTTTTCGTGCGGTCTTTAAACGTTCGTTGTTCAAAGTCTTAAAGAGGCCAGTACCGCTGACCTTCTCCTTGGTGCAGCCATTGATGTGGCTGTTATTCTTCGGCTTTTTATTCCACCGTTATCGCTTAGATGAGCTGCCACCTGGTTTGGCCTATCTCGATTTTTTGCTGCCCGGCATTTGCTGCATGACCGTATTGTTTGGCGCGTCGCAATCAGGCATAGAATTGATCCGCGATATGCAGAACCGATTCTTGACAAGGGTTTTATCAACCCCCGCCGCAAAAACCATGATAATGGCCGGTAAGGTTTTAGCCGATGCTTGCCGATTACTTATACAGGCAGTGTTGGTGTTGGTGCTAGGTTTGGCTTTGGGTGCGCATCTGCAACCAAGCTGGAGTGGTTTGGCGGTGATGGGTGTCAGTTTATTGTTGTTCAGCATTGCTTTTTGCAGTTTGTCCTGTTGGTTCGCATTGACAACCCGTTCACAGGAAAATATGGCCAGTTTTGTACACTTGGTTAATATGCCTTTGTTGTTTACCAGCACTGCGTTAGTTCCTAGTAGGCAAATGCCGGAGTGGTTGGCAGGTTTGGCGCGTTTTAATCCGCTCTCGTTGGCAGTGGACAATAGCCGTGCAGCCTTGCTGTTCGGTGGCGGCGAGTGGTTTCCGTTGGTATTTTGGCTGGCTTTAATGGCAGTTGTGCTATTTTTGGCGGCAGTCCACGCGCTTAAACGGTATTGCTAACTGACTTTGCACAGTTCAGTTTTTATTGAAAAAATCTACCTAGATCGTGTTGATGTTTTAAATGGCTTATATTTTAACGTTGTATAGATAAATGCCGGATGGGGTTTGAAACCCCATCCGTAACGTTTTGAGTTATTTAATAGGTACTAAAAACGTTATGAAACGGGTCGCTTCTAGTGCCCTTTGTGGGTAAATGCGCCTACTGTTGGTACAAACCCGTTCCAGCACGTTTGACTAGACAATCAGTTGGTGTCGGTAACTCAGAAAATTCGTAACTTGTTGATTATTTAATTTATTTATATGCGCTTGCCCTGAAGTGAATCCAGGGCCACGGATGGCAATTGTCGAATTATACTTTGATCGGTATTTTGGGATGCGCGGTCATTTTGACCGCGCACACGGGCAGGAAGCCTGCGCTCCTTCCCGCTAAAAACCGAAAACGTGACCGTTTGAAGTATATCCTTTTCTTTGTAGAGAATGCCGCGTAGGAGCACTGCCCCTCAAACCTTATTAGGCTTGAAATGAATTGGGCAATGCTGCTCTACGGGAGGGAGCTTCCACACGGAGTGCGGAAATGATACTAGGGACGTTTTACGCTTGTTAGCTCATTAGGGGGCAGGAGTTGGCTTTAAATTACCGACAAATTTAAATTTGCCTGCTACTTTTAAGCCATTAACGCCTGCGCTGTCACGCCAAAGTCCAGGAGCGGCTGAGTACACAAGTTGGCCAGTGACTATAAATTTGTTGCCACTGACAGTCACTTTGGTTTTTGCGGATTCAAATGCGGCTACGCCTGCTACGCCTTTTGCTGGGTCTGGGTTTAAATGCGCTGTGATATACCAGCCGTCAGTGCCTTCTTTGCCGCCGAGTGACTGGCCTGAACCATCTACACCCGCATTGATGTTAGGGCGGTTAGGATCGTAGCGCAATGCCATGTCACCAGATGAAATGAAGCCCCAGCGGCCATTTACCCGGAACGCCCCGCCTACGCCAATTGCGCCTTGAAATGTATTCATCCAATCAGCATCATCGAACGTGGCTGTTGTTGGTTGTGGGTTACGGCCACCGTGATCGTTAGCTGGTTTAGGTGGAGTAGTGCCGTAAGGATAGACAGCAAACTTAGGTTTTGGCCACGGTTCGCTGAAAGGCAAGCGGTGCATCGGCACCAGTTCAGCGGCAATATCAGTCACCAACGGATTGTGATTGTGCAGGTAAATCAAGTTAAAAGCCAGTGTTGAAAGGGCCGCATCCCTTGCTGACAGGCCGACCACTTGGTCGGTCGTCAAAGGCGCAATTTCTTCAGCCGTAAAATAGTCATCAAGATAAGCATCCCTTACACGCCAAGCATCACCGGAAATAGTCCCCATTAAGCCGCTGTCGAATACGAATCTGCTGGTTCTGGTTGGGTCTGGTTGCCATTGTTCTTCATTTGGCCGACCGTATTGGTCAACACCGTTATAGGCGTTACCGGAGCGGGCCATTAAAGTGGCCCAGGGGGCAGGGTCGAAATTAACCTCTAGGCTGCCTTTGCTAAAAGTCATTTGTTGCGCGTTTGCTGTGCCGCAGACTGCCATAGACAATAGGGATGCAGCAAATAAAGTACTCAGTTGTTTTATGGATACGTTCATTATGTTCGTTCCTGTGGTTTTTATGGATTTAACCCGGCTGTTAAACCGAGGCCGAAGAACAGGCGGTCAGCCAGTTCATTCGGTTTTAAAGCAAAATACCTGCCAATTAAATAAAACGGTCGGAAAGCTTGGTAATGTCCCTATGTTTTAATTTAGATACTGCTTTTTTTAGTAAACAATAGGAAAATTTGTTGTTATGAAATGTGGCTGTAAAAATATTTAAGTAATTGAATATTATGTAAACAAATTTTTATTTATCCATTATTATGTGAAATCATGCTGATTTTTGTATCAAAATAGTAGCGTATTGGTTTTCCCGGAGACGATGAGGAATAGGAAAATGATTCAAAAAACTACGTTATTTGCCTCATTGCCCAAAAAATGCGGCATTTGACACAACTTTTACAGAAAAATTCATATAACCAATTGAAATATAATCACAAAAATATTGTATAAAAAATTAGTCGGCTTGGTGTGTTTTGGGGGGGCGAACCTGTTATGTCAAGCTGCTGGCTACGGTATTGACTGGCAAAAAATAGGTTTCTTCGGTAGTGTGCCAAACTGGTATCGGAAGGAATGGGCGGCCAATTTCAATGAGCTATTACTCCGGCAACCATTGCCATCAGTGCTTAGAAGGTGGCGAATATTAACTTGACGCAGGACAGCGCAGTGCAGGACTGGGTTTGCAACCCATTCCTTAGTGTTTTTGTGTTAATGGTTGATCGAAACGTTACGGAACGGGTAACAAACCCGTTTCCGGCTAGTTCTTAAGTTGGCGGGTTGGGGGGGCGGAGGATATTGTCATGTCGCCAGGGAATGGCGGTGTCTAATCGGAAGGAAAGCCATCCTTGGCTTCTGAATTTGCTAGGCGGTTAACGGCTCAGGCAATCCAGTTGTTAGTTTTTGAACCTTGGATCCGGCCATCAGCCATTACGGAACAGGGATAGCTTTAACGAGTTTGGGAACTTCATAAAAGTCATATAATTCTTGCAAGGCAGTGAATACTACAGGTTCTGTGTTTTCGAGCGACCCGCCGATGACAGGTGGGTGTGGGTCATATTGCATATCAAGCATAACCCCTTGGGTGTAATCTTTGCCATCCTGACGGTCGTGGGCAAATACTTTTTTCACAATCGCCAAGGCCATGTCAATGCCTGCGGTCACTCCGTTGGCGGTGATGATTTTGCCGTCGAAAATATAGCGTTCATTAGATTGTGGGATGGCGCCGAAATGGGTTAGCAGCTCGTCAGCGCGATACCAGTTGCTGGTGGCTTTTTTGCCTTTCAATAAGCCTGTTGCGCCCAAAATCCAAGAACCCGTACAGACGCTGGTGGTGTAAATGGTCTTTTTATCAATAGCTTTAATCCAGTTTAGAACTTTTTGGTCTTGGGCGATATTGATCGTTCCCCGTAGACCGCCTGGAATGACCAACACTTCTAAATCTTTGGTGTTGGCGATAGTGCGGTTCGCTTTCACTTCAAGCCTACCGCTGAAGGTAACGCCTAATTTATACTTGCCTTTCTCATTTCTGCTGGCAGAAACTAAGATCGGCCTTAAGCCAGCTGATTTGAATACCTGAAAAGGCCCGAGCGCATCCATCGCATTTGCGCCGTCATAGACTAATATACCGATGCCGCCAGATGCATAAGTCCTTCCGTCACTTTCAAAAGTAGGCCTAAGGTCGGGGTTTGATACGAGGGTTACCAGTTGGCCTGGAGTCAAGTGATCCGCTGCCGTAGCCAAATGCGACACGCACAGGCTAAAACAGGTAAGGATAAGGGCACGAATTAACATAGCTTTTCCTTTGTAGTAGGTTGTATATAAATGGGTTTAGGGATGAATGTTGGATAATATCCGTTTTTGGTATGATTTTGCTCTATAGAAATAAGCAAAAATCGAGCCATAAATAATTGTCGATTTATTATTGGGTTGTGCAAGGATGTACGTGGGCACACGGTGATATTGCCTTATTTATATAATAAAAACAATGTGTTATTTGCCGCATTCATGTGAGTCATTTGACCTATTTTTTTGTTTTGTAATGAATAGGTGATCCTGCAATTAGATTAATAAAGGATGTGTCGCGTTGTGCCGCTTGAACATTCATGGCTAGCCCATTAAAAATAGCAAACTGGCCAAGAGGATTTTGGATATTGGCGGGCGTAAGGTAGGGAAGCGATGGTCAAGAAATTTTTACACTGTCTTGGGGGGCTGGCAGGAGGTGCTGTCAATCGTCGTCATCGGCAATAGAGCCGCGCATTTCTTGTGATAAGAGCATTTGCGCCCCGGTGGTGACGATCAGGTCGCCGGGCTTGAAGCTGTGGTTTACGAAATAACCGTTTTGTGAGCTGTTGTAGGGGCTGATGGGGCGGCGGGTAAAGGTGTTGTCGGTGTTCTTTTGATAAACATAGGCTTGATCCATAGACCAGCAGACGGCTGATTTGGGGATGATAATGCCTTCTTGTTGTTGGCTTTGTCCGGGGAGCCAGGCACTGACGCTCATGCCTGTCTTGATGGTTTTGCCAGAGGTGCGGAAAAAATAACTGATGCCTTGGCTAACGCCGTCTGTTTGTGGCGCGATGGCAATCAATTCGGCGGCTTGGGCTTTGCTACGGTCGCCGGAAACTTCTACAGCAATGGTGCGCAGGTTCTCAGGTGCGCTGTGGTGGCTGGGTAGGGTGATTTGCAGCAGTGTTTGTTGGCCTGTTAAGAACGATGTGAGTTTTTCGGCATGTAAGCTCAATGCCCAACTTGCTAAGGGATTTCCCCAGTTTAGTAAGGCTTCGTCAAGAATGGCTTGGTCTTGGAACTGGGTGGCATTGAGCAAGGCTTTGTCGGTTTGCCATTGCGCCTGTTGTTCTTGCAAGTGACGTTTGGCGCTGATGCCTTGTTTGTACAAATCTTGTTGGCGGTTGAAAGCTTGTTCCGCTTGTTTGAATTTGGCATTGGCCTGCTCGCGTTCGGCAAGCGTGGCGAGATAGCGGTGATGTAAATCGAGTAACGGCTGGATGCTGATGGCTTTGCCATAAGCCAGAAATTCAGCTTGGAAACGGGCTGGCTCAAGGGCGCTGACAGAAATGCCTGCCAGTTCTTGGGCATCTTTATCGAGTTTGACACTGGCTAGGCCGTTGGCGTTATTTTCTGTGTCGTCATTATCAGTGTCTGCGAAGCTGATAGTTACACAGAGTATGCTGACGATGAGGCAGCGTATGAGTGTCAGGTGCATCAAAGTGATTGAATAGTTTTGAAATATACTGTGAAGGGTAAGTTTTCGGTTAATTCATTCGTACTGAGCCTAGCGGATCATGAATGGATTAACCGAAAACTTAATATAAAAAAGCCCTGGCTGAATGCTCAACCAGGGCTTTTCGGGTTAGCTAAAAATCAAGAATGATTTTAGTTAGGCAGTGCGAACACTGTCAAAGTACCACCCAATTTGGTGAAAGAGCCTAAGCTTCTGTATGCACCCACAGCACCTAGACCTTCTGATCCAGATTTGTCAGTACCATCATCCAAACCAGCGGCGATACCGATACCGGCCCAACCACCAATACCTGACAATACGCCGACATATTGTTTGCCGTTGTAAGACCAAGTGTTGACGTTACCGATGATGCCTGATGGAGTTTTGAATTTGTACAATTCTTTACCCGTTTTAGCGTCAACGGCTTTCAGGTAGCCTTCCAATGTGCCGTAGAATACGACACCACCCGCAGTGGCAACAGAACCTGACCAGACAGAGAATTGCTCTTTGTTAGACCAAGCGATTTTGCCTGTTTTGGCATCCCATGCGGTGAATTGGCCCAAGTTGGTGCTGTCGTCTTTTTTGCCTGTGATAACATCAGCGCCTGCTGGCATCATAGTCAACGTCGCGCCGACATAAGGCTGGCCTGCTGTGTAAGAGACTTCGAATGGTTCATATTCCATACACAGGTGGTTGCCTGAGATATAGAACAAGCCAGTTTGTGGAGAGTAAGAAACAGGTTGTTGGTTTTTTGCACCTAACGCAGCTGGGCAAGTACCGATCGTGTTGTGGTCTTCACCGTTGTGTTCAGTTGAGAATTCAGGCACAACTTGTGGACGGCCTGTTTTCATGTCAACGTGAGTTAACCAGTTGGTTGATTTGTCGAAAGTTTCAGCAACCAACAATTCACCAGTTTCACGATCCAAAGTGTAGCCTACGCCGTTACGGTCGAAATGCACGATAGTTTTGTGCATTTTGCCTTTCACTTCTT
>CAYUQV010000075.1:0-15345 GCA_964446885.1 uncultured Methylocucumis sp.
TACCGGGCGGAGCTGATCTTCGGCAAAGGCGCTTAATAGCGCGATTGCCCTGGGTACGGATGCCGCTGCTTGTGAAAGCGCATCCCAGCCCTCCGCTAAACTGCGTCCAATGTCGTCAAGGACAAAGCCAATCGCTGTTGGTTTAGTGTTCTGAATTTGCTTGGCAAGTTGAATCAGTTCTAAGGCCTGTTCTGCCGATAAACGATAAATACGAAACCAATGTTCAATGTGCTTAGCTGATTTGGCAACCTCCCACATCAATGCAGATTTACCCGAACCGGAAGGCCCAGCAATGATGATATTTCTGCGAGATTCCAACAGCTTGAGAATCCGTTCTCTGGCTGCCGGACGTTCAATCACCAGTCCGGCGGCAAGATGTCCTGGTTGTACGTCCATGCCTAAATAAAAATGTGAATCTTCAATAGGTGTTAAAAAATCGACTTCTTCACAAAGGTTTTTTAGTTTGGCGAAAACATCTAGCTGCGGTTTTGGTGAATGGTTAATCAAGCTTGGATTTAAAACGTTGAGTTCAGCTTGTAACTGGAGGATAGCATTTTGCCATTCGGTTTCGGTTTCGATTGATATGGCTGTAATTTTGTCGCGCTTATCAAGCAAATCTTGTTTGACTTTTGGAAGTTGCCAAAATAAGCCGTAATGCCGCTTAATTCTGTCCTGCGTCCAATCGCGGACTAAAGCCAGTATTTCATCCAAGTGTGGGTCACTCAAACTGTAGCCGACAAACAATACTGTTTTATCCAAAAAGAAATTTTTTAAGGCATGGGCTGCACGGGGATTTTTGTTTGCCCAATTTCGGTAATCATCACGGGTTAACGTATGTGGTTGCGGTAATTTTCCATGAATTTGGATAATTTTCGCCTGATGAATTCGGTCATAACTTGCTTCATCAACGATTGGATAAGATTCAGCGAGTAAGCGGGATAACAATCCATCATAATTTGTCGTGACAATCTTGTGCCAAGGCAGTGTAGCGAGGGTATTGTGAGCCGCAGAAAGCTCAAAATCGCGGTCATCAAGTGACGTGGTAACGATTGCCTCCAATTCGCCACGCGAATGTTGATGAACAACCGCATCAAACAAATCTAAAGGCGAATTATCAAAATCTTGTAGGTCAAAATTAAAACGATCAGCTACGATTTGAGATAACCCTCTCCAAAGAGGAATCCGATGTTCGCCATCATTTTTATGAAGAGCAAGATGCGATAATCCTGCTCCGACGAAAAGCACTAATTGATTTTCAATAAGTTTTTGCGCTAAGGAGTTTGCGATTGTCGGTTCTAGCGGATTACTTCTTGTTTCTAGTGGCATTTTAATCTCTGGACACTAAAAATAGTCATACACGCTAGCGGTTCAGGCTGAATTGTGACCAGTCCACGGGGCTATCGGCTAAATCTTGCACCCGTAGGCGGTTTACGGGGATTTGTTGGTTTTCCAGTGCGGTTTCGGCGTGTTTGCTCCATTTGTCGGTGGTGGAGACAATCAAGCGGCTGGCAAAGTTTTTTTCACCGTCGAGGGTGGGGAAACTTTTGCCGGATGTGGTAAAGAATGAGTCTATATCGCTTTTTTGCAGGGAATAGGCAGGGTCGTAAAATTTGCATTGCACCGCCACATAATCGCCGCAGTGTTCTTTGACCACCAAATCCATGCCCGTATCGGGCTGGTTGCCACATTCAGGCCATTCGTTCCATAACCACACATTGCTGTATTTGTCTTGGTAAAGCGGGTCTGTAACCAAATAACAGGCAATCAGCCTCTCGAATTTGTCCCCTAAATCGCGGTTGTTATAGGCGGCTTGTTTGAATTCGTTAAGGATGCTGTGGATGGTGGTCATTAGGCGGGTAATCAGTGGGTGATTTTGCTTACGATGGGTGATTATAGCTTATAGATTAACTGGCGGTTTTGAAGCGGGATAATATCCGCGCCTTGTTTGAGCTTGTCCAGATAATCCGCCCATGATTGCATGATTTTTCGGCGTTCGGGGAGGCGCTCGGATAAGGGCATGTGGGTATCAAGTTTGGAAAAGGGGTATGCCACAGCACTTCTTTGGACAATAAAAAACCCGCTAAGCCAGTCAACTTGCGGGTTTTTGTACTTCTTTGGATTTCATTGTATTTATGTTTGGTGTCCCAAGGCGGATTCGAACCGCCGGCCTGTCCCTTAGGAGGGGACCGCTCTATCCTGCTGAGCTATCGGGACGAATACCCACAGGAGGTATTATGCGCCAAATTTTACCATACTTGATGTGAAAAATTACCAGATTTTACCTGTTTTTCTTTCGCGTTTAAGGATAGATGACTTTAGGTTTGAAGTAAGCGGCTGGATATTTGGGGTCGGTTTGGTCTTCGGCGGCTTCGATCAACTCTTTGTCGGCATAAATGACTTGTGGCTGATAGTTGGCAGCGGGGTATTTTGCGTCAAATTCAGCAGGTGCGGCTGATGCGGTTTGCACGGCATCTTTATCGACATAAATGACGGTAGGCTCGAAATTGGCGGCAGGATATTTGTCGTCAGTGGCGGCGGAAGCCAAAACAGGATTCAGGGAGATTACAGCAAAGGCGAATCCTAACAGGTTGTATTTATTCATAACTTATGGTTCTCCAGGTTTAATAAATTAAATCCAGCCGAGCTCCTCTGCAACAAAACTGGATAACTTCGAAGTATCGAATATTTTGTCTGATTGCGCAACCGTTTTTGCGGTAAATCCCAGTAAATCTAGGCTTACAGCAGGCTGTTGATGTCGGGGTATTGGTTTTTGAGTTGTTGCCGGAAGGCTTCAATGGCGTTTTCGTCATTGCGTTCGCTACGACCAATCGGTACGGCCAGTTCACGAATCACGGTCATGGGCGATGCCGACAAAAACACCAGTTTATCCGCCAAAGCGATGGCTTCGCGCAAATCGTGGGTCACAAATAAAACGCTATGCGGACGTTGTTGCCAAAGCTGCATGAGCAATTCCCGCACTTGCCGGGCGGTGGGCGCATCTAACGACACAAAGGGTTCGTCCATCAGCAAAACGTCAGGATTGACGGCAAATGCACGGATGATGGCGACACGGCGGCTCATGCCCAGCGATAGCCTTTCCGGGTAAACGTGCTGGACACTAGCCAGTTGCATGGCTTCCAGCAGGTCATCAATGATGTCGGGCGAGGTTTGTTTGGGCAAAACCAGTTCGATATTTTCGCGGACGGTGCGCCACGGCAGCAAACGCGGATTCTGGAAAACATAACCGATTTTGGGGGGTTGTGATTCTGCGGCGAGGATTTCACCTTGGTAATTTTTATCAAGCCCCGCGATGATGTTCAGCAAAGTGGTTTTGCCGCATCCAGAAGGGCCTACCAAGCACACAAATTCACCTGTCTCTAGCGTCAGTGACAAGTCGGCAATCGCAGGTTTGGCGATGGCCCGGCCTACGGCGGGATAGGTTTTGCTATGGATATAAATTTTCACCGCCGCCACCGCAAAGCTGAGTTGTCCAGCGGTTTTAAGGCAATAAATTCAATCAGCTGCATAACCATGACAAAAGCAATGGTGTAGGCCAAGATGCTGGCGACATCAAATAACTGAAAAAACAAATGCAGTTGGTAGCCCATGCCGTTGCTGCGCCCTAGTAGTTCAACCACCAAAATGATTTTCCAAATCAAAGCCAAGCCTGAGCGGGTCGCGGCCATGATAAACGGGTGCAATTGCGGCCAAATGACATGCTGCAAGGTTTTACGTTTATTGAAGCCGTAACAGCGGGCCATATCCAATAAATCTTGATCCAAAGCCCGTGTCCCTTCACGGACAGTGACAATGACGTTGGGCAATTTATTGATGACCACCGCCAAAATGGCCGCCGACTCGACCAAACCTAGCCATACATAACACAAGATAATGGTCACTAAAGCAGGCACATTCAGGAAGATCACCAGCCAATTGTCAAAAAAAGCGTTCAGTGGCTTGCTGCGGCCCAAGACAATGCCTAGTGCCGAACCTAACAACATGGCAATGGTGAAACTGGCCAATAACCGGATTAACGTCATCCCTAGATGGTAAGGCAATTGCCCCGACACGATGGCTTGCCACAGCACCAAGGCCACGGCATAAGGTGTCGGTAAGGTGTGGCTGTCCGCCCACACCGCCACGCCATGCCAAATGGCGATCAAAGCCAATAAAGAGGCTATCGGCAGAAGCTTGTTCACCTTAAACAAGGCGTTTACTGAACCCAAAAAGTGCCGGGGTGCAAGCTTGCACCAGAACCAGTGAGCTGGCCGTCACTTATTTTATGGAGAATGCTGTAAATTTTCTCGGCGGCGTGTTGTTGTTTGCTATCCAACGCGCTGACGTTACCTTCACAATAATGTTGGCGCAGCACCGTTTGGGTGGCTTCGTCTTCCGCTTTCGTCAAGGGCAACACGTCATGCCACGCTTGATCGGAGGTGCATAATTGTTTTTTGGCTTCAAGGCTGGCGGCAAGAAAATGCGCTAAGGCTTCTTTATGCGCCTGCGCCCAACTTTCTTTAAACACAAAGCCTAAGGCCGGGACGTTTTCGTTGATGCCCAAGCCTTGCAAAATCTGCTTGCCGTCTATGATTTGCCGATAGCCTTTAGCCTCCAGACGGGCGGCGAAATGCCAATACGTCAATAAGGCATCAATCCGGTTTTGTTGCAGTTGCTCATTCAATAACGGCGGCGCACCGAATGTCTTTTCCACGGCTGTGCGCAAATCCAGCCCTTCTTGTTTGCCCAGTGCCTGCAATAACAGCCAATTTTTATCCAATTCACCGCCTGCTATCCCTAAGCGTTTGCCCGGCAAATCTTTAACGGACTTGATCGGGCTGTCTTTAGGCACAACTAATGCGCCGGATGTGCTGGAATACGGATAAAACGTGACATCAGAACCCGTGCCGCGCAATCTGGACACCCATAGCCAATCAGAAACAATCACGTCCACCGCCCCGGATTGCAAGGCGACTTTCCCGGCTTCGGGGTTGGCGGTTTCTTGCACCATCACATTAAAATCCGTTTCTAATTTTTGCAGTATCGCCATTTCCCAAGCCACGGTTCCGGTGACTTGCACACCAATACGAATCGGTGTTTTGTCAGCGGCAAACGCCACTGTGGGTATCAACAAAAATGCCATTAGCCATCCGTTAAATTTCATGAACCAAGCCTCATCAGACATTGAAAATGTGCTATTTTAACGTGTCTGCCCTAGCGGGTGTGAGAATGTTTACAAGATATTGCATAACAAGGGAATTTCCAGGCCACCTACTCTGGAAACGCCGCCGACAATCTTAAAAACCAGAAGATTGTCCACGAATACCCTCTAGGGTACGTGAAGCACAAAAAATCACGAAAATAGGCGTTAACTTGCCAAGAACCTAACAAAACTTTATGTCCAGCCCCCTCCTCCAAATCGAAAAACTCTCTGTCACTTTCAACCAAACCAAAACCGTGGTGGATGGCATCAGTTTCTGCGTTTATCCGGGCGAGACCTTTGCGCTGGTCGGCGAATCCGGTTCCGGCAAATCCATCACCGCCTTGTCGGTGTTGCGCCTGTTGCCGCCTAACGCGCAAATCAACGCCGATGGCATCTTGCTGCAAGGCTTGGATTTGGCGCAATTGCCGGAACAGGCCTTGTGCAAAATACGCGGGCGGCGCATGGCTTATATTTTCCAAGACCCGATGTCGGCCTTAAATCCGGTTATGACCATCGGCCAACAAATCGCCGAAACCATCCGCCTGCATTTTGCGTTGTCCGGCGAGGCCTTACAGCAACGGGTCTTGGAGTTGTTGCAGCAAGTGGAAATCCCTAATCCTATGCAGCGCATCAACGGTTTTCCGCACCAATTGTCCGGCGGGCAACGGCAGCGTGTGATGATTGCCATGGCCTTGGCCGGACAACCGGATGTATTGATCGCCGATGAACCGACCACGTCATTGGATGTGACCATACAAGCGCAAATTCTGGCCTTGTTAAAATCCATCCAGCAACAAACGGGCATGGCGTTATGGCTGATTAGCCATGATTTGGCGTTGGTGTCGGGCATCGCTGACCGCGTGGCCGTCATGCAGCAAGGCAAAATTGTCGAAACGGGCGACACGGGCGCATTTTTCGGCAACCCCCAACATCCTTACACCCGCAAACTGCTCGATGCCCTACCCTCCATCCAGCACACCAAAACACCGGACAACAGCCAAGCCGCGCCTTTATTGCAGGTCAAAGACTTTTGCAGTTATTACCCGATCCGTACGGGTCTGTTCCAACGTGTCACCGATTATGTCAAAGCCGTGGATGGGGTCAGTTTTGAATTACAGGCAGGCAAAACCTTGGCCTTAGTCGGTGAATCGGGCTGCGGCAAAACAACCTTGGGTAAAAGCTTATTGAATTTATTGCCTAACCACGGCGGACAAGTATTCATGGATGGCGTGGCCTTGCATGAACTGAACGGTGAGGCCTTACGCAAACAACGCGCCGCGATGCAGATGGTGTTCCAAGACCCGTTCGCGGCGATGAATCCACGGATGAGCATCCAAGACATTGTCGCTGAAGGCATTATGGCTTTATACCCGGACATTGGCGAAACCGAACGTAAAAACCGTGTCCGGCAATTATTGCAACAAGTCGGTTTACCTGAAGATACGGCACTGCGTTATCCGCACGAATTTTCCGGCGGCCAGCGGCAACGGATTTGCATCGCCAGGGCGTTGGCGGTCAAACCGCGCCTGATTATCTGCGATGAACCCACCAGCGCGTTGGACGTGTCGGTGCAGGCACAAATCATTGATTTGCTTAAAACCTTACAGCGTGAGCAAGGCATCAGTTATGTGTTTATCACCCATGATTTGGCGGTCGTGGCAGAAATCGCCGATGACGTGGCGGTCATGTACAAAGGCAAGATTATTGAGCAAGGCCCGGCCCAACAGGTTTTGAACCGGCCCCAACAAGACTACACCCGGCAATTGCTGGCCGCCGTGCCTCAATTAAGGGTGGCTTGATATGGCCAACCCGACCAACACGGTTTTAAGCGTTTCCCAACTCAACCGCGCCGCCGCGCAACTGCTGAACGAGCATTTCTGGTCGGTGTGGGTGGCGGGGGAAATTTCCAACTTAAGCGCACCGTCGTCCGGGCATTTATATTTCACCTTAAAAGATGCCCAAGCCCAGGTGCGCTGCGCGATGTTCAAAAATGCGCAACGCGGCCTCAAACTAAAACCTGAAAACGGCAAACAAGTCCGCGTCAGGGCGCAAGTCAGTTTGTACGAACCACGCGGCGATTACCAATTGATTGTCGATAGCCTGGAAGCGGCAGGTGAAGGCGAGTTGCAACAGGCTTTTGCGGCCTTGAAACGCAAATTGGCGGAAGAAGGCTTGTTTGATGCCGCGCATAAAAAACCGCTGCCTGCCCTGCCCGCTTGCATCGGTGTCATCACCTCACCAACAGGGGCGGCGGTCAGGGATATTTTGACGGTGCTGAAACGGCGCTTTCCGGCGGTGGAAATCATTATTTACCCGGTCGCCGTACAAGGCGTTAACGCCCAATTTGAAATAGCCAAAGCCATCGCCACAGCCAATGCGCTGGATGATTGTGATGTCTTGATCGTCGGGCGTGGCGGTGGTTCATTGGAAGATTTATGGGCGTTTAATGAAGAATCCGTGGCACGGGCGATTTTTGCCAGCCGCATTCCGGTGATTTCGGCGGTGGGGCATGAAACCGATTTCACTATCGCCGATTTTGTCGCCGATGTCCGTGCGCCCACACCGTCCGCCGCCGCCGAATGCGCCACGCCTGACGGGCAAATCTGGTTGGCTCGCTTTGCCGAATATGGGCAACGTTTGCAGTATTTGATACACAGGAAAATCAGCCAGCAACAGCAAAAACTCACTTGGTTGCAGCAGCGTTTGCAGCCCCAACATCCTGGCCAAAAGCTTGTAAGCCACGCACAGCGTTTGGATGAACTGGAATTGCGCCTGAACCAAGCCATGCAAGGCAAATTACGCCACCATCAGCATTGGCTGGAAGCGAAAACCGCCCGTTTATGGCAATACCATCCAACGGCAAAAATACGCCAACTCCAGCAACGGCAAACTTATCTGCACCAACGGCTGGATCAGGCGATGCGCCATCAATTGGCGCAACTTAACCAACAATTGGCGGCACACAGCCAAACACTTAACGCCGTCAGCCCACTGGCGACTTTAAACCGGGGCTATGCACTGGCGACTTTGCCAGAATCCGGGCGTGTCGTGCATAGCAGTGACGAGGTAAAAATTGGCGATCAATTGAAAGTGCGGTTGGGGAAAGGCGCGGTTTACAGTGATGTTGTGTCGATTGAGTTGCCTTAGGAACGGGCATGAATTAACTTCGACAACGTGTTCCCTCTCCCAGTGGGAGAGGGCTAGGGAGAGGGAAATCAAATGCTTTTTGCAGGGCAATGCAGGAGCTGGAACGGGTTTGTTACCCGTTCTATAACGTTTTGATGGGGTGTCAGCGTTCCAAAATGTGTGGGATGGGGTTACAAAACCCCATCCCGCTTAAGAAATAGGTTTTGCCTGATGGTCGTTGACATCAATCTGTCCGGCCTCGGTGCTTGGAAAATTCAACAACACGTCATGCCCGACCATACCCGCAAAGGTAAAGTGCATCTGTTGGCTAAGGCCGTATTTTTCCAACGCCAACGAAAACAACAAATCGCCAGGTACGCAAAAACGTTTGGAATCGGCATCGTGCCATGGATTGAAATCATGCGCCACTTCTTTGGCAAACATGCTGGCCTGCTCGGCGGCAATCCTCACACCACCCTCAGATACGCTATAAAAATCTTTTAAAAACATATTGTCATTTGTCAAATTTGATAAAACTGACAGTTCTACCATAGGGCTTAAGATGTTTCACTTAAGACGTTTTTAGCAAGCTGTTAATGGAAAACTTGGCACTCAACCTAAACGCCACCGCCGTGGCGTTGATCGGCTTTGGTTTTTTAAGGCCGTTTGCTTAGGTTTTATGGGATGGCTATAATGCCGGCTAGCCGCTTAGTTATGTGATTAGAAGAAGGTGTTTATCGGCGAGGGGCTCATTTGTATATAAAGATTGTTATCATAAAAACAGATGGGTGTATTTATTTAAAATCAATAATCTATATTTATGCTATACACCGTTTTGTGTGCAATTCGTAAGCACCTTTAGGGACGTATACTAAATAGTTGGGCAGTCATGGAATCTTGGGATTATTTTACATTCCGCAATCGAACTATGCTTAATTGGTTAGGGATTGTTATTCTCTTTTCACTAGCTATGGCTTTATTTTTTCCCCCAGCATTCTGGCTTTGCACATTAGGTGTATTACTTATCGTGGTTGGCTTACTTACTCATTCTAGCCGTACTGGTCAATGGTATACATGGCAAAATTGGGAACCTAGGTTAAGTTGGTTCGAGGGGTGGGCTGGTATTACAGGCGGTCTTTTAGTAGCTGTACCACTTATTGTCGCCATACTAAAAGATCAATTTTCTCTTTGACACCTAAAATTATCAATTAGGTTTTGATTGGTTACTTTCGGTTTGTGTCACTGGCGAAGCTAGTTTCTGTTCAGTTATGCAACATAGAGGTGTTGTGAGGCTCTCTGGTTAGGGTAGCAATATCCTGTACCCATGCCCAACAAGTCGGTCAAAGGGACTGCCCGCCGTTCCGGCTGGTAAAGTCAGTTTTTTTCACAGGTAAACGGCTTCGCTGTAGCCAATCACGCGGGCAGCCCCTTACCGTAACGTTATACGAAATCAATATGACTAAATACGTTAGCCAAGCTTTAGTTGACTGGAGTGGATTCGGTAAAACTATAGGTGATGTTCAAGGCGGATTTTCCCTACTTGAATTTTTAGACTATTGCACCGTTCTTGAGGGAATCATTCTCTACGATGAATTAATACCGGTTGGGGAGAAACTAAATGACAAATGGGAAACCGAAATCAATTTATTACAGGCTGCTGGTCTACTTTCTAAGGAAGAAGTAAAAAGCAAGCCAGCAGATGTGGGCCCACGGCCAGATGACAGGAATAGAACACCGTATTCTCACCCAAATACCAATATTGCACGTTCTGGCCTCGTAGATTCTTGGTACGAAACGGGGCGTCTAATAGGTGCAGAAAAAGCCACTGGTATTTCTGCTTTGCCGCTGCTACGTCAGCGAAGTACATATGAGAAGTATGCCTTAGTAAAAGAAGAGCACACTTTTTGTAGCCTTGTTGCACAACACAAAGATCTTTCATATGCACTTCAGGAACTTAGAAAGAAATCAAGGCTGGCTATGGTGCCATATTATGTTGTCCCTATTCCACCAGTTCCTTTAATGGTTCTTGAGCGAAGCACACGCAAGGAAGATTTCTTGCAAAGTGCTCTAGCAATAAGGGAAGAGTTCGCTTCTCTTCGCCATGCGCTAACTGATTTTAGAGAATTACTTGATAGTCCAGATGTATCACTTGCAGAGAAAGTCAGATACAGATCATCCTGGGAAAAAGTGTGGGGAACATTGGGAAAATACAAAGATTCACCTTACTCCTTCGATTTGGCTGATGCATCAAAAGACAAAATTAGTATTGAACGTTCCTTAGATGGTATTGGTATGGACTCAATCGCACTTACAAAAATTGTTGAAAAAGCAATATCAGAGACAAGTGAGTTATTTCGCCGCAAGAGAATAAGAATGCTGCACAAGGCAGCAAAAAGATATATTGAATCTTCTGATGGTCATTTAAATCGTCAAATAGCAAGGTTTTATAATTGTGAAGTCAGTGAAAGAGATTTCGACTATCTTAAGCAATACGGCATCGACCCAAATGTCAACGTATAACATGGCGCTCAAAGGGACGTGCCGCCTCATGGCGGTTTTAAAGTTTTGTAATTTACAAGCTTTGGGGTTTTGTTTAGCGTCCGTGAGCGGCACGCCCCTTAGCTCTACGTTATAGGTCTTCGGAATGATCGTGAGCAAAGATCGAAAACTCATAGAGTTACAGAAAATAAAACAGAAATTTCAATATTGTTTCATCCCTGTAATATTGGCATTTCTTACAGTTGTAATATCTGAAATCGTCGGACTCGGCATTAACAATTATGACCTTATATTTTCTATAGGATTTTATTCCACGTGGGTTTTAGTAGCATTCCACGTTGTTTCGGCGAAATGTCCAAATTGCAATAAAAGGTTTTTTAGCCTATGGGCTTTGTCTTGCTTCATAAATATCAGAAAACTTTCTTGTTGTAACTGTAAGTTCGCTATGCCGACACATGACAAACCAGAGCCTTTTGGCAAGTCAACGGGTGACGAATGGAATCAGTAATGCCTTATAACGAATGCGTCAACGTGACCGGTTTTCCGCTGACGCTCCAAACCGACCCGTTACGCTGGCGTTAGGCGGTCACACTTCAATCACTAGATTACTTATAATAGGAAAAAGAATGACAATTACCTTACCTTACCTTATGACAACAATAGAACATTTTTTATCGTTCCCACGCTCTGCGTGGTAACGCATCCTGCAACGCTCTGGCGTTGCGTTAAGGTGACGCAGGAGCGTCACTGGCTGCATTCCCACGCCGGAGCGTCACTGCCATTAAGTTAAGGAAAAATGTCAATAAAACAAATAGTTATTTTGATAAATCCCCCCTAGCCCCCCTTTTTCAAAGAGGGGGAATAAATGACCTCTTCGCTGGGATTGTAAAAAGGCGATCTTCCCCCTTTGAAAAAGGGGGATTGAGGGGGATTTTTAAATTCACAACATAATGTTTTTATAGCTTTATTTCTTAACTTAATGGCAGTGACGCCGGAGCGTGGGAACGATAATAAAAATAAAAATTTTGCTTGTTCCTAAGCTCCGGCTGATCCGCAGATTGGAAATAGCGGACTTGCCGGGTTTTAAGCCTCAGCAGTTTTTTACCTTAAGCCGGACGGGTCATGTTGCCCCTCCTACAAAGTTTGATCGGATTCAAAAATGACGGTGGCAGGAAAATCTTGGGGGCGGGCTTACGAAATTTCATCCTGCCCAAAACGTTACGGAACGGGTTGCAAACCCGTTCCGGCTCAGGGTTAGGATTATTTTGGATGGGCTATATCATTACACCGGAAGCCATCCTTGGCTTCTGGATTCACTTCGTGCTGTTATCGGATCACACCCGCCCCTACCGTTGCCAGTGTCGTTTCGTCAATCACAATAAAACTGCCCGTAATGCGGTTTTCGTCATAGGTATCCACCAATAACGGTTTTTGCAATTTTAAGCTGACCCGAACAATATCATTCATGACGACTGTGCCGGGTTGTTCATGCTGTTCCAAAGTGTTTACATCCACTTTGTAGAGTATTTCAGTAAACAAGCCACGCACAGAACGGGTGGTATGCTTGATTAAATACTTGCCTTTAGGCCGCATGGGTTCTTCCGACAACCAGCAAAGATCGGCGAGGATCTCGTTAGTTACCCTAGGCGGCGTATTGACATCAGCGAGCATATCGCCTCTGGAAATATCAATATCATCCTCCAGTTCAATCACCACGGCAGAGTTAGGTATTGCCCGTTTGACTGGGTTTCCAGCGAGTTTCAAGCTACGCACTTTGGTCGATAAGCCAATCGGCAGCACCAAAACGCTATCACCGGGGCGCAATTCACCGCCTGTGACGGTTCCTTGATAACCTCGAAACTCTTCGGCATGTTCATCGCCGGAATTGGCACCATTTCCCAACATTACCCGCACGACGCGTTGTACGGGCAAGCGGAACGGGCCTTTGATTGTTTCTGGTTCAGTCGCCACGGCTTCCAAATGGGCCAGCAACGTGGGGCCTTGATACCACGTCATGGCTTCACTCCGCTCCACCACATTGTCACCTTTTAAGGCGGAAATCGGGATGGGGCAAACGTCGCTGATGCCTATAGTCGTGGCAAACGCTTGATAATCAGTGACAATCTGTTCGTAAACCTGCCTATCCCAATCCACACTATCCATTTTATTGACCACCAACACGATGTGCTTGATACCCAATAAATGCGCCAAATAGGAATGGCGGCGGGTTTGCGTGATTAAGCCTTTGCGGGCATCAATTAAAATAATCGCCAAATCAGCGGTCGATGCCGCCGTCACCATGTTACGGGTGTATTGTTCATGACCGGGCGCATCACCAATAATGAATTTGCGCCGTGGTGTAGAAAAATACCGATATGCCACATCAATCGTGATGCCTTGCTCACGTTCGGCTTGCAAACCGTCGGTGAGCAAAGACAAATCGACTTCCGCCAAACCGCGTTTACGCGAACTTTGTTCAATGGCCGACACTTGGTCAGCATGCAGGCTTTTGGTGTCATACAGCAAGCGGCCTATCAAGGTGCTTTTGCCATCATCCACACTGCCCGCCGTAATAAACCGCAGCAAGCCCGTGTTTGAGTTTGCGGTGCTGGCTATTTGATCGTCCTGCCCATTTTGCTTGACTATCGCATTCATCAGAAATACCCCTCTTTTTTACGTTGTTCCATTGCGGCTTCCGTGGCGCGGTCATCTAACCGTGTCGCACCGCGTTCAGTCACTTTTGCTGTTGCTGTTTCGTGGATAATTTCGGCAATTGTCGCGGCCGCTGATTCCACAGGGGCGGTGCAGGTAATATCACCAACCGTGCGGAAACGGCACACGACAGTTTCAGTTTGTTCACCCGCTTTCGGTGGGGTTAGGTGTGTGACGGGCACTAGCAATTCACCCCGCCGTACCACTTCCCGCTCATGCGCAAAATAAATCGACGGTAGCGGGATGTTTTCGCGTTGGATGTATTGCCACACGTCCAACTCCGTCCAATTTGAAATCGGAAACACCCGCACATTGCCGCCCGGAATTACCCGTGCGTTATACAGAGCCCACAATTCTGGGCGTTGATTTTTCGGATCCCATTGACCGAATTCGTCACGGACACTAAACACCCGCTCCTTAGCCCTGGCTTTTTCTTCATCCCGCCGCGCCCCGCCAATGCAAGCTTCCGCCGCCAGTTCTTCTATCGCTTCCAACAAGGTTACGGATTGATAAGGATTACGCGATTCCAAGGCATGGCGTAAGCGCACTGAACCCCGTTGTATCGAATCATCCAAACTGCGTACTTGCAGATTACATTGGTAATGCGCCGCCATCTGGTCACGGTATTCAATCACTTCGGGGTAATTGTGTTCGGTGTCGATATGCAGCAATGGAAAACCCATGCGTTCGGGATGAAAGGCTTTGTAAGCCAAATGCAGCACCACCGCTGAATCTTTACCGCCTGAATACAACAACACCGGATTACGGCATTCAGCGGCGACTTCACGCAAAATGAAAATCGCTTCGGCTTCCAACACATCCAAATGGCTAGCGATGCCTGATAGCTCTGTGCCTACGGTCACTGCCGGTTCAAATTCATCTAAAATATGCTCAGATTTCATGTTAATTCTCCATACCTTACACAGATTCTGCTAACCAATTGCCGACACCCAGATAGCGGTAATACTGGCTATCTTCGCTGGCAATCCTAAATAAATGCAGCCAGTGGTTGTCCACTAACTGCCGGACACTTTCGTGTTTTTCAATAACGGCTTCAATCGCCGCTTGTGGGGCTTCTATAAACACGGACAAACGCATCGGTTCATGCACCAGTTTTTGCCCATCGTGCAAGGATTGCCAAGGCAAACCGACTTGCAAATCGCCACCATTGCCTTGCAATACCCCCAATGTGCCGACCACATTGTGGATAATCTTATTGCCGCTACCAAACAAGCGGTTGTTGACCGTGGATGCGTAATATTGGAGATTAATCCAACTAGCCACGACTAAGGGCGCAGTCATAATCAATTCCAAAATGTTTCCTTGCGGATCGTGTTCATGATCGTAATTGTGCAAAAACACCCTACCCCCCAATTTGGCGTTTTGGCTACGGCTCCGTGGCGCGGCGATAAACGCGGCGTTACCTGCCAAGCCCCATTCAGGACGAATTTGCGACCAATCGCGGCTACGTTGCTCGATGGCTTGAGCCAGTTGCAAAGGATCGGTTTTCGCCAACCCTAATACGACCGAGCGTTCTTCACGGGCTAGTGCGGAAGCCTTTGCCAACCAATCGCTAAGTTGAGCCAGATCGCCTAAAAATTTGCGTGGGCAAAGCTCTTGCTCAAACACCGTCACCGCATCAGTGGTGGTATTGTGCAAAGCCGCTAAAAACCAAGTATCCGGCGGTATGACAATGCCTTGGGCATTTAGCGCGGCGCGGACTTCCCAATCATTTAACACCGCCGCAGCAACCAAAGGGAGTCGCTATTTTTGATTAAAGATTTCCCTTGCTCCTGCGTGGAAATCGT
>CAYUQV010000076.1:0-14095 GCA_964446885.1 uncultured Methylocucumis sp.
CTACCGGGCGGAGCTGATCTTCGGCAAAGGCGCTTAATAGCGCGATTGCCCTGTAAGCAAGCTTATATCAATATACGCTTGCCCTTCTTCCGGCATCTTGCCCATATTGCAAAGCATGGCTTGCAGATGGCTAATATAAAATTGTGCAGGGCCATCCTCAGGATAATCCTGCGCAAGCGTAACAAATAGCTGTAAAGCGTCTGACCATTGATGCGACTGGAACAGCCCCAAAGCTACCGAAAACCGGGCCACAAGCGCACTGGCCCTACTGTCAGCTTCGTGCCGGTACATTAATAATTCAAACACATGTACTGGCTTGGATTTGCCTTTAAGCATAAAAAAACCCAAATCACGCTGCAAAAAATCTGTAATGCCAGTAATGACCGACTCAGTAACCAAAATTTGCGTACCCAAATATTTGTTAAGGCCTTCAACCCGTGATGCGGTATTGACCGGGTCGCCGATAGCCCGATAAACATATCGGCCAGGGGCTCCCGTATGGCCAATGCTAATATCGCCGCAGACCAAACCGAACCGGGTAATTAACTGGGGTTGCCGCGTGACGTTGAATTGGCAGATAGACTCCCTGATTTGCAGGGCGGCCGCGCAAGCTTTGATACGGACATGCTTAAGTTGCTCGGAATTAAGCCATACCGCATACATGCCATCCCCTGCCAAATCAGTAACATAGCCGCCATTATCATTAACCAACGGAAATATCGCCGCATAGTAGGCGTTCATGCAATCAATCAGTTGGTCGGGTTCTAAGGATTCAGATAATTTGGTGTAATCACTGACATCGGTGGCCATACAAATGCCTTGCAACATTTTTCCACCGGTATCCATTGCCAAGTTTTCCGGCTGGTGGGGAATTTTGTCAACGATTTCTTTAGGCAACAAATGTCCCAAAACCAATTGCATTTTGTATTTTGCCTGGTGGGTTTTCCTAAACTGTAGGACAGATGCGGCAATCAACAGCAGGGGCATTTGCAAGCCGAGGGGGATCACTAAAGGTAACCAAAACTGTTGGTGGACAAACACATAAAAGGCCACATAGGCATAAATGGCACTCAACACCATCATCAAAGCAATTGCCCAACGATAAGCAAGCAATGAACATAGCCCTGACAACAAACACCCCCAAACCAATAACAACCAAAATTGCCGGGATGCGTCCAACGGTTTAAGCCAAGTGTTGTCCAGCAAATTGGCCACTGCCGTAGCCGCTATTTCAATTGGGCTGACCGTTTGTCCATTGGCATTAGAGAATACGCTATAAAAGCCAAGATTTTTTTCCGGCTCGATAGTCTCAGAAAAGCCGACCATAACAATCTTATTGCGTAAAATATCCGGCGTTAAATGTTCCAATGCCTGAAAAAAAGGAATGGTCTCAATCGCACCAACATTGCCATAATGGTTTAAATATAAGCTTTTATGGTTGTCCAACAAACCCAACCAAGCGTCCAGCAATTGCTTGGTTGGCAGGGGAAATGGGTTAGCGGCAAGCAACGTGGAGAGTTTTTCAGTATTTCCATTAAACCTGATAAACGTTGCCAATAAGCCGCCAATTTTTTCAAGTATGGCATGGTCATTGGAAAATTCATCAAATCTGCCAGGAAACGTCGCCGCCAACTTAGGGTCGACTTGTTTTAGCAAGGCCATGATTTCAGGATACGCTTGCTTGAGTACATAGCACTGGAACACAACATCAGGGAAAGTGCTCAGATCACCCGCACTGTCTTTATTGGTCCAAAATTGCTTGACCGTGGAAGATGTTTTGGGAACGAGAAAAGGCGCAGAAGCCAACGCAGCAGCATTGATAATGTCAATGGATTCAATCAGGCTTTCATAGCTGACGGCCTCAACATTACCGGACATAGGAATAATTTTATGTTTAAGATAATTGCCCAAAATGACATTGCGCTTTGCTTTGATCGCCTCGGCCAATTTCCGGTCACTTTGCAATTCACGGTTTTCATTAAACACCATATTCAACGCAATAAGTGCGGGCTCTTGCCGATTAATTTGGTCAATCAGGCGGGCATAATAATCCCTAGGCCATTTTTCAGGATCATCCGGCAAATGCAAGGTTTCTGCTGACATCTGATCTACGCTGATAATGACCACTTGCGAAGGTGGCGGCACTTGTCCGCGCATAGAAAACAGCCAAGCCAACCCTAGCTCTTCTTCAAGATACAAACCCAGCGGAGTCAAGCACAACATTCCGCAAAAAAGCCCCGCTAAAATTGCCAAGCCAAAAAAACCGGACATTTTTTTCACCCATTTGGTGAACGGAGGGTTACGGTTAACAACAAGCTGGACAATATTCATGGCTTTGAGTTGAAGCGGTGGTTATGGCTGGCGTTTTTTTGTGAATATTACCGCTTGGCAACCGAAATTTTTAATCTTTTCTGGCACTTTGTAAGGAACAACGCCAATACCTGAAAGCCAGCAAATTTCAAGGCAAAAAAAAGGCGGCACAATGCCGCCTTTATTGGATTCAACAACGTTATTCTTTAGGCAAATCAGTTTCAGAAATTTGCAAGCCTGCTGTGGTGTTCCAATCGGAAAAAGGAAATGGGATGGTTTCCGTGGAAAACGTCAAGAACAACAAAATGTGATAGGTATAAAGTGACAAACTCCGGCCAAAATTAAGGATATTTTGGTTTGGTTTGCCCGTCAGTAACGTAGAGGCAACTTGCAAAACAATGACAGCCCACAGTAACAATCTAATCAATTCACCAATCACCGAAAAAATCAGCATGAAAAATATGCGCTTCCACGTGCTGAGTTGTTTTAAATTGGCATTAATTTCTTCATCCATTTCATTAACCTCTATTCATGATGTCACGTAAATCCAATGCAGCGGCATTGGCACGGGCGATATAATTCGCCATGGTCAGAGAGTAATTTGCAAACAGGCCATAACCGCCACCATCTAAAATCATCGGGCTTAAAATGGGCTCTAATGAGTTTTCAAGCGATTTGATCATAATATCAACGGTACGCATAGCGCGTTTATCGAGCAGAATATCTTCAAAATCATGCTTTATGGCACGCAGAATATGCAATAAAGCCCAACTGGCACCACGCGCCTCGTAAAAGACATCATCAATTTCTAGCCAAGGTATTTTGGCAATAGGCGTGCCTTGTTGCTCGGCCAATTTCTTTTCATCAGCCGTCAGGCCAGGACCAAAATTAGTGCCGGAACTGTTGGCAGTCAACCGGGTAGACAGGCCGCCCAACCGTTTAATGACAACTTCAGTGTATTGCCACAAATTGTCCGCACGGGAATAGAACTGGGCTTTTTTCACTTCGCCGCCATAATGCTGCAAACGCCGCATGTACTTATGTAATGCCTCAACACCTTTTTCATATTCGGCTTCGGTTGACGGTAATGCCCAAGAGTCGTTCTCAAAGTAGAAATAGGGCTCTGCGACGGCCAAATCAGGGTCTTCGGCAGATTGTGACTGGTCTCTGGCAAAGTGGTTTCTCAGCGCGGAAGTGGCATCACGCAACATCACCAATGCGCCAAACTCCCAATTGGGGACGTTGTCCAACAATACGCCTGGCGGGCCTACGTCATTGGTCACATAGCCGCCCGGTTTGTGTAACAACACTTCAGCAATATGTGCCAAGGTATTGGTATAGACATAGCCGACAGGCAGCTCTTCGGTTTCATGGGTTTCTTTCGCACGTTCCTGTGCGGCATCTACGATGTTAAATTGTCCAGGCTCACTTCCCCACCAAGCACCTAAAATAACGAGAACAACCAAAACAATGGTGCTAAATACGCCAAAGCCCCACAGTATCCCTCTTGATTTTACATCTTGCGTTGTTTCATTTGCCGCCATTATCAGTACCTTTGAAGAAGTATGCGCATAAAAACGGATGGTATGGAAATCTTCCGTTTTAAAGTGGCAGTGATGCAGCACGGTTTATCGTGCCATACCGCCCTACATTTAAAGCCATTTTTAGATTGAATACACTAGACATGGTAGCAGGTTTTTTATTTTTTTGCTTACCGAGCCCGTTATTGTTGCAGTTTTTTTTTCGCTCTTGGATGTGCTTTGTCATATATTTCAGCAAGATGCTGGAAATCTAAATGCGTGTATATTTGGGTGGTGCCAATGTTGCTATGGCCTAATAATTCTTGGACTGCCCGCAAATCGTGACTCGCTTGCAATAGATGACTGGCAAAGGAGTGCCTTAACATGTGCGGATGGATCACTTCTGAAATACCTTTTTTCAAACACCATTCTTTCAGCCGCAATTCAATGCTACGTTGGCCCAAACGGGTGCTCCGGGACGAAAGAAACAATGCAGGATTGCCTGACTGGGCATATTTAGGACGATGCTGCAACCATTTCCCAATGGCTTCCACTGCTTTGCCGCCTACTGGCAACACCCTTGATTTACCTCCTTTACCAACGTTGACCCGTAACGATTGTTCAGACAAATCAATGTCAGACAAATCTAATGCGGACAATTCACTAAGCCGTAAGCCTGACGAATAGAACAATTCAAACATGGCCAAATCGCGGACTTCCAACACTGAGCTTGCCTCCGCATCTAATAAGCCGTTCATTTGATCGACATCCAGCGTTTTAGGCAATTTCCGGGCTTGTTTGGGCGCTTTGACATGTTGGGCGGGATTATTCTCAGCTTGGCCTTTTTGTAACAGATATAGGTAAAAACTACGGATAGCGGATAATTCCCGTTGCAAACTGTTACTGGCAATGCCCTGGCGATGACGGGCTGCAATATGTGCCCGAATGTCCACAACTGACACGTCCCGCCAATGGCTAACAGCCTTATCGGAACAATATCGAAACAGTTGTTGCAGATCACGGCGGTAATTTTTGACGGTATGCACGGATGCACGCCGTTCAATGGCCAATTGACCCAAAAAATCTGCTAATAACTGCTGCTCAAATTCGTCCATATGAAGCTTGCTTCAATAAGGCAATAAATCGCGTTCCCACCAATTCACTCATTTGTTTCAAAAACAAATTGCCCATATCCTTGGCAAAACGGCCTTCTTCGCGGCTACCGATGGCAAGTAGTCCTTGCAGCTCGGTAAAGATCATCGGAATAATCGCACAAGATTTGATGTCGGCGGCATCTGCCTCGCCAAACAGCGCACGGGCTTGCGCCAAAGTAGGCCGCCCACAACTGGGCTCTTGGGATGACAATTCTTTACTGAAAGGCAACAACTGCTCACTCTGCTGAGGGACGCACAAATCAGGCAAATCAGGGCAAGCTTCTTCTTGGATGATCCTTACGGCCACGAAATCGGTGAGGAAATACTCGGACAGGACAATATTCAAATTACGGACAGCCATAGGTAAGGATGCCGCATCTAACAACGCCAACGCCAGTTTGTGCATCCTAAGAATAGAGGTGTCATTATCGCGTGCAATGTCAATCAGTTCGGTCAACTGGCTTTCCAGCTCATGATGGCGGCTACGGAAAATCTCCAATTGTTTGGATATTAGCGACACGGCATTGCCACTGGGATGCGGGATATGGATTTGCTCTAACAAATGCAAATGACCATTAAAAAACTCAGGATGTTTTTGTAAATACCGGGCCACCTGAATTTCCGACAAATCAGCCAAACCGGAATCATCTGACAAATTGACTATACCATCAAACACTGATTCAGCCGCCCCCGTCATCAACACAGGTTCACCGCGTCCTAACCATTTGATATTAAGGATGCCGCCTGGTAACTCAACCACCACATCCTGATCCAATAAATTTTGTTCCATACCCACCACGACAGCGGCACACGCACCACTGCCACATGCCAAGGTTTCCCCAGCCCCTCGCTCATAAACACGTAGTTTGATATGGTTGCGGTCAAGAACCTGCATAAAGCCAATATTGGCCCGTTCCGGGAAAATGGCGTGGCTTTCTAGCAATTCACCGATTTCTTTGACCGGAGCAGTTTTTATATCGTTAACTTGGATCACCGCATGGGGATTACCCATCGACACAGCACCAAAAGCTTTTTCCGTACCATTGATAAGCAGTGTATAAAACTTGGCTTCCTGGTCAGCCTGCAAAGGAATTTCTTCGGGTGCATGTCGCGGCACCCCCATATTGACCGTGACCAAGCCATCTTGATTAAGATATAACGTCAACTGCCCGGCATTGGTATCCACACAAACCGCATCTTTGTCAGACAGGCCTTTATCGCGCACAAAACGGGCAAAACAACGGGCACCGTTGCCACATTGCGAAACTTCGCTGCCGTCGGCGTTAAATATCCGGTATTTAAAATCCGCATTGCTACTGACAGGCCGTTCCACCAATAATAGCTGGTCAAAACCGATGCCAAAATGGCGGTCTGAAAGCCGTCGGATTTGGTCAGGCAACAAATCTATCGTTTGGGAAATGGCATCAATGACCACAAAATCATTGCCGAGCCCTTGCATTTTAGTAAAGTTAATCATATCGAACATGTGAAAGGCTTTAAGTTTTAATCCACGTGAGCCACAAAACGGGAGGCGGCCGCCATATAAAACTGATATTCCGGGAATTTAAAGGATTACTTCTTCCCAACCAAATAAACTCCGGCCAATACAAAAATTGTCCCTGACAATTGCAGCACCGTAATGGCTTCATCAAGCACAAAAAACGCCATTACTAAGGTGGCAATCGGGCCAGTCATGCTGATGACAGAAGCCGAACTTGCCCCTATCCTGCGAATTCCGGCATTCATAAAAAATGCAGGCAATACTGTCGAAAAAATCGCCATAATCAACACCAGCCCATAAATTTCAATGGAAAAGCCAACCAATACATAACCATGTGCACACAAAAAATGTACCAAAGCGGCAAAACTGGCAACAATCATCGTATAAGCCGTGAACCGCGCCGAGCCGATACTTTGTGTCATTACACCACAGCCCATCGTAAACATGGCAAACACCAACGCACTACCCAGCACTAAAGATGAGCCTAACCAAATGTTGGTTGAAGCCAGTGACAACTGTTCGAAAAAAACCAATAACATACCGGCATAACTCAACACAACTGCCAAGCCCATCCGTAAGGTAATATTGCGTTTTTGAAACAATGCCGAAAACAGCACCACAAAGGTCGGGTACAAAAAGAGAATGACCCGCTCCAATCCAGCTGAAATAGTTTGCAAACCTAAAAAATCCAAATAGCTGGCGATGTAATACCCCATCAGACCCAAAACAATCACAACAAACCATTGTTTTTTAGTCATGGCTATCTGAGCGGACATATGGGTGCGCCAAAATGCAACCACTACAAAAAATGGCAAGGAAAACAACATGCGCAAAGCCATTAGCGTAATCGCATCAATGTTGTTGTCCGCCGCATAAGCCATCTTAATCAAAATGGCTTTGGCAGAAAATCCAAACGCACCCAATAACACCAGTGCAAATCCGACAAAACGGCGATGCTGCCCTGCAATATCAGCATTTAAAGACAAGAAAAACCTCTTTGAAAAACAATCCTAGATTCATTCACAGATACTAAATGCAGGCTCTTTTCGCATGAATCTGCTGTTCAATCAATGGCCGCTGCTCCCTAACCGAAGCGCATAATCGGAACTGCTCTTGGGCACGATGTAGATTTTGCAGAGGATATGAGATTTTAAAATAACAATTGCCTTGTAAATAATCTGTGTAAAACCGAAGCCCCAACTCAAACGGCAGCAACTCGATGGCAGGATACAAATAGTCATAATCAGCATCGGTGAAAAACTCCCCTGCCACATCCAGGTACGCGGTCAAAATCGCTTTGCAAATGCCCACATCAAAACGATGCGCCCGAATATCATGGCAAGATGAACGTAAACAATCACCAATGTCATAATGCACAAGCCCCGGTTTTACAGTATCCAAATCAATCAGGCTGATAATCTTGCCATCTGGCGCGAACAAAAAATTATTTAATTTAGGGTCTCCATGAATTACCCGTATTTTTAATAATTTTTGCTGCTTAGCTGCCTCTAAAGCGTCGGCATGAATTTGATACGTGTCAATAAATTGCGCACAAAACCTATCTTGTAACGGACTCTGCCCAACCACCGTGTGATAATGGCGTAAATAATCAGGCGTAATATGAAATCCAGGCAGTGTGTCATGCAATACCTCTGGCGACAAATTGCTGACCATCCTATGAAAATGCCCTAACGCATGCCCCACTTGCACCGCATCTGCCAAACCACGTAAAGCTTCCAGGCTTTCGGTGCCATCAATAAAGCTTTGTGCTCGCCAACAATGGCCTGCTCCATCATAATAATTCGCTTCTCCTGAGATCGTGCGCAAAATGTCGGGCATTTGCAAACATGTTGCCTGCCCCTTGACATGCTGGCTTAATGCGATCAAATTCGCCGATATGAACTCAGGCTCAGGAAATACCTGGCGATTTATACGTTGCAGAACAAAACAGGAATCCTGGGTGGCGACTAAAAAAGTATCATTAATCAGGCCATTTCCTAATGGCTTAACGCTATCAACCGATGTGGCAAATTGCCCAGCGACTACATATAAAGAATCGGATTTTTCTGTCATTCCGCAATTTTGCAAGGTTATGGAATTATATTTGTTACCTAAAAACCGTTTGATATACCCAAAAGCCGCAAACAGCTTGTAAATAGTTGATTGCCTGCCTGCATTATCTTTTAAATAATCATGACTATCGTTACCAATTTTTGTGGAGCTGCGTACCCTCTAAAGAGTCTGCTATTGGGCTGCCTCAACTTTTTCTTCCGCTTCCAACCAAGCCATTTCTGCTTCCTCCAAAGCTTTATCAACGAGCACTTTTCTTTCCAGGATGTTTTTCAAACGGGCTTTTTCAGTTTCCTCATAAATTGCCGGATCAGATAATACACGCTCCAATTGTTGTTGTTCCTGATGCCATTTTTCAACAGCTTGCTCGGTTTTTTTTAAGGCATCATATAAAGGTTTATGACGAACGCGACGTTCCGCCTCCAATTTACGTTGGTCTTTTCGGGAAACTGATACCGTATCGCTAGATACCGGTTTATCTTCAGCCTTTTTCTGTTCATTTAACCACACACGGTAATCATCAAGATCACCTTCAAAGTCTTGTACCTTACCATTAGCCACTAACAATAATTGGTCTGTGACCGAGCGTAACAAATGCCGATCATGCGACACCACAACCATTGCACCTTGGTAATCTTGTAAAGCCACGCTCAAGGCATGGCGCATTTCCAAATCTAAATGGTTGGTTGGCTCATCCAATAATAATAAATTGGGATTTTGATACACTAATATTGCCAGCACCAAACGGGCTTTTTCACCACCAGAAAAGGGTTTGACTGCCTCCAGAACTTTATCGCCCTGAAAATCAAATCCCCCTAAAAAATTGCGTAATTCCTTTTCGGTAGCCTGTTTGTTCAATTGTTGCAAATGCCATAACGGGGTTTCATCAAGCCGAAGCTGTTCGAGTTGATGCTGGGCGAAATAGCCTATTTTTAAGGCTTCTGCTCCTAACCTCACACCTGTTTGAGCCAGCATTTCCCCCGCCAATACTTTTATCAGACTAGACTTGCCGGCACCATTAGGCCCCAAAAGACCGATTCTGTCACCTGGAGCGATGGATAAGCCAACATTTTTTATAACAGTCTTATCACCATAACCTATATCCGCTTTATCCAGTTTCAACAAAGGGTTTGGCATTCTATCTAAGGTCGGAAAACTAAAATCAAACGGCGAATCGACATGGGCTTGAGCTATGAGCTCCATACGTTCCAGAGCCTTAATCCGGCTTTGTGCTTGCCGTGCTTTTGTGGCCTGGGCTTTAAATCGGTCGACAAAACTTTGGATATGGGCAATTTCGCGTTGTTGCTTTAAATAAGCAGCCTGTTGCTGGGCAAGTTTTTCTGCCCGCATTTTTTCAAAAGCCGAATAATTGCCAGTATAGATTTCGGCTTTATTTTGTTCAATATGGACAATATGATCGGTAATTGTGTCGAGAAAATCCCGGTCATGCGAAATCAATAACAACGTACCCGGATATTTACATAACCACTCTTGTAACCAAATCACGGCATCCAAATCCAAATGATTGGTAGGTTCATCCAATAACAAAATATCCGAGCGGCACATGAGTGCTTGTGCCAAATTCAATCGCATACGCCAACCACCGGAAAATGAACTGACTATATTTTGCTCTTGAGCCGCCGTAAAACCCAATCCGTTCATTAATTTTGATGCCCTTGCCTGGGCTGTATACCCACCCACGTTATCCAGCAGAATGTGTAACTCGGCTTGCTTCAATCCATCATTCGACACTTCTGCTGCCAGTAACTGGAATTGCAGTCGCCTTAGCTCAATATCTCCATCGATCACATAATCAATAGCTGACTTGTCCAAAGCGGGGGTTTCTTGGGCGACATGAGCTATTTCGAGATTTGGCGGTAATGAAAAATCTCCTTCATCAGGATGGAGCTCTCCTTTAACCATAGCAAAAAAGCTAGACTTTCCGGTACCATTTGCACCTGTGAAACCAACTTTTTCATTTTTGTGTATGGTAAAAGAACAACCGGTAAACAATACCCTTGCAGCTCGGCGTAAAGTAATATTTTTAAAATTAAGCATTAAGATGATTGTTAAATGACTGGATGGACAATATTAGCAGCTCTAGCGGCTAATTAGAGACAAGCATTACGCACGAAATTTGATGCTTACACGAGTCAGTAAACGCTTTTATTTTGTTCATTTGCTATGGTTCCCATGCCCAACTTAAATCTCTCCATGAACATTAAGAATACTAGAGGGCACTTCCAGCCTAATGAAAGTTTTTTGAACTTTTAAGTTGAATTAATCTAATTTCACTCAATAATGCAGATTATGGCTAAAATCGTCTTTAATCATAAATCGCTTATAATCTGGAAAAAATAGATATTAATCGCAAATATAATTAGGGTATTTATCCTAATACGGCAACCCACAAATACCTGCATTAAATTTACCACTTCTTCTATTTTTTTCAATTATTCAATAATCAATTTTAAACCACTATTTTTTTTGTTTTTTGTAAAACCGATAACCAACAAACCCTATTGTGAATAAGCTCACTATAGCCGTAGTTACAATCCCCATAATAGGAAAATATTTTGCGAATGAATTTGCGCCTACATTTAAGTTTATTTTAAACTTATCGTCCTCTTCAATCGCATCTCCAATTAATAAATACAAGATATATTGGCCTTTTTTTTCTATTGTGGCTTGAGCTTCTACTGTCCCACGAGGATATAATTTTGCTGCTATTTCCGAAACTACACTTATCTCTTTAAAGTTGTCTGGCTTGGCTTTTCCTGTCTCTTCGACTTCAACTAGACGAATTCCTATAGGTGTTTGTCTGATATCCCTGTCTATCAAATCCGCAGAAAAATATATTTTTCCGGGTTCAGGAAGATCATGGCAATAAGGTATGAAAGTCGTTTTATCTAACGTTTTATCAATATTTTTAGGTTGAATATAGGCACTAAAGTGCATCGCGTAGAAATCGTTTGCAACTATACAATCTAATTCTGGCCGACTCTCTATTTGCTTAGTTTTGCCTAAATTAAATTTATCGCAACCACTAATCAGAAACACACAACCGATTGTCGCCCATAAAATGCAATTTTTAAATTTCAAAATTTTTTTCATGTAATTATTAATTTGAAAAAATCTTTAAGTTGCTTTAGTACCAAACAGAAACTATCACTATTTGTCAGTACAAAAGTTATTTTTTAATCTCAAATTGAAACTTTCCAGTCACTATATGAAAGTCTTTCGATACGACTCTATATCTTACTGTATATTTGCCATTTTCAAGCTCTGGAATAGTAGCGTGTAAATACGATCTATCCGTTAGCCCTTGGTCAACGTCATGATTATCGACTCTTTTACCTGCTGCATCAATTACGGCTAAAGCCTTATATTCGCTACCTACACCTTCATTAAACCAAACTTCGATTTGTTTAGGTGAAACTTTTACCGTTTCATCTTTTGCCGGAATTGATTTCACTAAAATGGCATGGGCGTACACTGTTACAGGGTTCAGCAATACACAAATGCAAATCGCTAAAACTATTTGCATTAATATTGTTCTTTTTATATTTTTCATTAAGACTTTTACCTAAAACTTATTGAAATTTTCCGATTTTAAGTTTGATTAAGCGATAACTAATTTCATAAAAGTTTCACGGTATAAAACGACTGCGTGTCCTTAAAGGACACGCAGTCGTAACTTGGTTATATGCCATGAGACTTATGTCCACTTACTTACAAACTAACGATGCTGATGTTAACCACCAATTCTACTTAAGATAAGTATGATTTTTCATTCATATAAACCTCAAGCTTTTTCCTGATTAGCAAGATGATTCAGCTAAGCCGTCATATCGGCATGGATTGCCGATATCCAGTTCACAGGGATGTGATTTTGAATTGCCATCCGTGGCTTCTGGATTCCGGCAATCTATGCCGGAATGACGATTTTGGAGTTGGCTGAATCTTCTTGCTAATCAGGAGCTTTTTTACAAAAATCCACATTTTATTCTCAAAAAAAAACCGTTTCCTAAATTAATAGGAAACGGTCTAATTGTGTAAACTTATTTTTTTATTAATCTACGACTGCTTGTTCTAACATTTAGATAAATGTTGGAATCAATGGAGCGTCAACTGTTACCATTTGACGTTTTCCAGCTTCATCCCAGAAGAACAACAGACCAGCAAAACGGCTATCTGGATCGTAGATCAAGTCAGCTAAACGGTAAACTTCCCATGCAGCATCAGAAGCCGTTACTTGAATGGTTCTTGATTGGCCTGGAGCAAGTGGGCTGTTATCACTAACAGTCAAGCCTTCTTCAGCCAACAGGTCATCAGGATAACCAGTTTCGTCTTGAGCAACATTTGGATCCATGAAACGGACACCAGCAGTGTTGAATTCGCCTAAACGAACTGCTGAATCACCATTGTTGGTGATGGTCAATGTCATTTGCATAGCACGACCAGGTACACGGTAAGTAGCATCTTCAACTTTAACAGCAACAGTTGGTACTGGCATTTGAATGGTTTTCATACCACGCAACAAGCCCGCTTGCAATGGAGTAGTCACAGGGTATTGTTCATTAGTTGAACCCATTGACCAAGCAATGATGGCAATAGTACCAGCTGCAAAACCCATAGCAACTTTTTTGTCTGTGCTAGAAATCAAAGAATCCGCTTTACCTGATTCAACAGCAATCGAGCGTGGAACGAACATTGGCTTACGCATCCAATAAATCATCCAAGCCAAACCTAAGGCGTACCAGAATGCATGCCAGAAGTAGACGTTATCCAAGTTATAGTGTTCAAGGTCGATTGTTTCGCCAGTCAATGTAGTGATTGGGTTAACGAAATCAGTCATAGAACCAGTAATGGTTACCCATTTACCAGGACCAATGATTGGACCACCACCTTGTACGTTCATCATTGAGTGAACGTGCCAGTCGCCTGGGCGACGTGCTTTCAACAGAACTTTAAACTCGTAAGTTTCACCCAGCTCCAAAGAAACTGAACGTGGAACCAACTGGCCACCGATCCAAGACCCAGCACGAATAAATACTGGACCAGGAATACCAACGTTCAAAAACGATACTTCTGGTTTATCAACTGTTTCTGGCCATCCTGCAAACACGAAGAATTTACCGGAGATAGTCATAGTATCGTTAACAGCAACTTCTTCTTTCGACCAGTTCATATCGAACCAGTGAATAGTACGCATACGCATGAAAGCTGCTTGAGACTTTTCACCATGTGCTGAAGCAGTTGGTGTGTAAAACATCGATGCTGTTACAGTAGCCAGCAATGCGACAAAGGATAGTTTTGCAACTTTGTCTTTTAATATTTTCATATATCCTCCTCTATAATAGAGAATCTATAGTTTGTAAGTATCAAGTGCGATAGAAACGTTTGTTCCATTACACACTAATTCATTATGGTTTTGTTTCTTAGGCTGATTTAACAAAATCAGTTTTATTGAACCATTGACCGAAGAAATGCCACAAGAAGTAAATCAAGATACTTACGAAAGCAGAGAAGAACGCTGA
>CAYUQV010000076.1:14126-15082 GCA_964446885.1 uncultured Methylocucumis sp.
TTAATGTACCTTTTTCAACCATTCTGATGTACTCAGGAGTACCAGTTCTAACATAGTGGTAACCTTGCAAGTCAGCCAAAGTCATCATCATGCCGTTGTATTCAACAGGAACGTGTAAAGGAGCAATGATTGGCCAGTTACCAGGATAGAACAACAAGCCCCAACCCATAGCACCGATAACAGCTGTAGCTGTCATACTACCAGTCAACAACAAAACAACATCAAGAACAATCGCACCTGGCATCAAGTTTGATGGGAAGCAGAAATTTACTGGGAAATAAGTCCAGCCCCAGAAGTTCAAGTATCTGTTGATCCATTCACCTAACAGAAGACCCAAAATACAAATAACAGCACCGAATGGCAAACGGTAACGCCACCACAACATTGCTTGAACAGCAGCAGGGAAGGTAATAGAAACGATAGGGGCAACAGTTACCCATAGACGTCTATCTTTCCAGTCAGTCCAGAAATCCCAGTCACCGCCAGTCAACATATAGTGAATGTGGTAGCCACCTAGAACAACGAAAAACAGTGTGAAACAGATTAGCCAATCGAACGTACGAGAAACTTTTACTGCTTCTGCGCGTGAACGTACAGCTGATTGAGATGCGCTCATTAGCTTACCTCCTAAAAGGATTTAAATTATTTTTATAGATACCATCTCATCTCTTTACTGCCCCAAGTTCTATTGAAGCAGTAAATTAGGAGATAGTTGGTTTACTTAAACTTGATAAATTAGGCCAAGTCTTTTTTCAGAAGTTTGGACAAAGCACCAACTTCTGTATTTACAACACCCATAACACCTAAGGCAGCCCATCCGAAGAATACGAAGCCGTAGTGCAAAGGAGCAACGAACAACTCTTCCATAAACCAGAAAGTGTGACCCCATTCGTTCAAACCTACGTTAGGCAGAATCATGAAGGGACCCAAAACTGATACCATATATTGCAAGGACA
>CAYUQV010000077.1:0-14895 GCA_964446885.1 uncultured Methylocucumis sp.
GTCGCGGTATTTTTGACGATTTCCACGCAGGAGCAAGGGAAATCTTTCGTCAAAATAGCGACTCCCTTTGCGTTGATTTAAGATATGTGCCTATTGAGCACATAAAATGTATATTTTTTTGCGAGGTTCCTCGCTTTTCTCTTACCGTTACGCTTGTAGCGGTATCAGCGTAACTTGCCACAATTTGCTTTTTGGACAAGCCCTGCTTCTGTGATATAGTCCATACTAATGAGAATGATTATTGATAAATTTTTATTCTGTTGGTTCTAATGCACATTTGGGATGTTTTATGGCAATCAGTATCAAAAATCTTAATGTCGGCGATTTAGGGAAAATCGTGGGTTTTGAACAATCTGGCAAAGCCTATCGCAAGCGGTTGCTGGCTATGGGATTAACGCCGGGTACTGCATTCAGCGTCACGCGTTTTGCACCTATGGGCGATCCGATAGAAATCAAATTGCGCGGCTTTTCTTTGACGTTACGCAAAGATGAAGCGGCGATATTGCAGATAGAGAAACTCTAATGAAACCGGATTTTACGGTAGGCGTGGTCGGCAATCCCAATTGCGGAAAAACTACGCTATTCAATGCCTTGACCGGCTCCAAACAACACGTTGGTAACTGGCCTGGCGTGACGGTCGAAAAAAAATCCGGCGAATATGACCATGCCGGAAAGATAGTCGGATTAGTTGATTTACCTGGCACTTATTCCCTGGAAGCCGCTGACGACCAAGTGTCTTTAGATGAAAAAGTAGCCCGTGACTATGTGGCTTCCCGGCAAGCTGATTTAGTCATCAATATCATTGATGCCTCCAATATTGAACGCAACCTTTATCTGACTTCACAGTTGATAGAAATGCGTGTGCCCATGTTGTTAGTGTTGAACATGATGGATGCCGTCAAACAACGTGGCATAAAAATCGACATTGATGCGCTGGCTCAAGAACTCGGTTGTCCGGTCATCCCTATCACCGCTTCATCCAAGCAAGGCATTGCCCAGTTAAAAAATGCCATCAACAACGCCGCCCAAACCCATCCCATCCCGACCATCGCCATTCCGTACTGTGCCAGTTTGGAACGGGCGGTTGACGACTTGTCTCCAGACCTCCAACCTACAGCCGTAGCATATCCCTGCGATTTACGCTGGTTGTCACTGCGCTTGCTTGAAGACGATACGTTGGCAAAAACCATTGCAGGCTCCGCCGCCATGCCTAAGGTTTTTGCCTTGCAAGAACGGGTGATGGAAGAAACTGACGATGAAATAGATATTCTGGCAGCTGATGCCCGTTATGTCTTTGTCAACCAACTGACCCAGCTTGCTGTGTGCAAACTTAATGAAGTGAGCCGGCATACCACCGAGATGATTGACCGCTTCGTGCTGAACCGTTTTTTGGGTATTCCGTTTTTTTTGTTGGTGATGTACGCGATGTTCATGTTCACCATCAATATTGGCAGTGCGTTTATTGATTTTTTCGAGCAATTTGTCGGTGCCCTGCTTGTAGATGGCCTCAATGTGCAACTAGCCGTTTGGGGTTTGCCGGATTGGCTAAATGTGCTCCTTACCAAAGGGATGGGCAGCGGTATCCAGGTTGTCACCACTTTCATCCCGATTGTCGGATTTTTATTTTTGTTTTTGTCCGCGCTTGAAGATTCCGGTTATATGGCTCGCGCCGCTTTTGTTATGGACAGGTTTATGCGCATGATGGGCTTGCCGGGCAAATCTTTCGTGCCGATGATTGTCGGTTTTGGCTGTAATGTCCCCGCCATTATGGCCACACGTACTTTGGAAAACCCGCGTGACCGGATTCTCACGAATTTAATGAACCCCTTCATGTCTTGCGGGGCAAGGTTGCCCGTTTATGCTTTGTTCGCAGCGGCGTTTTTTCCTGTGGGTGGCCAAAATATTGTGTTTGGCTTGTATTTGCTGGGCATTGCCGTAGCGGTCATGACCGGGTTGATAATGCGCCATACCTTATTCAAAGGTGAAACCACCCCATTTATTATGGAATTGCCCGCTTACCATTTGCCAACCTTTACTGGCGTTTCGATCAGGACTTGGGACAGGCTTAAATCCTTTATTTTTAACGCTGGAAAAGTCATCGTACCTATGGTGATGGTGCTCAATGTGCTCAATTCAGTGGGTATGGATGGCAGTTTCGGGCGTGAAAACAGCGACAAATCAGTGTTAAGCGCAATAGGCCGTAGCTTGACCCCGCTATTTAGGCCAATTGGCATCAATGACAATAATTGGCAGGCGACAGTAGGCATTTTTACTGGCGTTTTGGCAAAAGAAGCCGTTGTCGGAACATTAGACGCGCTGTATAGCCAATTGGGCAGTGACATGGCCGAAGCAAAGCCGGATGAGGTGTTTGATCTAAAATCGGCACTGCTTGGTGCATTCCAAACCATCCCCAAAAATTTACAGGAAGTCGCGGAAAACGCACTTGATCCCTTAGGTTTGGATATTGGCAATGTTGATGATTTGACTGCCGCTTCCGCTGAACAGGCAGTGAAAACGGCGACTTTTGCTGCGATGCAGCAAAGTTTTGATGGTCAGGCGGGCGCATTTGCCTATTTGTTGTTCATTTTATTGTATGCGCCCTGTGTGACGGCGACAGCGGCGATTTATCGGGAAACGAACCGTGGCTGGGCGACTTTTGTGGTGTGTTGGACGACAGGGATTGCTTATATGGCGGCGACCATTTTTTATCAGGCCATGACCTATAGCCAGCACCCTTACTATTCATTGGTTTGGATAAACGGCTTGTTGATTGCATTCGCGTTGGTTTGGCTTGGTTTGTGGCTGACTGGAAAAAATACCGGTAAATCAACATCGCAGGAGATATCTAAATGATTTTGGAATTGCGAGAGTATCTAAGACAACAACACCGGGTGTCATTAAAAGATTTGGTGACACATTTTGGAATGGATGCCGATGCCTTGCGTGGCATGTTGGGTAAATGGATCAGCAAAGGTAAATTACGCAAATTGTCATTAGATGCCAATTGTGGCGGCAGTTGCTGCAAATGTGATCCGGCTTTGACAGAACTTTATGAATGGGTTGAAGGCAGTCCGCCAGTCTGAGTATCCAGGCGGTTATTGGGTAAGGCCATCCATTTCCAATATAAGCATCGAAATATCATCCTCAAAACCGCTATTGCCATGCCATGAACGGATTTCCTGATCCAGTTCGGCGATCACGTCATTCATTTTTAGGCTTCGGTTTTTCTCGACAAACAAGCATAAGCGGTCGCTGCCATACATTTCCCCTTCCGGTGATTCGCATTCGGTTATCCCGTCAGAAAACAAAAACAAACGGTCACCGCAGTGGTAATGGATACGCGCCGACTCATAACCTGCTTCTGCAATGATGCCAACAGGAAGTCCGCTTTGGGCGATGAATTCGGCAGGTTTTTGTGGTTGTAAATACAAGGGATGTGGATGGCCTGCCTGACACAAATCAATAGTGCGTGACAAGGTGTCAATCACGCCGTAAATCATCGTGAAATACAAAATATTCGAAGCATCCGTTTGGAATGCTTGGTTTAATAGACTAACAACATCAGGGGCTGAACGGATTAACGGGTGTTGCGGGGCATCCGGCAAGCTAAATTTTAAGTGGTGACTATTAGTGTCAGGCGACAACAAACGGCTCAAGGTAAATGACTGCATGGCTGAAGCGATGCCGTGGCCTGCAACGTCAATGATATAAAACCCCACATGGTGGTTATCCAGTGGGAAAAAATTGAAAATGTCACCTGACAAATGGGTTGATGGATGGAAGAGCCAATCAATCGCGATGCCTTGGCAATGCGTTGCGGCATTCGGCAATAGGCTGCGTTGCATGGTGGCCGCCATCTTCAAATCGCGGTTGATGACTTCATTCGCCGCCAGCAATTTGTTGCTGAGTTCAGTCAAATGCAAATTGTTTTCCTGCAATTTTTTTTCCAGCTCCAAAACACGCTCCCCGGCACGGATACGGGCGTGTAATTCATCAAGTTGTATGGGTTTGCGGATAAAATCATCAGCACCGGCATCCATGCCCCGCACAACCGATTGGGCATCATCCAGCGATGTCACCAAAATGATGTACGTGTAACACGGCAGGTTTAAGGCACGTACTTGTTCGCAAAGCTCGGTGCCGTTACCGCCCGGCAACATCCAATCCGTGATGATGAACTGGAGGTTTTCACAGATGACAATATCAATGGCGGCACTGATATTGTCCACGGCGATGGTGTCGTAGCCCCATTTTTTTAGGCTGCGTTCCATCATGAGCCGCGTGAGCAAGTTATCTTCAACGATTAAAATACGCATGACAGGTCAATTGATGAAAATGTCAGGCATTTTGCGCCTGTGATAAATGGTGAATTAAAGCAGAAAGGGCGGCTAGCAAATCTTCAGTTTGTTTTTGGATGCCCGCCGTTTCGCCGTTCCTTGCGGTTTGCTCCAATAAGCTTGCACAGGCAAGTGCATAGTCGGCGCAAAAATGCCCTAAAGTCCCTTTAACGGCATGGGCGAGTTGAAATAAAGCCATCAAATCGCCATTTTCTTTGGCTTTGGATAATGCCGCCAATTGTTTGGGCGCTTCTGTCAAAAATAACCCAACCATGTCATAAAGCAAGTCACGGTCGCCATCAAGTTGGTTTAAGGCGTTGGTTTCGTTCCAAATCGGGCCGCTGTCTTTTATGAGGTCAGTTTGTGCCGATAATTCAGGTGTCACCTCATTGATGGATGACGGCCCTAAGGATGCGGCCAGCAACTCCAGCAACGCTTCTGAAACAATCGGTTTGGTCAAATAATCGTCCATGCCCGCCGCCAAGCATTTTTCGCGTTCACCCTCCAAGGCATTGGCGGTCAAGGCAATGACAGTCTGATGCGGCAAGCCTTTTTCCATTTCCATTAAGCGCAGTTCCTGGGTGGCGGTATAGCCATCCATGACGGGCATCTGGCAATCCATAAAAATCAGGTCGTAGGTGTGCTTCGCCAATTTGCTGAGGGCAATTTGCCCGTTTTCGGCCACATCAGGTTCCAGGTCAAATTTCCCCAGTTTGGCGATGATGACTTTTTGGTTAATTTTGTTGTCTTCGACCACCAGTACGCGCTTGCCTTTATAGCTCGGCAATTCAATGGCCGGTTCGGCAGGTTTGTTGGCCGTTGCAACTTTGCACTGTAGGGCATTGGCGACCACATCAAACAATTGCAATTGCCGGACGGGTTTGAGCAGGCGTTGCACAATGGCTGTGTTGGCGTAATCTTCAAGATCAAACTGGTCGCCTGAGGAGATGAGGATCACCGGAATTTTGGCCAAAGTTGGGATTTGTGCCAGGCATTTTGCCAAGGTCAGGCCATCCATAATCGGCATTTGCACATCAAGCAAAATCAAGTCATAGGTGATGCCTTGCAAAGCCAAGGTTTGTAAGTGCATTAACCCGGTGCTGCCATTATCGACTTCGTTGACCTGTAAGCCCCAACTGTTGAGGTAAGTGTTCAGGATATTGCGGTTGGTCGCGTTATCATCGACGATCAGGGCGCGTTTCCCGGCAAAATCATAAGATTTTTCAGATACAAGGCCGTGTTCTATATGTTCCAGTGGCAGGGTAAACCAAAAGCACGAACCTTCGCCTAGTATGCTGTTGATGCCGATAGTCCCACCCATCAGTTCGACTAATTTTTTACTGATGGACAATCCTAGGCCTGAACCGCCAAAACGCCGTGAAGTGGCCCCATCCGCTTGTGAGAACGGGTTGAACAAACGATTTTGGGTTTCGTTCGAAACCCCTATGCCGGTATCGTGTACCTCAAAGCGCAGTTCATCTAGCGTGTCAGATAACGGCGAAAGGCTGACATTGACATTCACTTCACCTTGCTCGGTGAATTTCACGGCATTGCCCAATAAATTGGTCAGCACTTGGCGGATACGCATTGGGTCGCCGCGCCAGACTAGCGGCATCGGGACAGGTAATGAACAGTTCAGCTCCAAACCTTTGGCATAAGCACGCACCGCCAATAAGGCACAAATGTCATCGACCAAGTCAACTAGATTGAACTCGACTTTTTCCACTTCAAACTTGCCTGCTTCCAATTTGGAGAAGTCCAAAATGTCATTGATGATGTCCAGCAAAGCTTCCGCCGAGCTATGCGCGGTGTTCACCCAATCTTTCTGGGTGGTGGTCAATTTGGTGTCCTGCAACAAATCCAACATGCCCAATACGCCATTCATGGGTGTGCGGATTTCGTGGCTCATATTCGCCAAAAATTCGCTTTTGACGATGGAGGCTTGCATGGCCATGTCCCTGGCTTTTTCAAGTGCGGTTTTAGCTTCTTCTTGGCGTAAGGCCAAAGCCATCATTTCGCCGACTTGGCTTAACATGGCAAGACGGCTTTCGGATTGTAAAGGGTAGGGGTCTGTGTAGAGGAATAAAACCCCTAGCACCTCAGCACCCGCCATAATCGGCAGGATGTAATGGCCATGCACTTGCATGTCGCTAAATTGATGTTCATGGCGCGGGTCACAAAAACAATCGTCGGACACCAATAATTTTCCCGTGACCGCTACTCGTCCGCATAGGCAAGAGCAACATTTGACACATTGCTCTTTTTCGATGAATTCTGCGGAAAATGCTCCGTTCAGCACATAAAGTTGCAAGTGGTCTTCGTTCTTGGCGCGTAGGAAAACCCCGCCTTTGCGTTGCAGGTCAAATGATTTGAGTTTGAACAGTATATCCAAGACTTGCCCGAAGCGTTCTTTAAGGGGCGTGGGTTGCTGCAATATTTCGGAAATGGTTAGCCGCACTACGCTATCGGTGATGTCACGCTGGATTTGCACATAACCTGTCAGCGAGCCACCCCGGTTGCGTACCGGGGAAATGCCGACATCCGCGTTATAAAAACTGCCGTCTTTATGCTTGTTGATGATTTCCCCTTGCCAATGCTCGCCATTCATTAGCTTTTGCCACATTTGCGCGTAAAACTCCGGGTCGTGGACACCGGATTTAAAAAGGTCAATAGGCCGTCTGCCCAAGGACTCTTGAAAACTGTAGCCTGTCAGTTCGGTAAACGCAGGGTTGATCCATTCGATGCGCACATCGCGGTCGGTGATGATGATTGCATTCGATGTGGCTTCGAGTGCGGCGACCAACAGCTGGTTGCGGGTTTCCACATCGGCCCGGTGCAGGACATAACGGATGATGCGCACCAAGCTTTCATACCCGGCATCGTCTTTGATGATATGGCCTTTTGCCCCGGCTTTTAGGGTGGTTTGGGAGACATTATCGTCGTCGTTATCAATCAGCACGACGATAGGCACGGAGTCCACGGCCTGTTTGATCGTGCGGATAGCGGGTAGTCCTTGGGTGTCGGGCAGGTTTAAATCCAGCAGGACAATATCAAAATGAAAGTCGGCTATTTTTGCTAAGGCATCGGCCAAACTGATGGCCGTTGTCACTTCAAAATTCATATTCCTGGCGCGGGAATCGACCGTTTTTTGGGGTGTGCCATCGGTGCCGTTTGAGCGGACCACTTCAAAAGGGATTTCCTTGAATTGGCGTAAGCATACTTGCACACGTTGGACAGCATCCGGTTTATCTTCGACCAATAGCACACATACTGATTTTGATTCGCTCATGCGGGTTCCTTACCCAAAAATGCCTGATTGTTTTGGCTTGGCGGGTGTCACTGTGAGCTAAACGCCGCTAAGGCCGCCACTTGGGTCGGCAAGATTTCAAAAATAGTATGTAAGCGGGTCAGTTCAATTAAAGATTGCACGACCGGACTGGTCACTAATACCAACCGCCCTGTTTTCAATTGCATGGCCTTAAACCCGGAAATGAGCACTGCACAGGCACTTGAATCAATGAAAGACACGTCTTCCATATTAATGACCAGTTTGCCTTGGCCTTGGTCAATCAACACTTTTAGGCGTTCGCGCACTTCCGGGGCGTTTGCCATTACAAAGCGTCCTGACAGGGTCATCAGGTCAATGTCGTCATGTTTTTGTTCGTTGATAATCATAAGGAGTCCCTTTAAATTTGATGTGTTTAAAATTGTTTGAGTAGGGTCAAAATATTGGTGTGTGTTTTGACGGTTCCGGCATTTTCAACGATAGCGTTGCCTACCCTAAGTGTCCGTGTGTTTTCGACAGATTCAATGGTCCGGTAAAAATATTCGTCCACCCCGGCATTGATGATCCACCAGCCACGACTGTTTTCTGCTTCAAAATCAGGTAATTGTGGTTCGGGTAAGGATTGGATGGAGCTGCCGTAATCCATGATGTCTATGCGCACTTTGCGGTCAGTGACAGACCACTGCACGACAATTTCATGCCCAGGTTGATTGTGGTAAGCGTGGATGACGATATTGTTCAAGGCTTCTGCCACCGCCAGTTGCATTCCTAATGCGCCCGTTTCATTGCCGCTAGCATACAGGCAAAGGGCGTGTAGGGCTTCGCATAAAAAAGAAACTTGTTCCGCGTCACTACAGGTGGTTAATGTGATCGGGCTTGCTGTTATTGACATCACCAATTCCTTTAGCTTTAACTTAACCAGGCTTTGCGTGAAAACAGCAGGGATAAGCCTTGGGCAAGGTAGCGGAAATCTTGTTGGACGCTAAAATTGGCCCAGTAAAAGGAATCGCTCATCAGTTTTTCTTCGTCCGGTGCATCGGCGGGCAAGGTCAATTGGGTAGGGCCTAAAAGTCCGGCAGGTGCTTGGTCGGCAAATTTTTCCCAATCTTCAATTCGCAATGAGGCTGTTTCGGGCGTGACAGGCAGAGCCACAACCAACCGTAAATCACCACTGATAACGGCAAGTAAGCGGGGCAGGAAACGTAAGATAGGCGGGCTGGCATTACATTGCCAGGTGTTGAACGGGGCGCGTTGCGGCAAACCAAAATCATCCAAAATAATTTTGTTGCCACGCAAAACTTCTTTGACCAATGGCTGGCCAGGGTTTTGCAGGGCTGCGGACACGACCGCCAACAGCCACAGTGGCCAACTCAAAGCCAATAACACCAATCCCGCCAAACGGTTATAAAATACTCCCAAGCCTTTATTGATGGGATTTGTGGTCAAATCGGCCAGCAAAAAAGTGTCGGTGATTTTTAAAATCGCGCCATTGTCGATGCGGATCAGTTCATTGCCGCGTACGATGGCGTTGCGCACTTCAACCAATTCGCCGATATAGCTATGCGGCATGATTACCGCATTTTCGAGGCTGGCACGGCGGTCAATGATGACATGGTCGCCAATCACCACTTCGCCATTTAGCTCCACGGACGGATGCAGGCTGCAATACGCGCCGATCAAGGCCAAACCTTGCTTGATGTTCTGTGGATAAGCCTCTGTATTGCGGCCTTGGGTCATGCCTAGGGCTGTTTGCAAACCGGGCAGCAATACTTTCAGCCTGCCCGCCGCTGCGTCCACATTGGCCTGATGGAAGGCCGCTAACGAATCCAATTTGGCGATGGCCCCCTCTAATATCACGGAGTCCGCTGTTTGCCCGGATTCAGGCCAAGCCAATAGCTCCAAGGCTTCGGGCTTGGCTTCCCTGCACAGCATCATAAAGGCGTTGCCGTTTGCACATAAGGCTTGTACACAAGGCCCAGTGACTGTTTCCGCTTGCGCCAAAAAGTCACTGATTTGCCCGCTACGCACCACATCGCCGCGCACCATCAAAAAAGGTGGCGTAGGTGGATTTTGTAAGCTGGCCAGCACTTGTAGCGATGATTCTTCGCCCCGGCTGGTGCTGAATGTCAAATCCATCCCCCAGCGTTGCCCCGTGCCAACGTGTTCTTTGACCAATTCAGCATGAGGTGACAGGACGATATGGGCTTTTCGCAAACCTGCTTGCACCAAGGCTTCTAAGGTATGCTCAAGGACGGCTTTGCCCGCCAAAGGCAATAACGGGATACAGGTGTCCGATGTTAACGGCAACAGCTCCTGGCCTTTGCGGTCAGCTAAGATAATGACATCCATCAGTAGGCTCCTCTGCTTAACAAGACCGCTGGAATGGTTTGCAGCAACAATTTAACGTCCAGCCACACTGATTGCGATTGGATGTATTGCACATCCAATTGCACTTGTTGCGGGAAAGGAATATCAGAACGCCCTGACACTTGCCAGATGCAGGTGATGCCCGGAATTACTTCCAAACGCCTACGGTCTTGTAGGGAATATTGGTTGACTTCGGATGGCAAAGCCGGACGTGGCCCGACCAAGGACATATCGCCTTTCAGCACATTCCATAATTGCGGCAATTCATCAATGGAGGCCTTACGGATGAAACGTCCGACCGGGATGATGCGGGGGTCATTTTTCATCTTGAAAATCACGCCGCCGCTCATTTCATTTTGCGCCATGATTTCTTTCAAGCGTTGGTCAGCATCCAAATACATGGAACGGAATTTCCACATGGTGAACAATTTGCCCCAACGTCCGACACGGGTTTGTTTAAAAAACACAGGCCCCGGCGAGTCTTTATAAATCAACGCCATAATCACCAAAAACAGTGGCGTGAGCAGAATCAGCAGGATGATCGAGGCTACAATGTCGATCAGGCGTTTAAAAAAATACGTGCCGCTGATGATGCCGCGCCATAACCAACGCTTGAGCAACATCCGCATGGAAATGCCGCTTTTCAAGTAGGGCAGTCGGCTATAACGGTGCAACAGCTCGTTGCGTAATTCATCGTCATTCATAAATTATCCTTGTTGGCGTTGCAGCCAAACACGATAGAGGAATAAAGGGTTGCCTATCAAATATCGCCGCCACATGCGCCCTGGTTCTTGCAGGAGCCGCCACGACCATTCCATGCCAATTTCACGCATCCATACCGGGGCGCGGGGAATGCGGCCCGAATAATAGTCAAATAAACCGCCGATGCCCATTTGGACAGTCACCTGCAATTGCCCGTGGTGTTGCGCCAGCCATAATTCTTGCTTAGGTACGCCAAAACCCACCAACAGGATAGCTGCACCTGATGCGTTGATCGTGGCTATCACTTGATTTTCGTCATCCGGTTTGAAAAAGCCATCTTGGGTGCCGGCGATTTTCAAATCCGGGTAACGTTGCTGCATAGCTTGGGCGGCTTGGGCGGCAACGTCCGGCAAACCACCTAATAAGAACAGGCTGTAACCGCCAGCCGCCGCCCGTTCACACAGGCGCGGGAACATGTCCGTGCCGTTGACATTCGCCAATAAGGCTTGGTTAAGCAAGCGGCAACCGATATTGATGCCAATACCGTCAGGTAAGACCCGGTCGGCTTGTTGCAGGACATGCAAATAAGCTTTATCGGTATAGGCGATGTTCAGGCAGGCTGGATTCACGAAAGCCAGCAAGGCTTTTTGTTGTTTCTGGATACGCTCTTCTATCCAATCCAAGGCTTCGGACATGGTGGTGTTGACAATATCGACCCCAAAAAAATGTAGCATCGGCGGCGTGGGGCGGGGTTTGTTACCCCCTAACAAGACACCAATCAGGGCGCGGATACAGAAACCGATGTAATTTTTCAACGACAAGTCTTGGAAAAACGCATGGTCGGTGCTGAATTCGTCTTCATACGCCAAGCCGATTTTTTGCCGTAGGTTATACGCTGACACCACGCCCGGCTTAAAATCAAAATGATGCTGGTGCAAAACGGACAGTTGTTTGGCCTCGTCGATGGTCAAGGCACGGACTCCCGCCCACGCCAAATCCCCTGCCAATACATTCAGCAAGATGGGCAGGTGTTTGCAAAACGCCGCGTCACCCGCAAAACGGTATTGCCCAAACGATTTTTGCTGATAGCCTAATTTGCTGTCGCGGACAAACACGTTTTGCGTTTGCCTATAAGCCAACACAGCCCGATACAGGAAAACGGGTGCAAGCAGCACCAGCAATGCGCCACTGGTCAGGATGTCGAAAAGGCGTTTCATGATGGTTTATCCTGTGCTGCCGGGCGTTTGCGTGGTTTGATAACCGCCGGGACACCCACGGCAATCGAATGGGGCGGGACATCTTGCAACACCACGGCATTCGCGCCAATCGCGACATCATCACCAATCGTGATGGCCCCTAAAATTTTCGCCCCCGTGCCGATGTCCACGCGGTTGCCGATGACTGGTGCGCCAGCGATGCCGGTATGCCGCAAGCCGATAGTCACGCCGTTGCGGATCACCACATCATCGCCCAACACGGTGTCGCCGCTGATGATGATGTCGCCAAAATGCTCGATCACTAAGCGTTTGCCGATTTGCACTTCGCAGGGCAAATCAATGCCCGTCAGGATTTGCGACAGCAATTTCAAAATTTTGTAGATGATGGACAACGGCAAGCGCAACCAGCGTTGCTTGACCCCATAACGCCAGCGGCCAAAACGGTACACAACCATGACCCATAGGCCTTGGCGGGTAAAATCGCCTTCGTAAGTGCGCCAATCTTCTCGGATATTTGCAAACATGGGTTTCACCAGGGTTGGGGTGGAGATACTTGGCCGCATTGGGTTTCTTGCCAAGCTTGCCGCCACAATTGCACGATATGTTTGGATTCGGCGGCTTTGGCCGGGTCACGGCCCGCATTGCGCCACGCCCGCAAGCCATGCCAAGCCTGTTCCAAACCTTTGACCAGCCAGCTATAAAAGCCGCCATGCCATTTGCGGTAGTACAAAATTTGGCTACGCATCCGCCATAAAGTCAATTGTTTGCCGGAACTGGAAAAGGCCAGTTCATCAACGGTTTCGGAGGACGCGCCGCCAATATGGGTGATGACCAAATCCGGCCAATAATAGACTTTCGAGCCAGCCTGATGGATACGGCGGCATAAATCCACTTCCTCGTAATACAGGAAAAAGCGTGGATCAAACAGCGTGATTTGTTCGATCAAGCTGCGGCGGATAATGGCATACGCGCCCGGCACCCAATCCACCGCTGCCGCTTGCAAAGGATCGGCCCAGGAGCGGTCAAAGCGGCCAAAAAAGCGTGATTGTGGATAGCGGTTTGCCAAACCCGACAAAGTCAGGCCATCGTTAAGCAAAGACGGGAATTGTCGGGCCGAGGGTTGCCATTCGCCTTGCGTGCCTTGCAATAAGCCGCCGCCCATGCCTGCATCAGGCGTGGCTTCCATGTGCCGTAATGAGCGTTCTAAGGTATCAGGTGGCAATACGGCATCAGGATTCAGCAGAACAATATAGCGGCCTGTTGCTTGTGCCAATGCCAAGTTATTGGCATTACCAAACCCCAAATTGCTGGGGCTGGCGATCAATTGGATGTCCGGGTATTCGTTGCTGACAATCGCCGCCGTGCCATCGCGGGAGGCATTGTCGATGACGATGGTCTCAAAATCGCCTAAGGTTTGGGCGCGTAACGAATCCAAACAAGAGCGCAACAACGGCGCACTGTTGTAGGTGACGATAAAAACAGATAATTCGCTCATGAGTTTTCCCGGTCAGTACGTTGCCATTGGGCATCATTACGCGCATTGCGCCACAATTTTGGCATTAAGGTCAGTTTCCAGAGGATATAAAAAGGCACGGTCGCCAAGGTTTTGTAATCTTCAAAGCCACCACCACCGACTTTAATGGCCAATAAAACGTGGGCGGCCACCAAGGACAAAGCCGCTAGGGCGTAATAGTGCGTCAGTGGCGTAGGTATCAACAACGCCATCAATAATAGTAGGACATGGAAGGCCAAAGGCAGTAACAACAATTCGGCCAGCGGTTCCAGCAATTGCGACTTGCCTTTTAACACCGCCAAAAATAAGGCGGGGATATGCTCCATCATCAAACGGAAACGCCCGCCTTCCCAGCGGCTGCGTTGTACGGCGGCGTTCGCGCCTTGGTTGGGCGCATCAGACAGGACGGTGACGTTGTCGAGCAGATGCACCTGAAAACCTTTTTCGACCAAGCGCAAGTGATATTCCATATCCTCGGCGATAGACCCCGCTTCATAAGGCACGGCTTCCAAGACAGTGCGGCTTAAAGCAAAACCATTGCCTAAAATCCCAACCGAGACATTGAGTTTTTCCCGGCCTAACAGGCGCAATTCGTTAAATGCCAGCCAAGCAATATATTGCAAACGGGCTCGGCGTGAGGCTTCTGGGTTGGCGATACGGTAACGGCATTGCAGGGCTTGCAGGCCTTGGGCAAACGCATTTTGAAATGTGCTGACAAACGGGGCATCCACGCGGCTGTCGGCATCGACGACGATAAAACCATCAAAACCTTCTGCCAATAATTGCTTGAACGCATAATCCAACGCAAAGCCTTTGCCGCGCTCAACATCGTTATGGCGCACCAATACCCGTGCGCCTGCCGCTGTGGCGAGTGCCGCCGTGTCGTCTTGGCAATTGTCGGCAATGACCACGAGCTGACAACCAGCTGCTTGTTGGATGCTGGCATTCAAATTGGCGACGCAGGCGGCGATACCGCTGGCTTCGTTATGGGCAGGCATGACCACGGCCAAGCGGGGTATAGCTTGATTAGGATTTGCCGTTTGGGCGCGGGGTTTAAAAAAAATCGCCGCGCAGGTCAACAGCAATAGCTCAATGCTGCCGGGTAAGGTCAGTCCGACGAGCAGGCATCCTGCCACGAACCATAGATAAGACATCATAATCCCCCCATTTTTATTTTTAAGCCATTGATAGTTATTGTAATTATGCCTATTTTCCTAAAATGTTGCCGGAAAACTCCAAACCAGTGCCAATTTTGCAAGTTTGGTTAGGAAATATCCCACTTAGCTTGACGTATTGCAAGCCTTTGTCCGTTTAAGGCAGCTTGCAATAAACCATTCCCCCTGGCACAAGAAAAAAAGAGTCCACGAAAGACACAAAAAAACAATCAAAAGCATCGTGTTGTCAGGGCAATCGCGCTATTTCTCCAGCTGGACGTAACAGGGGTAATAAAATAGGCGAGTTACCGAGAGAACA
>CAYUQV010000078.1:0-11200 GCA_964446885.1 uncultured Methylocucumis sp.
GGATAATCAGTATTTGCTCCGGGTCATCGGGGTAATTTAAGCGCGATTGCCCTGATTTGCAGCCAGTCAAGAGGAATGTCGGTGACAGGCGTGGCTCCATAAATCGGTTTGGATTCAGGATGCCGCTCACCACGTTGGCAATGTTCTGCCAGAGATAGGGCTTTCAATCGGCGGCGGATAGTGCTCTCTGAAGGGGGATCTAATCCAGCTTTCAAGGACTGGCTACGGATTGCAAGCACGAGATCGGATGCTGGGCGTTTTTGTCGCGTAAGGAATATTTCGGCTATCAGGCGACGGAGCAAATTTTCGCGTGGTGCCGCCAATCGCTGTTTCCCCCGCCCGCCGTTAGAACCACCCGGCAATAGGGCAGTGAGCTCGCCGTCAGATTCGCGGAGCCGTTGGATAAGCCGGTAGACTTGCCGCTCGGATAGTCCCAACTCAGCGGCGGCTTCACAGGCTTTTTTGCGTGGGCACTGCTTAAATTCCAGCAACGGACGTATTACTACAGCGCGCCGCCGCGCTTCATCCCATTCCTGCTCTGCGATTAGCGAAAGATCCGTCATAGTTCCCCATTATTTGCAACGAACTGACATGCACTTCGACAATTTGCAACGTGCTGACATCGGGTTTGAACGCTGCTGACGCCGACTATGACATTTTAATTTCCAGATATCAAGGTGATACGCGGGGTTTCACGAATTACTGCTGACAACGACTTTGAAAAGTGACAGTTGGCATGGCCTCAATGCCTAAATTTTTACCCTTGCAAGAGGAAAAGCGTATGCCCTACCTTCTCAAATTTGCCAACCTTCCAGAGTACCCCCCCCCATAAATCCCAATTGCGCCGAATATCTTGATTTTTGGCACAATGCAGGGATTTTTCTTGATGCCATTAATTATGCGGTGTTATGGTGATAAGCACATATATTTATTTGGATAAATAATTATGCTCACACCTAACGAAAACTTAACTAGATGGACTGTTTCAGTTCCCAAAGAAATAGATACCTCATTACGCTGTTTTTTAGCAGAGCGGGGAATGAAAAAAGGCGATATTTCTAAATTTATTGTCGATGCTGTTAAATGGAGAATTTTTGAACAAACACTCGCAGAGGTGAGGAGCCAAGCCGCTGAAGTTCCACCAGATGAATTGCAATCCATCATTGACGAAGCCATTGATGCGGTACGCTGTGAAAAGCGTAATGAATCTTTGAGAGAAGAGGGCTGATGCTGATTGATATTTCACCCGATCCTGACGACAATTATTTGCTTTCAATTAGTAGTGGGGGACTGGCGGATTAACTAGTTACGGGCGACAAAAGAGACTTACTTGCCATCAAAAAATATGATGGTGCTTCCATTATTTCCGTAACAAATTTTCTAAAACAAACCTGTTTCTGATTTTTGGCATTCATCGCACGGTTGAATACAAATGCGTTCCACATCGGACACACTCAACCGTCCCAAACCAATCATTACCGCAAATCAAACAAACGTACCGTTTTTGCTCCACATACTGGGATTCGTCATCAAAGTAGTTTTGTATCGGAGCTTTTTCAGATAATACGACATGATACTTTTTCTCAAGAATGGCGGTTCTTGGGTGGTAACGCCATTTTTTATGATCATTGCTTGATAAAATATGGTGCTTTAATATTTCCGAATACTTGCCTTCGTGGTTTGCTTTGAACAACCAGTGGAAAGCGTCAAAAAGAGAAATTTCCAACACACCGATAGTCTCCAGTCCACCCTGATCTGGAATAACATGATGGTTATTTTTATGTGGCGAGCTAAAAATGATAGCAATTAAATACTCGCCCAATTTCAAAAGAGCGTCTGCGGCTATTGAATGGTACTTGCGTTCTATCTCAACATAATCCACACGCACCATTTTTTCATCCGTCACTTTTATTTTCTGGGCATTCTGTGTGTACATGATGAACGCTGGCAAATTGATCGTGTTGGCAGTGGCCATAATTTGTTTTGCCATCAGGACAACCGACACCCAGAATGAATACTCGCATTCCTTTTGCGTTTCATCGGATACGCCTTTAAAAGCATGGGCGAAATGCCATTCTTTAATAGTGCCCTGCCTGGCAATTAAAGGTGTTTTACAAGAAGGGCAAATACACGCGCAGCGCTTACCTCTGGACACTTCAGAAACATCAACCAACTGCTGGTCGGATGCCCTTAGCGCAAAAGGTATAAGTGAATGCAGGCTCATATTTGAAAAAACAAAAGCTAATCAATCTTCCTCAAACTCAGATTGGCCAAACCGTAATACCCGGCAATTTTCTTTAACTGCCCGTTGCATGGCTTCGTCAAACCCGGCTTTGTTTGAAGTGGCTTGAATTTCTACTGAGATTTTCACATCATCCATTTTGACCCTGACCTGCTATCCCCAATCTTGGCGACGTTGTTCGGCGAGTATCGAGTCAATGTCAGCCAAACTCCGATTTCCCCAAGCTCCGGCTGTTTCCGCCAACAACGCTGAGGCTTGGCTATCGCTGAGCCGTGTATTTGTTGCCACATCCGGCAATGTGTCATTGCGTCGTTTAGATTTTTCCAAATAAATGGGTTGCTCAGGCAATAGCGTGACAATAACCCGTGCTTGCTCTACATCAGGGAACTCTGACAACCACTCGATTTTTCCATGATCGTAAATCGCTTCATAACTTTTTAACATCGTTGTGTCTCCTAAGAGGAACTTCGGCCTATCGCACTGGCTTTAAAAATGGTCATTTGATGCCAACGCTTAAGGCTCGTCAATTATCCTGTACTATCCAGTCCATACGGGCCGATAAAGTGTGTTTATTAACGATACGCGGATGGGTATCAATAGCGCGTAATTGCCGTTTTAACGATTGCTTGACCGCAACGGGGTCAATGGCGCGGGGAAACAGCTTGGAGTGTTTTTCCGGTTGCTCTAAATGCAAAACCACGTTAATCGCCTCGGCCTGTATGGCTTTCTCGGCAAAATTCCGCTCAGAAACTTCATTCGCGTTCATTTTCGCGGCAACCAAGCCCGCCAAAGTGTCGCGTACCTTAATGGCGATCTCATCGCCTAAATCTTGGGGCTTGGTGCGCTTGTGTTGGCGATAATCCTTAATTTCAATCAGCCAACAGGTGTTGCCGGATAGACAAACGATGTCCACTGCTTTTGCGCCACCACAAGTGCTTTGGAACTGGTTACGGAAAAATGCCCACTCATCATACTTTTCAGCACGGCATGACGGGCCGAAATTAAACTGGAGGCGATCTTCCGACAAGACTGCCATCAATCGTTACCCGCATCCATAAACCGATCTGATTGCGCCAGCTCTTCATCCAACATCACAAACGGGTTAATGTCATCAACCGCATTGCTTTGCTGGACAGTCACACCATCACCGTCCTTACCCAAAGCAAAATAACGTTGGGAAATTGCCTTAAAGGCTTTTTGGCTGGTAAGAATTTCAATCTCACGCAACAAAAACAAACTGTGCGTACCGATAATAACCTGAATGCCATTTTGGCAAAGGAACAACAGAGCCGCCGCCACATCTTTGATAAGCTTGGGGTTGAGATTGCTTTCCGGTTCATCCCAAAATAAAGTGTCGCCGTCTTCCAGACTGCCGTTTTCCAACAAATGCAGTAAGGTGGCTATTTTTCGGATGCCTTCCGCAACTAAAGTAATTTCCCTGGCTTTAGAGCCACTTGCAACCAAATAAAACTTGCCGCCTTCCAGCTTTAGCGTACCACCCACATCGGTGGATAAGGTCTTTAGCTCTTGCTTAATGAATGCGGGTGGTTTTTTTAACTTGTTAGCCGATAAATGCAGTGCTAAATCCCGGTAAGTTTCATCAAACTGAAACTCTCGGTTTTCGTATGCGGCTAAAAATCCCTCAAAAAAAGAAATCATTTCCTTACTGGGCAGATAAACACCTTTCCCGTAAATGGCATTTCCGGTTAATCGCTCCTGTGTTTGCAATGCCACGTTGTCAATCGAACGGTTTGAAAACATAAATTGCCAGATTGTCTCATCTGAAACCGGAAGTGTTTCCGAGTCGTACGGCATCTTGATTGAAACAGTGGGAATACTGCCAAATACCGACGCAGAAACCCTACTTTTACCATCTCCACCACTTGTCGATAAACTGCCCACTTTGTCTGGTTTGAAAATGTTTTGCAGTCGTTCAGAAAAATACCGTTCAACCTTTTGCTCTGAAATAGCGTTTTTGTCTTTAACTAAATGATGCCAAGCGTTAGAAAAAATATAAGCCAATTTCAACAAATGCGTCTTCCCCGTGCCATTCTCGCCAATGATGACATTCAAGCCCGGCGAAAACTGCAAATCGGCTTCTTTAAACACAGTGAAATTGCGTAATGTTAGCTGCTTAATCATGGTTTACTCCCCAAACAAATCCAGGCCCAATTGCTCGCCGTTGTGGCCTGACTCTAAGGACGCGGCGACGATTGACAGCCACGCGCCGATGAGTTCGTTATATGCCCTGGCATCTTCGGCCCAGCCTTTGCGCTCGCATAAAGTGTACAAACGATACGCCAACTGGCGGATGGCTTCGCTGCGTTCTGGCAGTTTGGCGATCAGGTTGCCTGCCGCGCTTTCGCCGTGTTGGTTAAAAATCCGTATCAACTGATGCAAGGCTTCACAGACCAGTATGCCTTCGAACAATTTTTTTAATTTGCTAGGAACAATTCGCATAAGATTCTCAGGCTTGAAAAACGTTTTTATAATGCCATTGAAGATAATCTGGGTCAGGGCGCATATCTCTATTTTCAGGTATTACAGTCAGCGGTTGATTATCTAGCGTCTTGCATACGCTTGCCATAATCGATTAGATTCTTGGCTTCTTTAATGGTGGTCTTTGATTTTGTAGGATTAGATAATCTGCGTTGCCAAGTATCGGGTTGATCTAATACATCAAATATAATACTGCCAGGAATAAAGCCTTCGGCTTCTAAGCTCACACCGCCAATGGCGTATTCCATTTCATTGCTTGCCGTTTCACGGATACGGTTTAGGCGTATGTCATTGGCATGAAAATGTTTGCCCGTCGCTTCATCAAATGCGCCGACATAAGGCCCTAAAGCGACGGCAACCGCGTCCAAGATTGCCGTTTTTCCAGAACCATTGGGCGCTACCAGTACCGTCAATTGTGGGTGGAAGTCGATTTCAATATCCGCAAAACAGCGGTAGTTGTTTAGTTTTAGGCGGCTTAATTTTAGAACTGACATCATTATCACCAAATACAGCGTAAGCCAGGCGTGGCGCGGAGTTTTTCATCGGCGGTAATCAGCGGGGCGCGATGGGCGATAGCGGTGGCGGCAATCCATCTATCAGCCGGATCACCGTGCGCGACGATGCCGCTTTCTGCCAATGCGGCAATAGCGGGCGTTAGCGAAAGGACGGTTAAGCCCAAGGATTCGACAATATCTTCCATGTAAGAAGTTGGTGTCTGTTGTGCAGGCAGCACCAAGCGGTTTTTGCGGAACAGCATGGCGATTTCCCAAAAACTAATGTCCACGCAAGCCAGTTGGTTATGGTTACGCCCCGTTTCTAAGGCTTGCTTTGCGGCAACGGTCAGACGTTCTTGCTGATCTGCCCAGAACAGCAGGATGTTGGTATCACAGATTGTCAGCATCGCCCGTCCACTCTTCATCCAATGGCGCGAGAATATCGCCGACGATAACCGTGCCGCGCAACGCTTCCAGGCGTTTTAAGGCGGCTTCGCGTTTGCTTTCTTGCTGATCCGGCACGATGCGGGCAATGGTTTTACCGTGGTGGGTAATCGAGATTTCTTGGCCTTTTTGCACTTGTTTAAGGTAATCGGGCAAGTGCTGGCGTAATTCGGTGACATTGACTGAGTTCATATTCGCTCCCATTCTGTACAGTATTTCTGTGCATTATAGGCGGTTATTGCTATCTATTCAGATTATTTTTAGCGACGCTGTCCAACAACGACACCACAAACCACGATGATTTATAAGTTGCGATAAGCATCGTCATCTTGTCGGCTGTTCCATTCGGTTAATGTGCCACTCACTGCCTCAAGGTAAATGCTTGAAGAGTTAAGGCAAGTAGACCTAGAAAGTAACCCTTCCAGATCATAATTAATACTGGCGACACCGAAATCCGGTTCTTGGTTGAATGGGTTGGTCAGGTAGTACGGGCCTTGATAGCTGTCGCCATCGACTAGCACAATGGCGAGGATGAATTGTTCGCGCTGGTTCAGTGCGTAAATGATTTCGTTGCGGCTGACGGTGAGCGTGGTTTGGCCTTGGGCGCGGCCTTTGACTTCGATATGCCGGGTTGCCGCCCGTTTACCGTCCACTGCGGGTGGTTGCGAGGAAATATCCCAGCCGCATTTTTGCTGGGACACATCGGTGACGGCGTAGCCTAGGCGGGTTTCCAAGTCCATCACCGATTGCATGGCGATCTGTTCCACACGTTTACGCGCTGCCGCGTCAATAACAAACAAGTTTTCGCCTTTTCGTTGTGCCATTAATCCTTGGGGGATGACTAATGCCCCACCGATGACGACGGGTTGGCTGGAAACCACATCCGCCATCGCGTCCAGTTCTTTTTTGCGTTGTTGCAGGCGGGCGGTGAGTTCTTCAACACGGCGTTTGGCATTGTCAGGCTGTAAACGAGGTTGTTTGCCTGCGGCGACTTCATCACTAAGCTTGAGATAGCGGCTAGACCAATAGTTAATTTCTTTGACTAAGCGTTCGTTAACGGCAGCATGGATTTTCTCGGCCTGGCGTTCCCGGCGGGTTTTGATTTCTTGGTAATGTTCCGGCACAAGTTGTTGGCTGGCGTGGATCAGTGCCATATTGTCGAGATTATTGTTTAACCACGGGGCGGCCAGTATGTCGGCGATGAGAGTTTCGTCGCTGCTGTCGATAGGTTGTAAGTCCAGATGCGGGGCATAACCTGCGTGGGAGGCATGGCCTTGTTGGTCGATTTCGACAAATTGCAAGCGTCTGGATACTTGCCGATTATCGCTGGCTTGGCGAACACTGTGGTCGATCATGAACAAGACTTTCGGTTCTAGCCCGTCATCATTGGGATCAATTAACACCGCGCCTTGTTTGAGTTTGTGGCGATGGGCTTCGAGTTGTAAGTCGGTGATGGCTTTCATGAGCGGATGACCTGGATGGATCAGCTCCTCCATCGGTTTGCCGTGTTGGCGGATCAATTGTTTCTCAAAACAAATGCGCTCATATTTTTTTAGGACTGGGGTACGAGTTTCGCCGATCACCCGGTCACGTTCGCGGATGCTGGCGGGAACGTGAGTGATTTCATAACGTCCGGCTTCGCGGCTGCGGATTTCACCGCCCAAGGTTTTAAAGGCTTCGGTAAAGAAGGCGCGGATAAAGTAAGGTTGCAGTTTACGGGCTTCAGCTTTTTCCATGTCCTCTTTGATGGCATAAAGCTGTTCTAGCCCCATGTGCTCTTCCACCAAGGCGTTGCGTTTGAGAATTTCTTTAAGATGTTCTGTATCCAGCGCACCTTCAATGACTTGATCGAGTTTGGCTTTGATTTCCGGCTGTTCGCCGTAGCGGATGGCATCAATCAGCAAATCTTTTAAAGAAACGTTGTCAAAGGCTTCACCAAGAATGTCAAAAACGCGCCCACCTAGGGCTTCGCGTTCGATTTCCAATTTCTCCAACAGTTTTTGGAATACAGCCCCTTCGCGGGTTTGGTTGGCGACGATGTTCCACAAATGGCAGACTTCGGTTTGACCAATACGGTGGATACGCCCGAAGCGTTGTTCCAAACGGTTAGGATTCCAAGGCAAATCGTAATTGACCATTAAGTTGGCGTTTTGCAGGTTAACACCTTCGCCCGCCGCATCGGTGGCAATCAATACAATCACATCGGGATTGTTGCGGAATTCTTCTTGGTTTTTACGGCGTTCGTCGCGGTTGGTGCCGCCGTGTATGGTGACTACGGCTTCTGGTTTTCCCAATAATCCGGTAATTCTGTCCAGCAAATATTTCAGGGTGTCGCGATGTTCGGTGAAAATGATGAGTTTACGAAGCTCTCCTGATGGCATTTTCATTGCAGGATTGTTCTGCAACAATTCTGATAGTTGTTCCCATTTTTTATCGTTACCTGATTGCACGACCGTGCAGGCTTTGGCTTCCAAGTCTTTCAGGATGATGATTTCAGCGTAAAGTTCGTCAATGGTCTGTGATGCCGTGGCCTGATCGACGACATCATCTATCCAATCTTCATATTCGCTGGAAAGCATTTCATCTTCAGCTTCGTCGATGTTTTTGGGGACATCTTTGTATTTACCTAAAGTTTCGGCAACTTTATGGCCTCGCTGCACCATTTTTTCTTCTTCAAGCCGACTTTCCAAGCGTTTGCGGCGACGTTTGAGCGATTGATAAATGGCTTCCGGGCTGGATGCCAAACGGCGTTGCAATTGGGTTAAGGCAAAACCAACCGTGCCTTTACGCTTGCCGTCCAGTTGATCGGCACGGTTCATTTCGTTACGGACGTAATCGGTCACTTCAAAATAAAGGGCATCTTCTTGAGGGGACAATTCGTAATTGGCGGTGTAAGCCCTGCGTTCAGGAAATAAGGGCGTACCATCAAATTTAAGCAAGTCTTCTTTGACCATGCGCCGCATGATGTCGCTAATATCGACTTTATGGACACCTTCGCGGAATTTGCCGTAAAAACGGTCACCATCAAGCAGGGATAGGAAAAGTTGGAAATCTTCCTCTTACCGTTGTGAGGCGTAGCGGTCATCAACAGGAAATGGCGGGTTATCGAGCCTAGCAATTTACCTAGCTTGAAACGGCCCGTTTCGTTGATTTTACTGCCAAAGTAATGTGCAGACATTTTGTGGGCTTCATCGACAACGATTAAATCCCATTCGGTGTGCTGCAATTTTTCTTGAAAATCTTCGTTGCGCGAGAGCTGGTCAAGCCGGGCTATTAACTGGTGCTGCGCTTCAAAATAATTGCCGGAGGGGCATTGTTCTTGTTTTTCGCGGCTTAAGATTTCAAAAGTCAGGCCGAATTTTTCCAACAATTCGTATTGCCATTGTTCGGTTAATGAGCCAGGGGAAACAATCAAAATACGTTTGGCATCGGCCCGCATAATCAATTCGCGGATAAACAGCCCGGCCATAATGGTTTTGCCAGCTCCAGGATCATCGGCGAGAACAAAACGCAAGGGCTGCCTTGGCAACATGGATTCATAAACCGCTGAAATTTGGTGTGGTAATGGATCAACATCAGCCATCATCGGATCAAACAAATGGGCGAGGTGTATCCGGTAGGCTTCCAAACCTAATTTGAATGCTTGCCCTGGTGCATCAAAGCCCCAAGGTCGGCCTTCTTGAGCTAATTCCAAACGTGATTCATCTGAACGGAACAGCGATTGAGTACCGGGTTTACCTTCTTGATCGACATAGAAAACACTGGCGGCTTCACTACCGACCAGTTCAGCGTAGACAATCCTAACGATTTTATCGCCTTCAAGTCCACGAATTTGGGCGTCCTTTTTGATGTCTTCAAGTTTCATGGTGATGGCGATTTTTTTATTGGCGAGTTTGGATAACTTTTATTTTCTTGCATTTTTCATGTTGACGGCCTTCAGATCACCACGTTTGCTGAGAACCGCCAAAAGCCCTTCTATTTTCTGGCTCAGTTCGGGTGAAGGTGGTGAAAAAATCGCCTCAACCAATTGTTTTTCCAATTGATCGCGTTGGCCTTGAATAACATTGAGTTTCGGCATATCAGGCTATTTTGTTGCAAACCCATAATTCTGCATCTGTTTTTTATACATATATTCATCATATTCCTTTTGGGTGGCAAAGCCTTGGCGTTCCCATATGGTCAATACATTTTTTTTGCCAAACAAATCACTTTGTTGTTCCAACTCCCAATCATGCCCCCAATCTCCTTTAAGTGCGTTGTTTAAAAATCCAGCATAGGATTTTTCTGCTTTCACATTGCTATACAAAATATTACGCCTGACGTAATTAGCATCATATTTTTTATTAAAAGCCTCCAGAGCCGTCAGCACTGTTTTCTTGGTACGGTGCTGCTCAGGTACAAGTACCAATAAATCATCAATACCGGATACGCCTGACGAATTAATGCTTTTTGAGAGATTACTAATTTGATCAATTGTCGGTAGATCATCGCTGACCAGTAAAGAAATAGGCGGGGTTTTAGTGAAAACACGGAAACGTAATGCGCCAACACGACGGCCATACTTGATTTCGTCGAATTCAAAAGTTAAATCTGCTTTTTCTTCGAGTTCCCTTTGTGTTGGCAAAAGGACATTAATTTTAAAATTGCTATATTCAGTGTGCTGGTCTTTTCTTAAACCTAATATTTCACGCGCTTCATTTAATTCAATTTCACGCTCTTTCAGCCGCTCGTATTGTTTTAATAGGGTATACATCCGCATCGTATACTGGCTCTTGAAGCTCAATAACATTTCCAGCTTACACGATGTAAAGTTACCCTTAAGCTTCAACAAATATGGCTTCAACAGTGGATCAAAGCTTAATTTGACTATGCCACTAGCAACGACATACTCAGCTGACGACACCCAACCCGTCTGTAACAAACGGTCTGGCTCATGGATTTCAAGGACACGAGTCAATAAAGATTTTGTAATTTTCCTGCATTCTCGATATGCAGAATTTTTATCTATACCCAAAAAATCCGCTAATTCACTAACACTGATGCGGTAAGGTTTAAAATCACAATCATCAGGCTGTATCTTTGCAATCATAGTCAAGACCAAACGCTGTTCTGCTAATGGCAAGGTATATCTTGCTAAAACCAACTCATTCGCCTGAGTAACGATTGATGAGGACGGTAACAATTTTTTCTTTTTTCTAGCCATAAAAGTCCGATATTAAAAATAATTGCCTATAAATAACCTAAGCCATTGTTTTTTATAAAAACATAACAGCAAATTCCAAAGGTTTCGCTCTAAAATGTAAATAATGAAAAACAAGCTATTGATTAATAAAAGAAAAAATATTCAAAATTAGAAAATAAATTAAATCCATAATTAGATTTGAGCACCAATGGGTTAGATCATCAGCAAAAAAAGCCGCCCTAAATCAGAATTTCTGGCAGTTTACAGCAAATTCCAAAGGTTTCACAGCAAATTCCAAAGGTTTCACAGCAAATTCCAAAGGTTTCACAGCAAATTCCA
>CAYUQV010000078.1:11300-14297 GCA_964446885.1 uncultured Methylocucumis sp.
AAGGTTTACAGCTCTAACTATATGAAATATAAAATATAAAACGCCTCTAAAACATATAAAACAAACTAAACAAAAAAACACTACAAACAAAAACAGTTAGTAGCGGTTGTTTTGATCGAATTTAAAAATTTATTTCTTATAACTAATGTTAGGCAGATAATTTCTGAGGATTGGAAGTAAATAGTGATGTGTCGATACGCGTTCGATTGTTAATCGAAAAAACGAAACCGCTACCACCATCAGACCACTCAAAGCGCCCAAGATCAACATGGCCGGAACTTGGTCAAACTGAGCTTGACCAACAATACCACAATCGACCAAAACGGAATTTGGATGATCCGTGATCACCACCTTCTTTTCATTATCGCCACTCATATCCCCATCCATTTCTTAATAGTTTTTTTCGATCAGCACTTTGGCTTTCTCGTCCAATTCAGGCCATGCCTCCATGACCGCCCTGCCCATTTCTGCCTGAGATTTCTGTTCGTTGCCAAACATCTTGTAGGCACCATAGATGCTGGTGACGCTCGCCACCACCCCGATTCCGAAGGCAAAGGCGATCTGCACCCAACCCGGCAAGCCTTCCGGCCTGCCGATTTCCCACGCCATGCGCTGGCCTGCCTTTTCCAAATCCTGGGCGGCCTTATTCACCGCATCCATCAAGCGCTGTTCCATTATCACCCGTTCTTTCTGCGACAATTCCTTTAGCTCGTTTTTCTTGTCAACTACATGGCTTTCAACCGCCGTTCGACCCGATTGTGTCGCATCGGCGATGGCTTGCAACGGTTCCGCCAGTTCGGCGGATAACCCTTTTATCTGGTCGCGTAAAGCATCCACATCAACCAGCAATTGTCCCATCATGGCTTGGCTTACTGTTATTTCCATAGTGTTAAGCCCGTTTGGGTTGGCTGAAAAGTTCCTTGAACACGTTGTCAAGCGACTCGGATATGCCAACCGCCAAACGCCAAACGCCTTAAACCCAGACGGTACATCAGCCTGACCTTTTCGTCACGATCTTCGGTTTCTTTGGCCAACGCCTTGTAGTCGGTGGTGTCGGCAACCAAATCGGCTATTTTCAAATCCGGCGTGTCCATAATTCGGCCAAATAGCTCATTGGTATACATGACGGCATTTTTACGCAGGACAAAACATTTTTCGCCTTGCCACAAGTCAATCACCGGCTTAAATGTCTGTTCCACGTCTTGCCCGTCTTCGAGCATATTAAACACCACCTTCACTTTTTTCGCCGGCACACCCAGCTCCTTCAGGGCCTTTAAAGTTTTGATCGAATCGGCTATTTGCTTTTTCAGTGGCACGATAGGGATGACAAAATAATCAAACTCTTCGTGGCTGCCGACATAAGCCTTCATCATCTGGACGAACTTTTCCGCATTGGAAGCGCCCACGTCAACCACGACGTTATCGAACAAAACCAGTTCATTGATCATGTCACCAAACACGCTCGCTTGAACCAAAGTGTCCTCATGCCCATCGGTATTGATCGACTCCACTGAAAACACCGGGGCGCCACCACCCAAGCGCGGCGCCAATAAATGCCGGGAAACCGCCGTTTTCCCGACGTTGCCTGAAAAGTTCATGACTGCGACTATCATAAAGTGCTTTGCTCCTCTATTAAGCGTTAAAAAATCGGTTATCGGTCATTATGTTTTATTGGGAGTCTTAACGATCAAAACACGTTTAGGGGGCATTTTCCTTTCAACCTCCGCCACAAAATCATCTAGTTTGGGTATAAAACCCTTTTCCTGTTTTTCGTCCATGCTCCCTAGGTATGCATCGTCATCGTAATCGTCATCTTCATTTATCACATCCGCCAATTCTCCCGTAATCGGTTTCGGGTTATGAACCACCAGTTCCCCTGTCAAGGCTGCCGATTTATCGGCATTGCCACTTACAACGCCTTGTTTTTTATGCTCCCGCCTGATCCGTTGGAGAGCCTTTTCAAAACTTTTCATGCCCATTGTGATATTTAATTCGTCACGCAGTGCATCCAAAACCGACTGCCTTGATACCCCGGATGCCAATGCCGATTCAATGTAGGGCATCACCCCACGTATCCTGGCGGCCTGGGATTTCCCATCCGGTTTATTGGCCAACGTAGTTAATGCGGCTATGGCATTTTTTATAGATGTCATTCGTGTCCTCCCTCAAATACCCTACTAATGACCTGTAGGAGGCCTGCAAAATGCCTGTGATTGTCTTGTAGATGACCCGCAAGTGCCCGGTTGTTGACCTGTAACTGCCCTGCCAATGACTCGTCATTGTCCTGTAACTGACCTGCAAATGCCCTGCCGTTGTCCTGTGGTTGTCTCCAACGAAAACCGCGCCAATTCCCCATGGGTTTTGCCGTGCCGCCATTTTCGCCTGTTTTGCGGGTGATGATAAGCGCGAATGTTGGCCAAAAAAGGGGGGTATTCACCCCGACAGGTTTGCAAAACAGTGTCAAAACACGGGCAATTGCCCCAAAACGCGGAAATATTTGACAGCAGCCGCGGTTCTGATGAAAATCACTGCCGCTTTACGGCTGTATCCAGGAAGGCCACAGTTGCCACGCGAAGCGTAGCGTGCAACAAAAAAACGCCGAACCGCCAAGTTCCCAGTCATGTTGATGACGGCAAGAAGCCACTTGGCCTGTCTAACCGTACAAAATACAAACACTTAGGTTGTCCGTGTCCGGTTAATGTAACGAAGCGGCCGCCCTTTGACGGGACGGGCGCGAGCTTGACGAGACCCATCAGCCCTGTAAGGGCGATTAAAAGGCGACAAAAACCTGGTTTTTGCCGCCATTGCGCCGCCGCACCGCCGGCACGCCAGCAAATAGTGATGGAGCCAACCCGTTGGCACATTAAAAATCCAATAAAAACAAACGCATATAGTTTGTTTTTTAGCCGGGATAACCCACGCACCCATTGGTTTGCGTGGCTGTCACCCACCCTAAAAGCCCAATAGGGGCCCCCTTAAAAGCATAAAAACCCACCC
>CAYUQV010000079.1:0-14178 GCA_964446885.1 uncultured Methylocucumis sp.
TTGGGTGGCGAACGAGTGACCAGGACGGCTGGGGCTTGCGAAGCAATTTAATCAGTCGCGGTATTTTTGACGATTTCCACGCAGGAGCAAGGGAAATCTTTTGTCAAAAATAGCGACTCCCTTTTATGTTTATTTCCAACTTGCAGAAAATGTCTGCGTAACATCAGTTTATAAAGGAAAGTATGCGTTGTTGATTTTGTGGATTATAAAATAATGGAAGTAAACGGTTAATCATTAATGACAGCCTTTTCAGGGTGTCAGGTTGAAAATGAAATTGTATTTATTAGGCAAGGCCACATGTTTAAATAGTATTAAAAATGCGTTGGGCCTTATTTGATATTCGTTGGATCAAGAGTTTTATATTGATTACATGATAATTGTCTAGTCCATGATATAAAGCTGGTGTCGTTAACCAATCGCTAGGCCAGAATTCTTGGTTTTTTACTGGTGAACCTGGGCGAAACGGCCCTTCTGATGGGGCAACTATTACACGCCCTGGATTATCATTTAGCCAAGCTCCCCACCAACTATAGGTTGAATTGGAACAAATGAAATCTTTGCAACAGGATTGCAGATAAATGCCTTCATACGGCTCATAACCTTCAATAAAGGTAAATCTGTCGCCCATATTGCCAAGCAGTGTTTTAGCACCAGGAATGTCATCGGAAAATACAATTATATTATCTTTATTTGTGACAAATTCAAGTGCGGCTTTATAGTATCTAATCCTGGGTACATAAAATAGGTTTCCATAGGTTGTGGCAAAGTCACCTAACCGGATGCTAAGTCCACAGCTTTCAGAAAAGTCTATCGTTTGAAATTTCTGTTTTATTTTTAACAACTCATGCTCTTTAAGGCGATACCATTGGCGAACCTGATTTTTATCGAAATATTGTTCTGTTTGGAAATACCCTGATATATTTGTTCCATTTTTTATCGAATATGCAGATGTATTTACGCCTGTATATTTTTGAGGTTCTAGATATTCAAGATGAATATCAGATGGTTTTTCTGCCCTTTCTGATGAGTCATTTAATTGAAATACCGAGTCTCCAATCCATTCGGGGCAATAAAATTGGACACCTAGTCTTTGCGCCGTGGTCCTTAGAAATGCATACTGGAATAAGTGGTTACCAAGTCGGCTACGTTTTCCTAATGTTGAAAAAGCAATCATGAGTAAATTTCTAGAAACTTGTTGAAATCATAATAGTTTAAATTTTAAAGTAAACTTTCAGCTTCGCAAAGATAAACTGTTCTGCTCCGGCAGGTCGGAGGCTAATAAACCATAGAAGTATAATGCTAAAACTGTAAGTTATTGCTCCAGTGGCTATTTCAATTATAAGACGGAGTTCTTTTATATCAATGTGATATAGGTATAAAAATTCCTTAGTATAAATAACACACGAAATCATTGCCCAACAGGCCAAGAAAGGCCGCCACAGTATTCTTAAAATTGAAAGCAATGTTAGCTTAATTATCCTTGCTACTAAAAAATAACTGATTGGTAACATGATGAGATTGCTATATAGGTAAGCTTCGGCTACACCTATAATCTGATGTTGTTGTAATAATATTGTTAATAAGGGTAAAAATATAAATAATGTGTGGAATAAAATAATAAGTGTTATAAAACGAGGTTTGCCAAGAGCTATAAATACAGTGCCAACATTAGTTTGTAATGCGGTTATCATTCCAGAAATGGCCAATATTTGAATGATAGGTATTGCTTCGCGCCATTTTTCTCCTAATATGACTTCTACCATTGGCTCAGCAATTAGCGCAATTCCGATACCAATAGGGATTGAGCACAAAGCAATCATTGACAAAACATCTAAAAAACCTTGACGTAAAGTATCCAGGTTATGTGCCATTTTTGAATAACCTGGAAGGACAGCCCGATTGATTGGGGCGACTAATTCAGTCGTAGGTAAATTGGACAGCTCATAAGCTATTGTATATACGCCTAAGGAATGGGCGCCTGATATTTTGCTGATAATAAAATCTGCTACGCGGTTGTGCGTAAAAAAAATAGTGTTATTGAAAAACATCCAAATGGAAAAACGAAACAGCTCTTTGCTGCCTCGCAAACAAAAACGCGGTCGATAAGGATGGACACGGTAACTGAGTATTACTTCCAATGCCCTGCCAGCAACCGTTCCCCATACTAATGCCCAGTAATTTCTGAGGGTAAACGCCAAAAACATGCAAACTACAAAGCCCATCAGTTTTTTTGCCAGCAAGAAATAAAATTCTTTATGGAATTCCAAGTCTTTTCGGAATGCAACAGGGCCAATATTGCCAAAACCGCCTAAAAAAGTGCTGATGGCGAATACATACAAGATGTCTTCCAGCCTCGTTTCATTATAGAACCGCGCTAGAGGGATTGCTGTACCGACTAGAGTCAACGCTAACAATACGCCAAAGATAACATTAAAAGTCCAGGCAGTATCATATAAATGTCGGTCTGCATCTTGTTTTTGGATCAAGGCTACATCAAAACTAAAGCTGGTCAAAAGCATTAACAAGCCTAAAAATGCAGTGGCCATAGCGACTAAGCCAAAATCCCCAGGTTCTAGCAATCGGGCCAATATGATGGTGCTGACCAAGCCGATACTGCGTTCCACTAGCTTAAAAGCAACCATCCAGGCCGCTCCCTTGGCCATTTTATTCGAGATGTTTTCCATAATAGTCTGATTATCAGCTGAGGTAGTTAGGGAAGGTTTTTTTATCCGGTGTTTGCTTGGAGACAATTTTTTCCAATAAAACCACCAAACTGACCAAGTGCCAAGGCAAATCAAAATAGGAAAGGCTTAAAAAGGCACCGCCCGAAAAATAGGCCAGTAAAGAAATTTGGATCATTTTTGCTAAGTTGTTAATTTCTTTCAAGGCATTGTCGTTGTTGGTCAATTTGATTATTTTCGACAGCTTTTTCCAAGCCATAAAGAAAATCGATAAAAACAGAAAAAGGCCTATCCAGCCGTGATCGGCCAGGACACTGAAATAAATGCTATGGGCGGCATGGACATCTTTAGGGTTAGGGGCATAAAGGTAAAAGGTTTGTAAGCTCCAGGAGTCCAGCCCCATACCTAGAAGGTTATGGTTAGCGGCATTAAACGCGTAATGCCAGGCATTTATTCTTCCCATGGCTGATGCGTCTTGGTCGTAAGTTTGGATAGTGTCCATGCGCTTAAACCAAGAGTCAGGCAAAAATGCCAGTAATACGAGAGACATCACCAATATCACTGTGCCTGAAATAAGTTTGTTGTCCGTTTTAAGCCAATAAAATCCACCTACTGTCAGGATGGCAAGTAATGCGCCCCTTGATTGGGAACCTACTACTGTGAACAGGCTTAGGATAATGGCTGCCAGCAATCCGTGTTTCATTAGTTTTTTGGTGGAGGATTGGTACAGGTAAATCATGAGCGGTATCGTGATTAAAATGGCAACCGCCAAGCTATTGTTATCTTCGATAAAGCTATTTGCAGGTCCCCAAACTCTATAGCCCCCCCCGGTCAGTACCGTAAACAAACCGCCTTTTACGCTAAAGTAACCTATAGAGAACACAATGACCCAGATTAATTTTTTTATTTTCTCAAGGTCGGTCATTAACATTATCGTTAAAAAGACAATCAATTGGATTTTAAAAATCCGTATATATTGAAGCAGTGCAGCATCGGGGAAAAAGGCAAAGATTGTCGTAATGCCCATAAATAAGACAAAAATAATCCAAATGACCGTTAATGCATTAATCGGTAATTTTTGTTTGTCATTTGAAAACAAAAGCGATGTAAACAAGGTTATTGCGGTAATCAGTGCAAATGGCATTTGATACGCAAAGCCATAAGATAATCTATGGGGGTTCATATAGCTTAGCCATGACCATAGCAATATCCCTATGTATGGCTTTTTGAACGTGTAAAAGCAACCTGTTACAACGATAAAAGTGATTAATAGGTCACGCATGTTTATTGTTTTTTTATGGCTAACATAGTCAATCCGGGGGTTGCTACATGTCCCAGCCAACGTAGAATGCTGCTTTGGGTTATTAAATTTATGATGTGTTTCTGATAATTGGGTTTGTTGTCAGTATCCATAATGTCGAAGCGGTCATAAGAATCCATCCCTAATTTAGAAAATTCTTCGCGTAATTGGTAATAGCTAAACCAATTGACTGCCGGATATTTGGCATATCCGGCTATCTCTGGACGTGTCGTTCTGGCGAGGTGTTCAAAATGGCGTTTTAATTTAGTTGGATACCAGCTATAAAACGGTAGGCTGAACTCCTGTTGTTTGGGGCACAATTTGTTGGCGGTGCTGATATAAAGGATGCCGTTCGGTTTTAAGATTCTGGCAAATTCGTTAATGCAAGCCTCCCATTCAACGATATGCTCTAACAGTTCCGGGGCAATGCAAATGTCCATCGATTCGTTTTCCCACGGCAAATGGGTTGCCGATCCTAAATAATACTTTATTGATAAGCCAGCCTCTTTGGCGCGTTGTTTAGCCAATTCAATTAGAGGTTCGTTCACATCCAGCCCATACACGTTATGGCCTTGTTGCGCCCATAATGAGCTTAGTACACCGGCGCCACAGCCAATGTCCGCTACGTTTAGTTTACGGTTCATTTGGGAAACGGAGAGGTTGCGGTTGATGCAGTGGAATATGCCCTTCATCCTGTTAAGGCTCTCTTCACTTAAACTCTCTTTGGCGTAATATTCGACAAACTCTTTATGGGAGTCATGTTCAAAGGTATTTTCGGCTTTGGGGTTATCGTTCATTATATAAATACCGCGTAATCTGATGGTTGGTTTATGGCAGTATGGTTAACCTAGATTAGGATTGGGTACAAAAAGTAAGCCATCTATTTTATGTACGTTTTTATCAATCTAAGCATAAATTTTGCCGGAGAATTATCCCAAGGGGTGAATCTTGGTAATTGCCAGATGGAGCTTGAAGGGTCGGCGGCATGGGTTTGCGTGGATAAGGCGGCAAGGTAGCCGGCATTTTTTACTAGCCCGGTTTGCTCTGGCCGATAATCTTCGTGCAATTTGCCGTTAGGGTAAGCGAAATAGCGGATAGGGACGTTTAACAAGTGTTCCAAAAACAGTTTGTTTGCGCTAATTTCTTGCCAGGCCATGTCATCGCTTAGCTTAGCTAAAATGGGGTGGTTTACGGTGTGCCCGCCAATTTCCATGCCTTGGGCGTGTAATGCCTTAAGTTCCGCGTCGGTCAGCATCAGGTTGCCAGGGAGTTTATCGGCTAATTTGCTGATTAAGTCGGTTTGGCTTTGGCGTTGCGCTGGCTCCAAGTGTTTTAATTTTTTTAACAGGGTGGCGGCGGTCTGGGCCTTTTCTTGAGGGGTGGCAATGGCGTAATGGCCCAGGCCCATTGCGGTCAAATCCAAATCGGTGCCGGGCAAGACGCGGATGGTTTCGATAATGCTGTCGTTCCACATGCGCCCGCCGTTGAGAAACCCGGAAGCGATGAAAAAAGTGGCCGTCAGGCCAAATTGTTTGAGGATAGGGACGGCGTTGTGCAGGTTGTCTGCGTAGCCATCATCAAACGTGATGCTGACTGCCCTGGACGGGAGCTGGCCGTTTTGTAAGCCTTGCAAGGCTTCGGCCAGTGGCAAGACATTGAAATACTTGGCCAATAATTGCATCTGCCAAGTGAAAGCGTGTTTGTCCACTTCGCCTGGGCGCATAAAATCGGGCTCGTCAAGTACCCGGTGATATATCAGGATGAAAAGCTTTTTTTGTTTGCCTAGGCCGGATGCGAAGCTTGCAATAGGTTGTAAGGCTTTAAGGATTAAAGATGACATGATGCTTGCGGCGCAAAACCTAGGTTGGGCGAAATGGGAGGCATTATAACGTTGTCATGCCGTTTTTTTGTTTTTTTCGCCGTTGCAGGCCTAGCCGTTAAGCATTTTAAGGTTGTTTGTAGATTGCGAGGGCTGCAATCTTGGCATCTATCGCCGCTGATAAACTTTGATACGCGGGTGTGCTGGTCGAGCCGAAGCGGGTTTTGAAGGCATGGGTGTCCATGTGTTCTGGCAGGTCGGTCGGGTCTGGCATCAGGTCATGGTAGTCTTTGATCTCTGATACCGCTTTTTGCAGGTTTCGTGCGCTTTCCGGCGATGCCGTGGCGATTTCCCCCAAACGTGTGCCGGCTTTGTCAGCGGCCAAATCCACAAAACTAAAGCCACTGCCTCCAGCTTGCGCATCACTTAACTCTTTTTCTTCTCCCACCACTTTTGAGACGTGCCCATTCATGGAAGCGGTCAATGCCGCCGAGCCGATAAAGTGTTGTGCCAAATCGCTGCGTTTGTACATGAATGCCGGGAAATACGGCCTGATGTTGGTTTTTGATGACAAGAAACGGCGGGTTTCATGTTGGTTCACATAGTCATTGACGGTGAAAATCACCCATTTGTTTTCTTCAATGGCGGTGTTTAGGTTGGAGCGTCGGTAAGCCAAGGCAAACAAGGGCCGCAATAAATCGGCCAGTGACAGCCGCCATTTCGGGTCATGTTGGCGGACGATGTCGGCCAATTCTTTTTGGTAGGCATCAGGTGTCCCGGTGTGGCTGCTCCCGGACAAAAGCCCCCGTGTTTGGATGAGGGTTTCCAAGTCCGAAAAATAACAGACGGTGATTTTTTCCGGTTCAATTTTGACCGCTTTGATTTGCCGCGTAGCCAGCAAAAAATAATCGTTCAGCGACGAATGGCGGATGGCGAGGTCGATCAGGTACGAAGCGGCCCCGGACGGCAGGAGCAATTTCCCGGCCTTGAATTTGGTCAGGGTGGGTAAGCTGCTGTCTTCGACATTGCCTAGCCTGAAGGTGACATTCAGGTATTTGCCAACAGGATTGTCGGGCAAGCTCGCGGTGACAATGAATTTGAGTTTATTGGCTTTCAGGGAGATGTCCACCGCACCCTGGGTGTAGCGGTTTAGCAGGTAATTGGCGGCAAGGTTCAAATCGGCTTTGGACAATTCCAGCGTGCCGATTTCATCAGGACGTGTCTTTGCGCCTTCGCGCAGGATTTTACGGGCCCTGAGCACGTCTTCGGCGTTTAGCGTCCAGCCTAAACGGACATCCGGGTGGTCGCTGACACCGAACAGGACAATCACTACGCAAATCGCGGCCAGTATGCTGACGCAATAGAATGGTAAGCGCAGCAAGTGTTTGGACATGCCTGTCAGGAAAATATCAGGTTAAAGTCGGCATCTTTCAGATAATCGGCTTCCAGTGCCAAATCGGCGTGGGTGAGTGGCGATTGTGCCAACCAGCCTTCAGGAAACTTCAAGATCATACTGGTTTTCCCTAAATGGATTGTAAATTCGGGCAATGTTTCGTCGTGACGGTTGCGTCTTAACAATACCGCCAAACGTAAAATCAGCGTCAGGTAGGGGGCGTGTTGATGCCAGGGGGCAGGGAGGTTCATGAACCTAGAGAAGCTGAATTTGCGCCGGTGCGAGCGGATAATGGCGGCCAGTAAGAGTTGGTCTTGTTTTGAAAAACCGGCCAAGTCACCATTTTCGATGACGTAAGAACTGTGTTTGTGATATTGGCTATGGGCGATGTCCTGGCCTATTTCATGAAGGTCAGCCGCCCAATTGATGAATTGCAGGCTGTTTTCGTCATGAACAAAAGGCAATTGTGTTTTGGCGTTATCGAAAATATAGCGGATGGTTTCCTTGATGCGTCCGGCTTGCCGCTGGTCGGTGTGATAACGCTCTGTTAAGGTTTGCGTTGTCGTGAAACGGACATCATGGTCGTAAATGCGCCCCAGCAAATCTTGAATCAAGCCTTCCCTAAGCGCCCCATCAGAAACGGTCATTTGCTCTATCCTCAAGGTTTTGAACGTCGCATAAGCGATTGCCAAACCGCCCGGAAATACGGGCAAGCGTTCCACATCCAATTCCGGCAGAATCAATTCATTGATATGGTTGCATTGGGTGACGTGATTCACCAATAACTCCAAGCCCTCCCGGGTAATGCCGTTATTGCTCCAATTTTTGGCTTCCAGTACCTTGGCAATCGCCCGTAAACTGCCCGATGCACCAATCGCCTGATCCCAATTACGGCGTTGGAATTTGGTTTCGAACGGCTCCAATTCCTGTTCGGCGAACAGCACGGCTTTGGTGAAGGCCTCTTTGGACAATTTGCCGCCGTTAAAAAAACGTTTGCTGACAGACACGCAGCCCATGTGCAGGCTTTCTTTGTCACGCGGGCTGTCGCCACTGCCAATGATATATTCGGTGCTGCCGCCGCCTATATCCATCACCAGCCGCAAATTGGCCTGGGTGGCCAAACTGAATGCAACACCTTGGTAAATCAGGCGGGCCTCTTCAATCCCTGAAATGATATGGATAGGGTGGTTTAAGGCTTTTTCGGCCTTGATGAGGAATTGCGGGGCATTTTTGGCGGTGCGCAAGGTGTTGGTGCCAACAATGCGGACGCTTTCAGGCGGGAAATTGCGGATGCGTTGGCCAAAGCGTTCCAGGCATTCCAACGCCCGTTTTTGGGTTTCGGCATCCAGGTAATTTTTTTTGTCCAGGCCTGAGGCCAATCTGACCATTTCTTTCAGTTGGTCTATGGTGATGAGTTTGCCGTTGCTTAAGCTGCAAACAATCATGTGGAAGCTGTTTGAACCTAAATCAACAGCGGCGACAATTTCAGGTGGTTTCTTATGCACGGGCTATCCAGTTTTGTCTACGGGGCACGGTAATTTCTGATAAAATCATACGATTTTTTGCAGGCATTCCAGCCATTATGTCCTGGCTGTTCAGGTAATTTAACGTATTTGGCCCTTGCCGTTAAGTTTTAGTTTTTATTCTATGATGGCTCCGATATTTCTGCTGGCAGAATAGGGCTGTTGCAGAAGTTTTAGCTTGCCTGTCCCTAACGTATCGGTTAAAGGTTGTTTTTGTCCGATAGTAAAAACCGGGATGGGTTGCCATCCAACAAATAGTAAAGCATCTTGATGAAAGCATTATCAATCAAAAACTTAAGAAAAACCTACAATAATGGCTTTGAAGCCTTGAAAGGCATAGACTTGGAAGTGGAGGCCGGGGATTTTTTTGCTTTGCTCGGCCCTAACGGGGCCGGCAAATCCACGGCGATTGGGATCATCAGCTCTTTGGTCAATGCCAGCAGCGGTTCGGTCAACGTGTTCGGCCATGATTTGTTCAAAAACCGCAACCAAGCCAAAAGCTGCATTGGCTTAGTCCCCCAGGAAATCAATTTTAACCAATTTGATACCGTCAAAAGCATCTTGCTCAACCAAGCGGGCTATTACGGCACACCGCACAAAGTGGCTTTGCAGCGCACTGAAGAATGCCTAAAGCAAATGGACTTATGGGATAAGCGCAACACCATATCACGGCGTTTGTCGGGGGGAATGAAACGTCGGGTCATGATCGCACGGGCGATGGTACATAATCCTAAGATATTGATTTTAGACGAACCAACGGCTGGTGTGGACATCGAAATCCGCCGCTCCATGTGGAAAATGATGGAAGCCGTCAACCAACAAGGCACGACTATTATCCTGACCACGCATTATCTCGAAGAGGCGGAAAGCCTGTGCCGCAATATCGCCATCATCGACCAGGGCCGCATTGTCGAACATTCGGACATGAAAAGTTTGCTGGCGCGTTTGCACGTTGACCATTTTGTCCTGGATTTGGCGGAGCCGTTGGCGCAAGCGCCACTCATTGACGGCTTCAAGATCGAGTGGCTTAGCGAAAAAGTTTTGGATGTCGCCGTGCCGAAAGAAAGTGGCTTGAACGAGCTGTTCAAGCAATTGAGTGCGCAGAATATCCGCGTGTTGAGCCTGAAAAACAAAACTAACCGTTTGGAGCAATTGTTTATGGATTTGGTGGATGCCAAAACGGTAGGGGAGGAGGCATGAACAAGCTCATCCAATTCCGTACCATTGTTTTTAAGGAAGTCTATCGTTTCGTGCGCATTTGGCCGCAAACCTTATTGCCGCCCGCCATCACCACGACTTTGTATTTTCTGATTTTTGGACGCTTGATGGGCGACCGCATCGGCCTGGTCAACGGTGTCAGTTATATGGATTACATCGTCCCTGGCGTGATTTTGATGTCGGTCATCAGCCATTCTTACGCCAATGTCGTGTCATCGTTTTATTCGACCAAATTCCAACGCAATATCGAAGAGCTGATTGTCGCGCCTTTACCTAATTGGATCATTTTAAGCGGCTATGTCAGTGGCGGCATTATGCGCGGCTTGTTGGTGGGTGGTGTGGTCGCCGCGATTGCCATGTTGTTTGCCAATATTACGATCCACCATATATTGATTACCGTTGCGATGGCTTTCTTGACGGCGACACTGTTTTCTTTGGCGGGTTTTATCAATGCGGTGATGGCGGAGAGCTTTGATGACATTTCAATTATCCCCAATTTTGTCTTGACCCCGTTGAGCTATTTGGGCGGCGTGTTTTATTCGGTGGATATGTTGCCGGGCATTTGGCAAAGCATTTCAATGGGCAATCCCATCTTGTACATGGTCAACGCGTTCCGGTACGGGGTGATTGGCGTGTCTGACATTGACATTGGGCTGTCCTTCCTGATGACGGGCGGTTTTATTGTCGTGTTGGCGGGATTCAGTTTGTTGTTGCTGCACCGGGGAACTGGCATCAAACAATAGCTGTCGGTTTTTCCGGCCTTTAGCCTAAAGATTTTTGTTTAACTATTCATAGACTGTAAATTTAATGGAACCATTTATCCCTGGACAACGTTGGATCAGTAATACCGAGTCAGAATTAGGCTTGGGCCTTATTTTGGATGCCAGTTTTAACCGCATCACCGTGCTCTATCTGGCATCAGACGAGCGGCGCATTTATGCCCGTGATAACGCACCGTTGACACGGGTCATTTTTTCAGTCGGCGACACTATCGAATCGGTTGATGAAGAGAAAATGACCGTCACGCAAGTCATTGAGCAAAAAGGCTTGATGGTTTACGTCGGCACAACCGAAGATGGCCGGGACATAAAGCTTGAAGAAGTTGAGCTTAACCACCGCATCCAATTCAACAAACCGCAAGACCGCTTGTTTATCGGTCAAATTGACCCGAATGACTGGTTTTCCCTACGTTACGAAACGTGGCAGCGTTTGCAGCAGCACCAGCAAGCCCCTGTGAAAGGTTTGCTCGGTAGCCGTGCCTCGCTGATCCCGCACCAATTGTTCATCGCCCACGAATCAGCCAACCGGATTGCACCCCGGATCATGCTCGCCGATGAAGTCGGTTTGGGCAAAACCATTGAAGCCGGCTTGATTTTGCATCACCGTTTGATTAATGGTTTGAGCCAGCGGGTGTTGATTATCGTCCCTGAAAGCCTCTTGCACCAATGGCTGGTGGAAATGCTCCGGCGTTTCAATTTGCGTTTTAGCTTGTTTGACGAAGCCCGTTGCTTAGGGGAATTGGGCGATGATGGGATGGAGGAAGAGGATTCGTTGTTAGCATCCGGTAAAACCGCCAATCCCGCCAATCCGTTTGTCAACGAGCAACTGGTCTTGTGTAGCCAACAATTTTTCACCCAATATCCACAACGCCAAAAACAAGCCCTGCAAGCGGGTTGGGACATGGTCATTGTCGATGAGGCGCACCATTTGGAATGGAGCGAAACCGCCGCCAGCCCTGGTTATGTGTTTGTCGAACAATTGGCGATGGCTACGCCTAGCCTGATTTTATTGACCGCGACACCTGAACAGCTGGGCAAGGAAAGCCATTTTGCCCGTTTGCGCTTGCTTGATCCCGACCGTTTTTACAGTTTTTCGGCATTTCTTGAAGAAGAAAAGCAATTTGAACCTGTTGCTGAAGCCGCAAAAATATTGCTTGCCGACCAGCCGTTGTCTTTAGAAGATGCGGCTTTGCTGGCGCGTTTGCTGAAAGATGACAATGTCAGTAGCGTGTTGCAAAACTTAAGCGACCCTGAAAAATCGGCGGCGGCAAGGGAGGCTCTGATTAAAATCCTGCTTGACCATCACGGTACAGGCCGGATTTTGTTCCGAAATTCCCGCCAAACCGTGCAAGGCTTTCCGCAACGCGAACGCCACGGTTATCCCTTAGAAGGCACTGAAAACACCGCCGACTTACAACAAGACCCGCGTTATTTATGGTTAGTCAATTCACTCACTTCCGCCCGTTTGCAAGGCCAAAAAGCCTTGTTGATATGCAAGCAGGCGCAAACGGCAATTGACCTGGAATTGACCTTGCGCAACCGGGCGGGTATCGCCTCGGCTGTATTCCATGAAGGCATGTCAATCATTGAACGTGACCGCGCCGCCGCGTATTTTGCTGACCAAGAGAGTTCGGCGCGTCTATTGATTTGCTCGGAAATTGGCAGCGAAGGCCGCAATTTCCAATTTGTCCACCATCTGATTTTGTGGGATTTGCCGACCAACCCCGACTTGTTGCAACAACGCATAGGCCGTCTTGACCGTATTGGCCAGCAACACGTCATCCAAATCCATATCCCGTATCTGCAACACACCGCCCAAGCCGTGCTATACCGTTGGTATGACGAGGGCATGGATGCATTCCGCGCCAATTGTTCCGCCGCCCGTCCGGTGGCCGATTTGTTGGACGGCGAATTGCAGGATTTATTGGCAAACCCGGATGATGCGGCGGTGGATGCGTTCATTGCCAAAACCCAAGATTTAGGTAAAGACATTGAAGCGCAATTGCACAATGGCCGCGACCAGTTGTTGGAGCTGAATTCATTCCGCAAGGATGAAGCCCATGCCTTGGTGCAACAAGTCAAAGCTTATGAAAAAGAAGGCGTGTTATGGCCTTACATGGAAGCCTTGTTTGAATGTTATGGGGTGGACACTGAATTCCACTCGCCTGATTGTTATATCGTCCGTCCTAGCGACCATTTGCGTATCGCCCATTTTCCTGGCTTGGATGAAGACGGTGTCACCGTGACCGTTAACCGGGCTTGTGCGCTGGCGCGTGAAGATATGCAGTTTTTAACCTGGGAGCATCCTATGGTCACGGCGGCGATGGATTTGATCTTGTCGAGTGAAACAGGCAATGCCGTGGTCAGTGTCACTAAGCACCGTGATTTGCGGGCTGGGCAGTTTCTGCTGGAATGCTTGTTTATTGTCGAATGCAGTGCTCCGGCGGAATTGCAAATTGGCCGTTTTCTGCCACATACGCCGATCCGTATTTTGGTCAACCAGCAGCAACAAGATTTGACCGAAGTGTTCACCCATCAGCAATTGCCGGATACTGGCAAAGCCTTTGACAAGCAGCAAATTGCCGCATTTTTGAGCAACCAACGTAAGCCTTTAGGGCAATTGTTGGTTCATGCCGAAGGTTTGGCAAAGGCGCGTATGGAACAATTGACGGGCGATGCCACTACCGCGATGTTGCAATCGTTGAGTGCCGAGATCAAACGTCTGGTACGCCTGAAAAACGTCAATCCCAGCATCAAATCCGAAGAAATTGAACAACTTAAGGATTTCACGATGCTGGCCCACGACAGTATCCAGTCCGCCCAATTGCGCCTGGATGCCGTGCGCTTTGTGATTGCCAGTTAAGCAAACAAGCCAGGGAAAGTATATAAATTAAAAATATCAAAGACTTATTTTTTAACGTTGTATGTTATGAATGCGGAATGGGGTTACAACCCCCATTCCAACACGCAGGACTGCCTGTCCTTACTAATGCCCCTTGTGGGTAAAGGATGCGCAGTCCTTATCAGCTTTATAGCCCCAATTCGAACACCAGTTTCACGGACACATACAGGATGAGGCCACTGCATAGCCAATACAGGCAATGCTTTAAGGGGTGTTGGCAAAACGCTTGGAAAGTGCTTGCCTGTTTGCCTTGGCCTTTTTCAGCCACATACCGTTCGCGGGCATTTAGGTAACGTTGCCGTTGGTAATCGGCAAGGATGTGTTGCGCCTGTTGCCATTGCCCGTGTTCTCGCAGCCATAGGGCGGGCATGGAAATGCCCCAATTGCCTGCGGAAGTTTCATAAAAATCAATTCCCTGTCCGGCCAAAAGTTCGCGCACGTCCTGTGCCTCGTCCTCCGGCACACCGCGTAAAGAAAATAATAAGATTGCCATTGAGCGTGTCTGTTTTTAAGGCACACGATTACCCAGATATTATATCAAGTGACATAAAGCGCTTTGCCGA
>CAYUQV010000080.1:0-4178 GCA_964446885.1 uncultured Methylocucumis sp.
CATCGCCATGCGGCCAAAGGCTTCGCGGATATGCTTGGCTGCGGCTAGGGGATCAGGGTTGCCGCCCGGCCCTTCCGGGTTGACGTAGATCAGCCCCATTTGCACGGCGGCCAGCGGTTTCGCCAAGCCACCTGTGGCATCGTGGCGTTCGTCGGCGAGGAATTTTTTTTCCGTTCCCCAATTGACGACTTCGGCTTCCCAGTCGTCCGCCCTGCCGCCTGCAAAACCGATGGTCTTAAAGCCCATATCTTCCAAGGCGACATTACCCGCCAGCACCATCAAATCCGCCCAGGACAATTTGGCGCCGTATTTTTGTTTGACGGGCCACAACAAACGCCGCGCTTTGTCGAGGTTGACGTTATCGGGCCAACTGTTGAGCGGCTCGAAGCGTTGTTGGCCGCCAGCCGCACCACCGCGCCCATCGAAGATGCGGTAAACACCCGCACTATGCCAAGCCATGCGGATGAAAAACGGCCCGTAATGGCCGTAATCGGCAGGCCACCAGGGTTGCGAGGTATGCAGCACCGTGCCAATGTCTTTTTTTACGGCTTTTAGGTCTAGGGTTTTGAATTGTTCGGCATAGTTATATGCCTTGCCCAGTGGATTGGATTCGGCAGAGTTCTGGCGCAGCGGTTGCAAGTTTAATTGCTCCGGCCACCAAAAACTGTTTAGGGTCGGTTGTGGCGCGGCCATAACCGGATGGGCCGCCAACACGGCGGAGATGGCGACTGCCAATGCAGAAGCCAGAAGAATGTGTTTTGTTTTCATAAAGCACCTATGTTCCTTGTTGTGGGATAATGCGCAAAAATATGCCATAGACGCATTAATTTAGAGAATATCGGTTGGCAGAACTTAAGCAACTTGAAATCAGTTGGCCCTGCATCACAAAGCCCAATCGTCTATTAGGCGGGCACACCGATTCTAGTGTCGAGAGTATGTTCTTTATCGGGTTTCAAATCCAGGTTTTAAGCTCTGACAAACCATGATTCCGGCAAATGCATTAGACCGGATCAGACGTTCTTTTTGAAATTGATTCCATCAATCGCACCATTTTTCAAATCAATACGTCGCAACCCCAGCATGAAGCCATTCAACATGGTTTGGTCTCTTGCCGGGTGACGGACTTTCAAGCGGATAACCATCAATGAACTTGCGTGATTTGAGCTACCTCATCGCGGTAGCAGAATTAAGAAATTTCAGCCAAGCGGCGGATCAGTGCTGTATCGGCCAGCCCACTTTGAGCACACAGATCAAAAAGCTTGAAGATTATTTAGGCGTAAACTTGTTTGTACGTGAGAAAAATAGTGTCGAGGTGACAGACATCTGCCAAGACATTGTGCCGATTGCGCAAAGAATCCTGGCCGACATCCAAAGCATCCGGCAAATCGCTGCCCACGCCAGCAATCGGCATCGCAATATGTTGTCGCTGGGTGCATTCCCTTCGCTGGCGAGTTACGTGTTGCCCGAATATGTGTTCCGCATCAAGCAACATTTTCCCGAACTGAAACTACAGTTGGTCGAAGAAAAGACGGATTCACTCATTCGGTTGCTGCTCGACAAAAAGTTGGATGCGGCGTTGCTGGCCATGCCAGTAGATTATGAAGGGCTGGAATGCCGGATACTGTTCGAAGATGCGTTTACCCTGGCTGTCTGTGCTGACCATCCATTGGCCGACTTGGAGGAAGTTGATTTGTACAGGGTGGCTCAGGAGAATTTGCTGCTATTGGACGAGGGGCATTGTTTGCGGGATCAGGCCTTGAAATTATGCGACCCTTCCCGGTTCATGGAACATGACTTTCGGGCATCCAGCCTTGAAACCCTGCGGTTTATGGTCAAAAACGATGTCGGGGTCACGTTAATGCCATCCGTCGCCGTCCAACCGGAAGATAAAGACATCCGTTATATCCCCATCCGTCAGCGACCCAGCCGGACGATCGCACTGGTTTGGCAGCGTACCCATCCCCGTGCTGCGGTTATTGGCGCATTGGCCCAACTACTGGCCTATACACCCGTGCCCTAAGCGTCATTGTAGCGGTTGCGAAAAACGTGAAAGGATTACTGGGCTTCTCCAAAGCGGGGGCTTAATCACCAAGGCTGGAGAGGTATTACCGCTATTGGGCGGATAACAAGGCATTAATTTTGGAATCCAGCTGCTCAGGGGTGACACTGCTAGGAAAGGCCACCACATTCGTGCCACTACGGTCAATCAAATATTTATGAAAATTCCAAGCGGGTTCGTCGCCAGTGGCTTTGATAAGTTTTTGGAAAAACCCATTCGCTGCCGCACCCTTAACTTGGCTTTTTTCCAGCATCGGGAACGTGACGCCATAATTGATATAACACACATTCGCGGTTTTTTCCGCATCCCCGAATTCTTGGTAGAAGTCGTTGGACGGAAAACCGACCACCACCAAGCCCTTATCCTTATATTTTTGGTAAAGCGCTTCCAGACCCTTAAATTGTGGGGTATAACCGCAATTACTGGCGGTGTTGACGGCCAGAACGACTTTCCCTTGAAAGGCCTGACAAAAATCGACTTGTTCGCTCGAGCGCAGTTTGGCCATTGAGTAGTTCAGCAATTCTGAGCAAGGTTGCGCTGCCGCGACCGATACCGAAAATGCCCATAAGCTGGCGACTAAAAATGCAGTTTTCATCATCGTTACTCCTAGTGTGTAATTACCTTAAGTGTACCAGTGCTGGCCAAAAGTCAACCGTCCAAGAAGGCACTAGAAAGGACTGCGCGTCCTTAGAGGACGGGCAATCCTCATCAGATGATATTGGATTCGCTATACTACACGGCGTAACGTCAATTAATTGCACACATTTACTGTAGACAATCAATCATTGTTTCCAGTAACGTTCTAGGCGTTTAACTAAGAAATAAATGCAAAGCAGAATAAAAAACTTACTTTTATAATTCAGATTTCCACCCAATCCTTCATTATTTGAAACTAGATATGAAAACCCCATCACGCAAACTCTTAAAAAAATCTCTTGTTTCCGTCTTGATTAGCAATGCGTTGGCGGTTTCCTGTATTGCCCATGCTACTGGTGAAACCATATCGTTGGGCAGCAAATTAGGCGATCAAATCGCTTCTGCCAGCACAACCTGGTCATCAGTTTCCAGTGATGGCCGTTATACGATATTGATGGCCAATGCAGGATTTATCTCCAATGCTTTCCTGTATGACCGTTTTACCAAGACCGCCAAAAACTTAACGGCACTAAGCAATGGCGGGGGCTCATCGGCTGACATTTCCGCCAATGGCCGATTTGTGTCATTTACCACTGGTGCCACCAATTTGGCCGCAGAAGATAGCAACAGTTTTTTGGATATTTACATCCAAACCATCCAATCAGGTAAAAATGAACTGATTAGCAAAGCCGCCGATGGTACATCTAGTAATGGACATAGTCATTATTCGGCACTCTCCGCTGATGGGCAATTTGTTGCTTTTACATCATCGGCGAGCAATTTGGTTGCCAATGACACCAACGCGTCTGCCGATGCGTTTGTCCACAACCGCAAAACTGGCAAAACCATTCGCGTTAGCGTCTCTTCGGCAGGTACAGAAGCCGTGACTGGGGTTGGTAGCAACGGCATCATCGACATTTCTGGCGATGGACGGTTTGTCGTGTTCAGTTCTGGTTCGAATAATCTGGTGACAGGCGATGATACAACCGAAGACGTGTTTTTACATGACACCAAAACCAAAACCACTACCAAAATCAGCCAAACTGTCCGCAACACGGCTTTTAGTGTGAGTGGCGGCAGCAAAATGCCCAGCATTTCCGCTGATGGGCGCTACATCAGCTTTTATTCCAGTTCCAGTAAATTGCTTGCCACTGACACCGATGATTTTTACAACGATATTTTTGTCTATGACCGCACTAGCAAAAAAATGACCAAAATCACCAACAACACCACGGGACACTCACTCCTTCCGAGCATTTCCGGTGATGGACGGTTTGTCAGCTTTATGTCCCTAGCGGACAATTTGGTATTAAATGACAGTAACAAAGCGTGGGATACCTTTATCCATGACCGCAAAACTGGCAAAACAAGCCGTATCAACCTCACGCCACAAGGCCAACAAAGTGTAGGGGATACGCAATTGTTACAAGCACGGTCTGCGCTGTCTGCGGACGGGCGTTTTATCAGCTTTGAAACCGCCGCC
>CAYUQV010000080.1:4188-13806 GCA_964446885.1 uncultured Methylocucumis sp.
CATAACAGTCGCCGCACCCGCATCGGCAGTGCAAAACCAAGCCTATGCCTATAACTTTACGGTTTCTAATCAAGGCACAGCAGTCGCCAGGCAAACCAACACCATCATCAATCTGCCTAGTGGCATGACCATCAGTTCTGTTTTGCCATCCCAAGGCACTTGCGTAAAAAGCATGGTCACCGTGTGCCGTTTAGGTAGCTTAGGTGTAGGCGCCAATGCCACTATCCAAGTCAACGTAACTCCCTTGCTTAAAGGCAGCGCCAGCGTTTCAGCCACCGCCGAATCCGTCGAAAAAGACACGGTCTATACCAATAACAGCGTGACTAAAACGCTGACCGTCAATTGATCTTCGCTGCTTCAAAAACATAAAAACCAAATTAGGCTGGGGTGGAGCGATAGCGAAATCCCAGCCTAATTTTCTAGTTGCGGCACCCAAGCCTACCGTTGTCCACAAAACATCTTCACCTATTCACTAAAAAATCCCCAAAATATTTTTGAACCTTTTCTCCGTGCTACGGAAATGACTTGTCGATGACACGATAAACACATCGCTTGTCAGGATTCGGAGTTGTTTCCGAAAGTTCAGGCGGACTTTTTCTTGCCTGAGTTTATTTCTTACGGGTTTTGCCGTGCACCGCACAGCCAATCCAAGATATCCGCCTCCCGGAGAACCTATTCATGAACCATAAAACACAGGCCAGCCCTAAAAAGGCATTTAGCCTTTCCAAAATCACGGCGGCATTGACGCTGATTTTAGCAACGGGTTCGGCGTATGCTGAACCGACCCGTTCCACCAACATTATCTTGACCCAAGACGAGGCGCATTTGCTGAATCTTAACCAAGACAACCATTCCGTCAGCATTTTTAAGGTCAACCCGACCGGAACCGCTGGCAACGCCTTAAAAAAAGTCACTGAAATTGCCGTGGGATTTGAGCCGCAATGTGTCGCGGTCAAACCGGATAACAGCGAAGCTTACATCACGACTGCCGAAGGTTCGGTGGTGGTCATTTCCCTAGATTCCGGGTCTACGCCGTTCACCCTTTTAAAACGCATCACGGTCGGTACAGAGCCGCGCGGTTGTGCGATTACGCCGACGGGCAATGTCTTGTATGTCGCTAACCATACGTCCGGTACAGTATCCATTATTGATACGGCAACCCGTACCGTGGTCAAAACGGTGACAGGGTTTAATCGGCCCTATGCGGTAGCCATATCCGATAATGGCAATACCAGTGATACGGATGAATTTATATTTGTCAGTGAGCTTTTGGCGGAAACAATACCGGGCGGCCCAGGCGAGCCATTTGATACCGGTAAACGGGGGGTTGTCCGGGCGTTTCCGTTTGGGTTGGCCGTGTTTTTGAAAAAAATCACCTTATCGCCTTTGGCCGATGCGGGCTTTACGGCAGACCGCAGCGCGTTTTGCCCTTTGACCAACCCCAATTTGCATAGCCAAGTCTATTGCCCCGATGTCACAGGCGGGGCGGGCGATCCTGATAACGTCAACGCCCCACAAGGCGCGTTTCCGAACCAGCTCCATGCCCTGTTAGTCCACAACAATAATTTATATGTGCCTAGCATTGGTGCTGCACCGGCACCGCCCGTAAAGTTTAATGCCAACATCCAAGCTTTGGTGCATGTCATCAATCCATCAAGTTTGACGGAAATTAAGGCCAATACCGTCAATCTCAATGCCCAAATCAAAAATGAACCCGTTCCAACCGACCCGTTCAGTAGTTTGGGCAAATTGTTTGCCAACGATATTGTCGCCATTGATGCCAAAGCCAACAATTTTGCTTTAGTCAGCCGGGGCGGCAACTATGTGTTACGGGCCGGTTTAGTCGGTGGCAAATTGGATATTGGCGCACCGGATAAGGTGGTGCGCTTGCAAACCGGGCATATTCCGACTGGGATTGTCCTAAGTAGCGATGGTAGCCGTGCGTATACCAACAATTCCGTCGGACGCTCTGTGTCCGTCTTGAATTTGGCCAACAATACCGTGGTTGCCCGTGATATTGAATCGACATCTTTACCGCTATTAGGCAGCTTTGAGCATAATTTGCTGATGGGCAAATTGACATTTTTTACTGCTCTGGGTGTGCCGGACAATGGCTTGGCAAAATTGCCGATACGCAACATTAACCCTTTGGCATTTCGTGGCAAACAATCTGACAATGCTTGGAGCACTTGCGCATCTTGCCACCCGGCTGGTTTGGCCGATGGCGTGACCTGGATATTCGCTGATGGCCCACGGCAAACGGTTCCGTTGGATGCCACTTATTCCAAACGCAGCGCGGCACACGATACCCGCTTGCTGAACTGGAGCGCGGTGCGCGGCAGCAATACTGATTTCAACAACAATTCACGCGGCGTCCAAGGCGGTACGGGCTTTACCACCAATCCGGCGGCAGTGTTTAATCATGGCCCGACACAAGGCGTGAGTGAAGCCTTGGATGACGAAACCTTATGGATTCAAAGCGTACGGCCTTTGCTAATGCCACAACAAGCCAATGTGACGGCAGGCCGGACAGTTTTCCAAGACAATTGTGCAAGTTGCCACGGCGGGCCAAAATGGACGAAAAGCCAAATCCTCTATCGTGACAACCCCACTTTGGTTGCGGGTGCGCTGCGTGATCCAGGTGTGACGCTAGCGGCAAGTGGCGGCGGTCAAATCCAATCGTTTACTTTAGATGGCAAAACGCTAACGTATTTAGAAAAAACGGCGACTTTTAACGACACCAACCCTTTAGAAATTAAAGCGAATGGTACGAAAGCGTTAGGTGTTGATGGTTTCAACGTGCCGTCTTTGCTCGGTGTCCGCTTTAGCGCACCTTATTTGCATAACGGTTCGGCAACGATTTTGGCGGATGTGTTCACCCAGCACAAACTCAATGGCGGTACGATTGACGACCAATTGTCCAAGACCCAAAAGGCGGATTTGCTGAAATTCCTCAATACCATTGACGGACGCACTGAACCCTTCTTATCGGATGCAGATACCTTTAGACAACCTTAGGCCGTTATCTGTAACCCGCTGTTTAACTTCATTATCGGGTGGCACAGTGGTAATCTGTGCTGCCCGATTTTTTTGTTTTGGAGCGTGTTGGCAATGCCACGATGCCGCCTTGTTAAAATCCTGTGTTATCTCGCTCTAATCAGTGCGGGTACTCGTCCAGTTACTGCGGCAATCCAAGAATCTAGCCTATTGTCCGCGCTCATCTCCGGTCGCTTGGATATGTTTTTGCGTTATCGTTTTGAAACCGCAGAGGATGCCGCGCCCAATTTAGCCCCTGCCTATGCCTCAACGCTACGTTCGGCCTTGGGTTATCGGACGGGGACTTTCCATGATGCTGATTTATACCTGCAATTAGAAGATGTGCGGGTCGTAGGTGATGACCGTTTGTATAACGATGGCGGAGCGAATGGCGTAAGCAATCGGGCCGCGATTGTTGACCCCGAAGGCTTTGAATTCCAACAAGGCGTATTCCGTTACAGTGGTGTACCCCGCACCGTATTTACCGCAGGCCGTCAAGAAATTACCCATCGGCAAGCCCCGTTACATCGCTATATCGGCAATGTCTTGTGGCGACAAAATTGGCAAAATTACGATGCCCTGCGTGTGCTCAATTTGTCTTTGCCGCAAACAACCCTCGATTACGCCTATGTTTGGCAAGTTAACCGTATTTTTGGCGAACATAATCCGCGACCCGATGCCGGGCAGTTTGAGATGGACAGCCATTTGTTCAATCTCCAATACAGTGGCTTGCCGTTTGCTAAGCTGGAGGCTTACAGCTACTTGCTGGATTTTACAACGCCCACGTCAGCCGCTTTATCAACCGCCACTTTTGGCTTGCGTCTGCAAGGCGATTCCGCCATCACGGGCAAAACCAAGCTGTTGTATGTCGGTGAATATGCCCAACAAATCGATTACGGCAGCAATCCGAATGCAATCAGTGTGGGCTATTTGCTCAGCGAATTGAGCCTGAATGTCACTATTGGCGGCTTTTTACAAAGCGCGGCGGTTAAGTTAAGCTTTGAGCGTTTAGAAGGCAAAGGCGGCATTAATGCTTTCCAAACGCCGTTAGGGACAAACCACGCCTTCCAAGGTTTTGCTGACCGTTTCCTGGTAACGCCTGGCGATGGTATCCGCGATTATTTTGCCACCCTGTCCGGCAAATTTAGCGAAAACACCCAATTACAGTTGGTTTACCATCATTTTGGTGCTGACCACAGTGCGTACGGCTATGGCGACGAACTCAACGTCGTGCTGGAACAGCCTTTCGGTGAGCATTTTTTGGCAGGGATCAAATACGCCCATTATTTTGCCGATGCCAATCCCACCAACCTCGCCCGAAACAGCAAAAGCGGACAGGCTTATGATTTGTCCAGGTTTTGGGTTTATTTGCAATATGCGTTTTAAGTTTGCTAGCATCTAGGCTACCGGGATTATGCTTCGCACCACCCCAGACAAATTTTTTCATGCTCGATGAACCCTAGGCTAGCGAGAGGGTAATCACGCTAAGAAAAGGATTTTGCTTTGCTTTTAGGTAGAATAGCCGAATTTATACGATGCCAGGAGTAGCGATGATTCGTCATGCCGAACAAGCGCAAGGCCTTAGCGAGGAAGCCAGCGGCCTATTGCTAATGCAAAGGATCGCAGACAAAGACCGCAAGGCATTTGAAGTTTTGTATTTTGACTACTCGCCCCGAATCGGCAAATTTTTGATGAAAATGCTCAAGAATCGAGACATGGTCGATGAAGCGGTCAATGATGTGATGTTGGCGGTTTGGCAACAGGCAGAACGTTACGATCCTGAACAAGGCAAGCTGAGCACCTGGTTATTTGGCATTGCCCATAACAAAGGCTTAAAGCTCTTAGAAAAGCAACGCCGTTTCAAACGGGAAGAATCCTTTGCCAGCCAGCAGCCAAATGATGCCTACCACGGGCATGAAGCCATTGATAACGTGGAGGGCTTGGATAATCCCGAACAAACCGTGATGGGGTGGCAAATCGGCGATAACTTGCTTTGGGCAATGGACTTATTATCGATAGAGCATCGGGTGGTGATTGAATTGGCGATTAACGGACAATGCAGCTATCAAGAAATTGCCTTGATTACCGATTGCCCCGTCAATACCGTCAAAACCCGGATGTTCCATGCCCGCAAAAAACTGGCTGAATGGTTAGCGAAGAAAGGCCACACATTAGATGATTCATGACGCGGTTACGCTGCAACAATCCTCGTATTACGCCATTACCGCACTATTGATTAAAAACCGGAATACCGTTGAAAAACATAGATATGAATAATCCTTCCGCCGCTGGGGAAACACCTTCCCATAATTTGGAAGAGGCCATGCAGATGAACCCAAATGCCGGACACAACACGATTAGAGAATTATTGCCTTGGTACGCCAACGGCACATTAGAACCACAAGAGCGCAATTTAGTGGCGGAGCATTTGGCGGCGTGTCCTGAATGCCGCGAAGAGTTGGCGCACTATCAACAACTGAGTGCCGCCATTCCTGATGCCTCGGATACCGACGGTTGGCAACCTTCCACCGCCCATTTTTCACAGATTTTATCGGCAATTGATGCAGAAGAAATCGTCGAAGTGCGCCAAAAACCAGCGGTGAACAAACCATCGTTTTGGCAACAATGCTGCGATTGGCTGCACAGCAAAAACCAGCCGCTGGTTTGGGCGTTGACCGTCGAAAGCATCGCTTTGGCAAGTTTGGTGCTGTTCGTGGCCATGCCGCGCTTTGGGCAAACGGCATCTGAGCAGGCGGTATTTCAAACTTTATCGGATGCCCAAGCTCCCGCTGTGAGCGGTTTGCCGCGTGTCCATATCGTTTTTTCGGACGATATGACGATTGCCGAAATGCGCGTATTGTTGCCGTCGGTGCAAAGCCATTTGGTTGACGGCCCGTCTAAATTAGGGGTTTATACGCTGGAATTGGCCGCTGCGACTCCTACCGATAGTGTCAATTCTGCGATAGCCGAGCTAAGAAAGCACCCTAAAGTCAAACTGGCTGAGCTTGTCCAGCCGTGAAGCTTTTCAAGTTTTATTGGCAGATAGCCTTCATTGTAACGGGTATAGCAGCAAGTAATGGTTGCGCCGTGTCGCCTAGCCAAACGGCGAATCGTCCGAAACAATTACAGCCCCAGCAAATTATCGTCACCTTATCGGAAGATCAGCGTCAGCATTGGTTAGCGATTGATTATGAATTACGCAAAAAATACCGCTTACAATGGACAGGCGAGTTTCCGCTGACTTCCATCCGTGTCAATTGCTTGGTTTATCGCGTAGCTGACACCCAGGCAGTTGCTGACGTAATCCATCAACTACAGACTGACCCGCGTGTCCAGTTAGTGCAAGCCAACCAAGTCTTTGCCGGATTACAAGCAGGGGAAAGCGATGCGTATGCTGGCTTGTCCTACGGCCCGAAAAGCATCCATGCCGACACCGCACATCACATTGCCACTGGAAAAGGTGTGGCAATCACGATTATCGACACGGGCGCGGACAAAAATCATCCCGATTTAAAAGGCCGGGTCGGACAAAGCCGCAATTTTGTTGAAGGTGGGGATACCAGTTTTGCCCAAGACCGGCACGGCACCGCAGTCACAGGCATCATCGCCGCCCGCGCCAATGATGGTATTGGCATTTATGGCATCGCCCCGGAAGCCGACATCACCGTTTATAAAGCCTGTTGGTATGAACAAAGTGGCGACGATAAAGCCCTTTGCAGTAGTTGGACGTTGGCCAAAGCCTTAGATGCGGCAATTAATGCGGGCAGCCGCGTGATTAATCTCAGCCTCAATGGCCCTTCCGATACACTGCTCCAACAATTATTAGCAACCGCCCAGCAGCGCAATATCGTAACGTTTGCCGCCGCAACTGGAGGAGATGGCGCGGGTTTTCCGGCGAGTTTGGATGTGGTTGTGCCTGTGTTGGCTTCTGGCCCGGATGGGCAAGCCGTGCTGCCCGCGTGGGCTACAGACCGCCAACCCTTGCTCGCCCCCGGCATTGAAATCCTTACAACAACGCCTAGGGAAGGCTATGATTTCCTATCCGGTAGCTCCTTAGCCACCGCCCATGCCAGCGGTGCGGCGGCGTTATTGTTGCAATACCAACCCCAACTAAAGCCAGAGCAAATCAAAGCGGTGTTACAGCGCACCAGCCAGTCCCAATCAAGTAATGGCGCAAAAGTGATTGATGCTTGCCAAGCCTTACTGGCTTTAGGGGCAGCAACGGTTTGCCCATAATGTGGCTGATGTTCAACATCGCCGCTTTAAATGCATAGAACCGCTTACCCATCCATTCCCGCTTGTGTCACAATCGGCTGTTATCAACATCAATGGAGAACCCGATGCAAGCGATAGAAATGACCGCACTAGGCGGCAGTGATGTTTTGGTTGCCAAACACATCCCCGAACCCACCCTAAACCACGCCACTGACATTAAAGTCAAACTCCACGCCGCTGGCATCAATCCGGTGGACACGAAAATCCGCCGTCATGGCCTGTTGTACCCTAATGCCGCGTTACCTGCCGTGTTAGGCTGTGACGGGGCGGGCGAAGTGGTGGAAATCGGGGCGGCAGTTGACCGCTTTAAAGTGGGCGATAAGGTGTGGTTTTGTCATGGCGGCTTGGGGCGCGAACCCGGCAATTACGCTGAATATAATGTGCTAGACCAACGCTGGGCGGGGCTGATGCCGCAATCTGTGGATTTTGTTACCGCTGCCGCTGCACCGTTAGTGCTGATTACCGCTTATGGCGCATTGTTCGGACGGGGTGGTTTGCAGGCCGGACAAACGGTATTGGTGCAAGCCGGGGCGGGCGGAGTAGGGCATGTTGCCATCCAATTGGCGAAAATCGCCGGGGCGCGGGTCATCACCACCGTCAGTTCCGAAGCAAAAGCCGCGTTTGTCAAAGCCCTGGGCGCGGATGAAGCGGTCATTTACACGCAAAGCAGTGTCGCTGAGGCCGTTGATCGCTTCACAAACCAGCAAGGCGCAGATGTGGTGTTTGACACCATCGGCGGCGATGTTTTTAAAGACAGCATCGCCTTGACCGCGCATTTTGGCCGTTTAGTGACCTTATTGGAACCGAAAAACGTCGATTTAAGCGAGGCGCGGATACGCAATTTATTGCTGGGTTTTGAGCTGATGCTCACCCCGATGCTACGTGATTTGCCCTTAGAAAGGGACAAGCATCTGGCCTTGTTGCAAGAATGTGCCGGGCATATTGACGCTGGGAATTTGAAAATCCACGTCAGCGAAGTCTTGCCCTTAGCGCAAGTCCGAACCGCGCATGAGTTATTGGAAACAGGCCACACCACGGGCAAAGTGGTGTTGGCTATTTGATGTGAGGTATGGATTTGGCTGGGCTTTTTTGTTAGTGCCTGGGGGTGCGATTGCGGACAGTCCTGGGCGGGTCGGGTTTTGCAAACCCGACCCCAGCGTTTCAAATCACCCGGCCTCAACATAAAGCCTTAGAAAGGTTTGGGACGAGGTTACAAAACTCGTCCCGCTCAATGTACAAAGCTTCTTAATCCCGTCAAGCACTTTTGGTAATATCGGCCACCAAACACATCACCCCGTAACAGGAGCGCAGAACTATTGTTGTGACAGATTTACATTGTTTACGGGTAAATGTTCATGCTAGCTTAATGCCGCTTATCTTTTAACCCAGCACCATTCAAAAAGAGGATTCCATGACTGCACCACGCAACAACCCTTCCTGGCCCGTTACCGTCAATTTCCATGCTACGGGCATCAGTGCCATAGCCTCTCAAAAGCCCGAGCTGGCAGCTACGGCAATGCCCAAATCCACAGCCATGCTGTCGATAGGCACTGCAAGCCTGCCGTCCGCCTTGATTCCACCTCTGATTAAATCTGCCCATATTGATGTCATATTACCGTTGTCGGCTGGCGGAATCATTCCTATGGCAACGATTAATGGCACGGCTGGGAATGATTGGTTAGAGGGCACTGTTGATAATGACAAACTTTACGGCTTTAAGGGCATGGACGTTTTATTGGGCAAAAGTGGTCATGACACGCTTTTCGGAGGTGATGATGCTGATACATTGTGGGGGGAAGACGGAAATGACACGCTTTATGGAGATAAAGGCGATGATATTATTAAAGGCCATATCGGTAACGACATTTTATACGGCGGTGAAGGCGATGATTGGTTATTTAGCGGAACAAATTTTTTTACTGATACGGCGGGGGATAATGCCTTAAATGGCGATGAAGGAAATGATTATCTTCAAGGTGGTTCAGGCCTAGACCTATTAAATGGCGGCACTGGCAATGACGAGATGCGCGGTGAAGAAGGCAATGACACCTACGTGATCACAAGCAGTGATGGCCAAGACTCCATTTTCGATACCTATGGCACGGATGTCGTTAAATTTAGTGATGTCAGTTCAACTCAAATTACCGCTGTCAGCCGGACCGGTGATGACAGTAACGATTTGCTATTGGGTTATGGAGATGGCCAACAATTAAAAATAAGCAACTATTTTTTCACAAGCTCTTACTACAAAAGGCTTTGTTGCATAAATCCAATGACGGTCGAATGACCCCTTACCCCAATCTGTCA
>CAYUQV010000081.1:0-13788 GCA_964446885.1 uncultured Methylocucumis sp.
TCATGAACCAAACCCGCACCATTCGTTTGCCGATTCATATCGTCAAAGAAATGAACACTTACTTAAAGGCGCAGCGGCATCTGTCACAGTTACTTGACCGCGAACCCAATGCCGAAGACATTGCCGTACATCTCGACAAACCCGTGTCCCAAGTCGAAAAAATGCTTAAACTCAACGAACGGGTGACTTCAGTGGATGTACCGAACACCCCGGATTTTGACAAGCCCATGCTAGATTCAATGTGCCCGGACAATACCCTCTCCCATGACGAAAAAATCCAAGAAGATGGCCTCAGGCTGAACATCAGCAATTGGATATTCGAACTCCCTGAAAAACAACGCGATGTCATTTGCCGTCGTTATGGATTGTGCGGACATCATGAAGCCACCCTCGAACAAGTCGCCCAAGAATTTGGCGTCACCCGCGAACGTATCCGGCAAATCCAGATGGAAGGCCTGAAAAAACTAAAAGACATCATGCACACCCAAGGTTATTCATTTGAAGAACTATTCAATTGAACAACAAATGGCCGTAACCCGTTAAGCAACAAACAAAATGCCACAAAACCGCAGCCGCCCCCTAATATGGTTCTGCTTGGCAGTGCTATTGGCGGGCTGTATGCCCCACATAAACCAACCAGGCCCCGCCCTTTTCCCGGCGCAGCTACTCAACAATCGCTACCTGACTACAGACGGCACCCTCTTGCCACTTCGGGAATGGCAACCATCAGACCGACAACCGCAAGCGGTTATCATCGCCGTACATGGCTTCAATGATTACAGCCATTTTTTCCAACAACCCGGAGAGTTTTTCAGCCAACATCAGATTGCTTGTTACGCTTATGACCAGCGTGGATTTGGCGGCAGCCCGCAACGCGGCTTATGGGGCGGCATCGCCGCTTATCACAATGACTTGGGCGAATTCATCCGGCTCATACAAATCAAACACCCCAAGCGCCCTATTTATTTGCTTGGCGAAAGCATGGGCGCGGCCGTTGCCATACTGGCCATGACTCAAGCAAGCAAACCCAATGTTACAGGCATTTTACTATCCGCCCCAGCCGTTTGGGGCAAATCGACCATGCCTTGGTATCAAAAAATACTGCTGACCAGCCTTGCCTATACCGTGCCGTGGCTAACATTGACGGGTAAAGGCTTAAAAATACAAGCCTCCGACAACATACCCATGCTTAAAGCCCTAAGCCAAGACCCTCTAGTCATCAAAGCCACCCGTGTAGAAACTTTATATGGCTTGGCGGATTTGATGGATGCCGCATCACAACAAGCGGCACATATCAGCGACAACACCTTGGTCTTGTACGGAAACCATGACCAAATCATCCCGCCCCAATCCATAACCCAATTCATCCAATATTTACAAGGCAGCCAAGCACCCCAAAAAACCATTGCATACTATCAAAACGGTTATCACATGCTGTTACGCGACCTAAACGCCCCGACTGTCTGGCAAGACATTTTGATGTGGATGCGCTCAACCGCGCCTATCCCCTCATTGTTGGCCGACCGCTAAGCCACAATATATAAGCCCTTGCCAATCAGAAAAAATCATGGTTAAAAGGTAGTTTATAATAATTACTTGAGATAACCATGGACACACCCATTTTAAAAAAACACCATTTGCCTGTGTCATTGATTTTGGCTATAGCATCGGTAATAACCGCCTGTGACAAAAATCCTGCACCAAAAGTCAGCATTACCCAATCAGCCAAAACATTCCCTGCAACCACCTTGTTACAAGGGGCTGTCAGCAATAAAAAAGGGCTTCTCCATAATGGCAACGTAGATTTGAACGATGCACAAAACCGGACAATCGCCAGCACACCATTAATCAACGGACATTATGAACTGGAAATACCCGCCAACACGCCACTCCCCGTCATCCTAAGCGTTGACGACTCAGGAGGGCCACTGCTTGTCGCGATTGTCGACCCCACCATCAACCATTACGACATCAACCCTTTAACAACCGCCATCGCCCAAAAAGCCAAGACCTTAGGCGGCTATACCCGTGCAAACATGATTGTCGCCGCCGAAAGCATGATTAACGCGCCAGATGCCAACAAAACATCAACAGGATTTCGTGGCGACCCTACAACACAATACGGTGGCTGGCACTAAAAACACCAAGGACACGGACATGATTGAAGAAGAATTAACGGCTTTAGCACGACAACTGGGCAGGCATTTAACAGCCCAAGGCAAAACCATCACGACCGCCGAATCTTGCACAGGCGGCTGGATCGCCCAAACCATCACCGAAATATCTGGCAGCTCAAAATGGTTTGAGAGGGGATTTGTCACATACAGCAACCAAGCCAAAATTGACATGCTAGGCGTTAGCCCGCAAACCATCATCGAATACGGGGCAGTCAGCGCAGAAACCGCAAGCGCAATGGTTTCAGGTGCGTTGGAACATAGCGGAGCCAATTGTGCTATTGCCGTTACAGGTGTGGCCGGCCCCGATGGCGGGACAACAGACAAGCCTGTCGGTACGGTATTTATTGCATGGAAAAATGCAGGGGGGGAAGCTAGAGTCGCCAAAAAGCAATTTTCTGGGGATCGGCATCAAATAAGAGCGCAATCAGTAAAAATTGCTCTTGAAGGCGCATTAGTAACGGATTAGCTGGCAGTCGTTTAGCCAGAGCAGTATTTGTTGATGGTTTAGGCTTAATAAAGGTCAAAAACCAAACTCGGATTCATCAAAATCGTCGAATTGCTCCCTAAGCTGCTTTTTTTCCCAATAAATTTCAATTTTTCTTCGGGCATCACGTTTGATCGTCTCTTTTTCAAGACTTTCCGGCAATGCGACAAAATCCGCATCAAAAATGTCATCATCATCATGATCAGGTTCAGCTGTATTAGGGGCCGCCGTTTTCGCGGCTGATTTTGGCAAATTTTTAGTCATCGTAATTCCTATGTTATAAAAGCATTATTTAAATCCTATTGCCTAGGCTTGTAAATCAAAAAATACGGCTGTTTGGTAAGATTTAACTTAATATTGATCCAGGCTGTCAAGCCAGCGATAAAGTTCCCTCCGCCAAAATTGATTTTTAGCGGCGGTTTTAGTGCAGGGTATAAATAAAAATCGGGTGTTGTCAATATATGTCAATTGAAATGTGGATAGTTTGTGGATTAGTGGTTGCAACTCTGGGTATGTTGGCGAGCAACCGCATTCCCGCCGATGCAGTGCTGATTTTCGTTTTAGGCTTCATTTTGGTGTCAGGCATCTTGTCGCCCAAAGAAGCGTTGGTGGGATTTTCCGATAAAGGCATGATGACGGTCGCGGTACTCTACGCTGTTGTCGGCGGTTTACGCACCACCGGGGCTGTAGACTGGTTAAGCCGAGTCTTGTTAGGTAAACCCAAAAGCCAGACAGAAGCCTTGATAAGGCTGGTATTTCCAGCAACAGCCATGAGCGCGTTCATCAATAACAGCCCGATTGTCGCCATGTTCACTGTCGCAATACAAGATTGGTGCAAACGCACAGGCTACAAACCCTCCAAATTTTTAATGCCGCTCAGTTTCGCCGCGATTTTAGGCGGTACTTGCACCCTAATAGGCACCAGCACCAATCTGGTGGTGGACGGCCTGATGCAAAAGGCCAACCTACCAGGCCTAGGTTTATTCGAATTAGGCTACGTAGGCTTGCCAGTGGCCTTGATTGGCTGCATTTACATGGTGACTTTGGGGCAAAAACTGCTGCCTGATCGCACTGGCTCGATAGAACAATTTGACGATGTGCGTGAATATTTACTGGAAATGCACGTTGAGGAAGGCTGCGAATTGGCGGGACAATCCGTAGAACAAGCTGGCCTTCGGCATTTGCCCGGCTTATATTTGATTGAAATCGTCCGCAACGGACAAGTTTTTTCAGTGGTTTCCCCTGACACGGTTATTTTGGCGGGCGACCAACTGGTGTTTGCCGGAGCGGTTGAATCTGTTGTCGAGCTGCGCCGCATTAAGGGTTTAGTCGTTGCAACCAAACAAATTTTCAAACTCAATAGCCGCCAGCATGAACGGCGGCTCTTTGAAGCGGTCATCTCCGCAGAAAGCCCGATTGCCAATATCAACTTGCGCGAAGCCCGGTTCCGCCACCGTTATAACGCCGTGGTGCTTGCCATTTCCAGAAATGGCCAACGCATCAAAGGCAAGCTGGGCGACATCATCCTACACCCCGGCGACACTTTGTTGATTGAAGCGGAAAAAGGCTTTTTGTTCAAATACCGCAACAGCCGTGATTTTCTGCTAATCAGTAAACTCGAAGAATCCGGTTATGTACGCCATGAACGGGCCCCCTTGGCACTATCCATCATGGCCATCATGTTGATTGTGACCGTGTTTGACATTATGCCCATCCTGCAAGCCTCAATCTTGGCGACAGCGGCGATGCTCCTGACCGGATGCCTAACCTTGGAAGGCGCACAACGGGAAATAGACTTCAACGTCTTGCTGGTCATCGCGTGCGCTTTTGCTTTAGGCGCGTCCGTGGAAAAAGTCGGCCTCGCCGATATAATTGCCAAACAAGCCTTGTCTTTAGCTGGCAACGACCCTTGGATATTATTGGCCATTGTCTATCTCACCACGGTTCTGGTCACCGAAATCATCACCAATAATGCCGCCGCCATCTTGATGTTCCCTATCGCCTTAAGTAGCGCACACGCCTTGCATGTCAGCGAAATACCGTTTTCTGTGGCGATTATGATCGCGGCTTCCGCCAGCTTCATGACCCCTATCGGCTACCAGACCAACCTGATGGTTTACGGTCCAGGCGGTTATCATTTTGGCGATTATATTCGCCTAGGCCTGCCGCTGACGGTTTTGGAAGCCGTTACGGCATTATGGCTAATCCCTATCATTTGGCCTTTCTAAATTCCGCCTAAAAGCAATTAGCCGTCTTTTCACACTGAAAGGGCGGCAAAAAAACGCTTGGCTTCAAGCACATCAAGGGCGATTTGGGAACTCAGTTGATCAACTGACTGGAACCGTACCTCATCCCTTATTTTGTGCTTAAAATGCACTTCCACGTAACGCCCGTAAATTTCCTGATTGAAATCGAATAGATGCGTTTCAAGGACTACCTTAGAGCTGCCATCGACCGTAGGCCGAGTGCCTACATTCGCAATCCCCCTAAATTCCTGGCCATCTATGCCTGTCATGGTCACGGCAAACACGCCATTAACCGGTGTATTTTTGCGGAACAGCCGGATATTTGCGGTTGGGAAACCTAAGGTACGTCCACGTTTGTCACCGTGCGCCACCCGCCCGCAAATCGAATAACTATGACCCAGCAAGCGTTCGGCCTGCACCAAATCACCTTCGGCTAACGCATCACGGATTAAGGTGCTGCTGACCCTAAATCCTTCAACCAAATAAGAGCCCGTATCATCGACAGTAAACCCATGCAGCCTTCCCTTATCCTTGAGCATGGCAAAGTTACCTCGCCGGGCTTTGCCAAAATGAAAGTCGTCACCAATCACCAAATGCTTGATATTGAGCTTTTTTATCAAAATGTCATCAATAAACTGCTCGGCATCGACATTGGCAAATTGGCGGTTGAATCGGGCGATTAGCAGATAATCGACTGGTAAGCCACTGAACTGGATAACCTTGTCCCTCAATGCGCTTAACCTTGCAGGTTCATTGTCTTTTAAAAAATATTCCAAAGGCTGAGGTTCAAAAATCATAATAACGACAGGCAAGCCCAACGCTTCGCCACGCGCCACCAACTTTTTTATCACTGCACGATGCCCCAAATGCAATCCGTCAAAATTGCCTATTGTCAACACGCAGCCGTCCACAAACGGCCTCAAATGCACCAACCCTCTAATTAATTGCATGTCCCATCCACACCAACAGCGAATTTACGAAACTAAAATTTGTTAATTTTATCATGCGGTGCGCTTAGATGCCGTAGCCTCAATCCTGCCAAAAACAACACCACACCATAGATAACTATGCCCATAACAATAAACAGCAATAAATGCCCGATACGGGCGGCGGTATGCCAATACTGCCAAGCCTCCACATCCACACCTAAGTACAGGCCCGCAGACATCGCCAAACTCGCCAACAACACACGCAACAAAAATAGCCACCAACCCGGTGCAGGCCGATAAACGTCCATTTGATAAAGTTTGTACAATAGCAATAAAGCATTGACAGCCGCCCCTAACGAGGTCGCCAACGCCAATCCGGCATGGGCAAACGGCACAGCCAGAACATTTCCCGCCAAACTAATCAACATGGCATAAATGCCATACCGTAACGGCGTTTTCATATCATGGCGCGCCGTAAACCCCGGCACCAATACCCTAATCATCAAAAATCCCAACAAGCCCAGCGCATACGCCTTAAGGCTTTGTCCTGCCAATTGCACATCGCTACGGGTAAATTCGTCATATTGGAACATCGTTGCCAACATAGGCTCGGCCAACAAAATCAAGCCAATAGTCGCCGGAATCCCCGTCAACAGCACTAAGCGCAAGCCCCAATCCAGCGCATGGGAAAACGCACCCGTATCGGCTTGGGCATGATATTGCGCCAATTTCGGCAAAATCACCGTACCTAGAGCCAATCCCAACAAGCCTTGCGGAAATTCAACTAACCTATCCGAATAATACAACCAGGAAACACTACCGACCGTCAGAAATGACGCAATCAAGGTGTCCAGCAATAAATTGATTTGTGTGACCGACACGCTAAAAATGGCCGGGACAACGCGCCGGAACAGCTGCATGACTCCATCGTCGTAAAAATCCAAACGCAAACGTGGCAACAATCCCAATCGCGACAACGCCGGAACTTGTAACAGCAACTGCGCCACACCAGCTATCAGCACACCCCAAGCCAAAGCAGTAACAGGTTCGGCCAACCGGGGCGCAAGCCAGATTACCGCCCCAATCATGCACATATTGAGCAATGCCGGGGTAAATGACGTCACCACAAAACGATGGTAAGCATTCAAAATGCCGCCCGCAAACGCCACCAATGCGATAAAAAACAAATACGGCAACGTGATCTGCAACATCCACACAGCCAATTCATGCTGACCGCCTTGCCAATCAAAACCAGGAGCCAGCAACAAAATCAACACAGGCGCAGCCACCACACCTGCTACTGTCAGCATGAACAAAACCAATGCCCACAACCCCGCTGCTTTTCCTAAAAACTGTTTGACCGCTGCTGGATCGTCTTGTACCTGATACTCCGCCAATACGGGGATAAAAGCGTGGGCAAATGCACCTTCCGTGAACAAACGGCGCAAAAAATTGGGGATTTTAAACGCGACAAAAAACGCATCGGTCGCCACATCAACGCCAAACAGCCTTGCAATCAACATGTCGCGGACAAATCCCAGCAAACGCGAAAACAAGGTCAAACCACTGACTATCGCCGTTGACTTAAAAAGCTGCCTACCCAATGACCTTGCTCCGTAACTTGCTATAAAGTTTGACAATAATAGCATTTAAAAAGATAATACACGGCTATTTTACTTAACCCGAAAAACAATCGAGACACCATGGCTAATACACCACAAGCTAAAAAGCGCGCGAAACAAGCGGAAAAGAGCCGTGTTCGCAACGCAGGACAACGCAGCAACCTCCGCACTTTCATCAAAAAAGTGCTTGCCGCTGTCAGGGCAGGCGACAAAGAACAAGCACAAGCCGCTTTCAAGACTGCCGTGCCTATTATTGATTCTGCCGTCACTAAAGGCCTTATCCATAAAAATAAAGCCGCCCGCAGCAAAAGCAGATTGAATGCAAGAGTTAAAGCTCTGGTTCTAGGCTAAAAGATTCCTTTAAAAAAGGCCGGATTTGTTGCAAATCCGGCCTTTTTTATTGCCTGAAATTTTGCGTCCATGCCATTACAGGCCTTCCAGATTCTTAAAACCTAAAAGGCCTTAACTGCCAAAGCTTTAATCGGCGATATTAAAATACGGCGGCATTTCGTGGATATAAGCCATATACATGGCATCGGCCATTGTCCATAACACATCCAGCTTAAATTTCAGGATTTGCACCATCCGCTCTTGCTGTTCGCGGGTTTTGTACCAGTCTAAGGTAATTGCCAAGCCATGCTCGACATCGCGACGGGCTTCAGTCAGGCGTTTGCGGAAATAAATGTAACCCTCCTGCTCCACCCAGGGGTAATGCTCAGGCCAATTGTCCAAGCGTTGTTGGTGAATTTTCGGCGCGAACAATTCTGTCAGCGAAGAACTGGCCGCCTCATGCCACTCAGCACGGCGGGCGAAATTGACATAGGCATCGACAGCAAAACGCACACCCGGCAACACATGTTGCTCGGAGATGATCTCCTCGCGGCTCAAGCCCACCGCAATGCCCAGTTGTATCCAAGCCTCAATGCCACCCGGATCGCCAGGATGGCCATCATGGTCGAGGATGCGCTGTATCCACTTGGCACGGGTTTCCCGATCAGGGCAATTGGCCAGGATATTCGCATCTTTCAGCGGAATGCACACCTGATAATAATAGCGGTTCGCCACCCAGCCCTGAATCTGCTGCTTGGTCAGCTTACCTTCATTCATCAGCGTGTGGTAAGGGTGGTGGATATGGTAATACTTTTCCATGCCGCGCAAGGCGGCTTCAAATTCGTCGCGGGTCCAGGCTTTATTATTGTTATCGCTCATGGGTCTATCCTGTTGGCATCAAAGAAAAAACTGTGCAAAACACAGCCGTTAAAACTACAAATCAATCTCCATCCCGTCATAAGCCACTTCAATGCCGTGGGCATCCAATTGCTTACGCTCAGCCGAATCATCATCCAAAATGGGGTTGGTGTTGTTGATATGTATCAATATTTTGCGTTTTTCGCCGATGCTGTCGAGCACGTCAATCATGCCGCCCTCACCTGATTGTGGCAAATGGCCGATTTCGCGGGCGTGTTTGTGGCTGATGCCTTGCGTGACCATTTCGTCATCGGTCCAAAACGTGCCATCCACCAATACACAATCGGCAGTTTGCATCGCCGCCATGACGTGCGGCTCAATTTCACCCAAACCCGGCGAATAGAAGGCTTTTTTGCCCGTGGACAGTTGCTCGATAATCACACCGATATTGTCGCCTTCGTGCGGGTCGTGGCGGTGCGGCGAATACGGCGGCGCTTTACTTTTTAAGGCCTGGGTGTAAAAACGCAAGTCTTCAATGCCAGGAATGGTAAAAGAGCTGCCATCAACAGGCACTGGATGATGGTTGACGGTGCAATAATGCGTCAACATATTGAAAATGGGGAAACCGGAGGTCAAATCCTGCCTGACCATCTCCGTGCAATACACATCCAAAGGCTTGCCTTCGCGTAACATCAACAGGCCCGTGGTGTGGTCAATTTGGCTGTCAATCAGCATAATGGCTTTGATGCCCGTGTCACGGATACCCTCTTTGGGCTGAATGGCAGGGAATGCCTCCAATTGGGCGCGGATGTCCGGCGAGGTATTGAACAGCAGCCAATTACGGTTATCGGTGCTGACCGCGATGGATGATTGGGTACGCGCTGTGCCGTTCATAGCGTTGTGGCGCAAACGGTGGCAGTTATGGCAGTTGCAGTTCCATTGCGGAAAACCGCCTCCCGCGCCTGAACCTAACACTCTAATTTTCATATGACTTACCAAACAAAGGAAAAAGGTGGCAATGATAAGGGATTGCTTATCGCCAGGCAAAAAAAAGGGGTTCTTGCGAACCCCTTCTTTATAACCGTTTGTGAAGATTAACGGTTGTAGATGTACATAGTAACTTCAAAACCGAAACGCAGGTCTGTGTAGCTTGGTGTTTCCCATTTCATAATCATAACCTCCAAAAGTTTTATAATGATGTGTGCTAGCTTGATCAAGTAAGCCAGCTCAGAGTATACGATGAACCTTTTTTTTTCGCAAGATTTGCTAAGGCATTTCTTAGCGGTGGCCCCACTTGCTACGGGTTAAGCCGGACGGGATATGTTGCCCCGTCCTTAAGATTTATGGTTGTGCAAAAGATGATGGCAGCCTTGAAACGTTTGGAACGGGGTTGCAAACCCCGTCCCGCCCAATTTTTATCACGAATTAACTAGCAGTTATAACAATATATCTTTCCACCAATAATGATTATGCACTTCGCAGCAGCTTTAACTGTTGATACAGTGGACATGTTCAAAATCTCTTTGGGCGGGTAATCAAACGGCAACGTCATTTCTTTGACCTGCCCACCTTCCGGGACAATCAAAGTAGGATTGCCAGCCGTATCATAGGCAACCATAAAAGAAAAATCATCACCCAGAATTTCTTGGGCGGTAGCTTGGCTAATTGTTTTTGGGGGATTAGTAGGCATTATCGTTCTCCTCGTTTGTTGTTATAGATTAGTGCTTGAAAATCAAAAATTAAACGTAAACCGGGCAAACAAAGTCTGCTCCGGCGTTATATCAGAAGCGCGTTGCTCATTCATCTGGAATTTGCGATCCCTGTACCTGAATCGGTTATCCAAAAGATTATTGGCTTCCAAACTGATTAAGCCATATTGCTTAGGAAAACGGTAGCCTAAGGCAACATCGACAATATAAAAATCGCTGGCAAAACTTTGTTCTGTTGGCAAAGCAGGCCTATCGACTTGTTGGTTGACATACGTGCCACGTAACTCAGCGAATAGGCCTGTGGGATGGAAAAAACGTAAGCTCGTTGGCAAATAAGCCGTTTTCACAGTCTTAGGGGTCAGTGTGCCATCACCGTTAAAATTCTCATAACGGACACCTGAACTTACCACCCAATTTTCATGCACCGCCCAATTGACATAAAAACGGTATAAATCCTCTGTCCTTTGTTCAAATTTATTAATCCCTCCCTCATCAACATACGGGGTATCCAATTCCCGTTTATAGGCTTCAACCCCTGTGTACCAGTTTGAGTTGAAACGATAATCCGCCCCTAAGCCATATTGCAGGGCTTTAGTTCCATTTGGGTCATCAAAAAATTGGTTGAAACCCGCCATTTGTAGCGGCTGGAGCATTTGGTTGACAATCATAGGCGATTTTAAAGTTTCAAACACCGCCAACCTTAAAGCGAATTGCTCAGTGGCTTGCCACAGCAAACCAAACTTTGGGTTAAAACGGTCTATCGATAAGCTATTGCCTTCTGTTTCATTATAACTATCGTAACTTAGCCCCAAAGTTCCGGTCAGGTTATTGAGCAACTTGATATTGGCATAGGTATAGCCAAAGTTTTGTGTAGTGGCGGCTTCCGCCAATTGGCAATTTAAAATAAAGCACAAGAAAGGGTTGGATGTGGTTACTTGGTTTTGGATGTCATAAGCATAACGGCCACCGCCAAACATGATGTTAAACCGTTCATGTTCATATAAATATGCAGATTCCAATTGATAGCCTTCATCACTTCTAGCAACACTTAAATCTGAAGCCTGTATCAGTGTTTCAGAACGCTTAGCATAAATAAATGACGTCAAAAAATGTGAATGCTGGCTTGGAGAAAAACGCGTCCCTAAGCGGTAAGTGTCCTGACCTAAATCGCGCCGATAATCAGGATTATATTCAGAAGCCCAGCCCTTTAATTCCAAATCACCTTGTACCGTGTCGCGCCGCCTATATTCGGCCTGGATGTTAAATTTGGGCGACATATCATATTGGACAAACGCATTGTACAAATCATGCTTAATGCCGCTGTTAGTCCGATAGCCATCGGTATCGTAATGAAGCTGACCCAAACTATAAGAAAACTTATTCACCAACCCGGAGATGACCGCCTCATTGCCGACCGTGTTATTGGAGCCATAACTGGTGGTGTTGGTCAGGCGGATATTGTCACGCTCAAAGGCTTTATTGTATTCGTTAAAACCAATTTCCGCAGGCCCTACGCTTTTGGCGATGTTCAAATCCGTATAAGCCAAACGGGGTTGTATCGGATTTAGGTTAACGGATTGGAACAATTGCGATTGCAATAAGGCACTGGCGCGGGTGATTTCTTGCCGGGGTTGGTTCACGGCACTGTCCGCCAATAACCGATGCGCCGAATAATTGCTGGGGTCGAGAGCGAGTGACTTAATGGCTTGGCGATTGGCGACATCATTAAACCCTAAGTCATTATAAATCCGCCCCAAACCTGTACCCCGCACTGCCGCGTCCTTATCCAACAACAAGCGCGAACGGTACACGGCGCGGTTATCGTTTAATGCCACCGCTTGCTGCATATCCTGCAAGGCAGCAACGGGTTGGTTACTGGTTTGTTTCAAGATGGCATCGTAAAACCAAGGTGTCGGGTCTTTCGGATCGCTGGCTTTAGCGATTTTAAATTCGGTGGCTGCATAGCCGTTATTTTTGGCTTCGTAATGGGCTTTGCCCAAATAGCTGCGTATCACCGCATTATTAGGGTCAAGATTGGTCGCTGCCTCCAATTTTTGGATGCCTTGCTCCAATTGCCCGCTACGGATGTCCGTCAACCCTAAACCTAACCACGCCAAGGGGTCTGAACTGTCTATGGACACGGCTTGGTCAAATGTACGCCTGGCTTCACCCAAATTGGTTTGAGACAAGTGGGCAAATCCGAGGACGCTCTGTGTCCTAGCTAACTGAGGGTTTAAAACTTGGGCTTTTTGCGCTGATTGCAGGGCTTCATCACGGTTGCCATCGGAGAGCTGCAACTCTGCCAACCGCGCCCAAATTAGGGCGTTATCAGGTGCTAATTGTGCCGCTTCAAGAGTGGTTTTTAAAGCCCCATCCAATTTAGACGATGCCTGATAAACGTAAGATAACGCCAATTTGGCGGTGACTGAGCTGGGATTGTACGTGATGGCTTTGGTCGCTAATGCCAAAGCATCATCATGGCGGTTTTTAGCGATGGCGATAATCGCCTGATAAGCCAGCGCATCGCTGTTTTGCGCATCTATTTTTAGCAGCTGGGCAATATAGGCTTGGGCTTCATCAACCCGCCCCACTTGCAACAACTCAGGGACTTTTGTCAAAGCAGCTGGCTGGACAGCACCTGGTTTCCCATCCACAAGCGGGGGGTAATATAAGGCCCATTGCACCGCATCTTCGGGACGGATGGTTAAAGCCTGGATACGGGGAGGACGGCCAGATTCTGCGACACCAGTAAACCCTGGCTTGATTTGAATGCGCCCGGCTTGGTTTTGGCCGGCCACTTGCCCATCAAACACTGTGATTTCAGTATGTTGTCCGTCAACACTCACTAAAAATTCGGTGCCTTCATGGACGGCGTTGATAAACGGGGTTTTGATGTGCAGCTGTTGCGGTTGGCGGCTTCTAAAAAAGCTCACACCATTTAATAGATCAACTAACCATTTTGGAGAGTCAGCGGCAGGTTCAGGAAATAATACGGTTGTGGTTTGTTCCAATGTGACAACCGACTCGTTACTTAAACGCAAAGTCGCCCGGCTACGTTTGGCGGTACGGATTTTATCGCCCGGACAGAATTCTTCTTGCTGATGCACATCCAACCATGCGGCATTTTCGCCGCGCTGGGCATCAACCTTGCCTTGGGCAGATAAGATTTGTGCTACTGATCGGTCACAATGCAATGAAGCCTGCACTGGCATAGAACCCAGCAAAAACACCGCAAGATAGTAGTAATTTGTGTGTTGAAACATATGATTGTGGTTAGCCGAAAGGCCTTGCGACACCCCTGAAACTCCTTGGCGGCCTTTTTTTAAGGGGTGATTGAATCATATAAGCCCTATGAATACAACTAAAAGCTAAGCAAGCTCAGGGCAATCGCGCTATTTCTCCAGCTTGACGTAACAGGGGTAATAAAATAGGC
>CAYUQV010000082.1:0-13766 GCA_964446885.1 uncultured Methylocucumis sp.
CTATTTTATTACCCCTGTTACGTCAAGCTGGAGAAATAGCGCGATTGCCCTGGCTGGCTGATGGTTTTGGTTTGCGTTTGTGCATTTTCTCCCAGTTTGCTTAAGCCCGTTTGCAGGGTGTCAAAAATGCCATCAAAGAGTTTTTTGTGGACGGGGTTAATCAAGCGGCTAAAGGCGGACAAGGCATCGCGCACGTTGGAGACATCAAAATCTTTGCCCATCGAAACCCAAGTAGAAAACAGGTTTTCGTAGGCGATAAAGTAGCCGACGTTGCTTTTTATGTAATCCACGGTTTCTGCGTCTGCTTCGGTTAACGCCTTGATGTCGCCGGGAGCAAAGCCTTCTTTTTTGGCGAACTGTAGTTCTTTGTCCGATAAGTATTTGTAGAAAATAAAGCCCAGAATGTAATCTTTATATTCATTGGCTTCGATTTTAGAACGCATCTGGTTGGCGGATTCCCAGATTTTGGCGGCTAGTTGTTGTTTGTTCATTGCTTGGCGTTATTTCCGTTATAGGCTGTTAGCAATCGACAAAGCTGATGGTGGTATGCCAATCGTTGTCGTGGATTTCTATAGGGCAATAAAAAACCCGCGAAGCCTTACAGCTTGCGGGTTTCTTATTTTAAGAGTGTTCTCAATCTTGAATTTGGTGGAGGCGGCGGGAATTGAACCCGCGTCCGTAAGTACTCCGCCACAAGGTCTACATGCTTATCTCGTGCTTTTGATTTAGCTAGTGACTACCCGACGAGCCAAGAAAATCACCAGCGATTCCGTAGGGTTTTAGCGCATCCATACCGGACAGACTTCAGCGCGATCTTATGTAAATGACCCCTGAGCGTCAGGCGAACCCGACTCTACCCGCATAAGCACAAATAGTCAGAGGAATGGTGGCGGTTTTTAGGCAGCCAAAGCCATTGAGTAGTTTTCGTCGTTTGCGAATACTTTTTTTCTGTAGGTTTTACGAGGTGTACAGTCCTCGACATGCACTCTAGGTTTCGCTACCCACGTCGAAGCCATGTCGCCCCCGTGGACTGTGTAGTGTACTGGATAGGCTAAAAGATTGCTATCCGTTGCGGCAAATTTCTTTTTAAGGGTGGGTGTTAAGGTGTCGATCAAAAACCATATTTGACGTAAGGTAAAAATTATTCCATAATTTTCCTGTGGTAAATAATTAAAATAACACTAGGAGAATTGCTATGTCATTGATTACTTGGACTGCTGAACAATACGGCACTAACGTAGGTTTTGCTGATGAAGAACATCGGATTTTGTTTGATAAATTGAACAAATTGTACGATTTGGCAACAGGTGGTGCGGCCCGTTCGGCGATTGGTGCCCAGTTAGATGATTTGATTGGTTATGTGGTCGATCATTTTGCCCATGAAGAAAGGGAAATGGTGGCTAAAAACTTCGCAGGTTTTGACGCGCATAAAGCAGAGCATGTCGCATTAGTTGGCATTTGTGCCGATTTGCAGAAAAAATTCCATGCCGGCGAAGCTGAAGTGACAGAAGAAGTGGGTCAATTGGTTAAAGGTTGGCTGGACAACCATATCCCTAAATTTGATATGGGCTATTCAGCGACATTAAATAGCTGATACAGCTAAAAAATTAAGCCACAATAATAACTGCGTAAACACTATAAGACAGGCTCAAGCCTGTCTTTTTTTTGCCCGGCGTTTGGGGATTTGTCAGGTTAAAACTTTGCCATCGTAATGGCTCACGCTTAGCTTGGACGGGCGTATTATAATGGGACACTTCGTAGCCAGTTTATAAACGCCCTCATGCAGCCCGCTTTCGTCCATCTTAGACTCCACACCGAATTTTCCTTAGTTGACGGCATCGTCAAAATCAAGCCGTTGGTCAAACGTTTGGCAGAATTGAATATGCCTGCGGTTGCCATCACCGATCATGGCAATTTGTTTTCGCTGGTCAAGTTTTATAAAGCCGCGATGGGGCAGGGGATCAAACCTGTTGCGGGCGCGGATGTGCTGATTTTTAATCCTGATGACAGCACTGCCCCGTTCCGTTTGACGTTGTTAGTGAATAACCAGCAAGGTTATGTGGCGTTGACGAAATTGATTTCGCGCAGTTATCAAGAAGGCCAGTTATTGGGTGTGCCAATGGTGCGGCGGGAATGGCTGGAAGCCAACCATGCCGGGTTGTTGGCGTTATCCGGTGCGATGGAGGGCGATATTGGCAAGGCCTTGCTCTCTGAAAACACCGAGGCGGCGCAACGTTTGGCAGACTATTGGGCCGGTCTGTTCCCGAACCGTTTTTATCTGGAATTGCAACGGGTTGGTAAGCCCGATGAAGAGCGTTACATCGCCGCCGCCGTGGAGTTGGCGATTGCCAAATACTTGCCAGTGGTGGCGACTAATGATGTGCGTTTTCTCGATAAAGACGATTTTGCCGCCCATGAAGTGCGGGTGTGTATCAATCAAGGCCGGGTGTTGGATGATCCTAGGCGGCCTAAAGATTATACCGAGCAGCAATATTTGCGTAGCACGGAAGAAATGCAAGCGTTGTTTGCCGATTTGCCGGAAGCCTTAGAGAACACGGTCGAGATCGCCAAACGCTGCAATATTACGCTACGGTTGGGCGAGAATTTCTTGCCGGATTTTCCCGTGCCAGCGGGCATGACCTTGGGCGAATTGATGGCCGAGGAAGCCAAAAAAGGTCTGGACGAGCGTTTGCTGCATTATCCGGCCATCGGCAAAGGCACTGATGAAGAAAACCGCCAGCCGTATTATGAGCGGCTAAAAATTGAGTTGGATGTGATCAATTCGATGGGTTTTCCGGGTTATTTCATGATTGTTGCCGATTTTATCCAATGGGCGAAAAACCATCAGATTCCAGTCGGGCCAGGGCGGGGTTCCGGGGCGGGTTCGTTGGTGGCTTATGCCTTAAAAATCACAGATTTAGACCCGATAGAGTTTGATTTGTTGTTCGAGCGGTTTTTGAACCCAGAGCGGGTGTCCATGCCCGACTTTGACATCGACTTTTGTATGGATCGGCGCGACGAGGTGATCAATTACGTCGCCGAGCATTACGGGCGTGACCATGTCGCGCAGATCATCACCTATGGTTCGATGGCGGCGAAGGCGGTTATCCGCGATGTGGGCAGGGTGCTAGGTTTGTCTTATGGTTTTGTTGATGGCTTGGCCAAACTCGTGCCGTTTGAAATTGGCATGACTTTGGTGAAAGCCTTAAAAGACAGCCCGGAACTGAAACAACGTTATGAAACCGAAGAAGAAGTCAAGGCCTTGATAGACATGGCTTTGTCTTTGGAAGGCACGGTGCGTAACGTTGGCAAACATGCGGGCGGCGTGGTGATTTCGCCGACCAAACTGACTGATTTCACGCCGCTGTATTGCGAAGAAGGCGGCGGCAATTTGGTCACGCAATTTGACAAGGACGACGTGGAAGGCGTGGGTTTGGTCAAGTTCGACTTTTTAGGCCTGCGCACCCTGACCATCATTGATTGGGCTTTGCAGACCATCAACACGAAAAAACAACTGCTGGGCGAGCCTCCGGTTGACATCACCACCATTCCCCGTGACGACCTGCCTTCGTATGAATTGCTGAAAAAAGGCCTCACTACCGCCGTGTTCCAGCTCGAATCACGCGGCATGAAAGAGCTGATCAAAAAGCTTAAGCCCGACTGTTTCGATGACATCATCGCCTTGGTGGCTTTGTTTCGCCCCGGCCCTTTGGAATCAGGGATGGTCGATGATTACATCAACGTCAAGCACGGCGCAAAAGCCGAATACGCACATCCTTTATTGGAGCCGATTTTAAAACCCACCAACGGCGTTATTTTGTATCAGGAGCAAGTGATGCAAATCGCCCGTGAACTAGCCAGTTATACGCTAGGCGGTGCGGATATGTTGCGCCGGGCGATGGGCAAGAAAAAGCCCGAAGAAATGGCCAAAGAGCGCGACAAATTCACTAAGGGTGCTATCGCCAATCATATTGAGGAATCCATCGCGACCTATGTGTTTGACTTGATGGAGAAATTTGCAGGTTACGGTTTTAACAAATCGCATTCTGCCGCCTATGCGCTGGTTGCCTATCAAACCGCGTGGCTGAAAGAGCATTATCCGGCGGCATTTATGGCGGCGGTGTTGTCATCGGATATGGACAACACCGACAAAGTGGTGGTATTGATTGAAGAATGCCAGCAAATGAAGCTGAAAATCTCTCCGCCCAGCATCAATTTGTCTGAACATAAATTTACCGTCAACGACCAAGGCCATATCGTTTACGGCTTGGGTGCGATTAAAGGCGTGGGGGAAGCGGCGATTGAAGACGTGATTATCAACGAACGTAACACCAACGGCCCGTTCACGGGCTTATATGATTTGTGCAAACGCGTGGATTTGCGCAAAGTGAATAAGCGGGTTTTGGAGGCGTTGATTAAGGCCGGGGCGTTTGATGAATTCAACCCCTGCCGCGCCAGCCATTTCGCCGAATTGCCGACCGTGTTGCGGGTCGCTGAGCAGCACGGCAAGATGGCGTTGACCGGACAAAATGATTTGTTTGGCTTGGCGGTGCAGCACGAAGAAGCCGAAAACGAAGAGGCTTATTCGACGGTTGTTGAACCGTGGTCAGAAAAGGAAAAGCTCGATGCCGAAAAATCCATTTTGGGACTGTATCTGAGCGGCCATCCGATAGACCAATACGCGCCGGAATTGCGGCAATTTATTAATGGCTCGTTAGCGGGCATGAAAGAAACCGCCGAACGTTCACGCGGGCCAGTGTCGGCGCGGGTGGCGGGCTTGGTGATGGATGTGCGGGTGCGCCAAACCAAAAGCGGCAAAACGATTGTGTCGGTGATCCTGGATGACCGTACCGAACGTTTAGAATGTACGGTGTTCGGCGAAGTGTACGAGCGTTACCGCGAAGCCATTGTCCGTGATAGTTTGTTGGTTGCCGAAGGTGCGTTGGCGATGGACAGTTTTTCTAACACCTCACGCCTGAATGTCGAAAAAATCTTCACCATAGAACAAGCCCGTTCGGCGTTTGCCAGGTCTTTGCAAGTGCAATGGACAGCGGCGCAATCAGAACCGGAGGCCATCAAGCAATTGACAGCCATTTTGCAAGATTTTAAGGGCGGCCAATGCCCGATAGAAATCAATTACCAATCAGCGGTGGCCAAGGCAACGCTGAGGTTAGGTGACGAATGGCGGGTGAATGCGGGTGACAGTTTGCTGAACAAATTGAAGCTGTTGTTCGGCAAAGACAATGTGGAAATGAAGTACCGTTAAGTGCGGTTATTCAATCACTTGGAAAAAGGTTTCGTTTTCGCCAATCATGCCCATTTCATCACGGGCGCGTTCTTCCAGGGCTTCTTGGCCTTGGCGCAAGTCTTCCACTTCCGCGTACAGGGCTTCATTACGTTGCTTTTTCCTCTCGACTTCTTCTTTCAATTCAGTAAGTTGCTGTTCATAAGCTTTTATCTGCACGAAGCTGCCATTTTCAGGGTTCCATAGGCGGTATTGGAAATGGGCAACGAGGGCGATCAAGATAATAATCAATATTTTCATGGCAGGTGCTATATCCTATTCCAATCTTTGCCGCGAATGCGTCCAGTTTGGTAATACGTTGAAACTAATTCGACAAAATCCTTAAAGTCTTCATTTTCCACGACGATCCGGTTCACGGATTGCCAATCTATTTCCGGTCGGGCGATGGCGGGTAATAAAATTTCGCTTTCGCTGGGGTTTTCCGGGTTCAACAAAATAACGCCGATGCCATGTAAGGCCGATAACATGCGGAGTTCCTGCTCAATATTGTTGGCGATATTCATGGCGACCAAATAGCCTTCATTGGCCCAACTGGAATTGCTGACGGCTTGGAAAAAGCTCATCCTGACATTTGAGCTGTTCAGTTCCTTTTTGACTTCAAATGACCACAGCCGCACGCTTTGTCCACCGCCTCGCTGTACACAAGTCCGAACTAATTCGTTCCAGCCTTTATCAACAGGCTGCATTGCGACAATATCAGGGTGCAGCCATTGGTTGCCGCCGTTACCGCGTTGGTTTTTCGAGCGTTTTTCATCAATGCGTTGGCAAAATAAATTTAGTTCCAGCTTTAGATATTCAACAAGCAACGGGTAAAGTTGCTGTTCTGTTAGCATGGTTTCGCTGGTTGGCGTATCCGTTACCAACGATTTTTCTTCCGTAACATTATCTTCGGTTTCTTGGTTCAGGACAGATTCTGTTTGTGCTTGGGCGTGGTTTGGGTCATACCAATAAACGCGTGGACGGGGTTTGTCTTGCCAAAAGATATGCGGGCTGGCTTTTAAAATAGCCTCTTTTTGTGCGGCTATTTCGGCGACAATTTGCTGCAAAAAATCGTTGTCCGTTGTAAATCGAGGATTATTGCGCTTTTCTTGGTAGTCTTCAGGATATTGGGAGGTAATGGCGTTGGCAATTTCTCTCGTCCCAAACCGTTTAAGCGGATTAGCCTGTAAAAAACTTACAACTTTCTGAGTTTGAGAAATTTTGGACATCAGTAACAGTCAACAAGACAGAAAAGGTGAAAAAAATAGGGGCGTTCAACACGCCCCTATTATCGTCACAAAAATTAAACTGTTAAATTTTAAATTTTGTTAAACGCGCTACGGCCTGCGTAAACGGCTGCGTCGCCTAATTCCTCTTCGATTTTCATCAAACGGTTGTATTTGGCAACACGGTCAGAACGGCTCAAAGAACCCGTTTTGATTTGGCCTGTGCCAGTGGCAACCGCCAAGTCGGCAATGGTGGTGTCTTCGGTTTCGCCGGAACGGTGTGACATGACGGCGGTGTAACCGGCTGCGTGGGCCATGTCGATAGCGGCCAAAGTTTCGGTCAAGGTTCCGATTTGGTTAACTTTAATCAAGATCGAGTTGGCGATGCCTTTGTCGATGCCTTGTTTCAAGATTTTTGGGTTAGTTACGAACAAATCGTCGCCGACCAATTGGACTTTGCTGCCCAATTTTTCGGTGATCAATTTCCAGCCGTCCCAATCGTTTTCGTCGAAACCGTCTTCAATGCTGATGATGGGGTATTTGTTGACCCAATCGACGAAGAAATCGGCCATTTGCTCAGAGGTGTAGGTTTTGCTTTCGGAAACCAAGTCGTAGATGCTGTCGGTGTAGTATTCAGACGCGGCGGCATCCAAACCTAAGAAAATGTCCACGCCAGGTTTATAACCGGCTTGTTCAATGGCTTGCAGGATGACGCTGATGGCTTCTTCGTTAGAAGACAAGTTAGGTGCGAAACCGCCTTCGTCACCGACAGTGGTTGCCAAGCCTTTAGATTTTAAGACTTTTGCCAAGTTGTGGAACACTTCGGCACCGTAACGGATGGCTTCTTTAAAGCTAGGCGCACCGACAGGCAAGATCATGAATTCTTGCAAATCCACGCTGTTGTCTGCGTGTGAACCGCCGTTGATGATGTTCATCATCGGGACTGGCAAAATGAATTTGCCGGTTTTGTTCAAGTGGCGGTACAACGGAACGCCTGCTTCTTTAGCAGCCGCGTGGGCGGCGGCCAAAGATACGGCCAACATGGCGTTTGCACCCAAACGGGCTTTGGTTTCTGTACCGTCCAGGGCAATCATTTTGTTGTCGATGCCTGCTTGGTCAGCCACGTCCATGCCGACAATCGCATCACGGATTTCGGTGCGGACGTTGTTGACGGCGTTCAGTACGCCTTTACCCAAGTAACGGGCTTTGTCGCCATCGCGCAATTCAATCGCTTCACGCTCACCAGTGGATGCGCCGGATGGCACCATCGCGCTGCCGATAACGCCGGATTCTAAAATGACATCGGCTTCTAAAGTGGGGTTGCCACGGGAATCTAAAATTTCTCTGGCTTTGATTTCTACGATTTTGCTCATGTTTTCAATGGCTCCAAGGGGGTTAAATAATAAGCAACAGTGTGTTGCAAAGGGTTGAAGAGGGTTAAATTACAAGGTGTTTTCAATAAACGGCTGGGCTTTGACTGCCTGGTCCAAAATCAACAACGTTTCCAGCAATTCTTTCATGCGGTGCAAAGGCCAGGAGTTAGGGCCATCACTTTTCGCTTCGGCAGGATTCGGATGGGTTTCCATGAATATCCCGGCAATACCGACCGCTACCGCCGCTCGTGCCAACACGGGCACATGTTCGCGCTGGCCACCGGAGCAATTGCCTTGACCGCCGGGCAATTGCACGGAATGGGTGGCATCAAAGACCACCGGGCAATCGGTGTCGCGCATCACGGCGAGTGAGCGCATGTCGGACACTAAGTTATTGTAGCCAAACGACACGCCGCGTTCGCAGACCATAATCTTGTCGTTGCCAGTGGCTTTAGCTTTTTTGGCAACATTCGCCATATCCCAAGGCGCGAGGAACTGGCCTTTTTTAATATTGACCGGAATGCCTTGTGCGGCTACGGCCTGGATGAAATTGGTTTGGCGGCACAAAAATGCAGGCGTTTGCATGACATCAACCACGCTGGCGACTTCCGCCAAGGGCGTGTCTTCGTGGACATCGGTCAACACAGGCACGCCAATTTGCGCTTTTACTTTTGCGAGGATTTCCAAGCCTTTTTCCACGCCCAAACCACGGAAGCTTTCGTGTGAGGAACGGTTGGCTTTGTCGAATGAGGATTTGTAAATGAACGGGATGCCTAGTTCGGTGGTGAGTTCTTTCAAATACCCTGCGGTATCCAAAGCCAGTTGTTCGCTTTCGATGACGCAAGGGCCGGCGATCAGAAATAAAGGTTGGTTCAGGCCGACTTCAAAGCCACATAGTTGCATGGGTATTCCTGTTGTTTAATATAAAAAAGTTTGTGGGTGTCAGCCATCGACACAGTCTGCAAAAAGTTCTGCCAAATCAATGGCCAAATCTGGAAATAGGCTTGGAATCGCCTTGTCATCTTCGGCGTACATGTTTTTCAGCTGGTAATAGCCGCTATCATCCAGCACAAATTGGTGGATGGCTTCTTGTTCTGGATAATATTCACGCACACCGATTTTCCTGATAAAGCCGATATTTGAAATGCCAAATCACCGATTTTGACTTTCATATCCTAGGCATAGGTGGCGCAGGATGCCAATATTTATCACGATATGCTGATGGTTTTTGCTTGCCCCCGTCATCGCATAAACATTTCCCGCCTGTCTTAAAGCTCAATGTGCAACGGGAACTCAGGCACACATTCAGAATGGATCAATTGATGCTGGGCATTAAAAAAGCTCAAATCGCCTTGTTCATCGCACATCCACACTTCCTTCGCACCCGCTTCAAAATACAACTGGCGTTTATCTGCCATTTCTTTTGGCGTGTTGCTGCTAGAGATAATCTCGACACAAATTTCCGGGGCAATGGATGCTTCGGTTTGGCTTTTTATAACCAGCCAAACATCGGATGAAGCCCAGGCCACATCAGCAACCTTAGTGCCTTTGCGGGTCTTGATTGCGCATTCTGTCAGCGTTTTACCGTCTTTTAACAAAGAATGCAGCAAAAACGTAATTTCACTTTGGAAGAAAGAGTGATAAACCTTGGCCGGACTCATAATAATGTTACCGTTTTCATCCAATTCAATCTTAAACGGCAAATCTTGTAAGCTAGGATGTTCGCAGACTTCTTGCCAATTCATAGTTGCACCTTTTTGCTTTAGAAAATCAATTTGTCCAAGCTACAAGATAAGCGTACAGAAACGAATTTAATAAGCTTTTACGCTTGCTTATGCTTGACCGCTGCCGCGACAAACCCTGAAAACAACGGATGGCCTCTTCGTGGCGTGGAGGTGAATTCAGGATGGAACTGGCACGCCAAAAACCAAGGGTGGCTAGGGATTTCAATCACTTCCACCAAACGGCCATCTATGGACTTACCGGAAAAACGCAAACCTGCCTTTTCGAGCTTGTCAAAATAGTGGTTGTTGAATTCATAACGGTGGCGGTGGCGTTCGGTGATGACATCTTTTTGGTACAGGCTGTAAGCTAAGGTGTCATGTTGCAAATGGCATTGTTGGCCACCTAGACGCATGGAGCCACCCAAATCAGAGTTTTCATCGCGGGTGACCAGTTGCCCATCTTCCATCCATTCGGTAATCAGGCCAATCACCGGATGCGGTGAGGTAGGCAAAAATTCGGTGCTATGTGCGCCTTCCAAGCCGGCAACATCGCGGGCAAATTCAATCACGGCGGCTTGCATCCCTAAACAAATGCCCAGATAAGGCACGTTGTTTTCGCGGGCATATCGGACGGTGGCGATTTTGCCTTCCACGCCACGCTCCCCAAAGCCACCAGGCACTAAAATGGCATCAACGTCTTTTAATCGGGCAACGCCTTCATCTTCAATCACTTCAGAATCAATATAAACAATATTGACTTTGGTGCGGGTGCGGATACCGGCGTGGATCAGGGCTTCGTTCAGCGATTTATAGGCATCAGAATGGTCAACGTATTTGCCGACAATGGCGATGTCCACCGAATCGGTCGGGTTGGCCAACGCTTCCAAGACATTTTTCCATTCCGTCAAATCGGCGGGAGGCACATCTAAGCGCAAGCGTTTGACGACAATGTCATCCAAACCTTGGTCGTGCAACAAAATGGGGATGCGGTAAATGGAATCGGCATCGACGGCGCAAATCACGGCTTTTTCTTCAACGTTAGTGAACAAGGCGATTTTGCGGCGCTCACTGGCAGGGACCATTTGCTCGGAACGGCAAATTAAAATATCCGGCTGGATACCGATGCTACGCAATTCTTTGACCGAATGTTGGGTCGGTTTGGTTTTGATTTCTCCGGCAGAGCGGATATAAGGGACTAAGGTCAGGTGGATAAACAAAGAGCGTTCAGCACCTAAATCAAACCGCATTTGCCGGATGGCTTCAAGGAATGGCAAGGATTCAATGTCACCGACTGTACCGCCAACTTCGATGATGGCGACATCCATGCCTTCGGCACTGGCATACACACGGGCTTTGATTTCATCGGTGATGTGCGGGATGACCTGCACAGTTGCGCCCAGATATTCGCCTTTGCGTTCGCGGCGCAGCACCGTATCGTAAACTTGGCCTGTGGTGAAATTGTTCTTTTTGGCCATAGTGGTTTTTAAAAACCGCTCATAGTGGCCCAAGTCCAAGTCGGTTTCCGCACCGTCTTCCGTGACGAACACTTCCCCGTGCTGGAACGGGCTCATCGTGCCCGGATCGACATTGATGTAAGGGTCAAGTTTGGTCATGGTGACTTTCAAGCCGCGTGCTTCAAGGATAGCGGCCAAGGAAGATGCTGCAATACCTTTGCCTAGCGATGAAACAACACCGCCGGTAATGAAAATATATTTGGTCATGGATGGTATGGACTTTCTGGAAAGGACAGATGGCGTAGGATGTAAAACCGTACCATTTTAATCGACAATGGGCTTTTCGTCATGGGCTTTCGGGATTTTCTGGGCAAATCTTCTGTTTGTCGGAAATTTCCGGCAATTTGTGCTAGTTAAGGGAATAATCCAGGCAATATCGGGGGGAGGGCTGCTAGCAAATTGCTGGCAAATAGGTTTGGATTTTGCCCCGACAGATTCTGTGTGATTGGACGCACCGCGCCTTTCAAGGCTATACTCAATTTCTTGAAGAAAATGCCAGTCCTTGCTTTCCGGCCATAAAATGATGGCGGTCGCACCTGTGGTCTAGCCACTTTATTTAATCTTTGATTCCAGCTGAGTGATTAAAACACGATGAGTAATGAATATAACGCCGCCGCGATAGAAGTGTTGAGCGGTTTGGAGCCAGTCCGCAAACGTCCGGGCATGTACACGGATACCACCCGCCCCAACCATTTGGTGCAGGAAGTCGTCGATAATAGCGTGGATGAGGCGATGGCGGGGCATGCTGACAGTATTGAAGTCGTGTTGCTGAAAGATGGCGGCGTGTCGGTTTGTGACAATGGCCGCGGAATGCCCGTTGATGTCCATCCAGAACAAGGCATCCCCGGCGTTGAGGTGATTTTGACCCAGCTGCACGCGGGCGGTAAGTTTTCCAATAAAAATTACCAATTTTCCGGTGGTTTGCATGGGGTGGGCGTGTCCGTGGTCAATGCCTTGTCCGCCAAATTGGAGGTTGAAGTCAAGCGTAACGGCAAAGTCTATTGCATGGGCTTTGCTGACGGTGACAAGCAACGCGATTTGACTGAAATCGGCACGGTTGGGAAAAACAACACGGGTACAACCGTGAAATTTTGGCCTAACGAGAAATATTTTGATTCCAGCAAAGTGTCGGTGTCCAGGCTGAAACAAAATTTGCGGGCCAAGGCCGTGTTATGCCCTGGCCTAAAAATGATCCTGAAAATCGAGGCCACTGACGAGCATTTTGAATGGTATTACCAAGATGGTCTGAAAGATTATCTGCTGGACAGAGTAGGCCAAGTGGAGTTTTTCCCGGAACAGCCGTTCATGGGCAATAGCGCCACCACTCATGAAGCCGTGGAATGGGGTGTAGTGTGGGCGGTAGAAAATAGCTCGGAAGTGTTGGCGGAAAGTTACGTGAATTTGGTGCCAACTGCGCAAGGTGGCACACATGTCAACGGCTTACGGGCAGGTTTGACCGAAGCGATGCGCGAATTTTGCGATTTGCGCAATATTCTGCCGCGTGGTGTGAAGGTTGCGCCGGAAGACGTTTGGGAAAACTGCCATTTTGTCTTGTCGGTAAAATTGGAAGACCCGCAATTTTCCGGCCAAACCAAAGAGCGTTTAAGTTCGCGTGAGTGTGTCGCGTTTGTTTCAGGGGTGGCGAAAGACACGTTTAGTTTGTGGCTTAACCAGCATCCGGCGGAAGGCGAAAAAATAGCCGAAGTGATTATCGCCAGTGCGCAAAAACGTTTGCGCTCCAATAAAAAAATCATCCGCAAAAAAATCACCGCAGGGCCTGCGTTGCCAGGGAAATTGGCCGATTGTTCGGCGCAAGACATAGGCCGTACTGAATTGTTTTTAGTCGAAGGCGACTCGGCAGGCGGTTCGGCAAAACAAGCCCGTGAGCGTGATTTCCAGGCCATCATGCCGTTGCGAGGCAAGATTTTAAATACGTGGGAAGTCGAATCCAGCCAAGTCATGGCTTCCCAAGAGGTGCATGACATTGCCGTGGCCTTAGGGATAGAGCCGGGCTCAGATGATTTGCAGAATTTGCGCTATGGCAAAGTCTGCATCCTCGCCGATGCCGATTCTGACGGCAACCATATCGCCACTTTGATTTGTGCGTTGTTTTACCAACATTTCCAACCTCTGGTCAGGGCAGGGCACGTGTTTGTCGCGATGCCGCCTTTATACCGTATTGATGTCGGCAAACGGGTGTTTTATGCGCTGGATGAAGCCGAACGTTTGGGGGTTTTGGACAGGATCAAGGCGGAAAAATTGAAAGGGACGATCAATGTCCAACGCTTTAAAGGTTTGGGTGAGATGAACCCGTCACAATTGCGTGAAACCACGATGAACCCTGATACCCGCCGTTTGGTGCAATTGACGATTGATGAAGATGATGAAACCAGCGGGCAATTGGATTTGTTGCTGGCTAAAAAGCGTTCGCAAGACCGTAAAGCCTGGTTGGAAACCAAAGGCAACTTGGCGGATATTTAGCCGTAATAACCCTATTTTCCAATGGGTTTGCTTGTGGGTGTGGGGAGTTTTTGATAAATTGGCCTACATAACCTTCTCCGCCACCTTATGGTGGCACGCCCATTTTAACTAACTCACGTTACGCAGTAACGTGGTGTTATCCCGTTTGCCGCGTCGAGCACCGC
>CAYUQV010000083.1:0-13033 GCA_964446885.1 uncultured Methylocucumis sp.
AGCCTTCTTCATATCCGATTATTTTCGATTGCACTTCGGAGTTGAATCCACGTATATTAAATTATCGTCTATGACTTAATTACTAAAAAGGTAATATAAGTTATAGTAACTGCTGGGTATGGCTCAGCATTTCTGATGGTTCGATTGCCATTTTGGAAAAGCCAACAATTGTAACCTTTTCATAAGGAGAAAAGCCTTGGAATCGAATCGGCCACTGTCAAAGTCTGTCAAATCATTATTTGGCTTTTCTATGCCTGTGCGCCACGCACTGAATGTTGCTGTTTGTGCAATATTGTATCCGATGACATTGTATGCAAATCCCGAAGGTGCACAAATAATACACGGGCAAGTCAGTATCGAAACTCCCGGCAAGGGTGTAACGAATATCACTAATAGCCCTAATGCCATCATTCATTGGGAAAATTTTAATATTGCCCAGAATGAGATTACCCGGTTTATCCAAGAAAATGGCCAAAGTGCCGTTTTAAATAGAATTATGGGTGGCGACCCTAGCCAAATTTTAGGCCAACTGGTGTCAAATGGTAAGGTTTTTTTGATTAACCCAAATGGCATTGTTTTTGGTCAAAATGCCAGGATTGATACCCAAGGTTTGATTGCATCCAGCCTTAATTTGAGCGATGAAGATTTTTTAAAGGGCAATTACCATTTTATGGCTGGTGCAAAAGCCGGGGATATTGTCAATGAAGGCCTTATTCGGGCTGGTAAAGACGGCAATATTGTCCTGATTGCCCCTTCTATTAAGAATAACGGTATTATAAAAAGTGAAGGTGGGCAAATTACTTTGGCCGCTGGCCAAGCCTTGGTGCTGACTAATCTCGATGATCCTGAAATCCGTTTTGAAATACAAGCTCCATCTAATGCCGTTTTAAATTTGGGCAAATTATTGACCGAAGGTGGTGCGGTGAATGTGTTTGCCGGATCCATTAAGCATCAAGGGGAGATTAATGCCGATAGTGTTGAAGTAGATGCGCAAGGCCAGATTAAGCTTGTCGCCCAAAACGATATAAATCTGACGGCAGGCAGTAAAATTTCGGTAAATGGACGGCAAGGGGATGCGGGTACAATATTAGTTGAGAGTAAAACCGGAAAAGTAAGTGTGCAGGGAAATATTGAGGCCAATGCAGGGCAAACTGGCAAAGGTGGCGATATCAAAATACTGGGCGAACAAGTTGGTTTGTTAGATAGCGCTAGCGTCGCGGCGAATGGTGGGCAAGGTGGAGGCGAAATTCTGATCGGTGGCGACCAGCAGGGAAAGAATCAGGCCGTACATAATGCCAAGGCCACTTTCGTCGGTTCCAAAACCCGCATTAGCGCAAATGCAACTTCATTGGGCAACGGTGGAAAAGTGATTGTTTGGGCAGACCAAGCGACCCGTGCTTATGGCAATATTAGCGTCAAAGGTGGTAAACAAGGAGGTGATGGTGGTTTTGTTGAAACATCCGCAAATGTTTTGGATGTTTCGGGCATAAAAGTCGATGCTTCTGCTCCCAAAGGGCGTGGCGGCAAATGGTTGCTCGACCCAAACAATATCACTATCCAGGCGGCGGGCAGTAATGCTTATGTCAAAGGAGAGCCGGATTGGACTACCGAAAATGACAATGCGGTAGTTACCACAGGCAGTATTCAGGCTGCCCTCAATAACGGCACTTCCGTGACGGTTTCAACCGGAACTTCGGGGACAAATTCCCAAGCCGGAAACATTACCGTCGCATCGGGAATTGTCAAAAGTAGTGGCGACAATGCCTCTTTGACCTTACAGGCCCATAACAATATTGATATTAACGCTCCTATTGTTTCCCAAAGCGGCAAGCTGGATTTGTTATTGTCGCCAAATTCAGATGGTAATGGTGGGGGAATCACTTCAATCAACAAGTTGGTTGACTTAAATGCAGGTACTTTAACCTTAAATAGGGAAAGCCATATAGCGTCATCTTCGGTCATACGCAATGCCTCCATTCTGATCCCATCGTCAGCCAATAGTAAAGTGGATGGGTTAATAACGGATGTGGCGGCAATTAATATTGAAAAATCCGCCAAATTGGCCATCAATCGGGCCAATGCCAGTTTAAATGCCATTTTGACTAATCATGGCACTTTAGATGTAAACGCATTTTTTATCTTGAACACGCTGAACATCAATTCAGGCATCTTGACAGGTAGTGGTAATGTTACTGTCACCAACTCGCTGAATATAAATGCCGGGACTGTTTTAAACGGTGACGGCATTCTGATCACTAAGCCGTCAACGACAACGGCATTAACCGGAACTGGAGATATTGTTGTCGATAAGCAATGGAACAACTCTGGTGTTGTGGATTGGTCTGGCCCCGTTAACATTGTAGGTGGTGAAATCGATGCCCCATTAAACAACTTTGCGGAGGGTATCATTAATATATCGGGTGTTGGCACCCGCCAGCTGAGTACCTCTGTGTTCAATAACAAAGGTACGCTGAATTTATCCGGCGGGACACTGCAATTGCTTAGTTCAGGTAATGATACAGGCAGCTATAACGTCACGGGTGGCGGGTTTTTACAATTTCTATCGGCTGGCACACGCAATTTTTATGGTGTCCAAATCAATAGCGCAAATAAGGTGAGTTTTGGGAATGGCATCAATAATTTCTTTAAAGGCTCTGTTTATAACGCACCCGAAACGCAAGTCAGCCAATTTGCGTCCCTAAATTTTAATACGGGCAATGCCATCAGCTTGGCGAAATTGAATATAGATAATGCCATGCTCGGTGGTATTGATGCGCTGACCATTACTGACAATTTAACCTTGCAAGCCGCCACATTAGGAGGCGTAGGCAAGCTTACGACCTCTGCTTCTTCGTTAACGACTTTGGCGGGCGATGCCACGATTTACCTCAATAAGCGTTGGGACAATTACGGCACAATAAATTGGCAAAATGCGCCATTGGCTGACAACGGTAAAATAGCTACGCTTACCAATGCCTTAGGCGGAATTATGAATATCGGCAGCACCGCTACGGCAGTGGATAAGGAATTTGCCATCAATACCGCCCGTTTCAATAACCAAGGTACGGTCAATTTGCTGGGCGGCACACTAAAAGTCATCAGCCCCGGAACGGATACAGGCCATTATCAGGTGGCAGGGAATGGCCAGTTGCAATTCCAATATGGCCTACGGGTCTTTGACCAAGCTGAAATTAACAGTCCCAATACTGTCACTTTTAGTTACGGTAAAAATTACTTCAGAAATGGGGCATCGTATTATGCCGCCCAGACTGATTTGTTATATGAAGCCGTCCTTAACTTTAGTAATAAAGGCGCCATCAATTTCCCTAAACTGACCATCGATGGCGGAACATTAGAAGGGTCGGACAGTGTGAGCATTACGGAACAGTTTGATTTCCATTCCGGGACTGTCAGGGGCGGCGCTTTAACGACTGCGGCTGGCTCTATAACAACATTAGCTGATAAAGATACCGTTTATTTGGGTAAAAATTGGGATAACTTAGGCACTGTTTCATGGAACGGAATAGGCAATCTTAGGAATCCAAGTAACCTAAACGCGGCGTTCAATAACCAAGCTTCTGGTGTATTCAATGTCAGTGCAGAAAAACCAGACATTCCATTACAAATTGATTTGGCCCGTTTTAACAACAACGGCAAATTGAATCTCATCAGTGGCCTGCTGAAAATAAGCAGTTCCGGTAATGATTCTGGTGCTTATAAAGCCAGTGAAAATGCCGAATTGCAATTTTGGGCGGAAACACGAAATTTCAATGACGGGGCATCAATAAGCAGTGTCAATAAAGTCACTTTCGCTGGAGGCGGCAATCATACCTTTAATACTGGCGCGGCTTATAGTGTCGGGGGAATGGTCATTGATAATGCCAAGGTCAGTTTTAATACAGGCAACACCATTAAATTGCCATCGTTGACGATGAGCAATAATAGCTTCCTGAAAAGTACTGATCCCATTGAAATAGCCAAAGCGCTAAATATGTCGAATAGTTTCTTTACCGGCAACGGTAGCCTGATGACATCGGCGGATGCTGTCACATCGCTTGACGAGGGTAATGCCCTGCTCGATAAAAATTGGGATAACTATGGTACGGTCAATTTAACCTCGGATGGCACTATGCCAACGATACCGACCGATATTCGCTTGCCGATTAGACGTTGGAACAATCACGGTACAATTTTTTGGCAAAGCCAAGTGCTGCCCGCCAATGAACTGGTCAAGAATATTATTTTTACCAACAAAGCCGATGGCGTTTACAACATCAATAACCCCAGCAATGCCAGTGCCGCAAGGATAGTGAAGTTAGGGGCTTTCAATAATGAAGGGACTGTTAACTTATTAAATGGCGCATTTAAAATTTTGGCGCCAGGGGTTGATACTGGAACGTATCATGTGACTGGAACCGGGCAATTGCAATTTCAAGATGCCTCCCGTGTTTTTAATGGTTCAACCATTGACAGCCCCAATTCTGTCCGATTTATCGGAGGCACTATTTTTGTTAATGATGGCGCATTAATCAATGCCCCTAAAACAAATATTGAAGGGGCTACATTTAATGTCAATACACCGCTCGCGCTCGAAAATGTGCTGATGTCAGACGGTGTCATTAACAATAAGGCGGGGTTCACAACCAACGGTCAATTTGACTGGTCGGGAGGTGAGTTGGCAGGTGCCGGGGCATATCGCTTCACTAATGGTTTCAATTATTCAGCCGGAACGGTGACTGCCACTGGCAGTATTGAAATTAAAGACGATTCTGATGAGTTGACATTGCCGTCTATGCCTTCCATCAGCAAGCTTTATGCGTCATCTTCGGGGCACTTGGTTTTGGCTGGGGATATGTTGGCTAGTGGTAAGGGTACGGCAATCCAATTGCAAGCTGAAACCTTGTCTGTCAATAATCCTGATATTGTGCTGTCAACACCTAATGGCCGTTGGTTAATTTACACCGATACCCCGACTGAAAATAATCTGGGAAACATGGTCTCAAGCTTCAAGCATTACGGCTGCCAAGCCTCTGCCGCTTGCAATGATGGCTTTGACGTTACCTCCGCCAGCGGCAATGGTTTGCTTTACAAAATCATACCGGTTTTATCCGTCACGCCAAATAACATAAGCAGTGTTTACGGTGAAGATGCGGCATTCACCACTTCTTACAGCGGTTTCATTGATGGCGATGATGCTTCATCCGCAGGCATCGCCGGCTCGGCAAGCTTTTCAGTGGGCGGTGAGACAAGTGGAGCCGGTTATCATCGTGCCGGTGCCCATGAATTGGCTTATGAATCTGGTTTGACTAATCAGTTAGGGTATCAATTTAAAGACAATGCCGGCTCTGTTTTGGAGTGGACAGTGACACCGCGCAGCTTGGCCGTACAAGCCGATGCGTTGGCTAAAATATACGCAGATGCCGATCCATCCTTTACTTACCAAGCGGCAGGCCTATTGGCCGGGGATACGCTGTCAGGCGGCTTGTCCCGTGAACAAGGCGAAAATGTCGGCGGCTACGGCATTAATCAAGGCAGTTTGCAAGCATCCAGTGATTACCAACTTGCCTACTCGTCGGCCAATTTGACCGTTTCTCCCCGTGCGTTAAGTGTCGTTGCCGACCCGCAAGCCAAATTGCTCGGTGAGCTGGATCCGGTACTGACTTATACCAGCAGCGGATTGGTCAATGCAGACACCCTTACGGGTGGCTTGGGCCGGATAATTGGCGAAGCCGTTGGTCGGTATGCGATTACGCAAGGCACTTTAAAGGCAAGCCCCAATTACCGTTTGACCTATACTGGGGCAGATTTGACTATCAAGGCTCCTTCTGTCTCTGAGGTCATTGTCCGCCGGGAAACCGATCAACAGCAAAACCGAGCATTGGTGCTGATACAACAATCAGCGTTTGATGAACAACTCGAAAGCATGATCACCAATAACACCCCCAAGGCCAATAACACGGCCCAGGTTGACGGAAACACCAAAAAAGGCAGCCGGAATGCCATTAAACAATGTCAATAATCCGCCAAGCGTAACCATTTATGTCTATTTCTGTTGTCAGTAACATCAAATCTGTTGGTTTGTTGCTGGGTGTGCTGTTATTTACCCAGATAACCTTTGCCGCGCCTAAATCGGTTGGCAAAGTCAGTTTTGCCCGTGGCAGCAACGCAGCCCAACAACCGGGGGAAGCCCCTAGGATATTGGGTCAGGATACGGAAATTTTTCAGGGTGATAATATCCAGACCACCGAGCGCAGTTTTGTCATTATCACGTTTAATGATGGGGCTAAAGTGACCGTTCGGCCCAACAGTAATTTCAGTGTCGATGAGTACAACGGCCAACGCGCCCAATTGTCGCTACATGAAGGGACTCTCCGCGCCGATAATGGGGAAATCGGCAAAAAAAATGCTGAAGATTTCCAGATCAAAACACCTTTAGGTTCAGTGCAGGCACAAAATGCCGATTATTCAGTCCGCTTTTGCCAAACGGATTGCGCACCGCATAAAGCCGCGCCGACACTTGCCGCACAAGAAGACCATATAGCCGTTGCCCGTGTCGTGGACATCAAAGGTATGGTCATCGCCAAAAAACGCAGTGACAACAATGCCAAAGAACGCCAACTGAGTGTGGGTGCGCCGTTGTATAGTACCGACAATTTACATAGTGGGGCTGACAGCTATGCCTTGATGGTGTTTCGTGACGGTGAAAAAATCACCTTGCAGGCGAATAGCGATATGGACATTACCGATTACAGCTACCAAAAACCAGGCCAATCTGACCATGCCTTGTACCGGTTGACTGTGGGGGGCATGAGGGCATTGACAGGCAGCATCGGCAAAGCCAATAAAGCGGCTTACGCGATTGATACGCCAGTCGGCACGATAGGTATCCGTGGGACAGGCTTTGATTTGACGTGTGTCGGAAGCTGTATTGGTAAGCAATCCTCCAGTGCCGACAACATTCAGGACGGTGCTGCCGAAGGATTGTATAGCCATGTTTGGCAAGGCCAAATTGTCCTTAAAAATGATAGTGGCGAACATGTCTTGACCATGCCTGAAAGCGGTTACATCGCCAACCGCCGGACAGACATTTTTCAGCTTCCTGACATTCCGGTGGTGATACCCAATAGTTTAGTACCTAGGCCAGACAAGAACATCGGCTCGCTTGACAAACTCTTTGGCAAGCAACAGCCAAAAACGCTACCGTCTGGCTTATATGTCGTCGTCCATAAGGGACAAGCCCAGTTAAGGCAAGACACTCCGGCGGCTCGTCACAACCCAGTGAATGTGAATGCCAATGAGATAGCCCATGTTGACCAGAATAAGACGGTAATGCGGCAAACCAACCAGCAAAGCTTGCCAAATGCGAAACAGGACGCTTTGCCTTCTGCCAATGTGGATGGAGAGTCTTTCCAGCTTAACGCCGACACGGTGTTGTCAGATGATGGCGGGCCGATGCCTGGGGCTGATGATTGCAGTAACTAGACTGGTCCTGCGACTATAACAACTGATTCAAGAAAGCATTTATGAACACATTTTGTCTGCCTCAACGTCTGATCCCTGTCATCCTGTTTGGCCTTTGCCATGTTCCGGCTATTTGTCAGGCGGCACCGCAAACCATGCAATTTATGGTCAGGCATTTTATTGTTGAAGGTGCAGTGCCACTGCCCACCCAAACGCTTGATGATTACCTTAAACCTTTACAAGAACAGCACCATACCCTGAAATCTTTGCAAGACATCAGCAAAGGCCTGGAAACGGTGATCCGGGAACAAGGCCATCCGTTTTACCGGGTCATTTTGCCACCCCAAACGTTGAATGCCGGGGATGTCAAATTGCGCATCGTCTCTTTTGCGTTAGGTGAAATATCGGTTGAAGGCAACCATTATTTTAGTAAAGACAATATTTTGATCAGCTTGCCGGGCTTGCAAAGCGCGGTGTCGCCGGATACCCAAGCCTTGGCCGAAGCCTTAAAAGTTGCCAATAAGCATCCGTCAAAACAACTGCTATTAACCTTCAAACAAAGTGAAACGGCAGACCGTATTGATGCCAAAATCAATGTCACCGAACAGCGTCCTTATCAAGCATCGTTAATGCTGAATACGCTAGGCACTAGAGGCACGGGCAATTTTCGCATGACCGGCGCCTTGCAACACAGCAACCTGTGGGGGCTGGATCATATCCTTAACGGCAGTTGCACCACATCCCCCGATCATGCCGATGATGTCCAGCAATATGGGGCCAGTTATAGCTTGCCGCTGTATCAGTTAAAGGGTTGGTTAAGCGCTTATTACGCCTATTCGAATGTCAACAATGGCACAGTAGCCAGTGACCTTACCGTGACGGGTTCAGGGGAAATGTATGGTATGCACTACCAGCAGTTTCTGCCCAAATGGGGAAAGTATGAACAATGGCTAGATGTTGGGTTTGATAACCGCTATTTTATTAACGATATTCAGTTTGGCGCCATTCCGTTTGGCAATAACGTCCGTAGTGTCCCTATCAGCGTTTTGTACAAGGCCGAATATCCTTGGCAAAACGTGCATTTTGATTACCACCTCCAATGGTCTGGCAATACTGGGGCAGGGGATTACAACGATGCGCAGGCCTATCGTTTAGCCCAGCCAGGGGCAACCCCTGATTGGCATTTATTCCGGTATGGGGGTAATATCGCGGTCAATTTCAAACAATGGTTGATCCAGACCACGTTGACCGGACAATATACCCAAGACCATTTGATTGCGGGTGAACAAATCGGTATCGGCGGCAGTTTTGACGTGCGCGGCTATCAGGAGCGCGAAACCAGCGCAGATCGCGGCGAAATCTTTAAGCTGGAAGTCACTACACCGAGCTGGAATGCCATCAACTTGTTCGCGTTTTATGATTACGGGCATGGCCACTCGAACCGCTATGCCGATGGCAGCCTGAATGACTGGAGCTTAAGCGGCACTGGAGTGGGAGCCAGTTGGCAATGGCAAACCCATGTGCAAGCCAAAATTGCCTATGCCAACGCGCTGAATAATGCCGACACGACCCACGCGGGTGACAGCCGTATCCACGCCAGCCTTGTATTAAGGTATTAAGCGGTCAATCTGGGTTTTGCTGGTTAGGGTATTTGATATAAAGAAATGTCCACGAAAATCACGAAATAACACGAAATTGTAAAATTAAATATAACTTACTGAAAATTATTATTAATTTTTTCGTGATTGTTTGCGTTTCTCGTGCCCCAGAGGGTATTCGTGGACAACAATGGCTTCTTATGCCGAACGCAGGTTATTTAGATAACAGGTTATTTTCTTTCAGATACAGTTCCAACACAGTTTTGGTGCGGATATTGTTCTGCCTGATCCGCATCACTAAGTTCATAAACAGTTCCCGCAAGACGAAATAGCCTTTTTCCGGGTACTTTTCCATAAAACTCAGCATTTGCGAACCGTCTACCCTGGCTATTTCGCAGTCTGTGATCGCAGTCGCCTCGGCACTGCGCGGTTCGCCATCAAACATGGCCAATTCGCCAAAAAAATCCCCGGTGGACAAACGTGCCAAGCCGGGCAGCACCTTATCTATTTCTTCCCCAACACAGGTGCTGATTTGGACTTGGCCGTCCAGAATAAAATACACGTCTTGGCTAGTTTCATTTTCTTTCAAAATCACGTCACCGACTTTGAAACGGACTTTTTCAAATTGGACGGAGGCGATGAAATCAGGGTCATCAAGCAATAGGGTCAGATTTATCATGGTTTTATGGGCTCACAGAAAATTAATAAGGGAACGTAATTTGCAGATATGTAAGATTATAGGGCATGTAAGGCATTAATCATGCCGAATAAATACTTGAAGTAAGGTTAAAATTCACAGTGGGTGTTTATTTGCTGGTATGCGTGAAAACGCCATCCCAGGCCGCATCAGGGGGCGTGTTTTGATACAGCGTGATACGGTCAAGATAAAGCGAGTATAGCAAATCATGGGGATGCCGCTGCGCCAATTCTTTAAAGAGTGCGGTGGCTATTAGCCATTCTTGCTGGCGGTAGTGTTGCAAAGCGGTTTCCAATAAGCCAAGCGTTTGATAATGTTCTGGGCTGACCTGTTCTTTTAAGCCTATCGGTTCATAGATGGTGATGGGTTTGTGCTTGCCTTTGACCCGGACACGATCCAGTTCACGGTAAACAAATTCAGGTGCGGCCATCTTAGTGGCTTCGCTGACAATGATTTTTACGCCGTATTGTTTGGTCAAGCCTTCCAGACGTGAACCTAGATTGACCGCATCGCCCATCACCGTATAAGCCATGCGGAATTGCGACCCCATATTGCCGACATTCATCATCCCTGTGTTGATGCCGATGCCCATATCAATGGCGGGCCAACCTTTTCCTATAAATTCTTGTTGCAAGATCGCCAGCATTTTCACGACGTTTAATGCCGCGTGTACGGCGCCGGCAGCATGATGCGGATCGTGCATGGGTGCGCCCCAAAATGCCATGATGGCATCCCCGATATATTTGTCGATAGTGCCGTGAGCCTCGTGGATAATCTGTGTTGAGGGCGTGAAAATAGCGTTGATGATTTCACACAACGCTTGCGGGTCTTGGCTTTCTGAAATGGTCGTGAAGCCGCGTACATCCGAAAAAAACACCGTCATTTCCCGGCTTTCACCTTGCAACGAAAAAGCTTCATCGGATTGGCTCATCTGCGCCACCAATTCCGGTGGCACATATTGCCCAAACATGGCCCCTAACTGCTTTTTTTTACGGCTTTCCAAGAAAAAACCAAAAAATATCTGTATGCCATACAGCAAAAATAATTGAGTGAGCGGGACGGCGAGGATGGTGTCTATGCCTAAGCTTTGCCAGCAATAGAAATTGCTCAGGATACAGCCTAAAAATAACAAGCCGAAGGTGGCCGCCGAACGCATTGCCGACAGGCGAGGGAAGAAAAAGATGACCAACAGGCAAATGAACGCGATTTCAGCCAATTCCGCGACAATAATATAATTGGGTCGGGATTTGATGGTTTTGTCGAGCATTGCACTGAGGATATTGGCATGGATTTCTACGCCCGGAAAAACCTGCTGCACGGGGGTTGCCCGCGAATCGACCAAACCAAAAGCGGTTGAGCCCATCAAGACAATTTTGTCTTTTAGCGCCGCCACCTCAACTTTGCCATTTAAGACATCGGTTGCCGAAATATAACGGAAGCTGCCTTGGCGTCCCCTAAATGGCAGCAATAGGGCCGCACTGTCATCAACAGGTATTTTAAAGCCTTCCATTTGCAATCCTTCCAAGCGGTTTTCTGATGTTTGCAAACCGTATTGTTCGCCGACGAGATACTCAACAGGTGGATAGTTCAGCAAAGCCCTGAACATTGCCAATGATAAGGCTTCATAAATATGTTGCTGATATTGGACGAGCAGCGGCAAGCGCCGGTAAATGCCATCTTGGTCAATATAAGGATTCAAAAAATAACCTGCCGAAGCGGCAGCTTCCTGAAATGGCGGCAAATTGGCCGAAAAGCTTTTTGCGTCAAACAGTGAGGGCGTGAAAGGCAGTTCCCGGATATTGGCCAAAGGTTTGGGTAATGTACCAATCTCAGAGGCTTTTTCTTCGATGGGGTTAAAGACATATCCCAACACGACCGGGCGGTTTTTCAGGCTTTTGGCAAACAAATCATCAAATGACAATTGCGGTTTTAAGGTTTCCAGTTGTGCCAGAAAGCGCGGGTCATCGCGTAAGGGGCCATCGGCCAATTTGTTTAGGATAGTGATGCCCGAACTGGTGTCGGGTTCTGAGAAGACAATATCAAAACCTAATAACTTAATGCCGTAGTAATCAAAGAGAATGTCCAGCAAATACGCCATCTTATCGCGCCCCCAAGGCCATTGCCCTTCTTGGGCAAGACTGGCCTCGTCTATCGCGACGATGACGATGCGTTCATCTAGGGTATGCGGCAGAGTTTGGCGTAAGCGTAAGTCATATAAGATATTTTCCATGCGTCCCAAAGTCGGCAACGCCACTAAGCCCATCGTGTTCAACATCAAAACGGCAGAAATGGCCACGCATAGCGCGATGCGGTACAAAGATAACCATTGATAACTGATCCGCATGGGTAGTAAGCCTTATTGGGTCTGGTAAATGAAATATCTGCGGCTAAGGCACAGGCTGCCAAGAATAAGCCATGTTATGATTGTCCGCTTCCACGCTTGTCTTGCAAGCAGCATATCATGCCCCTTTATTTGCCCAAACGTTAATACATCATGGATGCCCAACCTTTATTCAATCAGGATTGCCTGCAATGCGAAAGGCTCGCGGATTTTCTTTGCATGGTCAAGCAACAATACCCCGCCTATCATGCCCGTCCGGTTGCCCCTTTTGGCGATCCGAACGCCCAATTAGTGGTTGTGGGCTTAGCGCCGGGTATGCACGGGGCGAATGCCAGTGGCCGACCTTTTACGGGCGATTATGCAGGCTTGCTGCTGTATGAAACCCTCCATACATTTGGTTACAGTAACCGGCCCGTTTCCGAGGCTTTAAATGACGGGTTGGAATTGAACAATTGCCGGATCACCAATGCCGTCAAATGCTTGCCGCCGCAAAACAAACCAACGCCTGCTGAAATCAAGCAATGCAACGCTTATCTGGTGGCAGAACTGCAAACCTTGCCAGCCTCTGCGGTCATTTTGGCTTTAGGCTCGATTGCCCATCAGGCGGTATTGAAAGCCTATGGTCTGAAAATTAGCCAATTTTCGTTTGGGCATCATGCCCTGCATCATTTGCCAGACGGTAAAATACTGGTCGACTCCTACCATACCAGCCGTTATAACATCCAAACCAAACGTTTGAACCAAGCTATGTTTCATGAGGTTTTCACCACGATTGGAAAATTATTGGCAACAAAGGTGTGATAAAGGGCTGTAAATAACAGGTTTAGAAAACAAATCTAAAAATTTAGATTGAAAAAATTCCAGAACTCTATATAATGGTTCAAATCAATCGCGGGGTGGAGCAGCTTGGTAGCTCGTCGGGCTCATAACCCGAAG